>NZ_JBDVFA010000098.1:0-176811 GCF_039941195.1 Aurantibacter sp. | reverse complement strand
TAGTGTTACTGCTGATGCAAACGGAGTATTATATTTCACACAATTGTTTTTCAACTAAAATTAAAACCAACTTAGACAAACAAATTAAACGATTAGCTTATTTTTTTAGGCCCTCTTTCTTGAAACAAAAGGGGGCTTTTTCAATTTTAATAACCCATTGTGTTGTAAGGATAAAAAGACACTTCGCTTAAATTATTTCACCAAAATGCTCAACAGGTTAATTTAAATCTTCTATCACCTCAATTAACGAATTATATATAAATGGTCCCGTTTCTGGGCCTAAGGAATTTCCTTCGCCATAAGTGTCGCCATGATCATGGTATAGATAAGGTTTTTCTACATCCCATTCACTTTTAGGAATAATGTAGCCAATCTCGTCATTGGAAAGCCCCAAATAGAATTTGTACTTGTCTTTTATGAGCTTTTGTATTGGTGGAATCTCTAAAGGTTGTATTTCAAAATCTCGGCCTTTGGGGGCTTCTACGCCGCCAAAAACAATCTCAGGATAAATTTCTCCTGGAATACTTAAAAATAGCGCTGGGCCAATTCTAATGGCACCTACTTCGGTTCTTTTGTTAAAGTATGCTGGCATTCCCATTTTTATTAGCCCAATTCCACTAGCAATTTTAAAAGTAGTATTGTCTAAATCTGCAAATACCGTTTTTGCGCGGACCGAAATATTGGAAGTGCTTATAGTGTCACCTTCTTTTTTAAGAGCAGCCAATGACATTAATGCTATTTGATCACCTAGCGCTTTTGTTTTTTCATAAGTTGGTTCGGCATATTCAATTCCGGTAAAGGGATTTGCAATAGAAATTGAAGGGTGCGGTGCCATTAAACCACCAATAACCCCAGTGAAATAAATCGCAACTCCGCCTAAACCTTCTTCCATTTTTTCAGTCCCATTATAAACTCCTTTTTCAACAGCCTCTCGAACATAATGTGGAAAATCGGAACTAATTAATAAATTTTGACTCCACAATGTTTCTGGATGATTCGACCAGTTGATGAGAGACCCAAGAGTCTCTTCATTCTCCGCATCCAAAACTTGCATCACATGTATGCCAGTTGCTTTTACAATTGGTTTTCGAGTGTCTTTAATTAGTGTTGAATCTTTGCCAGAAAGATCTTCAGCAAAAACTAATTTTGCAGGACGAAGATTTTTAGCTGCTTCAACAACGGCAGCAACTGTTTGTTCTTTTACATATTCCATCATTTCATCGTTCACCCCGGAATTGAACATATTTTCTCCCCATATGCCAACTAAATCATTACTCTCATGTGTATGAGTTGAAGAAAGCAATGTGTAATCAATTCCTAATTCTTCTGGAATTCTATTTCTAATGTCAATAACATCGCCATGTAAAAAGCCAATAGCATCCATACTAATCATTGCAATTCTACTCTTGCCATCATCTAAAACCATTACACGAGACCAAACATCATCATGTACACCTTGTGCAGGTTTAGCATTGCTCATACCGGCAATCCAATAGGCATCAAACTTTCCATTATTATTGTTGTCGTTATAGGTGTCACCTTCATCTTCACTATACTTGTTGTTTCCGTTGGCATCATTCCAAGTATCAACAATAGTTGGAGTAATGGTTTTTTTTGCAAAACCAGCCTTTATACTATTTTCATTTTTGTTTTCAATCTTTAAATCTATTGCATAATCGGGGTGGCGATCACGCCAATTATATATGAAGATACTACCCACAACAATGATTACGAGTAGTATAAATAATACCGCACCTTTTAAAATTCGTTTTATTGTTTTCATTAATTATAATCTTTTATCGGTCAATTCATTGGCCAATTTAAAATTCAATTCCATTAAATAGTCTCCCATGCTGGGGCCGTACCAACCCATTAATTGGGCTTCATAAGTTTCGAAATAATAATATTTTTGAGGTACAATGTAGCCAAGGTATTGGCCATTAAAACTTGTTAAACTAGAATTGTAACCAGCCACTTCTAAAGCATTTTTTAAATCTATTCCGTATTCGCCACTAAGTTCGTAAGGCATAGCAAGCCATACTAAATCATTTAATCTTACACCTTGTAAATAAATAGTTTGCATGTCTGCCATAAGTTTTTCAGCAACCCATGGTGCAACGCGTCTTCTGTCGGAGATATAGAAAGCTTGTAATTCTGGAATTTCGATTTCTGTGGTAATCGCAGTCATTTTAACAACCGAATCATATTCCATTTTATTGATAACAACTGCCGCTGAATCTGCTAATGTTTCACCGATATATTTGGTCTTTTCATATTTTTCTCCTTTTCCTTTATTGGAATGACTGCCTACGGTACCAGCGAAAAAAAGTGCTAAATCTACGCCCTTAGTTTCTAGACTACGCTGAAAATAACCAGGATAATCACCACTAAGTTTGTCATTCCATGTGGCTATTGTAGTAGCATGTGCTCCAAATATCCCTATAACAGCTTTTCTACCTTCGTTTTGAGAAAAAGAGACAAGGTTCAATTTGTCATTAAGGCGTCCTGTTTCCCCAATAATCCTATTCCGAATTAAATTAGGAACGTGAATAAATCCCGATGAAAATTTTGACTCTTTTTTATCTTTTTTGGCATTTAAAATCAACTGTGTAAATTTCTTTCCTAACCAGGCTACGACTTCAGGCTGGTACTCGCCACCAAAACTTTCACCAACAAATTTTGGTATACAGTTTCCAATACTAGCATGGGTATGAGTAGCACCAAATAAAATATGTTCTCTTGAAATTATTCCTTCTAAATTTTCAGCTACTTTTTGGACCACTAGTTCTGGAATAACTACCATATCGGCACTTAAAAAAACCAATTCCTTACCATTAACTTCTAAAACAATCGCTTTAGCAAATAATGAGTCGTGAACGCCTGTAGCAAATTGCCCATCACCATAACCAGCCATTTTTATAGCACTAAATTCACCTTTGGCAGTATCCGGAGAATCAGCTACTATCTTAGGGCTTATGTTCATGCGTGCAAAACCAGCGAGGAGCTTTCCATTAACGTCTACTTTTTTAAGAAAAGCAGTGTCCATTTTAGCAACGGTATTCTTATAGTAATTGGACTCGAAATATGGGTCAGTAGTAATGGGGTCGGTTAAGACATAGAAAAGTAACAGTAGAATAAAAGCGCATATTCCTAATACACGCAACAATCTTCGCTGCCACTTTTTTGTTTTCATGCCTCAACTATTTGCTTATATTTTAGTAGGATCTATTACCAAATATTTAACCGTTTTACGGTTCCAAGTATATACGAGATGTACTTTGCCATCTTCTGCTTGAATTACTGTAGGATACGAATATTCTTCACCTTCTTTATCTGTAGTTTCACGTAAAGGTTCTAGGTCGATTGCACGATCCCAATTTATTCCATCTTTAGAAACACCTAAACTTAAAGGAACGCGGTCTCCCCAGTTTTTACCAGTTGGATTATAAATAAGTATATGACGCCCATCTTTTAAAGTAACTCCGTCTACTCCAGAATTTGGATTTGGTAATGAAGTAGCTGTCATTTCCCCCCAAGTTACTCCACCATCTTCCGACCAATTCTGGGAAACCACTTCATTCTTAGTTCTGCTAATCAATTGAAGATTGCCATTGCCATGATTTAAAACCACAGGCTGTATAGCTCCAAAGGTGTCAGGGTTGTTAAGTGGTTTGGTTTTGGTCCAAGTTTTTGCAGTATCAATGCTCTTTTCAACATGGATTGTCCATTCGCCAGATTTTGTTTCGTTACTTGAAGGTGATAGTATGGTACCATCAGCCAATTGTATCGGCTGATTTTTTATTGGACCTAAAATTCCATCAGGAAGTTTAATTGGTTCTGACCAAGTTTTGCCGTCATCATTAGACGTCATGTACAAACCCCACCATTCTTGTGGACTGGGACCAACTTTGTAATATAAATACAATGGCTCCCCTTTTGGTTTAAATAATACCGGATTCCAACAAGGGTGCCGGGTGTTTTCATCTTGTACGCCATTAACTACTTCTATTGGTGTAGACCATGAACCATTGGTATTTCGAGAAACCCAAATACCAACATCTTTATTTTTTTCTTCTGTACCTCCAAACCATGAAGCTACAACCGTTCCGTTACTCACTTCAACTGTAGATGCATGACATTCTGGGGTTATAGCATCTGCAATTTCGTAAATAAATTCTTGAGTTAAAACAGCAGGGTGGTCTGTTGAAATTAACGGAGGTAATTCAACTGTCTTTTCTTTACACGACAGAAATAATACTGTAAAGGCAATTAAAAAAGCTACTCTCATTTGATATTGAATTAGGTTGAAAATTAGGATTTAATTTGTCTTCTAGAATTTAATTAGTGACGCCCAAAGACTTTCTAGTTAAAATAATAATAGTCGCTGAAATGTACATCAATAGACCATAAATAGCTGGTACTATAGAAAATTCAGCATTGTTTAAAGCTATAGTAGCCAAAGTTATAGCTAAGGTTCCATTTTGTATTCCTGTTTCTATAGAAATACTAATGGCTTGTTTTCTGTTTAATTTGAATAGTACCGCTAGTAAAAAGCCAATGGTCATCGTGCAAATATTTAATAAAATTGCTGGTAGACCGGCTTCTTTTAAATATGATACTATAACATCTCTTAGGCTCAATGTAATGCCAACAATTACCAATATAAATATGATTGCTGAAATAATTTTAACGGGTTTTTCCATTCTGGAGGCGAAAGTTCCGAATTTGTGTTTAACCCACATACCAATACTTACTGGTATTAAAACAATTACTAGTAATTGTTTTAACATTGTGGGGGCGTCAACACTTATAGCTTGACTTGCACTGGAAAATTCCTCAACTGCGAACTGTACAATTAACGGGATGGTGAATATGGTGAGTATACTAGCTACTGCCGTAAGTGATACGGATAAGGCTAAATCTCCTTTAGCTAAAAATGTCAACATATTGGAAGTAGGACCTCCAGGACATGCAGATAATAACATCACACCGATTGCTGTTGTTGGTGATAATTGTAAAGCAGTTGCTATGGAATAACCAATTAAAGGCAAAATAATTATTTGGCAACACAGCCCAATAATAATGGCTTTTGGAAATTTAAAAACTTGTTTAAAATCGGTTAATGTCAAAGACAACCCCATTCCAAACATGATTATAATGAGCGATATGGCCAGAATGATTCCTACAGTAGAATCCATCAGTTGAGAGTTATAAATTTAGAGGTTACTTACAAAGAAACCCAATAAAACAATAGCCTGTTAATGCTATCTTATTTGTTATGCATTAAATTTTATCATTTTATTTTATTAAATCGTTCCATGATTTCTTTCCAATTTGTAAAGATGATTCCTTCTTCTTCAAAAAATTTAATTAAATCTGGATCAGAAAACATTTGTGATTCCCAAGAGCGTTGTTGCCAAGAACCAGTAATACTTTTCAAGTTTTCAGTAAGTACAGAAGGATGAAAAATAATTTCGGTGAGTCCGGAATCTAATCCTTCAATTAACGTTTTGAAACTGGCCACTTTTTCTTCATATGTTTTTGCATTTGGCGCACTCGTAAAATAATCTAGTTTAGGCATCGAATAGGCTTCCGACATTTTAACCACACTTTCGTCCATGGGATATCCTTTGCTTCTAAATTCCGCTAGAACTTTTGGGTTTGAAATATCAATAATATTTGCAGGAATTCCATATTCCTCAGCAACTTTCATATATACTTTTACATAACTAGGATGGCCAAATAAAGTACCCATATGTGTGTCTATGTGATCAGGTTTATAACCCCATTCGATGGATTGCTCTATTTGTGAGCGAATTTCTTTTTCTACTTCTTCAGCTGATGCATGTTGAACAACTTGAGGTACTTCGTGCCACATTTTTCTTTCCTCATCTATTAAACCAGGTACTTCTTCTTCTGGGGTTATAGTACCCCAGCGGTACGTTTTCCATTCACTCGTTAGCGTTAGGTGTAATCCAACATCCATTTTTGGATTGTTTTTAGCCCAGACAATAAATTCTTCAGCATTTGGACAAGGAATCATTACAGCAGCCGATTGAATAGCACCTTCATTTAACATTTTTTCAGCAGCATCATTGGCTTCTGGGCACATTCCAATATCATCGGCATGAAGCATAATAACCTTTTTACCAGCTGGCCAACCAAGTTTTTCTGCCCAAGTGGTGTTTTCTGAGATTATGGTGTTCTCCTGTGTTTTAGTGGCGATACCTTCTTTTTTCTTTTCGCCACAACTTCCTAAAATTAACGAGCAACATATTATTATTGCAGCCCTACTAACAGCAGTTTTTTTCATAATTATTATTTAAAGGTGTTTTTTAAACCAATTTAATCCGTCATTATAAATTACATCTATTGGAGCATCTCTATGCTTTGCATCATACCAAATTATATCTTTTGGTTCACCCGCTTCATGATAAAGTAATTTGGTCATTGTTGGGGGTACTATTTCGTCATTCTTTGCATTTAACATTAATAATGGACGTGGTGAAATTTGTTTCACAAAATTTAATGGTTCAATTGTTCCAACAAAATCTTTAGCTTCTTTTGAAATCGCCTTTTCTTCAAAAAGTAAATTTAATTGCCCTCCTGCTAAAGCAATAACGGGTACTTTAATTCGATTCTCAACACCACAAAAAATAGTGCCAATAATTCCTCCTAAACTAATTCCGTAATAGCCAATTCTATCTTTATCTAATTCTTTTCTAGTTTCTAAAAAATCAATTGCACGACGTAAATCAAAAACTGTTTGTCTTATTATATTACGTGACCAATATTTATAATCTCCGGTAAAATCGAAATCGTAAAATTCTGCCTTTCGATCTCCATGTTCACTTACATCAATTCTAAGAACAGCGTAGCCATTTTTTAAAAAGAAATCATTCCCATATGCAACATAATCTACTTCTTTATGGTCACCAAGTCCATGAATTAGTAGTATTACAGGAATTTTACTTTTATCAATTTTAGGGACACTTAAAAGTCCAGTTACCTTTTTGTTATGAATGCTTTGATAGGTTACCGACAACAACTTATAATTAGCAGTATCAATAATAGTTTGAACTGAATCTTTTAAGGGAACAGCTTTATCATAATTGTAATAGGTGCTAATTGGTACAGTTTTACTCGTATTATTTACAGATTTGAAAAGAGCATATGCAACAATTAAAATTGCTGCAATTATTAAGAACCCATTTCGAAAAAGCTTAGAGTATTTCATCATCATCGGCTAGATACATTCTTGTACTTTTTGTGTACGAACCGCCATTGTCATCAGTATATTCTAAATCGATATAAAATGCTTTGTATCCTTTCTTTGGAAAAGATATTTTTTGCATTGTTTCTGTTCCTTCCGCTGGCGTAATTTTAATCGATGTCCATTCTTCATCTCTAAAATCGCGATCCTCAGAATCTGCCGACCATAAATAAGCATTTTTGAAATCTTCTGAATTAGAGGTTACTGATAGGGTAGCCGACTCTGCGTCAGAATTAATAGAATAGTTAAGTTGTTCATATGGTTTTTTAGCCAATGCATGACCCCAAAAACTACTTAATGAATTTATTGCGCTTTCACCACCATCTAAATTATGACCAGCATTTGGCGTATAATGAATGTAGTTTTCGCCAGGGATATCTTCAATGTAATTTTTAACCGCATCTACAGGCCAATACTCGTCATTGGTGCCGATGAAAATAAGTTTAGGCATAGTAAGCTTATCTCTATATGAATAAGGATCTATCATTTGAGTTAATGCATTACCGTCTTTGGTTTTTACCGTTTGTGGAATTTCAAGTTTTATATAATCGTTAATTTGAACACTGTACTCATTCCATGCTGTAAGATGATAATCCAGACTAACAGGCATATTCAAAACATCAATTACCATTGGGCCAATCGCCTCTACTCTTGAGTCACTCGCACCTGTAAGCCAAGTTGTCCATCCTCTTTTTGATGCTCCTGCAACAGTAAAACGAGTAATGTCTTTATTTAAATTTTTATTGGAAAATTCTTGTATGGCATCCATACCACGCACAGCGCTTTTTACCATTGGGAAAAGCAAAGGCCAAGTCAAATCTTTATCTTGTTTGTAATTGTGTAAAGTATAAGAAATTAGTTGGTCCTCTACAAGGTCTCCTTCGTAAAGTGGTTGCATTGGTACTTGTCGAATAATTGCAACAACAGCCTTGTTTTTCTCTGCAACTAAAGACATAGGTCCTGTTTCATCAAGGTCATCTTCAGGTGTCCATTTTGGCAATCCATCTTTTAAATGTCCTCCTGTAATAAATAATAAGGCTCCATCATATTTTATTTCTTTTGGGACTAATATTGTTAATTGATGTTTCCAAACATGTTCTCTCCAAGTTTGTGAGGTTAATAGCAAATTATGTGCCGTTACATCACCAATTTCAAAGGAGTCTTTGAGTTCCCATTGGTAAGAATCATCAGCAGTTTTTAAATAACTTTCTAATGCATTTTCTGGAGTAACTTCAACTTCAGCTGTTGTTTCTTCTATTTCTTTTTTAATATTATCTCGACAAGATGTCAAAAATACTATAGCCAAGGCCAGAACAATTTTAAGTGCTATTTTCATTTTATATTAATTTAATTTATGTGGTTTTGGATTGTTTTTAATCATTTCTAAAAGTGTTGTAATTAAAATTTCACCAGTCATTTCTCCCAAACTTGTACGACTTACGTAGTTGTATTTTTCAAAACTATTAAAGTCTTCTTTGGTTAAAATATAACCAAGTGCATCGTTAGTTAATCCAAATAGAAACGGACTTTTAGTTGGCATTTTTCGTTTTAAATAGTAACCAATATTCGGTAGTGCTTCGCCAGGAATGGTTAAGATTTGTGCTGAACCTATATTTAATAAATTTAGTGTGGTGGTAATTGTTCCTTCATCAGAAGTTGCAATACTTAAGGGTGAGTTTTCTAGAATAAAACGCATCATTGCAGAATCTACAGGAAAACTAACCTTTTTATTTGAACAGAAAATATCTGGGTTTTCTTGAATGGGCGCACTAGCAATTATGCGTATGGCCTCGTCGGCTAATAAATACCCTATTCGCTTACATTCCTCCCAATCATTGGCTTCGTTACCATCATCAAGTCTATTATCTGCTGTAACCATGCCTCCTTGGGCACCATTCATAAAAATGGCCATACTGCCGGTTTTTTCTTCAATACGATCATATAAAGGCCCAACCAAATCAGGACTTAAAATTCCCCTGCTGCTTCCAATTACTTCAGGATGTATCGCATAATTTACTAGAGTGACGATTGTTTTGTTTTTGTGTTTACCTTTAATTCCTACAGCTTGAATTACACCGCATCTTGGATCGTACAATTCTGAGGCGTAGTAGTTATAAGCAATTTTTCCTTCTGCTTTCGCAACTGCAATTTTAAGTTTAGCAGGTTCTCTATTAGTATAAGCTTCATTTATTGCATCAGCAACTTGTATGGTACACCATTCAAGATACTCTAAGTCTGCTGCGTGATTTCCATTTGCATCTGGAAAAGCATAGGCGTCTGGTGCGCTATGTGTATGTGTAGCTCCAATTAATATATTATTAAAAGGAATGTCTTTGACAAGCTTTCTAGATTTATTGCCTAGCGCTGCTGGCCAACCTAAATTATCAATATTAACTATTGCTATTTTTTCATTGCCTTTTTCAAAAACCATAGCTCTAACCGAGAGTTCTCCTTTTTTAGTCTTGACTGGTTTTGGAGCACTTACACCTCCCGAAACAGCAATTAAAGGATTGGGTGTTAAAATTCTTTTAGCGGAACCAACAAAAAGTTCTTGGGAATGCAGCGGAATATTCAATATTAAAAAGAGGCTATTCAATAGAAACGGCAAATAAAACTTCTTTTTGGAGATAAAATTCGATTTCATTTTGCTTAAAACAAGTATTAGAATATTGTTTATATGGTAAAATTAAATGGAATTATTTATAGTGAAGGTTAAAATTTCACGCATAATTAACAAAATAGCTGAAATATTATGAGAAATTTCACAATATTTTTGATTCAAGTCAAATTTTAGATTTAATAATTACATAACTAAAAGTTAAAACCGAAGTCTAAAAATAGTTTCAGTTTTACACCGCTTTAAAATAGAACCTGTTATGAACACATCAAATACAAAAGTACTTTTAGGATTGTTAGTATGCTTCTTTTTCATACTATCTTCCTGTAGTTCTGACGACGATACCAATACCGGAATCATACCTTTTACAGCAGACATTTTTCATAGTGTTAATGGTAAAGCGGTGGCTTTTCAGGGTATTACAAATAACGCTTCTAGTTGGAGTTGGGATTTTGGTGATGGAAGTACTAGTAATCAGAAAAATCCTATTCATACATACACAGAAGGGGGTTACTACACGGCAGTTTTAACTGCTGCAGACGAAACAGGAGCAACTTTAGTAAAAGAAGTTGAACTTGCTATTGATATAACTCCATATGTATTGCTGACAGGAGGAGCAACAGCAGAATCAGGTAAAACCTGGAAACTATCAAGTGCTCATTCAGAGGGAGATTATTTTGCTAACGCTGATGCAGAACTTTCTGCATTTGATGGAGCACCAGCACCTCTTCCTGCTGGGATCTTTGGTGCTGGCTTGGGAATGGGAGAAGTTTATGAAGATGAATTTACTTTTTTCTTCGATGGTAATTATGAGCAAGATGTAAAAGCTGATGGGGCAGTATTTAGCGGTTTGCTTTATCAATTTGTTACTACAGGAGGAGCAGGAATAGTAAATGATGGGGGTGCTGATTTCGGACTTTGTACTGGAGTGTTTACTCCTGAAGCTGCCACGTTTACTTACGCAGAAAGTGAAAACATGACCGTTTCATCTGTTTATGGCCCTGGTGGAATGCTAACCTATAATGGAGTTAGTACGCTTGATTTTTCTGGCGAGGCCTTTATTGGTCTTAAAGATTTTGAACAGAAAGTTATTATCCAAGAATTAACGGATAATACGATGAGGTTAGTTCTGTTTTTAGCTGCATCACAAGATTTTATCGGTGTAAATACCAATGCTGTTATTTTGACTTTTGAAGTTGTCAAATAGCCTTTAAACTACCAAATCAATCAAAAATGATAACAAATACACGAAATTAAATATGGATACGCATAATCACTTCCAAAATAAAGTCGCTCGATATTCGGCATGTTTATCTTTTGTACTATTTCTTTTATTTAGTTCCTATATAAGTGCGCAAACCGTTACTGGGACAGTTTCTTCCGCGGCAGATGGTATGCCCTTACCGGGAGTTACAGTATTAATTAAAGGAACTACAAGTGGTACTTCTGCTGATTTTGATGGTAATTACACAATAGATATTCCTGATGCAAATAGTACCCTAGTATTTTCTTATTTAGGTTTCGAAGCACAAGACATTGAAGTGGCGGGTAGAACAACTATTAATGTAGTAATGAATGAAGATGCCCAAGCATTAGATGAGGTTGTGGTTACAGCCCTTGGGATTAAAAGAGAAGAAAAATCATTAGGATATTCAGTTGAAAATGTGGCAGCTGAAGAATTAACAAGAGTGGCGCAGGAGAATGTTTTGAATTCACTTTCTGGTAAAGTAGCTGGGGTTACTTTAAATAATACCGGTGGAGCTGGATCATCAGTGAGTATGGTAATTAGAGGAGCTATTTCATTAAGCTCGGATAACCAACCTTTATTTGTTGTTGATGGTGTTCCAATTGCGAATACTTTAAATAATATTGGAGGTTTTGGTGATCGAAATCCAGTGGATTATGGGAATGCAATATCCGATTTAGATCCACAAAGTATTGAAAATGTCAGTATTCTAAAAGGGCCAAGTGCGGCTGCTTTGTATGGTTCTCGTGCCGGTAATGGCGTAGTTTTAATTACTACTAAAAAAGCAAAGGATAAGGAAAAAATGAAGGTGAATTTCACTTCAAATACTGTTTTTGATGTTCCTTACAGATACTTAGATACACAATCTCAATTCGCAAATGGATATTTTTCTTTCTCGCCTGAATCACAAGGTGGCAGTTATATTCTACCGGACGTAATACCTGCTGGAGGTAATGGTGGACCAGAATTAGATAAAGGATACTATGCTGTACAATGGAATTCTCCATTAGATGCAAATGGAGTGCCAATTCCTACAGAACTGGTGTCATATCCTGATAATGTTAAAGAATTTGTTCAAACAGGAATAACCACTACAAATAGCATAACAATTACAAATAGCACAGAAGCACTTAATTATCGCATGGGTGTGACTGCATTGGATAATACTGGAATTATTCCAAACTCTGATTTTAAACGTAATAGTTTTTCACTTTCAGCATCATCCAAGTTCAGTGATAAATTAGAAGCTAGTACTAATGTAAATGTGGTACATGGTTATGCTGATAATAGACCAGCGTCCAATAGAGGAACTAATCCATTGCAGGCTGCTTATAGCGTTCCTGCAAATATTAATATTTTGGATGTAAAAGATTACAAATTACCAGGTACCGATATTTATAACTTTTCAAGTGATTACTCAAATCCATGGTTTTTAGCTAATGAGGTAAACAATAGTTTTTCGAGATTTAGAGTCTATGGAAATTTTGCTTTGGACTGGAAGGTTTCTCCATCATTTAATATTAGAACTAGTTATAATCTAAATAGTTTTAATCAAACTCAAGAAACTAAAATGGCGCCGGGCTATAACCGTGAAACTAATAACGGTACGTATGGTATAGCAAAAACGGATGGATTGGAAACTAATATTGATTTGTTAGCTAGTTATAATAAGGATTTAGGTGATTTTGATATGACGATATCCGCGGGCGGGAATTTAATGTACCAAAAGAATAATGGTTTAATAAATTCTGCAGCTACAGGTGCAGGGCTAATTGTACCGAACCTCTTTACAGTAGATAATATTGCTCCAGCTACTTTGAATTATTCTAGTTATACAACTGAGAGAGGAATTAATAGTGTTTATGGTTTAGCTAACTTCGGATTTAAGGATATGTTATACTTAGATGTAACTGCTCGTAATGATTGGTCGAGTACTTTACCTGTTGATAACCGTTCTTATTTCTATCCATCTGCTTCATTAAGCTTATTGGTGAGTGAATTAGTGAGTATTCCCAAAGTAGATTTACTAAAAGTAAGAGCAGGTTGGGCAAGAGTAGGTAACGATACTAGCCCATATCAATTAAGCTCTTATTTTAATAACAATGGTCAATGGGAAAATGCAGTTTTATATAGTGGTCAAAGTGGTTTAAATACACCTAATCTAGAACCAGAAGAAGCAACTTCTCAAGAAATTGGTATTGATTTAAATATGTTCTCGAACCGACTTCGTTTTGAAGGTACATATTACACTGTAGAAAATAGAAATCAAATTGTACCTAATATTCCTATTCCTGGGTCATCGGGTTATAATAGTGTTAGTATTAATGCAGGTGTTTTGGAAAGTAAAGGTCTAGAGCTTTCATTAGGTTTTACACCAGTTCGTACGGAGAATTTTAATTGGGATGTAAATTTAAATTATACGACCAATGAATCGACCATATTAGAATTATCTGATGGTGTCGATTATATAGAATTTTGGAGTGAAAACAAAAGTGTTTCAAGAGGTTATGTGGCAAATGCAGCAACTGGTGAAGATGGTTTAGTAGGCAATATTTACTCGCCGTTAATAAAAAGAGTTACTGATGTAAATTCACCATATTACAATTATCCATTATTGGGTTCAGGTGAAGATGCTGAGTGGCTCGCGCAAGACGAACGTGTAAAAGTTGGTAATTATAATCCTGATTTTGTAATGGGTTTACAAACAACCTTATCATACAAAAACCTTTCTTTAAACTTGACATTTGATTGGCGTTCAGGTGGACAGTACATGTCGCAAACCAGCAGATACATGGTTGAGGATGGATATGGACAACAAATATTAAATAATCTTATAAACCCTGGTATTTCTGAACCCGGACCAGAATTGAAACAATGGGTTTTGGATAACGCAGATTTACTAATTTATGGTGAAAACTTCTTGTCTATTGGTGGTCCACCAAGCAATGGAGGTTTTGCTCAAGATTTAGGGGGAAGTGTTGTTTATGATGGTATTTTTAACGCGGGGGTTGTAGGAACGCATGATGAGAATGGTAATTTTATATTAGAATCTGAAAATTTAGGAGAAGCAGGCACCGCTTTTATTCCATTTTCAGTTGCCAACCCATGGGACTTTGGTACACCGCATATGTTTGATGCAGATTATGTGAAACTTAGAGAGGTGTCATTGTCTTATGATTTGCCTTCAAAATTTATAGAAAGAACCGCCATAGATAATTTGAGTGTTTCTCTTTATAGTAGAAATATAATGTTATGGACTAAAGACTCTGAATTTGGAATAGATCCAGAACGTGCTTTTCAAGCCGAAACAAGTTCAGGGAACAGAGGTACACAATTTAAACAAGGTATAGAAAGATATAATGTAGATCCATGGTTAGTTCCAATAGGAATTAAAATCGGAATCACATTTTAATAAAATTTAAACTGACATCGCTATGAACAATGCTAATAACAATAAAATAGCCCTATTGGTTTTAGGTCTTATTCTTTTAGTCTCTTGTCACGGACTAGAAGATTTGAACGAAAACCCTAATCAAATTGGTTCAGAAAATGTGGATCCCAATCTACTCCTGCCAACCGTAATTAATGGTGCGGGTAAAGCTGTAGTTAGCTTGGGCTTTGGAGACATTGCTGGGGTAATGCAACACACACAAAAGGATGGTTGGTCTAGTGGACATAATGCCTATGATTGGAGTAACGATTCTCATAGTTGGAATGGTTACTATACTTTATTGACGAATAATAAAAACATGATAGAAAAGGCAGAGGCTGATGAACTAGAATTTCATCAAGGTGCAGGACTAGTTATGAAGTCTTTCCTATTTGGTTTAATAACAGATTTATGGGGTGATGCACCTTATTCTGAAGCTCTAAGAGGTAATGAAGGAGCAGAATTTTTTGATGCAGTATTTGATGATCAAAGGTCAATTTATGAAGGTATTTTGATGGATTTAGAAACTGCGAATTCATTGCTATCTAAAGATCAAGGGTCATATTTTAGTATACAAGCTGATCAGGATATTTTATTTGGAGGGGATGTTGCTAAATGGAGAAAATTTGCCAATTCATTGGCTTTACGATATTATATGCGCTTATCGGTTAAGGAGCCAGCTTGGGCAGAGCAAGGGATAAAAAAGATTTTACAAAACCCACAATTATATCCATTAATTATAGATGCAGCAGATGATGCGAACATGGCTTATGTTGGAAATACAAGTGTCGATTCTTGGCCTACAAACACAAAGTTTGATTCAGATTCGCAGGGGTCTTATTTTAGAATAAAAATGGGGGCAACTTTAGTTGACGAATTGCAAGCATTGAATGACCCTCGATTAGGCGTATGGGCAAATCAAATTGACATCCCTCTTGTTTTGGATGCTGGGGCTCCTGATGGAACTGATTATGTAGAAGATGGAGAACGACATGTTTCACAAGATATAGTTGATGCATATGAGGATATTGTAGGCTTTCCTGTTGATTATGATAAAGAGTATGTAGGCTTGCCCACCGGTATGACATTCGGTATTGCTTATAATTTAAGTGAAAATCTAAATCAAGGAGCACTTAATTTACATGTTTCTCAATTAAATGATATTTATAAAGAAGCTAGTGGTGATTTATTACAAGCCCGTTTAATTTCTGCAGCTGAAGTCAATTTTATTAAAGCGGAAGCTGCAACTAAAGGTTGGGCGAATGGTGCAGTATCAGGCTATTATAATGAAGCAATAAAACAATCCTTTAATGCTTGGGGAGTTGGTGACGCATATAACGACTACATTGCTGGTCCTGCGGCTTACACCGAACCAGACGATATACTAAAGCAAAAATGGATTGCAAACTGGTCGTCTGCGGCAGAAGCCTGGTTCGATTATAGAAGAACAGGAATTCCTGATTTACAAGCGGGAGCCGCTGCAAAAAGACCTGCGCTACCTTTACGCTTTTACTATCATATAGACGAAATAGATAATAACGCAACTAATGCAGATGCCGCAATAGGAAGATTGGAAACCACAGCATTTAAAGGTGATGATGCAACTAACAACAGTGCTTGGTCTAAAATGTGGCTTTTACAAGGCACCAATAAGCCCTATTAAATTTGTAGCTTAAAATAATAACCAAACGAACTTGATAAAAACCAGTTCAATTTAAGGAGGTTTCACATATGTAAAACCTCCTTTTTATTTGCAACCTTTTATTGTTTTTATCTGTGTTTTAAGATTTAAATATTTGAATTATTACTAGAATGGGTAAAATTCTATAGGATTACTTCAACATTGTTGTGGCATAAGTTTTAGTTGTATACTTAATTTGTTTAAACACTAATAGTTAATTATGAAATTGCCATTAAAAGGAATTATTCCTCCGATGATTACGCCTCTATTGGAAAATAGAGAACTAGACAGTATTGGTTTAAAAAGTATAATTGAACATTTGATTGAAGGTGGTGTTCATGGTATATTTTTGTTAGGAACTAATGGGGAAGGACCCAGTTTAAGCTATAGAATAAGAAAACAATTAATTTCTGAGGCTTGCGAAATTATTAATGGTAGAGTGCCAGTATTAGTTGGAATAACCGATACTTCTTTAGAGGGTACTTTGGATATTGCAAGTTATTCAAAGGAGGCTGGAGTAGATGTTTTGGTTGTAGCACCACCATATTATTTTCCAATTTCGGAAGAGGAGATGATTGAATATTTATCAATTTTAACGCCACAATTACCCTTGCCTTTTCTTTTGTATAATATTCCAAGTTGTACAAAACTGCACTTAAAGGTAAATATTGTTAAGAAAGCTAGAGAGTTGGGTGCTATTGGAGTGAAGGATAGTTCAGGAGATATGGAATCCTTATATGAAATTATTGAAGCGTTTAAAGATGATCCTGAATTTTCAATTATTGTAGGAAATGAACTTTTTATTTCTGAGGCAAT
This sequence comes from Aurantibacter sp., assembly GCF_039941195.1. Taxonomy (GTDB): domain Bacteria; phylum Bacteroidota; class Bacteroidia; order Flavobacteriales; family Flavobacteriaceae; genus Aurantibacter_A. The sequence continues at coordinate 159,748 of NZ_JBDVFA010000098.1, read as the reverse complement.
GGCTAAAGGAGCCCATGGAGCGGTTGCAGGAGGTGCAAATTTTAGTCCAAAAACCTTTGTTGAACTATACCAAGCATGTGTAAATAAAGATGAACTCGCTATAAATGAACTTAGAAAAAAAGTATATGCTATTGATGAAAATATATATCATATAAATAATACGCCAACTAGCAGTATCAAAGCAATTAAAGGTTCATTGGCAATAATGGGTGTTTGTAACGATTATATGGCTGTACCATTGCAGAAACTTTCTCATGAACAAAGTAACATTGTAAAGAGGAATTTATTTAAAATAGAAGGGAGTCTAATAAAGTAAATCGAAATTATATATAACGATGGATAAAATTAGAATGCAAAGGCTAGGCGTTGTAATCGTGATTTTATCCATCGTTTTATTGGCTACTATTTTTCATTTTCCGATACATTTTGAAAATGCTTTAACATTACTACCTGAAGCCGATTTTGATGTAAAAATAGCATTTTGGCGTGTTTTTTTTGAGCCTTTTTTAGGGCTGATATTATTCTTAAATAGATCATTATACGTATTAGAAGAATTGCCTTATGCCTTAATGTGGCTACTTATTGCATACCTGGTTTATTGCATGATTAAATTTTTTGGAAATAGCGTTAATCGCAAAAAGTTTATAATTTATAAAATTGTAAACGTGCCTATTGTTTTGGGTATTTGCTTTGCAATTTTTGTTTTAATCCTCTTTATCCCTCTGCCAAATAATACAATTGTAAACAACTCCAAAAATTCTGTTTTAGTGACAACACATGCTCATACCGAGTACAGTCACGATGGACTAATTTCACAAGAGAAAATGATGCAGTGGCATAAAAGAAATGGATTTGATGCCTTTTTTATTACAGACCATGCAAACCATAAGAAAACTTTAGAGCTTGTTAAGAATCAGAAAAAAATTAAAAAGTTAGATGCTCCTTTGGTAATGGTTGGAGAAGAGTTTTCAGGTAGTAACCATATGAGTTTACTTGGACTGAGTGGTACATTTGAAACCAAAGGGATGACTGATAAAGCGGTAATAGACTCGGTGCATAAATATGGTGGAGCTGTTATTATTAATCATTGGTTTGACGGGAAAGGAAAAGATATAGAGGTGTATCAACGGCTAGGCGTTGATGGCTTTGAAATTGAAAATACAGCGACTGACCTATATTACGATAGAGAAATTTTTGAAACAATTAGAAACTTTTGTGAAGAACATAAATTAACCATGATTGGAGGTCTGGATTTTCATGGTTATGGTAGGGCTTGTTCTTTATACAATGCATTTGAAATTGAGAATTGGAGTAATTTAGATGTTGGCACAAAAGAACAAACAATTTTGTCCATTTTAAAAAGTGGGACTCAAGAAAACATTAAAATTTTAGTATATAAAGACCGCCCTTTTTATACTAAAACTAATTTGGCTTTTAGACCTTTTGCAACTGCAGTAAATTATTTTAGAACTTTAAATATATGGCAAGTAGTGTCTTGGATTGCTTGGTTGTTAATATTTCAATATTTAATAACTAGAATAAAAAAAGTTTCGAACATCAAATGTAGTGGACTATTTATATTGGCAGGTATAAGTTCCATATTTATGATTGTTTTAGCCATTAATTATTTTCTTAAAGGAGAAGCTGTAATAGGGTATAGTAAAGTGTATAAAGAATATAGTTTACTGCTTGGGCCAATGGGACTTATACTTCTGTTCTATTCTGGGATAGTAGCATATTTTCGATTTTTCAGACTAAAAAACACCTTGTAAATCTTATGAAAAAGAAGGTTTTAAAGGTTTTAGTCTGGTCCATAGGTGTATTATTTATAGTATCATATTTTTATTGGTTTCTTCCTATTTGGGGAATGCCGTTTAATTCACAAAGACATGGAAATCCACCTTTAACACCGGCATGGGCATTAGAATGTTGGTTATGGGAAGATGATGTCAATAATTCTGAAATTGTAGATGAATTATTAGCAGGGTATAAGGCTCATGATATTCCTGTTCGAACCATTGTATTAGACAGTCCGTGGTCGCTTCGTTATAACGATTTTGAGGTTGACACATTGCTATATAAAAAACCTGATAAATGGTTTAAAAATTTAGAAAATGAAGGTTATCGTGTGGTTCTTTGGATGACCTCAATGGTAGATAGTTATAGCAAGGATACCAGAATTAAACATGATTCAGTTTGGTATCAAGACGCTATGAAAAAGGGATATTTGGCAAAATCTAAAAGTGCAAATACATGGTGGAAAGGTAAAGGAGGGTTTATAGATTATAGTAATCCGGAGGCGATGCGTTGGTGGAGGAGTATGCAACAAAATATTTTTGATTTAGGTATTGATGGTTGGAAACTTGATGGAACTGCTACTCTTTTTTGGAGCGATGTTTTAGGAATTCCATTCTTCTATAAAAATACTGCAGATGGACTAATGTCAGCACGAACTTATATGAATCACTATTACCGAGATGAATATGAACATGGATTAACACAGAACCCAGAATTTATAACTTTATCTAGGTCTATTGATAGAGGTTATCACCCCGAGGGTTTTGCACCAATTGATGCTTCGCCAGTAAATTGGGTAGGTGATCAAGAACACAAATGGGTTACAGATGAAATGTTAGCTGAGGAGAATGACAAAGTAGATATTGCCCTTGACGGGATTCAAGGTTTTGAATCTGCTATTGAGAATATTCTCGAAAGCGCTGAACTTGGGTATAATATTGTTGGATCTGATGTTGCTGGTTTTTCTGGAAAAACAATTCCGCCTCGATTGTATATTCGTTGGGCTCAATTTTCAACGTTTTGTGGATTATTTTTGAATGGCGGACATGGAGAACGAAGATTATGGAAAAGAAGTCAAGAAGAATTAGAAATTATTCGAAAGTTCTCCTGGTTACATACAGAATTGGTTCCCTATATGTACCATTATGTAGTTACTGCTCATGATGGAGGAAGGCGATTGCAATCTCCTTTGAAAAAAGGAAAATATCATTATATGTTCGGTGATGATTTTCTAATTGCCCCTATTTACAAAGACACTAAAAATAGAGTGGTTTCCTTACCTGAAGGTCAATGGAGGTATTTTTTTGATGATAAAGAATTAATGGATGGGGGAAGTACTTTTACAAAAGAATTCCCAATAGATGAATTTCCGGTTTTCGTAAAAGAAGGAGCCATTATTCCTTTAGCCGTAAAACGCGATTATACCGGATTTGGAAATCGTGCTTCCGATGGTTTTTTAACTGTTTTAATTTATCCCAATACTAGTAATTCATTTATATATTATGATACGCTTACGAGAGAGCAAACGATAATTTCATATCAAAAAAATCGTAAAGAATTAAAAATTAATATCTCGGGAAATAAGGTGGGTCATATTTTAAAAATTTATTCTGAAACCGTTCCTCAAAAAATAATTCTCGACCAGCAAGAATTGAATCAGAAGCAATGGAATTATGATCACATCCTTAATAAAATAAGTGTTGTATCCAATCTCAAATACAGCAAAGGAAATTATACTATTAAATACTAAAACGAGTACAAATGAATATTAAAAAGCAAGGCATAAGTTTAATAATCGTCGGTATGGCTTTGGCAACTGCATGGGCTATAAGAGGTCAGTTTGGACATGAGCAGGGTGCTGCATGGGCTGGAGCTATTGGAGCATTGGCATTAGTTTTAGTTTCGAATAGAAAGGATTGGTATGCTAAAATGCCAATACTTGCACTTGTATCTGCCATTGGATGGGGAGCAGGAGGTATGATAAGTTATGGGGTAGTAGTTGGCTATGGTAGAGCTGACAATTTTATTAATGTCTTTTATGGCTTTAGTATGCTTTTTGTAATTGGTGCTTTATTTGGTGTGCTCGGTGGAGGATTAGTGGGGCTAGTGATTGATTCAACAAAAAGCAATAAAGTTTCATGGGGTGCCTTGGTATCGGAAATGGTTGCTGGAGGGTTACTGACTTATTTCTTTTTGATTGAGCAAATTGGTTTTAAAATGACTCCTCCACGATCTGAAGCTTGGGCATTTATTTTTGGAGCTGGTTTAGCTATGCTTTTACATATGGCTCGAACAAATCGAAACTCTGCAATTAGGGTAGCCATATTTTCGGCACTTGGAGGTGGTTTTGGTTTTGGTTTTGGAAATTTTTTGCATGTAACTGGTAATGTATTTGAAATTCCATTTAATATGTGGAATGTCATGGAATACAGCATTGGTTTTTTTGGGGGTACTGGAATGGCATATGGTGTGTTTTCATCAAAATGGCCGGTTGATGAAGATGCGAAACCAAAGAATTGGGTAAATAGGGTTGCTTTGTTTGTGCTACTCGTTTTTATTCCACTTATCGTTTATAGAGAATCTTTGGCCTATGAACATATATTAAGACGTTTAGGTGAGATCCAAAGCGTAGAACAAGTTGCATTTTCAAGTACCGCTTTTGCCGCTATTGTTTTGCTTATAGTTGCTCTTGTACTATTTTGGAAATTGAATGATAATAATTATAAGAAAAATGATGTAGCCTTATTCTTCTTTACCTATTTAGGTAGTTATGCATTAATGAGTTATGTTGTGACTGGTCTTTTTGCAGGCAAATTAGGATTAAATCATCACCTGTACATTTTGAATATTATCCTAATCTATTTTTTAGCTAAAAAACATGAAATAAAAGATGTGCAAAAAACAACAGTTCAATTAATTACTAAAAAATGGCTTATTTATTTATTGGCGATACTTACGGTTCTGGCAATACTATCTATAATTGCAGTAAGTTATAATGCTGAATTGCACGGTAGTCATAACCGTTTTGAGTTTGGGTAGCAATTCTATTTTAGCCAAATAGCATAAATCATTTATTATCTAAAATGTTTACGATAGTCCGAAGGCGTCTTCCCCATATTGGCTTTAAAATAGTGATTGAAATTTGCTAAATTATTATAGCCACTTTCAAAACATATCTGTGTAATCTGTTTGTCAGTTTCTGCCAATAATTTTGCCGCAATTCCTACGCGTACATTTTTTACATATTCCATGAAAGTATGTCCTGTTTTCTTTTTAAAGAAGCGACAAAAAGAACTTGGAGCCATATTTAGCACAGCTGAGGCTTCTTCTAGTTTTATACCTTCTTGAATATTTTGGAATACATATTCGTACACTTTATTTACTTTGTCGATATTCTTAGAGAACACAGATGAACGATCGATAGGGTTAGACAACCTATCTCTGTCTTCTACTTTTATCAAATTATTGAAAATTTTAAGCAAGCCAATATAATATTCAAGGCCATTACTATTTGCCATGCTTTCTAGAATATGTTTTATTTCAGAATCATCATCTAATTTAAATCGAATACCTCTATTCGATAGCTTAAGAAGGTCTACTACTTTCTCGAGTTCTGGCATTTGAAAGAAATCAGAATCAATAATATTTTCAGAAAAGTGAGTTACAATACAAGTTGGCTCCTCATTTCCTTCACTATCAAGCAGTTCCCAGCAGTGAGGTAAGTTTGGACCTAAAAGTACGAGGTCTCCTTTTTCAAATCCTGATATATTATCACCAACAATCCTTCTTCCCACACCAGAGGTAATATAATTTAACTCAAAATTTTTATGTGAGTGAATTCTTGCGTTAGATGAAAGGGGTAGTTTACGTGATATAAAAGAATGATTATTGGGCACAAATATTTTTTCACAAACAAATTCCATATCTAAGTATTTTAACTCTTATTATCAATAATAGTAATTTTTTTTGATATTTTAGGTTAAAATAACATAAGATTTATGTAAAATAATAGTGGCGTATTGGAGCTAATTAAATTTACTTTGCTTGAATTAAGTAAGCGATATGACTTTAAATTTGAGAGGAATTATCCCTCCAATGATTACTCCTCTTACGGAGGATTACAAATTAGACTACAAAGGTTTAAAGAATTTAATTGAACATTTAATATCTGGTGGAGTTCACGGTATTTTTATTCTAGGAACCAACGGAGAAGGTCCTAGTTTAAGCAATGAAGTTCGCAAGGATTTAATTACAAAATCTTGCGAGTACATCAATAAAAGAGTGCCTGTTTTAGTGGGGATTACGGATACCTCTTTTGAAGGCTCTGTGGAAATAGCAGCACATTCCAAAGCCTCAGGTGCTGATGCTGTGGTGATTGCACCTCCGTATTATTTTCCAATTTCCGATGCTGAAATGGACGAATATTTGAATACCTTGATACCGAAATTGGAATTGCCGTTTTTGCTATATAATATGCCCAGTTGTACGAAAATGAACCTTTCTTTAAATACAATAAAAAAAGGTAAGGAAATGGGTGCTTTAGGTGTAAAAGACAGCTCTGGTGACCTTGATTATTTATATAATTTAATTGACGCTTTTAAAGATTCACCAGAATTTTTAGTAATAGCTGGTTCTGAGGGTTATTTGCCTGCTACTATTAAACACGGTGGTGATGGAGCAGTTGCCGGTGGTGCAAATGTATTTCCAAAATTGTTTGTAGAACTGTATAATGCTTCAGTAGCTAAAGACGACTTTAAAATAGCTGCGTTACATAGACAAGTAACACAAATAGATGAAACTATCTATAGTGTTGGCACTACCGCGTCACGAGTGACAAAAGGTATTAAATGTGCATTGTCTATAAAAGGAATTTGTGAAGATCACATGGCTATGCCATTACATAGGTTTGAACAACCAGAAAGAGAAAAAGTAAAATGTCATATAGAAAATTTTGAAAAAGAATTTATGGCAGAATCTTAATAATAGATGAACTATCAGTTAGAAGTACTAGATATTGCCATTTTGATTATTTACGGTTTGTTAATGATCGGAATGGGAATTTATTTTTTAAGGAAAACCAAAACTTCAGAGGAGTTTATGGTGGCTGGCCGTGGTATTCCTGCATGGGCAGCAGGAATAGCGGTTATGAGCGCCTATACCAGTAGTATTTCATATATCGCAGTTCCTGGTAAAGCATTTGATCAAAATTGGCATCCATTAATTTTTGCGCTAACAGCTTTACCTGTTGCATGGTTTGTAACCAAGTACGTAATTCCACACTACAGAAAACATAAAATAATATCGGTATATAAATATTTAGAAGATAAAATAGGCGATTGGGGTAGGGTTTATGCATCTCTATCGTTTGTGCTTTTTATGATTGGTAGAACTGCTGTTATACTTTATCTTTCTTCACTCTTACTTACTTCTTTTGTTTCCGTTGATATTAGTACTTTAATATTAATAATAGGTGTAATGACCATTGCCTATACTTTAATGGGAGGTATGGAAGCTGTAATTTGGACAGATGTTATGCAGTCGATAATTATGATTGGCGGACTTCTTTTTAGCGCTTATATCCTAACGACAGAAGTATTTGCCGATCCAGAATTTTTAATCCAAAAAGCTTTTGATGAAAACAAATTTAGCTTGGGAGACTCTTCCTTTTCATTAAGCAGTAGAACCATTTGGGTGATGATTATTTATGGGGTAACTGAAAATATTAGAAACCTAATGGCTGATCAAAATTATACACAAAAGTATAGCGCGGTAGCTACCGAAAAGAAGGCTAAAAAATCGGTGTGGATTGCCATGCTTATATATTTACCGCTAACGGCAATCTTCCTTTATATCGGCACTGCAATGTTCGCTTTTTATTCTGGTTCGGCGCACGTATTGGACCCCGCAATAGTTAAAGGTGATGAGGTATTTCCATTTTTTATTGCAACCGAACTTCCAACGGGTCTTAAAGGATTAATAATTGCAGCTATACTTGCAGCTTCAATGAGCACGGTAGATTCTGCATTAAACTCATCTGCTACGGTACTCTATTTGGATTATTTTAAAAAATATTTTAAACCAGATGCTTCCGAAAAAAGCAGCATTGGATTTTTACGGTTAATCACGATAATTTGGGGTGTACTAGGAATTGCATTCGCTTTATTATTAATAAATGCTGAAAGCGCTCTTGATATTTGGTGGCAAATTTCAGGCATTTTTGGGGGTGGAATTTTAGGGCTATTCTTATTGGCACTTTTCAATGTGAAAATCTCTAAAACACAGGGTATTGTGTCGGTTATTTTTAGCATTTTAATAATTATTTGGGGTACTTTCTTAAGAGAATTATCACCTGAATTAGCTTGGTTAGAGTGTACATTGGATCCTATTATTGTGGGTGCTGTAGCAACTGCGGGGTTATTATCTCTTGCTTTTGTATTTGTTTTTATAAACAAACAAAAAAATAGAACCTAAAAAAGTTTTCGTTCGATGAATAGTAAAATTCAATGGGGTATATTAAGTACTGCTACAATTGCTAGAGAACAAGTAATTCCAGCTATGCTAAATAGTAAATACTGTAATGTTTTAGCAATTGCTTCTAGGAATAAAAAAAAAGCGGAAGAAACTGCAGTTGAATTTGGAATCTCAAAGTTTTACGATGATTACCAAGAACTATTAAATGATTCAGAAATTGAAGCAGTTTATATTCCATTACCAAATCATTTGCATGTAGAATGGGCTAAAAAAGCTTTGCTAGCCGGTAAGCATGTGCTTGTTGAAAAACCTATAGCATTAGGTAGCGCTTCTGCCATAAGCTTATTAGATGAAGCTAAAAAACACCCAAACTTAAAAATTGCTGAGGCTTTTATGTATAAGTTTCATCCGCAATGGATTAAAGTAAAGCAATTAGTTGATAGTGGAGAAATAGGTGTTTTAAAAACAATACAATCCTCATTTTCTTTTTTTGATGATGATGCCCAAAGTATTACCAATAATAAATCTTTTGGAGGAGGGAGCTTAATGGATATTGGTTGTTATTCTATTTCAATTTCAAGATTATTATTTAATGCAGAACCTAAAAGCGTTTTGGCTTCCATTGAATATCATCCAGAATATGAAGTAGATATTTTGGCAAATGGAATTCTTGAATTCGAAAATGGTAGTTCTTCTTTTTTCTGTGCCACGCAATTGGACTATACACAACAAGCCCAAATATTCGGAACAAAGGGAAGTATCAAATTTGAGCTTCCATTTAACCCTCCTATTGATACTAAATCTAAAATTTGGTTGACGAAAGATGAAATAACAAAGGAAATTCAATTCGATATATGTGATCAATATACATTACAAGCGGATGCTTTTTCAAATGCTATTATTCAAAATAGGGAAGCACCCGTCAATTTAATTGATGCAATAAATAATATGATTGTAATTGAGAAATTACATGAAAGTAATGCCGTGGGAAATCGAGTAAAAATTTAATAATAGGAAAGTACTTTTAACGATAGCTTGATATGTGAATATTGGTTTTCGATAAGATCTAAAATAGATTTGAATAGTAAATAATTTGATGATGAGGATAACAAATAGTCTTACAGTTTTTTCAATGATGTTTATGTTAAGCATAAATATCCAAGCACAACATAAACATCAAAATGGAGTAGAACATAGCCATTCACATTATACAACGCATGATTCGATACCTGCGCATAAATTAATATTTCCATCCAATACACCAGACCGTATAATATCAAACCTTACCGAAAATCCTGCGCATACTTTTGCAGTGAATTGGCGAACGGATCAGCAGGTAAAAAAAGGAATTGTAGAAGTAGCGTTAGCAACTGATGGTCCTGAATTTTTATTACGTGATGTTAAAAAGGTAACAGCTATCTCTCAGAAATTTGAAAATCAGAATAGAAATGAACCCCTTGTAAAGGCTACATATCACTCCGCATTAATTAAAAATTTGAAGCCAAATACTACATATATATATCGCGTTGGGAATGGTGAAAAAGATAATGGCTATTGGAGCGAGTGGTTTCAAATAACAACTGCTCGTATAGGAGGTAAAGAACCTTTTAGTTTTATCTATTTTGGTGATGCTCAAAATAATGTGAAATCGTTATGGTCACGAGTAATTAGAAACTCATATCGCCAATTTCCTCAGGTAGATTTTATGTTACATGCAGGCGATTTAATTAATGATAGAGATGCGAATTTGGAATGGGGAGAATGGTTTCATGCTGGTAGTTTTATTCATGCGACAGTGCCAAGTGTAATGACACCTGGTAATCATGAATATAGAGACGGAGTACTAACTTCTTTATGGAGGCCTAGCTTTACTTTACCAGAAAACGGACCTAGTGAAGCATTGAAAGAAACTTGTTTCGCAATTGATTATCAAGATATGAAATTGATATCTATAGATAGTGAAGGTTTTGATGAAAGTATGGATGCGCGAACTGCTCAAGTAAAATGGCTCGATTCAGTTTTACAATCAAACACGAAAAAATGGATAACAATAACTACGCATTATCCTGTCTACTCCACAAAAGAAGGTAGAGATAATTGGGAGTTAAGAGAAGCCATAAAACCGTTGATAGACAAATATGAAGTGGATTTGGTATTGCAAGGGCATGATCATACCTATGCTAGAGGATTTCCTGAAAATGAAGGCAAGGGTTTAACTGTGGTAGAAGATGCAGGAACAGTTTATGCAGTTTCTGTTAGTGGGCCAAAAATGTATGAATCGCAAGACCAAGAATGGATGGTGCGAAGAGGTGAGTATACACAGCTTTTTCAAATTATAACAGTGTCAGAAGATACTATAAGTTACGGGGCTTATACTCCTATCGGAACCCTCTACGATGCTTTTGAAATTGTGAAAAAGAATGGTAAAAAGACTTTAATTAATAAAGTGCCTGATACTCCAATGAGACTTAAAAAGGATTTTGCAGACCCTAAGTGATAAGCTAAATTAAGACAATAGAAGACTTTGTATATATATTCAAAGTCTTCTATAAATCTTTTATAATAGTAAAATAACCATTCTCAGTTCTTAACAGTAGGTCGGGTTTTCCTTTCTTATCCTGATTACTTAAAGTTAGAACAGTAGCTTTTTGGAAGTATAATTATTAAATAAACATGAGAAATTCAATTTTACTATTACTATTAGTCGTTTTATCATGTAAGCAAGTTGAAAATAATATTGTTGAAGCCGAGATTGAAGACAAATTGTTTTATGCTGATGTACCTTTTGAACAAGAATATCATGAAGGTTTTTTAGTTGATGCTGACAATTCTGATGCAAATGATATTAGGGCTGTATTACCTGATTTTGATCAAACTATTTGGGCTGCTACTAAAAATGGTGTTTATAAAAAGATTGCCACTTCGCAAGATTGGAAACCATTGTTTTCGGATAAAGATTCGGGACCTGCATATGATATCGCATTAGATTCTTCAGGTGCTGTTTGGATGGCTACCTGGAATGCAGTCTACTCCTATCAATCTGGAAAATTGGAAAAAATGGACGGACCTAAATCGCCAATTGCTAAAATTGTGTGCGCTAAAGAAGGTGTGTACGCCTTAGGCCCTTATGGTATTTGGTTTTATGAAAAAGGGGTTTGGCATAAAAAGGATTATACTATTGCTAAAAGTATACGTGTGGCTTTGTCTGATAACAATGGTGGTTTGTGGATAGGGACTGATGTTGGATTATATCATTGCAATGAAAAAAAAGTAAGTGTTTATCAGAAGAACGAAGATTTGGTGAGCGCTTATGTTAAAGGTATTGATTATGACAATGAAGGAAAATTATGGGTAGGTGGATTGGGGGGTATTACTATTCGCAATGCTACAGAAAAACTGAGTGAAAAGTTACCAAAAGACGGTTTGCCTAATGCGAATGTTAATGTAGTTGCAAATGCACCAGATGGAACGATGTGGGTTGGTACGAATTATGGAATTACAAGATTTAAACCAAAGGAAAAAGAATATTCAGTACGGTTAAGTAGACGTTGGTTAATGAACAATGAAGTACGGGATATTGCTTTTGATATTAATGGTAATGCTTGGATAGCAACAGCTAATGGAGTAAGTAGCATTAAGAAAAAACAAATGACACTTAAATCCAAAGCAGATTATTTCTATAAGAAATTAATTAAGCGCCATGTTCGAGAACCTTGGATTGTAGGTAGGTCCAAATTGACCATTCCTGGGGATACCACAACTATAATTCCAGAAGATGATGATAATGATGGCGAATATACGGCAATGTATTTGGCTATGGAATCATTTCGATACGCCGCTACAAAAAACCCAGAAGCAAAAGAAAGAGCTAAAAAGGCATTTGATTTTTTACATTTTTTGCGAGAAGTAACCGAAATTGATGGATTTTTTGCTCGTACGATTATTCCAGTTTCATGGGAAAATTCACATGATATGAATCGTACCTATTCAAATAAGCAATTGGCTGATGAAATCATAAACGACCCAAGGCAAAAACCGGTAGAACAACGTTGGCACTTTTCTAAGGATGGAAAATGGAAATGGAAAGGAGATACAAGTAGTGATGAACTTTGCGGGCATCTTTTTGGATACTACTGTTATTATACCCTAGTTGCAGATAAGGAAGAAAAAGTACGTGTAGCAAATCACTTTAGTAAAATCATGGATCATTTGATTACAAATGATTTTAACTTGGTAGGAGTAGATGGTAAACATACAAAATGGGGCGTATGGTCACCTAAAATGCTAAATCAAAATCCAGACTGGGCACCAGAACGAGCATTGAACTCCTTAGAATTACTTTCTTTTTTAAAATTCACATATCAAATTACGAAGGAAGAAAAATATCAAAAAGAATATTCTAATTTAATAAGTGAGGAAGGCTATCTTGAAAATGCAAAAATGTTGCATGATACAAACCCAGCTTGGGAAACGTATTTTGATATCTATATGGCTTTGTATGTGTATCCTCCATTGATCAAATATGAGCATGACCCTAAGCTTAAAAAAGAATATGTAAGCCATTTAAATAAGTGGTTTGAAAAGAATAGGCAAACAAAAAGTCCTCTTGTGAATTTTGCCTATAATTATCTTTCCGGCGGCAGTCATGAACTAGATGCCTCCATTGCTTTTTTAAAGAATGCACCGTTAGATTTAATCGATTGGCATATTGATAATGGCAAGCGTGAAGATTTAAATGTGGTCAGGGAACCCATTTTAGAGGAACTACAGGTAGCACTACGACCACCAAGCGAATACCGTACGGTACGTTGGGATAATAATATATATGAAGCTATTGTTGGAAACCCAAGTCAAGAAAAGGAACCTGTATTCTGGCTTTTACCCTATTGGATGGGGCGCTACCAAGAGATAATTATCAATAAATAAACTTTTTTTTAGACTTCCTATATATTTTCTACAAAGTTGAATCTAAGTGTCGGCATTTTAGAGTGCATGAGGTCTTTAGTATAGAAATATTTCTTTATAGCTGTTAATATTAGATTTTTAATTCTTTAATATGCTGACTCATTTTTTCAGTTAATTCATTAGGTTCGTAACCAATCCATTTGTCAATTATGGTGCCATTTGGGTCAATTAAGAAGTAGGTCGGAAATACTTTTATGCCATACTCAGCCGATGCACCTGCAATACTCCCTTTGCCATCAGAAATATTCTCCCATGTTATGTTATGTCTTTGTGAACTCTTTTTCCATAAATCTAGATTATCATCCATATTTACACCAATTATTGTGAGTTGCTCATTATTATTGGCATATAAATTTCTAGTTTCTGGTAGTGCCTGTACACAAGGGGCGCAAGCTGAAGCCCAAAAATCTAATAAAATATACTTCCCCTTAAATCCATTTAAGTCGTACTTTTTGCCATCTGGGTCAAAAGCTACAATGTTTGTCATGGAATCACCAATTTCAGGAATATTTTTTTCTTGTATTATTGACAATAATCCTTCTGCAAATATGGTTTTTTGATAGCTGGTATCTAATTTGTCGTAGATTTTTTTAATTTGATTTTTAGTTATAGTGGAGTCAAATTTAGCATTCCTATAAAGTATTTCAATGGCACTTAAGCTATTCGGGTTTTCTTCAATTGCCTTTAATTCAATTGCGTTTGCTATTGTCTCAACCGAGTCAAAAGCATCCCATAAAAGTTCTGTCGCATCTGCACCTTTTAGGCTGTTCTTTATTAGCAAGCGAATACTATCCTTTTTAGTTTCAATTTTTCTTATTTTATTCTTAATGCTATTAAGTGCTACTTGTTCCTTGTTTTTACCAGTAACAACCCATGAAGTTGGATATTTGCTGTAACCGTCTACTTTTATCACTTCATAATCAACCCATAAATCGCAACTTCCGTAATAATTCTTTCCATCCCTAAATTTTAGAGACATTTTCGAAGGTCGTATTTTTAAAGTGTCATTAAATTTAAACCGTCCATCAATAATTGTATCAGAATTTATTCTCTGGCCGTTTCTTCCAATGTGCAACGATAAATCTATTATTGTACCATCTGGTATGTTTTTTAAGGTGCCTTCTATCAAATATGAGTCTCGTTCTTCATTCGTAATGCATGAGTTCAGAAATAGAATAATAAGAATAGCTAAAAGTTGTTTCATTGTTCAATTTTTTTCGAGGCATGAATCTAGTCATTTTTATAGTAGTAAAAATAGCCATCTTCAGCTCCTAAAAGTAAGTCTGGCTTTCCTTCATTATCCCAATTAACTAAAGTTGGACTCGTCGTGTGTCCTGCTAATTTTATGTTCGATAAGTTACCTTTGAATTTATATTCTACTCGGTTTTTATTTTGTTTGGTGTTTTCTAAAAGTGCAGCATTTATGCCGTTTATTAAAATATCAGTATCACCATCTAAATCCCAATCACCAAAGGCTAATTTTCTTCTTCCACTACTGCCATATTTTTGCTCACTAAGCCGTAATGGGCCATTAGATTTATTGATAAATTGGTTCTTACGGTCATAAGTGCCATTCGTAGTTTTAAAAATACGTTGTCCAGGTCTTAATATTAAATCTTCACCATCTTTAAAGCGTTCATAAAAACTTAGATAGCCTTCTTGGTCTAACATAACTAAATCCATTAAACCATCTTTGTTCCAATCAATAGCATTTGGTGTTGTTCTCCACTGTGTTGCTAAAGTATTAGGCTCAGGATCCCACCAATACCATTCGGGCTTAGGGGTGTCATTATCCCATTTTACTTTAATGGGTTGTTCTTTGGCTAGTTTTGGATTTCCTTTTGTTCCAATGTTTTCATACCAAATTACTTTTCCCCAGACGGAATTTACTAGAATATCTTTTAAGCCATCATTGTTCCAATCTTCAACGGATAATGTTGTATATCCCCATTTAGCTTCACATGGCCCTTGAATAGAACCACTTTCACCTGCTTGAATTCTTATAACTTCACCATCGTTCTTTAAATATTTAGGAGCATCCCATTTTGGAGTATCAGCGCCATCTAAATTTTCAATAAAAGAAAGATATCCTGCAGAATTGCCACAGATAAGGTCTTCATCTCCATCATCATCCCAGTCCGTGCTAAATGGAGTAACAAGTGCTCCAAATTTAACGTGTTCTGCTTTCTGTTTAAAGTATTTAGGGCTGTTAAAAATCGGCATCCCGTTCTTGGTTATTCCCGTATTTTCTATAAATGCTACGCGACCATCTTCATCACCTACTACTAAATCTATATCGCCATCTTTATCCCAATCTAATGAAACTGGCAATATCATTTCTAAATCCATGGTTAGTACACCAGCTTCATTTTCAAGATATTTTCCTTTAGCATATTCTGGTTTTTCTCGAGTACCTATATTCTCAAAATAGGTAAATTTGTCTAAAAATTCCCCGCAAATAATATCGAGATCTCCATCATTATCATAGTCGTCAAAATTTGGAGAAGGTGCTCCGTAAACATCAATAGGTGCTCCACTTGCTAATATTTTATCTTTCAATTTATATGCGCCATTATCATATTCAATAAGATAAACATAACCATGTAGCGGACCATTTGTCCATATACCATTTTCATCAAAAGCATTGTCCCAGCCATAATCTTCGCCATCTTGAATACCAACAATAATATCTAAATCACCATCATTTTCATAATCGACATATTTCCATTGATTAAAACGAATGTTGTTATGAAGTTTTGAAAAGGTATTACCTGGAAACAGCGAAACTCCTTTATCATTAAAAGACGATTTAAAATCTAAAAGCTCTTGGCCTGGTTTTAAAAAACGAGGTTTACCATCAACATATGAAACTTGAATATGTTTAATTGGTTTACTGACCTTAACAGGAGGTTCAAAAACAGGGAATGCCTCGCCACTCTTATTTTCAAAAAAGAAGATGCCATTAAAAGGAACATCGTTACATGAAACTAATAAGTCTAAGTCTCCATCATTATCATAATCAATAGGTAGTGGAGATGCCCATAAACCAACCCCTAAGTCTACCGTTAGGTCTGGGTTATTGTATGCTAATCTTTCAAATTTTGGAGATAAAGTTCGAGATAACTCGTTAGGTTTATCATTTACATCATAAGCGAGAATTAGGAATAATGTTATTAAAAAAAGTGGCTTGTTCCAATTCATAATACTTATAATAATATTCTATATGTGTTTAGAATAAATGTACTAATGTTAGTAATATTTCACCACATAATAATTGATTTATTTATATGGAAAATTAACCCGAACAGCATTTTTTTGACTTATGGTCAATAATGCTGTTTTAGCTTTAATTGTTGTAAAAAATACATTAATTTAATTGAAAACCATGCAATTATATAATGAAATTGTTGATATTAAAGTGTTTAGGAGTTTTTTTATATTTTATTTCAGGTCAATATTTAATGTATTTTAATCAATAATGATGAAACAAGCATGGAGGTATATGGGTAATTTTATCCATTGAAATAATTCTAATTTATTATGAAAAAACTAATTGTAGTTACGTGTTTAATAGTATCAGTAAATTTAAATGCTCAGGAATATCTTGATGTGCCATTTCTTCAAGATTTTGCTGAAAAGTTTGAACTAAACGAGGCCAATAAAAATGTAACTGTTTTACAAGTTAGAAGTGATCGTAATTTGGCTATAAAAGTGCTTTCTAATGAAGGAGTGTTAAACGCCTTTGAAAAAGAATTATCCTCCGATTTACAATACAGACCCTTAACAGATATGAATATTGTTGCTTTTGATACTTATAAAAAGCAGTTTGTTTATTTAACGGAGAATTCAGTATTAAGCAATGCATGGGGAGGTACCTTTGAGGTTGAGCACGGTATGCAATCACCTTCACATTTTGCAATTGGTTCAGATTTTACAAGTTTGGTTGCTTCATCGAAGACAATAAAATTAATTGATAAAGAAGGGAAAACAATTTGGGAAACTCAGCAAACCGGATTGAACCTTACCTCCATAGTATACGATGAAAATCAAAATCGATTTTTAATTTTAGGCAAGGGAGCTGTTTATGCTGTTTCAATTACCAACCCTAAATGGAATAAAATATATACAGGTTCCAGTCTTACGGCACTTGCTGTGTTTAAAAATGACGTTATGGTTGGTACTGAAAATGGGATTATTACATTATCAGGTACTGCTGCTACCCCTGGGGATATCAATGAAAAACTTCCTTGGACAGAAATTACTACAATTAAAAATATAAATAATTCACTTTGGTTTGGTTCAACAAAAGGAGCTTTTAAATTGCGTGAAGATGGTAAGTATGATTATTACGCTTCAAAGCGATGGTTAGTAGACGATGAAGTAATTGATATAGCTGAAGGACCAGAAAATAGTGTATTAATAGCTACTAAAAGCGGAATGTCACAAATTAAATTTGTGTCGATGACACTTGCCGACAAAGCGGCTTATTTTCAAAAAATTCAACGTTTAAGGCACATTAGGTACGGTTTTACGGCTAATTTAAGTTTGAAAATACCAGGAGATTTAACTTCCGGTTATTATAAGGATACTGATAATGATGGCTTATGGACTTCTATGTATTTGGCAGGTGAATTATACCGTTATGCGGTAACGAAAGATGAAGATGCAAAGCAAAATGCATATGAAGCTTTTGAAGCAATGGAAAGATTAACAGCACTTCCGCCGATGAGTGGATTTCCTGCAAGATCATTTGAACGTGATGGTTATGAAGTAGGTTTACATGCTAACGGATTTTCCGAAGAATGGTATAAAAAACATGTTGCTGAAAATGGTAGAATTTGGCAATTGGCAGATGATAAAAAATGGCGTTGGAAATCTACAACTAGTAGTGATGAAACTTGTGGACATTTCTATGTTCATGCGCTTTTTGCAGAATTGGCTCCAGATGAAGAATGGAAAGATCGCGCAATTCATCAAATAAAAATTCAGATGGATCATATAATGGATAATAATTGGTATTTGGTTGATTGGAACGGAGAACCAACGGCTTGGGGTAAATGGAACCCAAAATACGTGAATAGCTTTCCTACAAATGTTGGTGATCGCAGATTAAATTCAACGCTTATTCTTTCATTTTTACAAACCACATATCATTTTACAAAGGATGAAAAGTATAAGAAAGCAGCTCTAAAGTTGATTAAAAGATATGGTTATGATGAAAATGCGAATCGCCCTGCTACAACTATAGGATATGTTGAAGGCGAAGATTTAAGTGATCGTTGGAATCACTCCGATGACGAAATGTATTTTTTAACTATTCCAAGTTTTGTCAATTACTCGTTTACAGAAGAACAACGTGCAAAGCATTTTGAAACAGTAAAAAGTCATTGGGAGGTGGAGCGCTCTGAGAAAAATCCATTATGGAATTATCTGTTTGCCTTAAGTGGTGCAAAAACTATTGATAGTGAAGATTCAGCTTGGAATTTAAGAGAATTTCCAATGGATTTAATTGATTGGAAAATTGATAATAGTCACCGTAAAGATTTAGTTGAAATTGAGCCCAACTTCAGAAGTCAGACCTATTCAGAAGTATTGCCTGGAGATGAACGAGTTTTGCATAAACATAATGGTGCTTATAGAAATAACGGGGGTAGTGCTAAACAGGAATACGCCCCGTATATATATTTATTGCCCTATTGGGCTGGACGCTATGCAGAAGCTATTAGCGCTCCAAAACCATAATATTATTTAATTTTTCCCTCCATCGCTAACAAAATAATAGAATGAGAAAACTAAACTATTTAGTTCTTTTTATAGCAGTCTTTTTTATATCCTGTGCGAGTACCAAAAATGCTACAAATCTTAATGAAACTTTAAGGGTATTTCATAATTCAAATGCTAAAACAGTTCTTGTAGCTGCGCATAGAGGTGCTTATATGGGCAATTTTGAGAATTCAATAGCCTCAACAAAGCAAGCGATTAAATTAGGAGTTGATATTATTGAAGCGGATGTAAAAACAACAAAAGATGGATATTTAATTTTAATGCACGATTCTAGTATTGATAGAACAACTACTGGAAAAGGTAAGGTTGAAGAGTTGACTTTTGCAGAAATTAGAAAGTTTAAACTTAAAGCACCTTACGGAAGAATCAGCGAAGAGACCGTGCCAACATTTGAAGAGTTTTTAAAAGTTACAAAGGGAAAAATTATGATTGACATTGATATGAAAACAGACAATGTTGAAGGAATTTTAGCCGCTTTAAGAAAAACGGGAACAACTAAAGAAGCTTTTTATTTTGATAATGATTATGAACAGTTAGATCGAATATTGGAGCTTGATAAATCGGCACAATTAATGCCAAGAGCATATTCATATAAAATGGTGGATTCTGCTATTACGAGATTTGCACCACCAGTAGTACATATTGATTCTAAGTTTAATTCTAAAGAAGTTGGTGTGTTGTTGAAAAAGAACAACTCAAGAATTTGGATAAATACTTTGGGCGAATTAGATGCACAAATTCGTTATGGAAAGGGAGAAAAAGTACTTGATGAAGTTTTAAAATACGGAGCAAATATGATTCAAACTGATGAACCCGAATTGTTATTGCAATTGTTACGATCTAAAAAATTGCATCATTAAAAAAAATGATTTCTACTATTTTTCAATTCAAAAAATAGTAGAAATCATGTGAAATTGAAAATGATATTTTTAATATGTAATTTTAAAAATACTACCGCCAAAATCATCTGCAACATAAAGAGCACCATCTGGCCCTTGGGCTAAACCACAAGGCCTATGTTTTAACGTGTCGTCTGGTTTTGTTGGATCGATACCAGCAAAATTGTCTAAGAAAATTTCCCATTCGCCAGAAGGTTTTCCATTCTTAAATGGTACAAATGCTACAAAAAAACCTTTTTCTATTTCTTTAGATTGATTGTGAAATGCAATAAACACCCCGTTTTTATATTTTTCTGGAAACATATCTCCTGTGTAAAATAGTACATCGTTAGGTCCTAAATGTGCCGGAAAACCAACGAGTGGTTCTATAAACTTTTCTTCACTTGTTTTTTCACCATCACCACCATATTCTGGAGCTAGTACTCTTTTATTTTTTTGATGGTCATAATAGGTAGAAGGCCAGCCTGCATCATCATTTTCTTTGAGCTCGTAAAGTGTTTCACTTGGTAATTCATCATTTTGTTTTGCTGAAAATATATCGGGATAATAATTGCTTAAGCCACCTCTACCATGATCTGTAGCGAATAAAGTATTGGTTTTAAAATTCCAGGCTATACCAACTGCATTTTTAAGACCTGTAGCATATCTAGAGCCATCAGCGTAGGTTTGGTTTGGTTTGCTTGCACTAAATTTCCAAATACCACCGGCAGAATCTAAAACCGTACAAGGTATCATGCCTTTTTCGCCTTCCTGATCTCTACAGGCATCGTTCCAAGAACCTATTGTTATATAAAGGTTGTCGTTATTGTCAATTGCAAAAGGTTTTGCATTATCACGACCCATATCTATTAATCCATCAATTATCTTTTCAGGATTATCGGTATCAATAATTTCATTGTTTGCGTTAAATTTATAGCGGTATACTCCAGAATTAGATGAAGTATATAAATATTCATCTTTAGCTAGTATTCCGGTTCCTGGTAGTTCAGAAAATGTTTTTTGCTCATCGATAATACCATCTTGATTATTGTCCTTTAAAAGGAGAATGCTATTTCCGTCTTTTAGCACTGATCTATTGGCGTAAATGTCTCCATTTTTAGCAACAGTTAAATGGCGAACATTTCCTAATTCCTTTCCAATTTCTTCAACTGAAAAGCCTTCAGGAGTTTTTAAAAAAGTGTCATTAATAGGTTTTTTTGCCACTTCTTTAGTTTCGCTTTTACATTGAATTAAAATGGCAGCAATGAAAAGAATTGATGTGTAATGTGGTAATTTTTTGATGATTTTGGTTGTTTTCATTATGTATTCTTAGTTGGTTGTAATGATTGATAAAGTTACTATTTTCAGAGTCATTTTAAGATAAAAGACTAAGCGATTTTTATTGTTAACTTCGAATGTTTAAGAATCATAACATTATAATTGTTTAACAATGAAAAACTGTATTTTATTTGTATGCTTTTTTGCTATGATAGCTTGCAACGAAACCAAAAAGTTAAATAAAGCGGTAAGTGAAGTAGAAACTCCAAACAATGAATGGAACCTGGTTACACTAAAAATGGAATCTAAGCCCGTTGAACGCCACGAAGCTGCTTTTGTAAGAGTGAAGGATAAGTTTTATTTACTTGGAGGAAGAGGTATTCGACCGGTAAGTATTTTTAATCCAGATACTATGCTCTGGTCTCAAGGTTCAAAACCGCCTTTGGAACTGCATCATTTTCAACCTGTAGTCTTTGAGGATAGAATTTATATTATTTCAGCTTTAACTGGTGGTTATCCGAATGAAAAGCCAACAGAATTTATTTATAGCTATGACCCAGAATCCGATTCATGGACTAAGGGTGATACTATTCCCGAGAATAGAAGAAGAGGCTCTACGGGGAATGTATTATATAATGGAAAGATTTATATATCCTGTGGAATAAAGAATGGTCATATAGGAGACCATAAGAATTGGATGGACAGTTACAATCCAAAATCAGGAGAATGGAAAATGCTATCTGATGCTCCTAGAGCTCGGGATCATTTTCAGGCAGTACAAGTTGATGATAAGATATATTTAGCTGCAGGAAGAAATACAGGCAAATTTCCAGAAGATGGTTTTGCGGGGACAATTGGAGAAGTAGATGTTTATGATATAAAATCGGATACTTGGACCACATTAACCAATAATATTCCAACGGAAAGAGCAGGAACAGCTGCAATAGTTTACAATGATAAAGTTTTAATTGCTGGAGGTGAATCTAGTGCTCAAGAAAAAGCACATTCCGAAGTTGAAGCTTTAGACTTAAAAACATCGAAATGGGAAAACTCAGCTTTTTTAAATGAAGGTAGACATGGGACAGGTTTATTAGAATATAATGGTGCTTTGTATATTGCTTCTGGTTGCGGAAATAGAGGTGGTGAACCAGAACTTTTTACTATGGAAACTTACAAAGAAGATTATTAGATTGTTAGTCTTTAGGTCGAATAAAATTTGTCACTCTTTTAAATTTCAAAATTTGCATTAACTTGTTAAATCTACATGGACAGATGCACTAATTAATGTTGCTTAAAAATTTTTTCAAGAAACTCGGTTTTATAATTGTTGCTATTACGGTAGCATCAGTAATTTATTATTGTAAGAATAAAAAGTCGGAATTTTATTCTCCAATAATTCTTGCAACGCATACAAACGGTGAACATTTTGTAGGTTCTGACACTTGTGTTCAATGTCATTTAGATATTTATACAACGCATGTTGAGACTGCTCATTTTAACACTTCTGGAATTGCAAACTCTAATAATATAAAGGGTAGCTTTCTAGAACATTCAAATGTTTTAGATTTGGATCAAGTGTTGTTTACAATGGAAGCGAAGAATAACTTGTTTTATCAAAACACTAGGATAAAAAATAGATCTACAGAGATTGCACCCGAAAAACTTGATGTTGTAATAGGTTCTGGAGTACGAGGACAATCATATGGAACATGGAAAGAAAGTGCACTTTTTCAGTTACAGACATCATATTACACGCCTTCAAATAGTTGGGTGCTTAGCCCAGGATATCCAAATTATTACGATGACCCTAGACCTCTGCGTGATGCTTGCTTAAAATGCCATACTACATTTGCCAAAGGTCTTGATGAAAATACTTCTGGGAATCTATTTAATAGAGATCAAATAATTTATGGAATTGATTGCGAACGGTGTCATAATACGGCTGCAAAACATGTAGCATTTCATAATGAAAATCCCGATGTTAAAGAAGCTCAATTTATGATTGATATTCAATCACTTTCAAGACAACAGCGATTAGATGTTTGTGCTCAATGTCATTCAGGTAAGCGAGAATTAATACTTAAAGGTGATTCGTTCTCGTTTGTTACTGGTGAAAAATTATCCGATTATTCCCGAAATGCGCGCCCATTATCTAAAGATGAAATTTTGGATGTACATGGTAATCAATATGGCTTATTGATAGAAAGTGAATGTTTTAAAAAAAGTGAACATTTGGACTGTAATACTTGTCATAATTCACATAGTAATGAACGAGGAAAATCTGAAATTTTTAATTTAAAATGCATTGCTTGTCATATTAATGAAAAGCTTGATTGTAATGCTTCAGACGCGGAAATTGGCAAAATGAATAATAATTGTATTGCTTGTCATATGCCTTTAAACGCATCAAACTCTATGACCGTTCAATTATCGGAAAAGGATAGTGAAGAAACATCTTTTTATATCCGAACTCATTTAATTGATATATATCCTAATGTGAAAAAACAGTAGAACAAAATAAATTATATAAACTAATTATTTGTTGTTTTCGTCGGCGTCACTTTGAATCGTATTGTCTCTAATAACAGGAATAAATAAAGGTCTAGCATCGTCAGTATCACCTACAACATCTTCAATTTCTCGTTTTAAATATTGTAAATGTGCAATGGTTAAACGGTCTGTCATTACAGGAAGCGTTCTTTTAATATTATTTTGAAGTGATAATAGATTATTTAAAGCTAATGAACGAACATCTGTATTAGAGGTATACCCCTCAGATAATTTAGCTAGAATACCTTCAACCATACCATCTGCCTCTTCGGGTTTGTATAGGTTAATCATATTCGCAACATAAGCTTTTTGTAACTTCCTTTTATAGGCATTGGTTTGGTAAAAAACATTCATTTCGCCCCAAACGAGTTGTGTTAAATCATCAATATATTCTTCTGGGCGATATGGATTTTCATTCTCATATCGTTCGGCAATAAATGTCATTCTACTTAAGCGACTTCCGCCTAACAAATTCATCATTACACTTTCCATAGTTTGCGTAACCGACTCTTTTGATTGTGGTGACTGTATAGCATTTAAAATATCATTTCTTAACAACCATTTAGGTTCTTTAAAAATATGGTTGTTTAAAAATGCTAAGGCCTGTTGTTGAGTTTGTTTTGGTACCAATTGATAAATTTCACCTTCTTCACTCATCGTCTTTGGTGTTACATAAATACCACCAATGTTTTTAGTAACATGAAAAATATAATCGCTGTATTGGTTCACTAATGCTTTGTAAATTTCATCTAGGTTAGAATAATCATCACTATTGCGATCTTTTACCCATTCGCGAACACATGGTGCAATTCGCTGTAGATTTAAAATACCGTAATTACTAGCAATCATTGCATCATCACCCAAATCTTCGGTTTGTGAACGTGGATCAAAATCTCTGCCTTCACCTCCAAACCATAGTCTTTTATTTGCAGCAATACTGTCGGTGACCATTTGGCTCATCAGTTCTTTCTCGTCTGAAAGGTCTAGATCATCAGGAAGCTTAGAATATCCCCACTGTATGGCCCATTTGTCATAATCGCCTATTCTTGGCATTAAATTTTTTACAGGAATATTATCTTCGGGCTGAGCTACATAATTAAAACGAGCATAATCCATAATTGAACTAGTATGGCCATTTTTTTCTAACCATTCAGCATCACGTAAATTTTCAACAGGAGTGGCAAAACTGGCACCCATGTTATGTCTTAAGCCCAATGTGTGCCCTACTTCATGTGCGCAAACAAAACGAATAAGATCACCCATTAATTCTGTGTCAAACTCCATGTGTTGAGCTCGCTCATCTACTGCGCCGGCTTGTATCATATACCAACTGTGTAAAAGACTCATTAAATTGTGATACCAACCTATATGACTTTCTAAAATTTCACCGCTTCTCGGGTCAACAATATTTGGGCCGTAGGCATTTTTTGAAGGCGATGCGAAGTAACGTAAAACCGAAAATCGAGCATCTTCTAAACTCATGTTAGGGTCGTTCTCTGGCCATTCTTTACCTACAATTGCATTTTTAAAACCAGCTTGTTCAAAAGCTACTTGCCAGTCATTTATTCCTTTTATTAGGTAAGGCCTCCATTTTTTTGGAGTAGCTGGATCAATATAATAGACGATTTGTTTTTTTGGTTCTACTAATTCACCATTTTTCCATTTTTCAATGTCTTCCTCTTTAGGTTCTAATCGCCATCGATGAATATAGGTATTTCGATCAACCTTCTGCTGGTCATCACCATACTCTAAATAAGAACTGGCAAAATAGCCAACCCTAGTATCATAATAACGTTTACGCATAGGTTCTTTTGGTAGTAGAATAAATGAGTTGTTTATTTCAAGTGTAACAACGCCGGCTAATATGGCAGCAGGTAATTCTTTTTTCCTTTTTTTAATTACAGACTTTGCTTTATACGTTTTAACAGCACGTATTTCTGTATTCATTGGAAATGTGCTAATCTCTTTTATATAAGACTTATCACTTTCTAAAGAAGATAATTTATAAACATCTTTTTGGGAACTGCTTAAAGCTAGTAATGGATTTTCACTGTTGATGAATTTTGTAACATCAATTACAAAAGATTTTTTCTTTTCATTATCCGCTTTAATATCAAATGATTCTAATATTGGAGTAATGTTAGAATTGTTTACTGCTTTCGAAATAGCATCGTCTTCATTGGCAGAACTAACTAAAGTAGCTATACGCAAAAAGATATTGTTATTAGGTCCCTTTTCAAATACAATAGTATTTTCACCTATTTTTTCCCCTCCATAACTAGCCGCGCCAGATGGAGTTTTAATAAAACGAGTAACTACTAAAATTTCACGATTTAATAAATCTTCTGGAATTTCAAAATAGTATTTCTGTTTTACTATATGAACATCAAAAAGCCCCTTTGTAGAAACGGCATCATTTGATATAAGTAGGTCATATGCCTTGGCATTTGATACTACTTTTGTTTTGTTGGTTTCTTTTTTAGCTTCTTTCTTAAATAAATTAACTGACTGGCAAGAAGTTACCAGACAAAAAACCACAACTATTCCTAACAGAAATCTCATAAATAGCGAACGCTTCAAACTTGGGTTTAGTATTGTAAACAACCTGTGATTATATACGGGGTATAAAATTTTACAGATGTTCTAAGGTTCCATAAATATAAGGGAATTGCTCTTGTTTTAGAGAATCATAAATGTTAAGCATTTATAAAAACTTCTTCTAATGTAGTTCTTTAGTAAGAATGAATTCTCCTTTTAGCATCTGGGTAACATTAATTAAGGACCTAATATTGTGGTAATTAACTTTCCAAATTTGCGCTTTTACTTTTTTATCTGCTTGCGAATCAGTATCCATTCCTTCGGCATACCATCCGTGGTATTTGTGGTCAATCATATTTTTTTTGATATACTGCCATTGTTTTTGAAACAAGTTATAATACTCTGGATTATTTGGGTATAACTTCGACATCAGTAAAAGTGAATTAAGTCCTTCAGCTTCAGTCCACCAAACTTTAGCTTCTTTCACCACTGTGCAGGTGTCTTGAGTGTAATAAAAGCCTCCGTCATAAAAGCCTCCTTCTTTATTATCCCAACCTTTCGCGATACCATGATCCACCATTTGTTTCGCTTTCAACTCGGTTAGGGTGTCCTTTTTTCTACCTAGAATATGAGAGGCTTCAAGCATTAGAAACGCTGTTTCAACATCATGACCAAAGGAGACATGGTCTAGGCCAAAATTTTGTTTTTGATATATAGCGGAAGAATCTTTAAAGGTGACCGGAGACCAATCGCGATGAAGGTGTAAGGTTAAATAACCTTTTTCGGTTGTTATAGTATCACGAATTAATATTAACAGTTCTTCTAATCGCTCTCGTACTAAATCATTGGGCCACACTTCATAAAGAGCTGATAGGCATTCCAAAAGATGAATTGATGAATTTTGATCTTTCCAGTCTTTTCGTTTAAAATTATCATAACCTTTATCTTCAGTAATGTCCAGCATCCATGAACCATCTTGTTGTAAAACATCAAAATATCCTTTGTAAATAGAATCATGTGCATGTTCTTCTATCCACGAAAATGTTTTTTTCGCTAAATCTAATGCAGCTGTGTCGTCTGAAACCTTGTAGTAAGTGGCGAGACCATATATGGCGAAAGCGTTGCCGTAAGTGCTTTTATTTTTTGAAATCACTTTTAGTCCATCACCTACAAAACCTACTAAAGTATGAAAACCGCCATTAATAGAATCCCACATTTTGTCTCGTAAGAAATGATATCCATGTTTCGCAATCTTTTCATATTTTTTATCCTTATAATGTTCAGCCAAAACCGATGTAGTCCAAATATGGCGTGCTTGACTAACTATCATTTTATTTTGAGCTCCTTCTTTATCCCATTTATAATTAAAATCGGACCAAAAACCACCATTCACTGTATCAATAGATTTTGGATACCAAACATTAGTTAGATTTTCTAATTCAATTTCTACTTCAGATAGAATAGGATCTGTTGTTATCGTTTTACTATGTTCTTTCTGATTACAGGAATTTAATGCTATTATGATTGCAAAAAATGATATGGAGTAAATGATATTGTTTTTCATGATTGCTAATGTTCTTGTTGCATTAGCTTAAAACTAATCATATTTTTTGGATGTGTATTATCTAAAGAATATTAGCAAAGCCCCTATTGCAGTAAGAATAAGAATCATTTTTCTGTAGAAACTTTCTTTGATAATTTTAACCAATTGTATGCCTACAAATAGTCCTACAAATATGGCCGGGATAAGTTTTAAATCGAGAATAAAACTTTCTTTGGTTATGGTGCCCCATGCCCATATATGAAAGGGAAGCTTAAAAACATTTATAATAAAGAACAGCCATGCTGCAGTTCCTATAAATTCATTTTTAGGTAAACGCATTGCTAGGAAAAATATATTAGCAAAGGCACCAGCAAGATTACCTATCATAGTTGTTATGCCAGCCATAATTCCCATAAAACCTGCGAAAGCCCAATGTGTAGGGACTTTCTTAGATTTTTTTGAATCCCACCAGTACATCATAATTACACTACCCAAAATAATAATGGCCATGCCAATTTTAAAAGTGGTTTCGTCTAAATCTTTACCAATGAATACACCAATTAGAACACCAAGCATCATCCAAGGAAGAAAACGTATGATGTATTTCCATTGTGTATGTCTATTATAATAAATTACGGCGAAAATATCACCTACTATTAAAAGTGGCACTATTATCCCTGTTGACTCCTTTGCACCAAAGGCTAAAGCCATTAAAGTGACTGTAATAATTGCAATTCCTTTGATTCCTGATTTAGATATTCCTACTACCATAGCGGCAGTAAAGGCTAATATCCAAGCTGTTGTAGAAACTTCACTCGTTATTAATGAATACAATAGTTGTGGTTTGGTTAACAAGCTTCAAAAATATGGTAAAAAGTAATATCTTTAGCGAATACCAAAACCCGACTTTATGGAATTAAGTACACTCGATTACAGTTTTATTATAATATTCTTTTCTCTTGTCTTAGGAATCGGAATTTATGTCTCTAAAAAATCTGGTAAAGATTCAAATGAATTTTTTCTATCTGGTAGAACAATGCCATGGTGGTTGTTGGGTTTATCAATGGTGGCGACTACATTTTCAACCGATACGCCTAATTTAGTAACAGACTTTGTTAGAGATAAGGGTGTTTCTGGAAACTGGGGTTGGTGGTGTTTTTTATTAACAGGAATGCTTACCGTATTTGTATATGCTAAATTATGGCGTAAATCTAATGTGAAAACGGATTTGGAGTTTTATGAATTGCGTTATGGTGGTAAGCCAGCTAGTTTTTTAAGAAAATTTAGAGCAATTTATTTAGGCGTTGTTTTTAATGTGATTACCATGTCAGCTGTGACATTAGCCGCTATTAAAATAGGAGGTATAATGCTTGGTCTTGAAGATTGGCAAACAGTTATAGGTGCGGGTCTGATTACTGTTGTCTTTAGTGCCTTAGGAGGTTTTAAGGGTGTAGTGTATACCGATTTTTTATTATTTTTTGTTGCAATGTCTGGAGCTATTGGCGCCGCATATTATTTAGTAAATATTCCTGAAGTTGGGGGAATAAATGCAATGATGGCAAATGACTTAGTTGCCTCTAAAATGGATATTTTGCCTGATTTTAGTGACACAAAAATGGTGATTACATTGCTTATCATTCCATTGGCTGTTCAATGGTGGAGTTCTTGGTATCCAGGTGGTGAGCCAGGAGGAGGAGGTTACATAGCTCAACGAATGTTGGCGGCGAAAGACGAGAACCATGCTATTGGTGCGACATTCTTTTTTAATATTATGCATTATGCATTGCGCCCATGGCCGTGGATATTAGTTGCTTTGGCATCGTTAGTAGTTTATCCAGATATAGCAAGTATATCAGAAGCGTTTCCAAATGTACCCGCAGATAAATTAGGACATGATTTAGCCTATTCCGCAATGTTAACTAAATTACCTAGTGGACTACTAGGTTTAGTCTTAGCTTCGCTTGTAGCTGCATATATGAGTACGATTTCTACACAATTGAACTGGGGATCATCTTATATTGTTTTTGATTTCTATAAACAACAAGTAAACCCTGATGCAACAGAAAAACAATTAGTGGCGGTAGGTAGGATTTCTACAGTTGTTTTAATGGTTTTAAGTGCATTTTTAGCTTTGGCCATGCAAAATGCTCAACAAATTTTCGAATTGTTGTTGCTATTTGGAGCCGGTACGGGATTAATATTTATTCTACGTTGGTTTTGGTGGCGAATTAATGCATGGACCGAAATTTCTGCGATGTTCGCCTCAGGTATTTTGTCCATATTATTAAAAGCAACATCTTTTGGTGCATTTTTATTTGCAACAGATACTGGCATATTTCCAGATTGGGGTGAGATTCCTTTTGTTATGATAGTTACAACTACCGTTTGGTTAATTGCCACATATGCAACTAAACCTGAATCGGATGAAGTGCT
Source organism: Aurantibacter sp. (assembly GCF_039941195.1). Classification (GTDB taxonomy): domain Bacteria; phylum Bacteroidota; class Bacteroidia; order Flavobacteriales; family Flavobacteriaceae; genus Aurantibacter_A. The sequence goes on along the minus strand of NZ_JBDVFA010000098.1, from coordinate 129,511 downwards.
TCGTTCATTTTATAAAAAAATACAACCGGGCGGGCCTGGTTGGCAAAAAGTAGTTGATGAGGCGAAAGTGGATAATGTGGTAATTGATAAAGGTGAAAAATGGAGTGTGCCATCAGGTATAACGGCTATGTTATTAGGTGTTGTATTGGTTTATTCTATGATGTTTGCAACTGGTTATTGGATTTATGGCCGAACTACTGACGCCATAATACTCTCAGTTGCCGCTATTGTCTCTGGAGTTTTATTGATTATTACTTGGAATAAAATGAAAGAGCATATTCTCTAATTATGGCCAGTTTGAGCAATAGAATACAATCGATTGACATCTTTAGAGGGATGACAATAGTATTAATGATTTTAGTTAATACGCCTGGAACTTGGGCTGCTGTTTACCCACCTTTTAGACATGCGAAATGGCATGGAATAACTCCAACAGATTTAGTTTTTCCATTCTTTTTATTTATTGTTGGAACTTCTATAGCTTTTGCATATAAGAACAGAGTAATAAATGCTGGTACCTATAAGAAAATTACAATACGTACTTTAAAATTAATTGGCCTAGGTCTTTTTCTAGGGGCATTTTTGATAAGTTTTCCCTTTATAAAAGATTTTGAAAACATTAGGTTCCCAGGTGTTTTGCAACGAATTGGGGTGGTTTTCTTTTTCGCTTCTATATTGTTTATCAATTTTAATTGGAAAACATTACTTGGAATTTGTGTAACACTATTAATAGGATATTGGTTAATGATGGTTTTTATTCCTGTAAACGGTGTGGAATCTACTCTTGAGAGAGCTCCTAATAATTTGGCAAATTGGTTGGATGTTCAAATTTTTGGATCGCATAATTACAAAGTAGATTATGACCCAGAAGGTTTTTTAAGTACCATACCTTCTATCTGTAGTTCTTTATTGGGAATATTTACGGGGCTTCTATTAACATCTAAGCAAGAAAAGAAAGCTACATTATTAATGGGAATTGGGGGGTCTTTATTAATAATAGGGCACCTTTGGGATATTGTTTTTCCTATAAATAAGGCGCTATGGACAAGCAGTTTTGTATTAGTTACTGCTGGATGGGCAAATTTGATTTTGGCGCTAATTTATTATTTGAGTGATGTTAAGGGAATTCAATTTGGAAGTATTTTTAGATATGCTGGTGCTAATGCTATTACCCTTTATTTTCTTTCAAGCTTTATCAGTAAAATTATGGGGCAAATAAAGGTAGGAGACACCTCTTTACATGGGTGGATATTTAATCAGGTGTATGTGCATGATTTCTTGTCTTTGCAACTCTCTTCATTGTTGTATGGTCTAACTGTAGTCGCATTTTACACACTTTTGGCATATATTTTGTTTCGAAGAAAGATATTCTTCAAAGTATAACTATGAAAAAAGCCTTTAGGTCTTATAGATTTATCATTCTAATATTTATTTTAGTTGGATGGCCTCAGGAAAATATTTCTCAAAATGGATTTCAAGAGGGTTATGTGGTTACAAAAACTAATGATACGTTATATGGTGTTGTTAGAGATCGAAAATTAGGTGCGTTTGCTAAGCTTTACAAAAAGATAAAATTTAAAGGTAAAAAGGGCAAAACTAAGTATGCTGCCAAAGATTTATTTGCTTATAAGAATGGAGATGTCACCTTCGAAATAATGAAAATAACCAGAACAGGGCAGTTTTTTAATCAACAATTACAACTGTCAGATAGTGGTGATTATGAGTTTTTTAAAGTAATACATAAAGGAAACTTAAGTTATTACATGCTAGAGTTTGAAGATGCTGATTCAGGGCATATAGATGGTAATGCCTATTTTAAAAAGGAAAATGAGGATGTTTTAATCCGTGTTAATCAGGGTGTTTTTGGGTTAAAGAGAAAAAAGTTGGCAAGGTATTTCTCTGATTATCCAGAATTAAGTCAGCGCATTTTAAATAAACAACTCAATAGTCCTTTAGAAATAGTTCGTTTTTACAATACGTGGAAAATAAATAATTAAATAGAAAAGTATATCGAAATCTATTTCACCTCTATTTTTGCATCATTTTAGCTACATATTTACCAATAACATCAAATTCCAAATTAATAATTGTACCCACTTCATAATTGTTAAAACAGGTATGCTCAAAAGTGTATGGAATAATGGCAACACTAAAAGTATTAATCCCTGAGTCGACCACGGTAAGACTAACGCCATCAATAGTAATAGAACCTTTTTCTATGGTAATATTGTTAAGAATAGAATCATAGTTTATACTAAACTGCCAGCTGCCATCTTTCTCTTCAATCTTAGTAATTGTACCCGTTTGATCCACATGTCCCTGAACAATATGACCATCTAAACGAGAACCTAAAATCATAGCTCTTTCTAGATTTACTTTCTGCCCTATTTTTAACTGATTTAAATTCGTTTTTTCTAATGTTTCTTGAATAGCAGTAACAGTATAACTGCTTTCGTCTAATGATACTACCGTTAAACAAATGCCATTATGTGAAACACTTTGATCTATTTTTAAATCTTGAGCAAGTGATGATTTAATGGTAATATGTAGATTGCCATTATCATTTTGTAGTTCTTGTACTTCTCCTAAAGTTTCAATAATTCCAGTAAACACGTGTCGTTTAAATTAAGTAGTTTTGCGAGGTAAATTTAGGTATTATAATGCACGAAGGCAAAAACATAAAGTTAGGTATTAGCGTAGGTGACCTCAATGGAATCGGATGTGAAGTTATTTTAAAAACGTTTGAAGATTCGCGAATGCTTGATTTTTGTACACCCGTACTATTTGCATCAAATAAGACTGTTTCTTTTCAAAAGAATAAACTTGGGATTAAAATAAATTTTAATGGTGTTCAGGACGCTTCAAAGGCGATAGATGGTAAGATAAATGTGGTAAATGTTTGGAAAGATGTGCCCAAAATTGAATTTGGACAATCCACTGAAAATGGTGGTAAGTATGCCATATTATCATTAAAAGCTGCTGTCGATGCACTCAAGAATAATGAAATTGATGCCCTTATTACGGCGCCAATTAATAAAAATAACATACAAACTGAAGATTTTAATTTTCCAGGCCATACCGATTATTTAGCACAAGAATTGGAAGGGGATAGTCTTATGTTCATGGTAACGGATGGATTAAAAGTTGGTCTTTTAACCGATCATGTTGCAGTTAAAGATGCTCCGGCAGCAATTAACCCCATTTTAATACGAACCAAGGTTAGAACTATTGAAAAGTCTTTACAAATGGATTTTGGTGTTCGAAGACCAAAAATAGCCCTGTTAGGCATTAATCCACATAATGGAGATAATGGGGTAATAGGAAAGGAAGACGATGAAGTATTAAAGCCTGTAATTAAAGAAATGTCGGATGCTGGTCATTTAGTTTACGGTCCGTTTGCTGCAGATAGTTTTTTTGGCACGGATAATTACACTAAATATGATGCTATTCTTGCTGCGTATCACGATCAAGGTTTAATTCCTTTTAAAACATTATCCTTTGGTCAAGGAGTGAACTTTACAGCAGGTTTGTCTAAAGTTAGAACTTCACCAGATCATGGTACAGCCTATGAAATTGCTGGAAAAGGCCAGGCAGATTTTAGTTCTTTTAAAGAAGCTGTATTTACCGCTATAAGTATATATAAAAATAGAAAAGAGTATCAAGAACTGACCAATAATCAATTACAAAAACAAAAGGTAAGACGTTAAGGGTGTATTTTCTATTTATTTAGAGGCTATTGGTTGGCAATTTGTAAAAATATAGTATCTTTGCACCCGCCTGAATGGAAGCGTGTTGTCTTTTAATAGGGTGAATTTTAAATTTTGTGTGGTCATGATGAAGCAAAAGGAGTTTAACGTTCCTTTCTCGGGATTGAAACAAGGGAAGCACGATTTTGAATTTGAAATTGATAACAAGTTCTTTGAATCTTTTGGATACGATGAGTTTAATGCAGCTGATATTAAGTTGCAATTGCAATTAAATAAAACAGCTACGATGTTAGAGCTTGAATTTAATGGGCAAGGCTCAGTAAATGTTAACTGTGATATTACTAGTGAACCATATGACCAACCAATAGATTCTCAAATGGATCTTGTGGTTAAATTTGGTGAAGCTTTTAACGATGACGATGATGAGATATTAATTATACCTCATGGTTCGCATCAAGTAAATATTGCTCAATACGTTTATGAAATGTTAGTTCTTGCTGTGCCTCAAAAAAGGGTACATCCTGGTGTTGCTGACGGTACTTTAAAGTCTGAAGTACTAGACAAACTCGAAGAATTACAACCAAAAGAATCAAGTGACAATAAAGAGGTAAATGATCCCAGATGGGACAAATTAAAGAATTTATTAACTGACAAATAGTCGACAATGGCACATCCTAAGAGAAAAATATCGAAAACCCGTAGGGATAAAAGAAGAACACATTATAAGGCTGTAGCACCAACTCTTGCTAAAGATTCTACAACTGGTGAGATGCATTTGTTTCATAGAGCACATTGGCACGAAGGTAAACTATACTATAAAGGCCAGGTCTTAATTGACAAAACAGAAGTAGCGGAGGCTTAAGCTTAAAATGTTTTATTTTTCGAAATAAAATAAGAAAACAGGAACCCTATTCATCCATAAATGAGTAGGGTTCCTGTTTTTTATATTTTAATCAATTGTATTCTCCATTTATTTTTTAAAAACTCTTGATTTTACTTAAAAAATGCCAAAAATTGAGTATTTTTCACCAATTTCTAGTCGTTTTTGATACAAAAGTATTTTTAGTATGAACAAACTCACAGCAGCGATTACCGCTGTAGGATCTTATGTTCCCAAATTTATTATGACCAATAAAATGTTGGAAGACGTTGTTGAGACTAATGATGAATGGATAACTAGTAGAACGGGAATAAAGGAAAGAAGAATTCTAAAACCTGAAGAAGGAGAAGGTACTTCATATTTAGCCATTAAAGCTGCGCAAGATTTATTGAATAAAAAGAATTTAGATCCAAATGAAATTGACCTAGTAGTTGTTGCCACGGCTACACCTGATAGTATGGTGGCATCGACAGCAGCTTTTGTAGCATCTGAAATTGGCGCATCAAATGCTTTTGCTTTTGATCTTTTGGCGGCATGCTCTAGCTTTTTATTTGGAATGTCAACTGCTTCTGGATATATAGCTTCTGGTAAATACAAAAAAGTACTGTTAATTGGAGCTGATAAAATGTCTTCAATTATTGATTATACAGACCGAACAACCTGTATCATATTTGGCGATGGAGCCGGTGCGGTACTTTTTGAGCCTAATACGGAGGGTCTAGGACTTCAAGACGAGTATTTAAGAGCGGATGGAAGTGGTAGGGCTTATCTTGGTATGGAAGGCGGTGGTTCAATTATGCCAGCTACTATAGAATCGGTTAAGGCTAGAAAACATTTTATCTTTCAGGAAGGAAAAACAGTTTTCAAATTTGCAGTATCTAATATGGCTGATGTTGCAGAAAAAATAATGGTACGTAATAATTTGAGTCATGAAGATGTATCTTGGTTGGTACCCCATCAGGCTAATAAGCGTATTATTGATGCCACGGCTAATCGAATGGGATTGGATGAAAGCAAAGTATTAATGAATATACAGCGCTACGGAAATACTACTTCAGCAACATTACCATTATTGTTGGCTGATTTTGAAAAGAAATTTAAAAAGGGAGACAATCTAGTTTTTGCTGCTTTTGGTGGCGGGTTCACATGGGGGTCTATATTTTTAAAATGGGCCTACAACTAAATTTTAAAAAAACTCAAATTCATGGATATTAAAGAAATTCAAAGCCTAATTAAATTTGTCGCCAAATCTGGTGCAAGTGAAGTGAAGCTAGAAACAGACGACATTAAAATTACCATTAGAACCGGTGAAGGAATGTCTAAAAGTGAAACAACTGTCGTTCAGCAAATTCCAATGGCTGCCGCACAACATGTTGTTGGTGCCCCGGTACCAGTTGAAGCACCATCGAGTGCTGCACCAGTTGCTGAAGCCCCTGCTGAAGATTCTAAATATGTGACTATAAAATCACCAATTATAGGAACATTTTATAGAAAACCTGCGCCTGACAAACCAACTTTTGTTGAAGTAGGTGATTCTATTGGGCAAGGTGATGTGCTTTGCGTAATTGAAGCTATGAAGTTGTTCAATGATATTGAATCTGAAATTTCAGGTAAAATAGTGAAGATTTTGGTTGAAGATTCTTCACCAGTTGAATTTGATCAACCTTTATTTTTGGTTGACCCATCTTAAATAAATTTTAAGTGTTTAATATTAAATATCAACTATTCTTAGTGGTATTAATGCTTTGTTGAAGGCTTATTACTTAAAATTTAAAACTTTTGAAGATGTTTAAAAAAATTTTAATAGCAAATAGAGGAGAGATTGCATTACGTGTTATTAGAACCTGTAAAGAAATGGGAATTAAGACCGTAGCAGTATATTCTAAAGCTGATGAAGAAAGTTTGCATGTTCGTTTTGCAGATGAAGCTGTTTGTATAGGTCCAGCACCTAGTAGTGAATCATACCTTAAGATTCCTAATATAATAGCTGCAGCTGAAATTACTAATGCAGATGCCATTCACCCTGGATATGGATTTTTATCAGAAAATTCTAAATTTTCAAAAATATGTGCTGAGCATGAGATTAAATTTATAGGTGCATCCGGTGAGCATATTGATCGAATGGGAGATAAGGCATCAGCTAAAGAAACCATGAAAGCTGCTGGTGTGCCATGTGTACCAGGTTCTGACGGACTTTTAAAGGATGTCAAGGATGCATTAAAGATTGCAAAAAAAATGGGATACCCCGTTATGATAAAGGCTACCGCTGGTGGAGGTGGTAAGGGTATGCGTGCAGTTTGGAAAGAAGAAGAAATGGAAGATCTTTTTGACAGTGCGGTTCAGGAAGCTACTGCTGCCTTTGGTAATGGTGGTATGTACATGGAAAAATTGATTGAAGAACCACGTCATATTGAGATACAAGTAGTAGGTGATCAATATGGAAAGGCTTGTCACTTATCAGAAAGGGATTGCTCTGTACAGCGTAGACACCAAAAATTAACAGAAGAAACTCCTTCTCCATTCATGACAGATAAATTACGTGATGCGATGGGTAAAGCTGCGGTTAAAGCTGCGGAATATATAAAATATGAAGGCGCTGGTACAGTAGAGTTTTTAGTTGATAAGCACCGTAATTTCTATTTTATGGAAATGAATACGCGTATTCAAGTGGAACACCCTATTACGGAACAAGTAATTGATTATGATTTAATTAGAGAACAAATTTTAGTTGCTGGAGGTGTGCCAATTTCAGGAAAGAATTATATTCCTAAACTACACTCAATTGAGTGTAGAATTAATGCTGAAGACCCCTATAATAACTTTAGACCATCCCCTGGTAGAATTACGACGTTACATATTCCTGGCGGCCATGGTGTACGTATGGATACTCATGTCTATAGTGGCTATATTATTCCACCTCACTACGATTCTATGATTGCAAAGCTTATTACTACAGCGCAAACTAGAGAAGAGGCAATTAATAAAATGAAAAGAGCTTTAGATGAGTTTGTAATTGAAGGCATTAAAACTACAATTCCATTTCATCGTCAATTAATGGATCATCCAGATTATTTGGCAGGTAAATACACAACGGCCTTTATGGATAGCTTTGAAATGGATCCAGCTCTTGAAGAGTAAACAAAAACTCCGATTATATTTAATCGGAGTTTTTCGTTTTATAATAGTAATATTTTCCTCAATTTATATAGAACATAGAATACGGTCTTATAATCGTATTTTAGTACTATGAATTTAAGCTACTGGGAATATAAATCTTGGTTATCAAATATTGATTTTACTATAATCGGTAGCGGTATCGTAGGCTTAAATTGTGCTTTATTCCTCAAGAAAAAATTTCCAAAGGCCAAAATATTGGTTTTGGAAAAAGGTTTTTTGCCGCAAGGAGCAAGTACTAAAAATGCTGGTTTTGCGTGTTTTGGTAGTATCTCTGAAATTCTTTCTGATATAGATAAAACTTCTGAAACAGAGGTGTTTCAGTTAGTAAAAAAACGTGTGGAAGGAATTCAATTATTACGAGATAATTTAGGAGATGACGATATAGGGTTTGAAAATAATGGTGGACACGAAATATTTCTAAATAATCAACAAGATTTATTTGCTCATTGTTGCGAATACTTAACATGTATTAATCAACTTTTTCATCCTATCTTTAAAAAGGATGCCTTTGAAATTCAATTGAATAACTACAATTTCAAAGGAATTTATTACCAGTATATAACGAATTTGTTTGAATCTCAAATAGATACTGGCAAAATGATGATGTCCTTATTGCATAAGGTTCAACAACAAGGTGTACTAGTATTAAATACCATTTCTGTCCTTGATTTCTGTGATGTTAATGGCAATGTTTCTATACAAACCAGCAAATTTGATTTAATATCAAAAAAACTTTTCATTGCTACCAATGGATTTGCCGCTGAATTAGTGAAAGAAGATATAGAGCCTGCAAGAGCTCAGGTATTAATTACTAAACCCATCGAAAATTTAGCTATTAAAGGAACTTTTCATTTGGATGAAGGATATTATTATTTCAGAAATATTGACAATAGAATTCTTTTGGGTGGCGGTAGAAATTTAGATTTCGTAACTGAACGTACCACAACTTTTGGAGAAACAGAAATTGTTCAGCAAAAATTAGAGTGTTTACTAAAAGAGATTATTCTGCCTCAAACAAACTTTGAAATAGAACAACGATGGAGTGGTATTATGGGGGTTGGAAAGAACAAAAAGCCTATTGTGAAATCAATTTCGGAGAATGTTTTTTGTGGAATAAAAATGGGTGGAATGGGTATTGCCATTGGAAGTTTAATTGGAAAAGAAATGGCTGAATTGCTTGAATAAAGTGGTTGTTTTCATCGAAAAAACCATTTTTTTCTTTTATGAGCCCCTATTCTTCTTATATTGTACGCCCCACAGTAAATGCTCTTCGGAGCCTCTTTTCCAAATCTTTATTTGAGCAATACTATAAGTGCATTGGTGTATTTATTGTTGATTAATTAGTTAATCAAGAAATAGACTGATAGAATTATAGAAATCTGAGAAGTGTTTTAGAACCGCACTTTGATGTAACATTATATGAAAATGAATAAAGTAAAAAAGACTGTAGGGCAGTGTGCTTTGTTGTTATTAATAGTAACGTTGAGTAGTTGTTCTGTAACGAAATCCTCCTCAGATGGGGTTTATGCTGAAGCATGGCAAAAAGTTTTAAAATCTCAAGCTTGGAAAGATGCTCTGGTTAGTGAAGATTCGAATGATTCACAGGATCAAGAATTTTATGCAAGTAACGATGATGCTATTATTATAGATGATTATGCAATAGAAAAAAGCACTAGTAAAGCAACTTTCGAAGTTGAGTATGATGAATTGGTTAGAACGGCATATGTTAGAATTATCGCACAGGCTGAAAAAGCAGATGAACGTTTAGAAAAAGAATACATGCTACGAAATGCTGTAGCATTAAATAAAGAAAAAAAGAAGAGTAAAGAATTTAAAGAAAAGCTAGAAAAAATAAATCAACGTTTTCATGCGCATCGTGAGATGCTTGAAGGTTTAAAATCTTGGAATATATTCAGTACTTACGGAACAGATGATTTAGAATTCTTTAAAGATGAAAATCAAGCCGTGGTTCAAGAAATGTTTCAGCAAGGAAAAGGTGAAGCAGCGGTGATTAACTTCTTAATATACCAATTGGCAGATTTGTATCACTTTTAAGATTTCTCTAAATTCTTAATGATTAAAAAAGAAAAATACTATAATTTCTGTCAAACTTTTGTAGAACAAAGGTTAAGTCGAATTCAAAATAACATTTCATCAATTCAAGATGCGTTAACTTCTGAGACAAAGAGTAGCGCAGGTGACAAGCATGAGACTGGTAGAGCAATGTTGCAGTTAGAACGCGAAAAACTGGGACAGCAGTTGGCCGAAGCTGAAAAAATGAAACAAACGCTAGCCAAAGTTAATATTGCTAAATCTACTACAACAGTGCAATTAGGTAGTTGGGTAAAGACTTCAACGGCACATTATTTTTTGGCGATTTCCGCAGGCGAGTATAAAGACGATGCTACATCTGTGTATTGCATTTCTATTTTAACCCCTATAGCGCAGCTTTTATTAGGAAAGGTAAAAGATGAGCGTATTCAATTTAATGGAAATGAGATTACAATCGTTGAAGTCGTATAATTTATTTAATAATAGACAAAGGCAATCGAGTTGAATTTATAACCTCTTTCATCACAAAATAGCTTTCCATTTGACTAATATTTTTAATTGTAGCTAATTTTTTAAAATTAAATTCGTGATATGTATCAATATCTTTTGTAATAACCTTTAATTGAAAGTCAAAAGCCCCGGTAACATGCAAACATTCGATTACTTCAGGAATTTTTTTTATTTCATTCATAAATGATAGTGCTCCTTCTTCGGAGTGTTTTTCAATTTTGACTGAAACCAATACCATTACATTCAGCCCTAATTTTTTACGATTCAATAAATAAACCTTTTTCTTAAGTAACGCTAAAGATGTAAGCTTTTTAATACGTTCATAAACAGGTGTTAAAGTTAAATTAGTTGCTAGCGCTATTTGCTTGTTAGTAATATTAGCATCCTCTTGTAATAAATCTAAAATTTTTAGGTCTTTTTCGTCCAGTTTCATGAGTAGTATTTTTAGCCTAAATAACAATCTTCGAGATGATGTTTTTAGAAGTATATTCCTGTATATCGTAATTAAATGTACATAATTAACTAAATAATTGAAAAACTAGGTTTTATATTCTAAAAAATTTTAATTTCAGGTATTATTCAACTGTCATGAATTTTGCGATATTGATAAACCAACCGAAATGAGCCAAACCGACCAACCCAAATTGAAAAAAGTACTAAGTCCTTTAATGTTATGGGGGTTAGGTGTTGGATATGTAATATCGGGAATGTACTTCGGATGGAATTTAGGTCTTGCCGAAGGAGGTACATACGGACTTGCGATTGCTACCATTTTCATCATACTAATGTACGTTACGTTTACCTTTAGCTATACCGAAATGGCTTGTGCCATTCCTAAAGCTGGTGGAGCATTTGAATATGCAAATAGGGGGCTCGGTAAGCATTTAGGATTTTTAGCGGGTATTACTCAAAATATAGAATTCGTTTTTGCGCCGCCGGCCATAGCTGCAGCAATTGGCGCGTATTTAAACCTACTTTATCCTTCTGTAGATTTAATGATTTTTGCTATTGGTGCGTATGTAATTTTTACCTTAATTAATATTCTAGGGGTAAAACTGGCAGCTACTTTTGAATTGGTAATTACCGTATTAGCTATTATCGAGCTTTTAATATTTTCTGGGGTTACATTGCCTGAATTTGAATGGGCAAATGTTCAATCTAATCCATTGCCAAATGGTTACGCTGGTATTTTTGCCGCCATTCCTTTCGCTATCTGGTTTTTCTTAGCGATAGAAGGCGTAGCAAATGTAGCAGAAGAAGCTATTAATCCACAGCGAAGTATTTTAATAGGTTTTGGTTCTGCCATTTTAACCTTGGTTATTTTATGTTTGCTCACTTTTGCTTCAGCAGTTGGCGTGGCAGGTTGGGAGGCTGTAGTGTATCCTGCAGGTAGTGCAATTGCCTCAGATTCACCACTTCCTTTAGCTATTTCTTACGTGGTGTCTAGTGATCATATTTTGTATAAACTTTTAGTAGGTATTGGCCTATTAGGTTTGGTAGCTTCTTTTCATGGAATTATTCTTGCTGGTGGCCGATCAACTTTTGAATTCGGTAGAGTTGGTTATGCTCCTAAAGTGCTAGGGGCAATTCATAAAAAGTATAGAACGCCAGCAAACTCATTAATTGTGAATATGCTTATTGGCATTGTGGCTTTGTTTACAGGTAAAACAGGTGAGATTATTACCATTGCTTGTTTTGGTGCTTTAGGACTCTACATCGTATCAATGCTTTCATTTTTTGCACTTCGAAAAAAAGAACCTGAATTAGAACGTCCATTTAAAGTGCCTCTGTTTCCCCTGTTTCCTAGTACTGCACTGATAATTGCTATAATTGCTTTTGTATCAATGACCTATTATAATTTTAATATCGCATTAATTTTCATTGGTATTATTGGGGTTTCATATCTGTATTTCTTAATTTTTCTCAATCATAAAATGAAATAAAGGTAGCCCATGGACAAAAATGAAATTATCTTAAGAATTCAAGAAAGCGGTCATCATAAAATAAAGTTGGCTATTGTAGATATTGATGGCGTTTTACGCGGTAAATACATGCATAAAGACAAGTTTATTGCAGCATTAAAAGACGGATTCGGATTTTGTTCGGTAGTCTTTGGATGGGATATGGATGACGTTTCATATGAAAATGCTAAAGTTACCGGATGGCATACGGGTTATGGAGATGTAAATGCGTATATCGATTTAAATACTTTTAGAACAATTCCTTGGGAAAAGAATACACCGCTGTTTTTAGCTGATTTTTCGAATGGAGAAGAAAATTTTTCGGTGTGCCCAAGAAGTTTGCTAAAAAAGATAATTGCTGAAAGTGAACAAATGGGTTTTGCTGCCATGTTTTCTCAAGAATTTGAATGGTTTAATTATAAAGAAACGTCGACTTCTGTAAACGAAAAGAATTTTAGTAACCTACAACCACTTACTTCTGGAATGTTTGGGTATTCTATGTTGAAATTATCAGAAAACTCCGAATTTTTTCAGGACCTTTTCGATTTGTTAGGTGAATTTAATGTTCCATTAGAAGGTCTTCATACTGAAACTGGCCCTGGAGTTACAGAGGCGGCTATTCAATATAGTGGAATTCTTGAAGCTGCTGATCGTGCAGTTTTGTTTAAAACCGCAGCCAAAGAAATCGGTCACAAGCATGGTATAGTGCCAAGTTTTATGGCCAAACCTAGTAGTGATTTACCCGGTTGTAGTGGTCATGTTCATCAAAGCCTTTGGGATGTAGATATGAAAACCAATTTGTTTTTTGATGAAAAGGCAAAAGATGGAATGAGTACTATAATGCGGAGTTTTCTTGCAGGACAATTACTTTGTCTTCCAGAAATATTACCCATGTTTGCCCCAACAATAAATAGTTATAAACGCTTAGTGGAAGGAGCTTGGGCACCAACTACAATTACGTGGGGTCATGATAATAGAACCACAGCGCTAAGACCTTTAGTAGGTTCTGCAAAATCAACAAGAATTGAACATAGAGTAGTAGGTTCTGATACGAATTCTTATTTGGCAATGGCTGCTTGTTTGGCTAGTGGGTTATACGGAATTAAGCATAAGCTTGAATTAACTGTTGAACCAACAAATGGTAATGGATACCTAGACTTTAAAAATGGAAAGCTGCCTTCAAACTTATTAGAAGCAGCGATAAAAATGAAAAACTCAACAATTGCGAAAGAGATTTTTGGTGAAGCGTTTGTAGATCATTTTACATATACCCGAGAATGGGAATGGAAGCAATTTGCTGCTGCTGTGACTGATTGGGAAACCAAAAGATATTTCGAAATAATTTAAATAGATAAAAATTGAATACTACATATACTTATAATTTTCCAACTCCAATTCGCTTTGGAAGTGGTGTTATTAATGAGCTAGCTGATTACTTAAAAAGCCATAACCTAAAAAAGCCACTTTTTGTAACTGATGGTACTGTAGCAGAATTGTCCTTTTTTAAAAAAATAAAGAAGGACATAGAAAAAGCTGGATTGAGTGTAGAAGTATTCACTGAAATGCACAAAAATCCACTTAAATCGGATGTTCTTAAAGGTGGTGATGCTTATCATGATGCCAAGTGCGATTGTATTGTAGGTATTGGTGGTGGCGTTGCTTTAGACGTTGCTAGAGCCATCGTTCTACGAGTTAATCATAAACGTGATCTTTTTGATTATGATGATCTAATAGGTGGTGATAAATATGTTACTGAAGATGTACCTCATTTTATAACCGTGCCAACAACTTCAGGTACTGGAAGTGAGGTGGGTAGAAGTGCTATAATCTCGGAAGATGAAAGCAAAAAGAAACGAATTTTGTTTAGTCCAAAGTTGATGGCAAAAATTGTCTTTGCAGATCCTATGTTGACAATGGAACTTCCGGGTTTTATTACTGCTGCTACAGGTATGGATGCCTTAACCCATAATATGGAAGCGTATGTTGCAAAAGGTTTTCACCCAATGTGCGATGGAATTGCTCTTGAAGGAATTACATTGATTGCACAGTCTTTAGAAACCGCTACGAAAAATCCGGATATAGAATCGCGTTCAAAAATGCTATTAGCATCACTAATGGGTGCTGTTGCTTTCCAAAAAGGTTTGGGAGTAGTACATAGTTTGGCGCATCCATTATCTAGTGTATTTGACACCCATCACGGTTTGGCAAATGCTATTAATTTACCCTATGGAATGGACTTTAATTATGAAGGTTTTGAAGACCGATTTGATAAAATGGCAGTTGCTTTAGGGCTTGGGTCTAATGAGGGCAGTAAGGTGGTTTCTCACTTATTTGAGTTGAATGAAAAATTAGGACTTCCCACAAAGTTATCAGCAATAGGTGTTAAAGCAGAGCATATTGATGAATTGTCGGTTTTGGCGCTGGCAGATTTTTGTCATCCAAATAACCCCAAACCGGTGGCATTAGAAGATTTTAAAAAGTTATATCAAACAGCACTTTAACAATAAGAAATGATAAAAATTGGTATTTCTTCTTGCTTTATGTACCCAGATAAAGACCGGACAGTGTTTGGTATGAAATCGCTGAGTTACATTGAAAATGACATGGCTCGGTATGTGACACAAAAAGGTATTCTTCCAGTTTTAATACCTGATGTGGATGACTCTTATTTGGAAGCAATTTTATCTGAAGTTAGCGGTATTGTATTACAAGGCGGTAGTGATTTGGCACCAGAAACTTATGGTGAAAAGCCAATTGGCAGATGGAAAGGTGATGCGCATAGAGATCAATATGAATTGAAAATTCTTGATTTTGCAATTAAAAATTCATTGCCGGTTTTAGGAATTTGTCGTGGATTTCAATTGATGAATGCCTATTTTGGTGGTACACTATATCAAGATCTAGATACACAATTACCTCATGTAAATAAACATAGATCAGCTGAATTGTATGATACAATTAAGCATCCTTTAAAAATTGTTGAAAACACCTTTTTTGATACTTTATACAAAGGTATTAAAGATCCACATGTAAATACAGTGCATCATCAGGCAGTAAAAGATTTAGGAGAAGACCTAACGGTTTATGCACATAGTGATGATGGGTTAATTGAGGCTTTTGGATACAACAAAGAACAAAACGGAAAGGTGATGGGCGTACAATGGCACCCGGAATTTTCGAACACCTTAAGTGGAGAACTCATTGACCATAATATTTTATATAAGGCCTTTTTAAAACAAGTAAAATAAATTCAAATTTTGAAATGAAAATTAAGAACCCGGCAACAAATAAAATTATAGCCGAATTGGAAGCTAACAATCCGCAAGAAGTGAATGAATTATTGAAAATACTTCAAAGCGGACAGAAAGAATGGTCTCAACGGTCTGTTGGTGAGCGTTTGGATTGTATTGTAAAGTTCGGAAGTCTTATTCAACAAAATAAAGATGAATTAGCTGCTTTACTTACCAGTGAAACAGGGAAACCATTACAGCAATCGTTAAATGAAATTGTCGGCGCTCAGAATAGAATAGACCATTTAATTGATAATGCTGAAAAATGGTTAGCCGATGAGGTATTGGTGGCTAGTGGTGCTACGCATGAGAAAATAGTTTATGAGCCATTAGGTGTTATTGCAAATATTTCAGCTTGGAATTTCCCATACAATGTAGGTTACAATGTTTTTCTATATGCTTTGGTTGCAGGTAATGCTGTTTTGTATAAACCTTCAGAATTTGCGAGTCTTACTGGTAAGCAATTTGAAAAATATTTATATGAGGCTGGTGTACCAAATAATGTATTTAAATGTGCTATTGGTGATGGAAAATTAGGACAACAAATTTTAGAATCAGAATTTGATGGTTACTTTTTTACGGGATCTCATGCAACTGGTCAAAAAATAGCAAAATCTGTAGCAGCAAAATTAGTTCCATTGCAGTTGGAATTAGGCGGAAAAGACCCGCTCTTTATTGCAGATGATGTGCCCAATGTAAAAGTTGCTGCTATAAATGCCGCAGAAGGCGCTTTTTATAATAATGGTCAAAGTTGTTGTGCCGTTGAACGTATTTATGTTTCTGAATCAATTTATGATGAATTTGTTGAATGCTTTGTAGAAGAGGTTGCATCGTATACTATAGGTGATCCTAATGATACCAATACTTTTATTGGCCCATTAACGCGAGAACCACAACTTACAGTATTGAAAGATCAAGTGAATGATGCCTTAGAAAAAGGTGCTGTTCTAAAAACTGGAGGAAAAGCTATTGATGGTGAGGGTTACTTTTTTCAACCCACTGTTTTGGTCGACTGTACTCATGCTATGAAGGTGATGAAAGATGAATCTTTTGGACCAATTATCGGTATACAAAAAGTAACTACTGATGCTGAAGCTATTGCCTTAATGCAAGACACAGAATATGGTTTGACGTCAGCAATTTTCACTGCCAACGAAAACCGTGCTATGCAGGTTCTTCAACAAATGAATACAGGTACTGTGTATTGGAATTGCTGTGATCGTGTTAGTCCAAATGTGCCATGGTCGGGTAGAAAAAATTCAGGTCTGGGAGCTACTTTATCATCACAAGGAATTCGGGCTTTTGTGCAACCTAAATCGTATCATTTAAGGGCATAAAAATTATTCATAAAATATTTAAATCAAGAACATGAATACCAAATTAAAGGCAATTGTATGCTTATTATTCTTAGTTATAAGCGCTCAATCAAGGGCGCAAGAATTAGAGATTAAACCGTATCTACAAGATGTTGAACCCAATTCAGCCGTAGTAATGTGGCAAACGTCAATTGGTGATGAAAGTATATTAGAATGGGGAACAAGTCCGAAATTGGGTAAAAAAGCGTCAGGAACTTCGGAAGCTGTTAATTTTGATGCGGTGCAATTACACACTGTAAAAATTGAAGGCTTAGAACGTTTTACAGAATATTATTACCGTGTGCGAACAGGAAAAATGAAATCTGATATTTTTCAATTTAAAACGACACCTTTTTCTGATGATGGTGAAGATTTTAAGTTGGTAGCCATGAGTGATATGCAATACGATCATAATCAGCCTAATAAATTTAACGAGGTTGTAAATGAAGGGGTTATAGGTTATCTTGAAAAAGAGTTTGGAGGAAACTTGCCAGATAATCTTGCAATGGTTCTTATACCTGGAGATTTGGTGGAACGAGGTTCGAAATTTTTTCAATGGAAAGACCATTTTTTTAATCCTGCTGAAAAATTATTTTCTGAAGTGCCAGTATATCCTGTGCCAGGTAATCATGAACGTAATTCTGTGTATTACTTCAAATATTTCAATTTGCCTGAAAATGGTACCCCAGCTTATGCAGAACATTGGTGGTATAAAGACTATGGAAATACACGTGTTATCGGTCTAGATTCTAATGATGGTTATCGCGATTTATATGAACAATTAGAATGGTTGAAAAAGGTGCTTTTAGAAACTGAGAAAGATGATAAAATTGATTTTGTTTTTGCGCAATTACATCATCCATATAAATCAGAGCTTTGGATTCCTGGTGAGGAAGATTTCACCGGAAAAATTGTGAAAGAATTAGAACAATTTTCAACTAAAACCGGTAAGCCAAGTATTCACTTTTTTGGACACACACATGGGTATTCTAGAGGTCAATCTAAAGACCATAAACACCTTTGGATTAATGTAGCGTCAGCAGGTGGTGCAATTGATAATTGGGGTGAATTTGAGGGTAAAGATTATGATGAATTTACCGTAACACAAGATGAATACGGATTTGTAATGGTATCTGTTGATGGAGATCGAAAAAACCCAAAGTTTACCATAAAACGAATTAGTAGGGGAAATACAATTGAGCATCGAGAAAACGAGTTAAGAGACAGCATAACTATTTTTAGAAATGAACGAAAACCAAATGTTCCTCTGGCGATTTCTCCAGTGAAATCTGATATTGAAATTACCAATGTCATTTTTAAAGCAGGTGAATTTAAAAGTGATTATTCTGGTGCTTTTCATGCAGCATCAAATTGGCAAGTGTCTACTACAGAATCTTTTGAAAAGCCCACATTTGATAGATGGAAACAGTATGAAAACTGGTATTATAAAGAGAATCGGCAGAAAGATGATGACCTTACAGATGAAGAAATACAACGCTTAAAACCAAATACAACTTATTATTGGCGCGTTCGCTACAGAGATCAAAACTTGAATTGGAGCGATTGGTCGGCGGTTAAAACTTTTAAAACAAAAGAGAAATGAAAACTAAAATAATGTTTACTGTCTTTTTGATGGTAACTACTTTTTCACTAAAAGCGCAACAATCAAAAAACACAAAAGTAGTATTAATCACTTTGGACGGATTGCGTTGGCAAGAACTCTTTACCGGGGCCGATCCGCTTTTAGTTGCAAATAAACAGTATGTACATGATACAACCGGTTTAAAAAAGCAATTCTGGAAAGAAACAGCTGCCGAAAGAAGAGAAACGCTACTTCCTTTTTTTTGGTCAAAAGTTACAGCATTAGGTCAAATTCATGGGAATAGAAATTTTGGTAGTAAAGTGAATTTAACCAATAAAATGTGGTTTTCATACCCTGGCTATAATGAAATTTTAACAGGCAAAGCTGATGATGAAAGAATTGATAGTAATGCTAAAATTAATAATCCGAGTAAAACTGTATTAGAAATTGCTAATTCTGATGTAAGGTATAAAGGCAAGGTAGCCGCTTTTGGAAGCTGGGATGTTTTTCCATATATAATAAATGAAGAACGATCAGGTGTTCCGGTTAATGCTGGTTTTGAAAATGCGAAAGGAAATAACCTCACCGATCGCGAAAAACTTTTAAACGAACTTCAGCCGAAAGTTCCTAGTCCGTGGGGTACTGTTCGGTTCGATGGTTTTACGCATTATTATGCACTAGAAACTATGAAGAAAAATCATCCTGAATTGGTATATATCGCATACGGTGAAACTGATGATTTCGCCCATGATGGCGAGTATGATGCATATCTGAAATCTGCAAATGCCACCGATGATATGATTAATGAAATTTGGAATTTCACACAACAAGACCCATTTTATAAAGATAATACCCTATTCATAATAACTACGGATCACGGAAGAGGTACTCAACCTCTAGATACATGGCGTAGTCACGGAGATGAGGTAAAAAATTCAGGTGAAGTATGGATGGCCTTCTTTGGTAAAGGAGTTTCGCCCAAAGGAGAAATTAAAAGGAATAATCAATTATATACTAATATGATTGCCCCCACTATTCTTAAAGCAATGAATTTAAAAATTGACAAGCAATTGATGGAAGCAGCACCAATTAAATTATAATTGTTTGTGTACCTAATTTAATCTTAATAGAATGGTCACCTTTATTTAACAATTGAAACTCTATTTAGAGCGAATTTTGTAAAATATTATTTGATTAAGAATAGTTTGAGTTATTTTATTAAACCGGTGTTTGGCTAACGCCGGTTTTGTTTTATAAAATGAATAAATTACTACCATGAAAAAAATTATATTCCTTTTATTTTTTACTACAACTATTTTGTTTGCACAGCAACCAAGTGATTTTAGGGTTCATTCACATAACGATTATTTTCAGAGCATTCCTTTTTGGAAGGCTGTTTCTGCTGGAGCTACGTCTGTTGAAGCTGATGTTTTTTTGGCAGCTAATAAATTACTTGTTGCACATGAAAAAAATGAAATTAGTGAAAGTAAAAGCCTTGAAGAGCTTTATTTAAACCCTTTGGCAAAGGGCCTAAAAACCACAAATATTGGTGATCAGCCTTTTCAATTGCTTTTGGATATTAAATCAGAGGCTTATGCAACTTTAGAGGCCATTATTTCTGCTTTAAAAATGTATCCTACTTTGATAGAAAATAAAAATCTATCTATTGTAATTTCAGGTAATCGACCAAAAGTTGAAGATTATATAAATTATCCAGATTATATCTATTTTGATTATCAAAGTTTAGAGGCAATTGGCGATGCATCCATATTAAATAAGATTGCACTTGTAAGTTTAAGCTTTAAAAAATTCTCCTTTTGGAACGGTAAAGGTAGGTTGACAGACGAAGATTTTACCAAAGTTTCTAACGCTGTAGCTAAGGCTCATGCTCTTGGAAAACCATTTCGCTTTTGGGCAACGCCAGATTCTAAAACCTCATGGAAGGTTATGGTAAATTTAGGAGTTGATTTTATTAATACTGATATGCCTTTTAACTGTGTTTCTTATGTTCAAAATTTGGATAAAAGTGTTGTTCAAAATGCGCAATTTTCAGAGGTGTATTCACCCAGTTTTGTTTCAGATCAAAAAGATGATGAAGTTGAAAGTGTAATTTTATTAATTGGTGATGGTAACGGAATTACACAAATATCTGCAACTGCATTAGCTAACAATGGTCAATTATCGCTTACACAATTAAAGAGTATTGGATTCTTAAAAACACAGTCTTCAGATGATTTTACTACAGATTCTGCTGCTGCAGGTACGGCTTTGGCAACGGGTGAGAAAGTGCCAAATAGAGCAATTGGAGTTGATGCTAGTGGTAATCCTATCGAGAATTTAACAGAATTTCTTTCTCGTAAAAAATTTGTTTCAGGGGTTGTTACTACTGACGAAGTAGTTGGCGCTACCCCTTCTTCTTTTTATGCACATCAGCTAGATCGTGATATGTCTAAAGAGATTGCAGCTGATCTTGTAAAAAGTAAATTGTCGCTTTTTATTAGTAATGGATTGTGGAAGGAAAATATAAATAATAAAGTAACGTCTTTTGAGATGCTTACTTCATTAAAAAGTTTAGGAAATAGTAAAAAAGAAAAGGTGGGTTATCTAATGAAAGATAACGCAGAACTTGCAATAGCGGCAAAGAATGCAATGCACTATTTGAACAAAAAGGGAAAGCCATTTTTTTTAATGGTTGAAGGTGCTAAAATTGATTCATACGGTCATGAAAATGATATTAGCGGAGTTATTAATGAAAGTATTCAATTTGATAAAGCCGTTGCAGAAGCGTTGAAATTTGCGGATCAAAACCCAAAAACTTTAGTGATTATTACTGCTGACCACGAAACAGGTGGACTTACAATTCCTCAGGGAAATATAAAAAATCATGAAATTGAATCTGCTTTTAGCACTCATGACCATACAGGTGTAATGGTGCCTATTTTTGCGTATGGCCCCAAATCTACTGAATTTCAAGGGGTTTACGAGAATAATGAGGTCTTTTTAAAAATATTGCAGGTGTTAGAAATACAACCTTAACAACCAATCTGAACTAAAAATATCATACTAGTTTATACAAGGTATTGAATATAACATTTAGTTAACATTGTAGAAATTTGGTAAATATTTATTAATCCAATCGTAAGATTTGGGTAATAGACGCGCCATTATTCCCTATTATTTTTGCGGCTTCAAAAATGCTTTTGTTTTAATAAAAAACAACTTGTAAATTCATAGGTGCTATTTCAAACGATGTAGTGCTCAAAATTTTAACTTAATTAACTAATCTAAACTAAATGAAAAAACTCAAATTATTAATGATTATTAGTTTGTTTTGTTGCGCTTCAAATGCGTGGGCTCAACAAACTGTGAACGGTAACGTTACCGACGAATTTGGTTCTCCACTACCTGGTGCGAGTGTTATAGAAAAGGGAACCTCCAATGGAACGACAACAGATTTTGATGGAAATTTTACAATAGATGTTGCCGAGCTAAATGCCGTTTTAGAACTTTCTTATATAGGTTATACTACAATGGATGTACCACTTAATGGGCAAAACTCAGTAATTGTACAACTTAAAGAAGATGCAACACAGTTAGAAGATGTGGTGGTTATAGGTTATGGAACTCAGAAAAAATCAGATGTTACAGGATCTATTGCATCGGTAAAGAGCGAAGATTTTAATCAAGGGGTAGTTACCAACCCAGGGCAATTACTACAAGGAAAAGTTTCTGGAGTAAATATTACCAATGTGAGTGGGGAGCCAGGAGCATCACAGAACGTTATTATTAGAGGGGTAGGGAGCCTTAGATCAGGTACGGCACCACTTTATGTGATTGACGGTTTTGTTATCAGTAGTAATGATATTGGTATGGGGACAAGTCCTTTGAATTTTATTAACCCTCAAGATATCGCATCGATGGACGTGTTAAAGGATGCATCGGCTACCGCCATTTATGGTGCTCGAGCAGCAAACGGGGTAATTATGATTACCACTAAAAAAGGAAAGGCTGGTAAGGCAGAAATGGAACTGTCTGTCTCTACAGCTATGTCTTCCATCGCTAAAAAGATGGATGTATTTAGCGCCGATGAGTTTAGACAACAGGTACCTGCAGCAGGAGGAACCTTAGACGATCAAGGTGGCAACACAGATTGGCAAGATACGCTTACCCGTACCGGAATTACCAAGAATGTTAATTTGTCCATGAGTGGTGGTGTCAGTGAAAAGTTTTCTTATTTTCTTTCTGGAGGTGTATCAGACCAACAAGGTATTTTCTATAATAGTGACCTGAAAAGATATTCTGGTCGTGTTAAGTTGAACCAAAAAGCCTTTGATGGGAAGTTGGATGTTGACTTTAATTTGACTGCTTCAAAAACTATAAATGAAAGACCCGATATTGGATCAACAATTGTGAGTATGCTCCAATTGAATCCTACTTCTTCGGCGTATGATAGCAATGGTAATATTGCTGTATTGGAGGGAGCTAGTGGATTAATCCTAAACCCGTTACAACGAAATGAGATTTACTTAGACGAAGCTAGTAGCAATCGTATTTTAGCAAATATTACTCCTTCCGTAGAAATTGTAAAAGGGTTAACCTATAAGGTGAATCTGGGAGTGGATTATTCAATGACTAATCGAGATATTCAAAATATGCCCTATACCTTAGGTGAAGGGCTGTTCATGGGCACTTTAAATACCATTTCTACAGAGAATAGTAACTACTTAATTGAAAATACGCTAAATTATAAATTGGATTTCGATAAGCATAGCATTACTCTTTTAGCTGGGCATTCGTACCAAGAAACAAAATTTGAAAGAAAGGATATTGATTTTCAAGGCGGTTTTGCAAATAACGGAATAGAACCTCGTTACCAAGACCAATCCAGTACAGATGTTACGGCTACAACAATAGCATCTACTGCCACTACAGATGAACTACAGTCTTATTTTGGAAGGTTAAACTATTCTTATGCGGACAAATATTTGGTAACAGGAACCTTACGTGCTGATGGTTCTTCTAGATTTGGTTCCAATAATAAATACGGTTATTTTCCATCTGTTGCTTTGGGATGGAACATTTACAAAGAAGATTTTTTGGCTGATAGTGACTTAATTAGCAACCTTAAATTACGTGCCTCTTGGGGGCAAACTGGAAACCAGAACGGGATTGCTAGTAAAGCTAGTTATGCCAGTTATAATGATTCTAAAAGTGATAACGACACCTATCCTTTGGACGGTACAGAATCTTCTTTAGATGATTACCCTTATGGCACCATTGCTGTTCGAACGGCTAATCCGGACCTAAAGTGGGAAGTGGTAACACAGGCCAACGTAGGACTAGATTTTGCCTTTTTTAATGGCAGTCTAACAGGAACACTAGATTATTTCAACAAAGTCACTAATGATGTAATTTTATTTGCTACAACTCCGGATCCGATTAACCCCACAGAAAAGTACTGGACCAATTTTCCAGATATGGAGGTGAAGAATAAGGGTTATGAAGTTGCGTTGGATTACAGGGGTAATATTGGTGAAGATTTTACCTATAATCTAGGTGGTAATGTTTCTTTTATAGATAACGTAGTAGAAGGGTCTATATATTCAGTAATTACCTCGGGGGCTGCACAAGGTGCCGGACAAACAGGTGCTACTATTAATGGTTACATCAACAATGAGGCTATTGGTGCCTTTTACATGAAAGATTTTATTGGAATAGGCGAAGATGGCTTGAACCAATTTAGTGATGTTGTAGCTGACGGGGTGTCCTTAGATAATGACCGTATTGTACCAGGTAGCGCGCTTCCAAATGTGCTTTATGCTTTCTATATGAATTTCAATTATAAAAAATTGGATTTAGGTTTGAATTTTAATGGAGTATCAGGCAACAAAATATTTAACCATACAGCTATGTCTCAATTTAACAAAGGACAATTGGTTAATAACTTAAATACTACAGATTTTGCTGTTGCATATCCTAACGAAAGCACTACTAACTCTAATGATGTATCTACACGTTATTTAGAAGATGGTAGTTTTCTAAGACTTAACAATGCAAGTTTGGGTTATTCACTTGATCCGTCTATAATTGGCCTTGATGAATGGGTTAACAATATACGTTTTAACATTACAGGACAGAATCTTTTCACCATTACCGATTATTCAGGTTACGATCCTGAAGTAAATACGGGGAGTCAAATAGACCAAATACAAACCTTTGGAATTGATAGGTACAGGTATCCCACTGCCAGAACATTCATGTTTGGCCTAAATGTATCATTCTAACTTATAATTGTTTAAAAGATGAAAAATAGAATTAAAATAGGAGTTTATATGGTACTGTTCGGGCTATTGGGTCTAAGCTGTACCGATTTAATAGAAGAGCGAATTGATGAAACTGAATTTGGTGCAGAAGCAGATGCCATAAACGGAGCCATTGCCCCTGCCTACGGTTATCTATCATGGACTTGGAGGCATACTAATTACTTTGGTCTTCAAGAGGTTTCCTCGGATGAGGCCATACTTCCTTATAGAGGAGGAACAGACTGGTTTGATGGAGGCAAGTACATAGCTGCACATCAACACAATTTTACGCCCAGTAATGATTTGATTAGTTCTGGATGGAACCAAGTGGCTATTAATATTTCAAGAACCCTTTCAGCTATTGAAGTACTGACTCCGCTTTCTGAAGAAGGTAATGTGGAAGCTTCGGGGGCATTGTATGAAATGAAGGCACTTAGGGCTTATTTAAACATGTTGATGCTTGATAGTTGGGGTGTGGTCTTTAAGAAGGAATCGTCAGATGCGCTTTCAGAAGTACTTAGAACGGATGAGGCAATTGCTTATATTGAAAGTGAATTGTTATCTGTCGTTGATCTAATTAATAATGACAAAGGTCCTGGACGTATTACCCAAGATGCCGTAAAAGGTTTTTTAGCAAGGTTATACCTTAATGCTGCAATATATAGAGACCCTTATGGTACCCCCAATTTTATGGATGAGGATATGGATAAGGTTATAGCTTATACCGATCAAATAATAAATTCGGGCAGTTATGACCTATCTCCAGAATATTTTGAACTTTTTAATGATGATAACAACACAAATGCTGAACTTATTTTTGCCTTAGACCAAAGAGGGGTTCTTAATAGAGAACATAGTCGGTGGGCATATTGGTCCATTGCAGGAGCAATGATTGCTAGACCGGAATTTTATCCAGACAATACTGCAGATGGTACCGATGGCCCTGCTGTATCACCCGACTTTTATCTAAGCTGGGTAGATGCTTATGATGATGTAGACCCTGCAGAAGCTGATGCACGTTTCTATCAAAGAAATACTCTGGTTCCAGAAGTACAACTTTCAGACTTGGAAAATCGGGAACCTTTGTTGGCGACGGAAACAGAAAACAGTTACTATTGTGTGGTAGCAGAAGAATTTGAAATGGATCGTGGTATTCTACGCGGTATTCAATGGGGGCCACGTAGAGGTGATGGTGATCTTGAAAAATGTGATGATGGATCAATACGAATCTACCCGCTACAACAAACCAAAGGCAACGGACCTGACAGAGATACCGGATATGTTGATCACACCTTTCAAGTTGATTTTACCAATGTAGGGTCTTTGCACCATGCTGGGTATCGCTTTTCAAAATACCAGTATAGTCGCACATCTCCTAATGGAAATGGTTATAGTAGCGTTGATTTAGTAATGATGCGCTTGGCTGAAATATATCTGATGCGTGCAGAAGCCAAACTAAGAAAAGGTGACAATGCTAGTGCCTTAACTGATGTAAATATGGTTAGAATATCAAGAACGGCCAGACCTGATCAAACACCAGGGGCACTTTCAACAGTGGATTTAGATATCTTATTTAGAGAAAGAGGCTTTGAATTGTATTGGGAGGGTTTTAGAAGAACCGATCAAATTCGTTTTGGAAAGTACGAGGATAGTTGGACAGAAAAAACGGATTCTGATGTGAACCATAGATTGTTCCCAATTCCACAAAGTGCAGTTGACGGGGCGTCTGGTATCGATGGATTCTTAACACAGAATCAAGGTTATTAGTAGAAAAATTATTCAGTTTATTCATAACCGGCATCATTAATTGATGCCGGTTTTTTTATTCCAATCCCAGCTTGCCTCTATTCGCTTTCTTCTGTGAAGAAATTCGTTTCGATTTTAAACGTTTTTCGATTGATGCCTTCGTTGGTCTACTCTTTTTTCTTTTTTTAGGAACTTTCAATACGTTCTCTATGAGTTCGAGAAATTTCTTTATTACTAACTCCTTATTTTTATGCTGACTTCGAGTTTTATCTTCTTGAAGTAGAATTAGACCTTCTTTTGTTAATTTTGAGGATAATTTGTTTGAAATTCTATCCTTTTCTATATCTGAAAGTGTAAGAGAATTAATGAGATCAAAAGTTAATTCAACTTTTGTAGAGACTTTGTTTACATGTTGACCACCAGCACCACTACTTCGAACTGCTTTAAATTTTAATTCTTGAACAATTAGTGTGTGGTTCATATTTATTTTTCAAGCCGTTGGTTGATGGTGTCAATTGAAATATTTAAGAAAATTTCCTTGCCAATATCAATTGGTTTAGGATGATTAAAATACAATTTCTGACCTTCATAAACTCCTTCAATTAAATAATGACCTCCTTTAAAATACGAATTAGTAACTATTACCTCTAAACCAGATTTATCTGATACTTTAAATTCATGAGCATACACAATTATCCGGCGTTTAGTATCAGCATAAGTTTTTACAATATTAACTGGAATTTTATTGGCCTCACCAAACAATGAAGCAATATATAGGTCTTTAGGGTGTTGATATAAATTTATAGGCGAGTCTTTTGCTATTATTTTTTGATCTTTTAATACTACCACACGATCTGCAAAAGGTAACATATCATTATGATCATGAGTGGCAGTAATTACTGTAATTTCTTGCTTTTTTAGATATGCAAATAGGTTTCTACGTAGACTGTTTTTTCGAAAATTATCGATATGACTAAAAGGCTCGTCTAGTAATAAAACTAAGGGTTCTTGTGCTAAAACTTTTGCTAAAGCAACTCGTTGTTGTTGACCACCACTTAAGAATTTTACCTTTGTTTTGGCAAATTCTGTCAGCTCTATCATTTCAAGTAATTCAGATGTTTTTCTTGCCATTTCTTCAGGCTCAAATACTGAAAGATATTCACTAATATTTTCTGCTACTGTGGTGTATGGCATTAAATCGAAGTCCTGCGATAAGTACTTCATATAGGGCTCTCCAGGCACTAAATTATATAAAGGGCCTAATACTGGAGTATCTTCCCAATAAACTTCACCCTGATCTATATGTAATAATCCATAAATAATTTTTAAAAGTGTGCTCTTACCACAACCACTCTGTCCAATAATAGAAACGTGTTCGCCTTTAGCAATTTTAAGGTTAATATCATTCAGTACTGAAAGCTCATCATAAGAAAAAGAAACATGATCTACTTGTAGCATTTTGAGGTACAGTTTTTAAATGGAGTTTATCTTAATAGAAAAATGTGTATTGGCCAAATATTATAAGGGTACGGGGAGTAAAAAGCCATTCATTATAAGAACGGTTGTTTATTTGAATTATTCTTTAGTGGTATTCAAAATGGTTGTATTGGGTAGTTCTTTAAAGTTCATATTGTATAGGGTAAAGGCGAATATATCTGCATATTGCGCTATGGTCTTACTAATAGGGGTGCCAGCTCCATGTCCGGCATTCGTTTCAATACGGATTAAGGCAGGATTTTTTCCTGTTTGTTTTTCTTGTAATTCTGCTGCGAACTTAAAACTATGTGCAGGTACTACGCGATCATCATGATCACCAGTGGTTATTAATGTAGCCGGGTAAGCAGTCCCTGATTTTACATTATGCAAAGGGGAATAACCTTTTAAATAATTAAACATTTCTTCACTGTCATCAGCTGTTCCATAATCATATGCCCATCCAGCTCCAGCTGTAAAAATATGATATCGTAACATATCTAAAACTCCGACTGCTGGTAATGCTACTTGCATTAAATTTGGTCTTTGGGTCATTGTTGCACCAACTAAAAGACCGCCATTGCTTCCACCTCTTATTGCTAAATAAAGGGATGAGGTATAGTTTTCTGTAATTAAAAATTCAGCAGCAGCAATGAAATCATCAAATACATTTTGCTTTTTAGTTTTGATTCCTGCATTATGCCATTTTTGCCCATATTCACCGCCACCACGCAAATTAGGCACCGCGTAGATACCACCTTGCTCCATCCAAATAATATTTGTAATACTAAAAGACGGAGTAAGGCTTATGTTGAATCCTCCGTATCCATATAAAATGGTTGGATTTCGTCCATTCAGCGCAATACCTTTTTTATGAGTTATTATCATTGGTATTTTAGTGCCATCCTTTGATTTGTAAAAAACTTGTTTCGATTCATAATCATCGGAGTTGAAATCTATTTCAGGTTTCCAATATTGAGAATACGTGCCATTTTCAATATTGTATTTATAAGAAGATGCCGGTGTGCTGTAATTTGTAAACGAAAAATAGAACTCTTTATCTATCTTTTTCCCTCCAAATCCTCCGGCAGTTCCTAGTCCAGGTAATTTAACTTCTCGAATTAAATTTCCTTGATAATCGAATTGAAAAACTTTTGAAATTGCATCAACCATATATTCCGTAAAAAAATAACCGCCTCCAGTATTTGGTGATAGAACATGCTCAGTTTCTGGAATAAAATCAACCCAATTGTTAGGGCTTGGATTCGAAGCGTCAACGGTTACTATTTTTTTATTGGGGGCGTCTTTATTAGTGACTAAATATAGTTTTGAACCTACATTTTCAATTACATAGGTATCCGTTTCTGTCGTATTTATAATAGTTTCTAAACTACTTTTTTGGTCATTTAAATCTTTGATAAATAATTTATTTCCTGTTGTAGACACAGATGCTGAAATAAGCAAGTATCGTTCATCTTCAGTAAGATATGCCCCTACATATCGATGTTTTTCCTCACTTGAACCTCCAAAGATTAGTTCATCATTATTTTGAGAGGTACCTAATTTATGATAATATACTTTATGTTGATCGGTTTTTGCAGAAAGCTCACTGCCTTCAGGTTTATCATAACTGGAATAGTAAAACCCTTCGTTTCCTTTCCAAGAAATACCACTAAATTTAATGTCTACCAATGTGTCTTCAACAATTTCTTTTGATTCCGTATTTAAAACAATTGCTTTACGCCAATCACTTCCACCTTCAGAAATAAGGTAGGTAACTAATGAGCCATCTTTAGTAAAACTTAAGCCAGCCAATGAGGTTGTACCATCTTTAGAAAATTCGTTTGGATCTAAAAACACTTCAACTTCATCGTTATTTTTTTGTCTATATAGTACAGATTGGTTTTGAAGTCCATCATTTTTGTAGAAATAAGTGTAATCACCCTCCTTAAAAGGAGCGCTTAGTTTTTCATAATTCCATAATTTTTCGAGACGTTTTTGTATTGTATTACGAAATGGGATTTGGTCTAAGTACTCAAATGTAACTTTGTTTTGTTCTTTTACCCAAGCCATAGTTTCTGCACTTCTATCATCTTCGAGCCATCGATAATAGTCATTAATTTCTGTTCCAAAATAAGTTTCTTTGGTGTTAATTTTATTGGTTGTTGGGTATAACACGTTTTCTGATTTTAATTGAGAGTAAGTAGTGAATGAATAAATGAGTAGCGCAAAAGGTACTAGTAAAATAGATTTTTTTATAGTACTCTAATTTTAACTACTTTTCTAAAATACAATAAAAAAAACCTTCAAAATGGAATCATTTTGAAGGTTTTAACAAAAATAAATATTATTTATACTAGTTCATTGGCAACTAAGTACTCAGCAATTTGTACGGCATTAGTCGCAGCCCCTTTTCTTAAATTGTCTGCTACAATCCACATGTTTAATGTGTTTTGTTGCGTTTCATCGCGTCTTAATCTACCGACAAAAACTTCATCTTTATCATGTGCATAAATTGGCATTGGATATGTGTTAGTATCTGGATTATCTTGTACAGTAACTCCTGAAGTTTCATTTAAAATACCTCGTATTTCATTCAGTTCAAAATCATTGTAAAATTCAACATTTACCGATTCTGAATGCCCTCCTGCTGTAGGAATACGTACGGCAGTTGCACTTATTGAAAAAGTACGATCGTCTAATATTTTTTGAGGTTCACGTGCTAATTTCATTTCTTCCTTTGTATAACCGTTCTCAAGAAAAACATCACAATGAGGTAATGCATTTCTTCCAATAGGGTAAGGGTAAGCCATTTCACCATCGACCCCAGCAATTTCATTTTCTAGTTGGCGTACGGCCTTAATACCTGTACCCGAAACGGATTGATAGGTAGAGATTACTACACGTTTCATTTTATATTTATCATGCAAAGGAGCTAATGCCATCACCAACTGAATTGTTGAACAATTTGGATTAGCAATTATTTTATCATCAACTGTAAGTTCATCAGCATTTATTTCTGGAACAACCAATTTTTTAGTTGGATCCATTCGCCATGCCGATGAATTATCGATTACTGTTGTACCAGCCTCTGCAAATTTTGGAGCCCATTCCAAAGACGTATCTCCTCCCGCCGAAAAAATGGCGATATCTGGTTTAGCCGTAACAGCATCAGCCAAACCAATTATAGTATATTCTTCACCTTTGTAAGTTAGCTTTTTGCCTACAGAGCGCTCAGAGGCTACTAATAATAATTCCGAAATAGGAAAATTACGTTCAGCTAAAACTTTTAACATTACTTCGCCTACCATTCCGGTGGCACCAACTACTGCTATTTTCATTTTAATTTAATTTGAAAGGCAAATGTAGTTCAACAGAACTAGGCTGACAAGAACAAAGATTCAAAAATATATTTATATAACAAAATGTTTTAAATATAACAAACATAATATTGTTGAATAGAGCGAATAAAAAAACCGCCAATCATAATTAAATGAATGACGGTTTTGGTTGGTTAATTTGATATAAAAATATTCATCTTGTTAAAAACAAGATTGTATTTTACTTTTTTAAAGAATCTCTAATCTCAGCTAAAAGTTCTTCAGCTGTAGGACCTGCTGGTGCTTCTGGCTCAGGTGGAGTTTTAGTTTTGTTATATGCTTTAACTATCATAAACATGATAAATCCAACTATAATCAAATTGATTATTGTGTTTACCCATGAACCCCACATAATAGCGTTCTCAGGAGATGTAACCTCCCCAGCAGCATTTACAACTGCTTCATCCAATACTATTTTTTTGTCGGCAAAATCTACTCCGCCAGCAAAATGGCCAACAAATGGCATAACAATGTTGTTAACAAAACCGTTGATTACAGCACCTAATGCAGTTGCCATAATTACAGCCACGGCAAAGTCGATAACGTTGCCGGTCATAATGAAATTTTTAAATTCTTTTAACATTTTTTAGTGTTTAACTTTATTAATAATTAGTGTCTTGCAATGTAGTAAAAAATAAGATTCATAACAAAACGTTAAATTTTTTTTTTCTAATCTTTAACATTGCGCTTAACTCGTTGAGAAATTCCTGTCAACAATTCGTACGTTATAGTGTTCGCAGTGAATGAAAAATCTTCAGCTGATAATGATTTTCCAAAAACCTCTACTTGATCACCTTCCTTGCAATCAATTTTACTTACATCAATCATAATCATATCCATACATATATTTCCGATAATATAGGCCTTTTTGCCATTTACTAAAACATAGGTTTTTCCATTACCATATTGCCGACCAATACCATCTGCATGTCCTAAAGGCAGGGTGGCTATTTTCTGTTTCTTATTAGAAATATGTTTGCGATTATAACCGACACTTTCATTAGGTTCTATATAATGAATTTGTGATATTGCCGTTTTTAAGGTTACTACAGGTTTTAACTTTTGATCAATTTCAGGCGTATTTCCATAGCCATAAAGCCCAATTCCGCTTCTAACCATATCTAATTGCGCATGGGTGTAATTAATAATTCCTGAAGTATTTAATATGTGTTTAAATGGATGTATCCCAAGTTTAGTTATAAATTCTTCACCAATTAAGTTGAATGATTCGATTTGTTTTAAAGTAAATTCTTTTTCATTTAAATCTTCAGAAGCCGCTAGGTGTGAAAAAATAGAAACAACTTTTAGTTCTTCTCCAGTGTTTAATGTTTTTGCAATCCTGTCAATATCCTTTTTTTCAAAGCCAAGTCGATTTAAACCGGTATTAAATTTTAAATGAACAGGATAGTTATTTAAATTATTTTCTGAGGCTACTTTCAAAAATAAATCTAGTACTCTATGTGAATAAAGATTGGGTTCTAAATTTTTTTGTATTAAAATTTCGAAATTCGACGGTTGCGGATGCAAAACCAAAATAGGTGTTTCTATACCTGCTTCTCGCAATTGAACACCTTCATTAACATAGGCTACCGCAAAGTAATCTACTTTTAATGATTCTAGTTTTTTGGCGATAAGTATTGCGTCACTACCATAAGCATAGGCTTTCGCTACCCCTAGAAATTTTGTGGATGGTTGAATAATAGATTTAAAAAAATTAAAATTATGTTCAAGTGCGGTTAAATCAATTTCTAGCACTGTTTCAGAGTTATTTGTCATCCGAAGCCTCTTTTTTAGCATTAACTTCTTCTGTATCTACCTGCATTTTTTTTACTTTCTCTTTTAGAATAGCTTTATAGTAAGCTCCTCTACTTAAAGGCTCATATTCTCCTGTTTCACCTAAAAGCACTAGATTATCATTATTTGTTTTTCTGTAGCTGTAATTAGCTAAATTGCCCGTTCGCGTGCAAATCGCATGTACCTTGGTTACATATTCTGCAGTAGCCATTAGTGCTGGCATAGGTCCAAAAGGGTTTCCTTTAAAATCCATATCTAGACCTGCAACGATAACGCGTACACCTCTATTTGCTAAATCGTTGCAAACAGAAATAATTTCATCATCAAAAAATTGAGCTTCGTCTATTGCAACTACATCACAACCATCTGCTAGAATTCTAATATTTGCGGCCGCTGGCACTGGTGTAGAGCGAATTTCGTTGGCATCGTGAGAGACAACCATTTCTTCGTGATAACGTGTATCGACCATGGGTTTAAAAATCTCAACTTTTTGTTTTGCGAATTGCGCTCTTTTAAGTCTTCGAATGAGTTCTTCTGTCTTGCCAGAGAACATGGAACCACAGATGACCTCAATCCATCCAAACTGTTCTTTATGGTTAACTGTATTTTCGAGAAACATTTTGTAATTTTAGACGAAAATAAGGTGTTTTCCGTTGTAGTTTTAATTGAATTTAAAATTAGTAAAAAAGGTACACCTTTTGCAGTGATATAAAATAAAAGCTATGAAGAATAAACTGAAGGAAGAGCTCAGGAAATTATCCACTGAAATTATCACATCTAGAGATATGAATGATATAGCTACGATGTATGATGCAGCTAAGGAGCTATACGAGAAATTGGCAGTACTAAAATTTATTGATGAGAAGTTAAGTGATATACAAGTCGATGTTTCTAAAAATGTGATTGCTGCTAAATTTGAAGAAATGGCTAATGCGGTATTAAGAGAAAATACTTCGGTACCTGAAAATAATCCGCACGAAGATGATATCATCAATCATAAAGGCATGGATACCATTAAAAATATGGTTTCTGAGATGCCTAATGAAGAATCTGTAGATGAAGTTTTAGCAGATTTTCTTGGTAAACCGCAATTAATGAAAAATGATAAGGAAGTCTTTGAACCTGAAGCTAAAAGCGCAGAAACAAATACTAAAACACTTTCATTAAACGATAGATTACAAAAAGACATTAAGGTCGGGCTAAATGACCGCCTTGCTTTTGTAAAGCATTTATTTGATGGAAATACTGAGGATTACCAACGTGTAATGTCCCAATTAGCAACCATTGAATCGGAAGAGCGTTCCATTTCGTTCCTGAAAAACATGGTTAAGCCGGAATATAATAATTGGTTGGGTAAAGAAGAATATGAAGAGCGATTAATGGCATTAATTGAACATAAATTTGCCTAACACTCTTTTTTTGGACTAAAAGTAACCGAAAGTTGATTTGTCAGCTTTCGGTTTTTTATTTTTGAATTATGGGGAAATTATATATTGTTCCAACACCTATTGGTAATTTAGAAGATATGACTTTAAGAGCGATACGCGTCTTAAAGGAAGTTGATTTAATTTTGGCCGAGGACACACGTACAAGTGGTAGACTTCTGCAACATTTCGAAATTCCCACGCAAATGCAGAGTCATCATATGCATAATGAGCATAAAATGGTGGATCGTTTAATAAAGAAATTACAAGCTGGTGAAACAATAGCACTCATTTCTGACGCCGGTACTCCTGCTATTTCTGACCCAGGATTTTTATTAACCCGTGCTTGTGTTGAAAACGGAATAACGGTTGATTGTTTGCCTGGAGCTACTGCGTTTGTCCCGGCATTAGTTAATAGTGGTTTACCCAATGATAAATTTGTCTTTGAAGGTTTTTTACCCGTTAAGAAAGGCAGACAAACGCGATTGAAATTCCTCGCTGAAGAATCGCGAACTATGATTTTTTATGAGTCGCCTCATAAATTGTTAAAGACTCTTGGAAATTTTGTTGAATTTTTAGGTGATGATAGAAAAGTCTCTGTCTCTCGTGAATTAACTAAATTATACGAAGAGACAATTCGAGGGACAACTACTGAGGTTTTAAAACACTATACGGGTAACCCACCTAAAGGAGAAATTGTTATTATCGTGGCAGGAAAAAAATAAAAATATGAGCTTAGCATCTTTCAAACAAAAATTAAAAGAGTCACCAAAGAATATTGAGTTTTCTGAAACTATAGAAGTAATTGAGAACAATTATAATTTTACACCTACCGCATTTGTAAATGGAGCGGTAAATAATGATAGTGGGCAAAATTCAGGCTCATGTAAATTATTTGCTTTTGCACAATTAGAGGGCCTATCTAAGTCAGAGACCCTAGCTTGTTTTGGTCAATATTATAGCGATGTTCTAAATACTCCTGACGGTGCAGATCATCAAAATATTCGGAATTTTATGAATACCGGTTTTGAAGGACTCCGTTTTGAGGGTTTCGCTTTAAAGAAAAAATAAAGCTCATAAAATGGAGCAATTACTTTCGGAAATAAGAAAATGCAAAGTGTGTGCTGCACATTTACCTTTAGGACCAAGACCAATAGTTGCAGGACATGAATCGGCTAAAATAGCAATTATCGGACAGGCTCCAGGGACTAAAGTCCATGAAACAGGTATACCATGGGATGATCCAAGTGGTAGGCAACTTCGAAAATGGATGGGCATTTCGGATGATGATTTTTATAATGAAAAAAAAATTGCCCTTATTCCTATGGGATTTTGTTATCCTGGAAAGGGAAAAGGAGGTGATTTGCCGCCTCGGAAAGAATGTGCTCCATTATGGCATCAATCACTTTGGAATAATATGCCAAATCTTGATTTAATTATTCTCATTGGAACTTTTGCTCAAAAATATTATTTGAAACAGCAGATGGAGAAAAACCTAACCGAAACAGTAAAGGCTTATAACCAGTACCTACCAAGGTTCTTTCCATTACCACATCCTTCGCCAAGAAATCGTTTTTGGTTAAAGAAAAATCCATGGTTTGAAGAAATGGTGGTGTCCGATTTACAAGAAATTGTGAAACCATTTATGTAATTAATATTCAGAATTATATCTGAAGCTATACCTAATATCGCTGCTATCCAACATAGTTTGTATTACTTTTGTGTATTAAAATGAAATCTAAATTTATGGGAGCAATAAATCATATTACCACCAAATGGCTTGGAGAAATGGCATTTGAAAGTACCAATACGTCGGGCAATACTTTTAAAATTGACAATGCAGAAGGAAGCGATGGACTACGGCCAAAATCACTAATGTTGTCAGCCTTAGCTGGTTGTTCTGGCTTAGATGTAGCCTCTTTAATAAAAAAAATGAAATTAGAGGTAGACGATTTTCAAATAGATACTATTGCTAACCTTACTGATGAAGATCCTAAGCATTATGATGCAGTAACAGTTGAGTACCATTTTTATGGAGCTAACCTTAATGAAAAAAAGCTACAAAGAGCAGTTGACCTATCTGTGGAAAAATATTGCGGGGTGATGGAGATGTTTCGGAAATTTGCAAAGCTTGATGTAAAAACTGTTTTTCATAAAAAATAAGATTAAACTCTTGAAATTTGATTTTATCTTAATCTATGCGTTGGAATTTACAGCCTAAACCAGAACAAGAACAAATAGACAATTTGGCAAATGTGCTAAATGTTGAAGGTTTAGTAGCGCAATTACTTTTGCAAAGGGGGATATCATCCTATGATGAAGCGAAGAACTTTTTTAGACCACAACTATCGGATTTACATGATCCTTTTTTAATGAAAGACATGAATGTGGCTGTGGAACGTATTGAAAAGGCAATTGCAAATAATGAGAATATTCTAGTTTTTGGTGATTACGATGTTGATGGTACTACTGCAGTTGCGCTAATGTCTTCTTATTTATTGAGTTTCTACCCAAATGTTGCTACATACATTCCAGACCGGTATGAAGAAGGATACGGTGTTTCATTAAAGGGAATTGACTTTGCTGATGACAATGGTTTTTCACTAATAATTGCATTAGATTGTGGTGTAAAAGCTATTGATAAGGTAGCCTATGCCAAAGAGAAGAATGTCGATTTTATTATATGTGATCATCATAGACCTGGAAATAAGCTACCTAATGCAATTGCTATTTTAGACCCGAAAAGGGCAGATTGTAACTATCCGTATGATGAACTTTGCGGTTGTGGAGTTGGATTTAAATTAATACAGGCTTTAGGCTCTAAATATGGGGAAACAATTGATGATTTAATTCCTTATTTAGATTTAGTTGCTACGGCAATAGGTGCGGATATTGTGCCTATGACCGGTGAAAATCGTGTATTGGCATACCACGGTCTTCAAGTTATTAATTCTAATCCAAGAATAGGTTTTCAAGCAATTATTAATCAAACAAAAAAAACAACACTTACCATTACTGATGTAGTCTTTATCATTGCACCTCGAATTAATGCGGCTGGGCGAATGAAGCATGGACAACATGCAGTTAATCTCTTAAGTGAAACAAATTTAGATCAGGCAACTAAGTTTGCTGCTGAAATAGAAAAATATAATCATGATCGTAGGGAATTAGATCAAGAAATAACTAAAGAAGCGTTATCTCAAATTGAAGTAAATAAAGAAAAAGAGCGTTTTACCACTGTTGTTTATAACGAGACTTGGCATAAAGGGGTTATAGGTATTGTAGCATCTAGACTTACCGAAACTTATTATAGACCAACTCTGGTATTTACTAAAAGCGGAGATAAATTAGCAGCATCAGCTAGATCTGTTAAAGGGTTTGATGTTTATAATGCGTTACAAGGTTGCGCTGACTGTATTGAACAGTTCGGCGGTCATAAGTATGCGGCGGGATTAACACTGCTTGAGACGGAATATGAGAAATTCAAAAATCAATTTGAAAAAGTGGTGTCTAAAACCATTGATGCTCACTTATTAACACCTGAAATATCGGTATCGGCTAAAATAGAATTAAAACAGATTACCCCCAAATTAATGCGAATACTTAAACAATTTGCACCTTTTGGTCCTGGAAATATGACTCCTACTTTTATGGCAGAAAATTTGAAGGATACCGGTTACGCAAAAGGTGTTGGACAAGAAGAAAAACATTTAAAGCTTACTGCTACTCAAAATGGCAGTCAGCCTATTGGTGCAATTGGCTTTAATTTAGGCGATAAACTGGGAATAGTAAAAAACAATAATAGCTTTGATGCAGTTTTTTCTTTGGATGAAAATGAATGGCTAGGCAATGTGAGTTTGCAATTAAAATTGCGTGATTTACGCTAATTTAATAAGCTGTTTAATTTAAATTAATACTTAAATATAATTTGATGACAAACTATCTGGTCAGTTTCATTTTTTACGATGTTGATTTTTAGGTAGCTATAAATTATCAATTAATGAAAACAAACTTTGAAGTCGGTTAGGTAAATTTTTATATCAATCTTTATATTCTTTTAAATAAAGAGTAGTGCCATCAAAAACTGCATAAGTGTAGTACGAAATCCAGTCACCAAGATTGGTGTATTTCGATTTTTCATTCAAATTAATCTCTAAAGGAAGGTGACGATGGCCGAATACAAAATGGTCGTAATGTTGCGTTTCTAATTTACGTTTTGCATAACTCACGAGCCATTCTTTATCCTCTCCTAAAAAATGAACATCTTCATCACCAGAAATAAGTTTATTCTTTACAGATAAGTACTGTGCTAAACGAACTCCCCAATCTGGATGTAACCATCTGTAAAAACATTTTGATATTGGATGTGTAAATACCTTTTTCATGCGCTTATAACCTTTGTCGCCAGGTCCTAGTCCATCACCATGACCAATAAAAAAGGAGGTGTCATTAAATAGATATTGTTGTGGTTTATGAAAAACGGGGATATTAAGTTCATCCTCAAAATATCCATTCATCCATAAATCATGATTGCCAACAAAATAATAGATAGGAATTCCAGAATCGGAAATTTCCGCCAATTTGCCTAAGGTACGAGTAAAGCCTTTGGGGACAACAGTTTTATATTCCATCCAAAAATCAAAAAGGTCCCCTAAAAGAAAAATGGCAGCTGCGTCGTGTTTAATTTCATCAAGCCAAGCAACAAATTTTATCTCACGTGGGCGACTTTGCTCCATTGTAGGAGCTCCTAAGTGATTATCACTAGCAAAATAGATTTTTTTGCCTGTTGGAATTGAAATTTTTTTCATCTAGGTTATAAAGATAGCAAAACCCATGACCTTTAATTGTCTTCTGCATACCATTCGGCAAAGGCGGTACCAGTTTCGCGTAATTTTACGGCATAGAGCTGAATAGGACTTGCAAGTCTAGCTTTAATTTTACTGGCAAAATCAATGACCATGTTTTCGCTAGTTGGTTGATAATTAGCTAATATTACATTGTGGCCTCTATCACTTAGTTCTTTAGCTAATTCAACATGTGGTGTGTTTTTGTTGAATACAGTAGCATGATCAAATGGGTCAACGATTTCTTCTTTAACGATTTTTTTTAAATCGCCAAAATCTATTACCATACCTAATTTTACATTTGTAGTATCTGTAATTGGTTCGCCTATTACGGTTACTGAAAGTTGGTAGCTATGACCATGTACGTTTTTACATTTACCATCATATCCGTAAAGGGCATGGCCTGTTTCAAATGTAAATTCTTTTGTTATTCTAATTTTTGACATCTTTATGCTTGAAAAAAGCAAAGGTAGCAATTCTCGACATGCAAATCACTTGCAGCTTAACGCTTGAAACGATTTCGAGCACGTACTTTGTTTACGAAAAAAATAACCACTACAAATAGGGCCAAAAGTGGAAAAATTAGGTCGCCGTTGAGAAAATTTAAAATATCCATAACATCGTATTAAAACCTAAGAACGAAAAAAGAATGCGCTTATTATTTCTAACACTGTTTCATAACTTTTAAAATCAAATTAAGGATTAGTATCAAAAATTCGATTTTAGATATTATCATTAAAAAGTTATTTCAGATATATTTGAGAGGAAAGTGTGTAAAAGTAACTAAAACAATATATTATTAATTTATACCTATGGCTGAAAATAAAAATTCGTATCGTTATTCCCTAGCCATAATTGGCTTATTATTTTTTGTTTTCGGCTTTCTTACTTGGATTAACGGTATTCTTATTCCGTATTTTAAAATATGTATGGAGTTAAGCAATTTTGAGGCTACCTTGGTTGCCTTCTGTGCCTACTTTGCTTATTTTGTTATGGCACTTCCATCTGCGTATGTGCTGAAACATACTGGTTATAAAAAGGGAATGGTATGGGGAATGTGCGTTATGGCTCTAGGTACTTTGTTATTTATTCCTGCCGCTTATTCAAGAATTTATCCATTATTCTTAGCAGGACTTTTTGTTACGGCAACTGGCTTGGCTTTAGTGCAAACTGCGGCAAATCCTTATATCGCTATAATGGGTCCAATTGAGGGAACTGCACAACGAATTGGCTATATGGGAATTGCTAACAAAGTTGCTGGAATATTTTGCTTGTTCGTCTTAGGAAGCGTATTTCTTGCCGATGCAGATAGTCTTTCCTCAAGTCTAGAAGGGTTGAATGAACTACAAAAAGCTGAAGCACTAGATTCTTATGCTTTAAAAATTGTGAATCCATACATTATTATTTCAATTGTATTGTTTGGAGTAGCTGGATTAGTATATTTTTCAAAACTCCCTGAGGTTGATGAAATGGGAAGTGCAACTGATGAAGATGGAAAAGTTTTAGAAGACCGAAAAAGTGTTTATGAATATCCATATTTGGTTTTGGGTGTTATAGCACTTTTCGTTGCTGGTGCTTGTGAGACAGTTCCTATTGACGGTATAATTATTTATTGTCAGGCGTTAGATATCCCTATGAGTTCAGCGCGACATTTTAGTACTTATACGTTGTTTATTATGTTATTTGGTTATTTATTAGTTTCGATATTAGTGCCAAAATATGTTTCACAACAGAAGGTTCTTTTATTTGCATCCATATGGGGACTTGTTTTAACAGTGGGCACCTATTTGACGTCGGGGATATATAGTGCTTATTGTATGCTTTTATTGGGTTTTAGTGCTTCCATGCTTTGGGGAACCATTTGGGGATTAGCACTTCGAGGGCTTGGAGGACACACTAAAAAAGCTTCAGCATTCATGATAATGTCCCTAATAGGTGGGGGTATTGTTACTGTTGTTTTTGGAGAATTATTAGATACCTATGCTTCAAATCCACAAGTCTCTGTTTTAATACTACTACCATGTTATCTCTTTATCCTCTATTATTCAATAAAAGGTTATCGAACCGATTATTGGAAAACTGCAAAGATTGGTTGATTATTTAAAAGTAGAAGTATGAAAAATTCAGTTGTACATAAAAAGTCTTTATTTTATGCCGGAGTAGCCCAGACAGATATTACACCTGTGAAAGGAACAATAATCGGTGTGGATTTTTTCTCTCATTATGCCCGATTTATTCATGATCATTTGTTTTCTAAATCTTTAGTGTTTAAACAAGAACAAACCTTATATGCCCTTGTTATGGTGGATATATGTATTATGCCATCAGACCTTTTAAATCTTGTGAAAAATAAGATAACAGATAAAACTGGAATAAAAATGGAACATATAACATTGGCCTGCACCCATACCCATGGTGCTGGCAACGTGGCAGGATTATTAGGAGGAGCTGTCGATATCAATTATAGGAATTTATTACCAGATTTAATTGTAAAATCAGTTGTAGATGCTTTGGAAAAAATGAAGCCTGCGAAAATCGCTTCAGGTAAAGCTAGTTTATCGGGATATCAATTATGTAGAAGATATTTAATGACGGATGGTTTTGAAGCTAATAATCCGGTTACTCAAAAATTAGATAAAATTAAAACGAATCCTTTTGGCGCTGAAAATCAAATTATCTCTTCTGCTGCTCCAGTTGATCCTGAGGTCGGTTTTCTGGCGGTTAAAAGTCTTGATGATGAATGGATTTCAATTTTAGGGAACTATAATTCGCATTATGCGGGAGATTGGGATGTTGACACTATTACAGCAGATTTTTATGGAACTTTTGCAAAGTACTTAAAGAAGAATTTTGGAGTAGGAGATGACTTTGTACCTATTATGAGTTATGGTACTGGGGCTGATGTAAATACTTGGGACTTCCAGAAACCCAACAAATTTCCTAATGTAGAATTTGCTAAGACCGAAATGATGGGGAAAGACCTTGCGTCAGTAATTTATGAACAAATTGATTCTTTGGTATGGGATGATTCTCCTGAATTGAAAATTGAATATAATGAAGTAGAACTATCTATTAGAAAGCCAAATCAGGAGCAATTACAATTAGCAGAAAATATATTGGCAAAAAATAAATTTGATGCTCTTGAAATAGATGAACACGGGATAGCTATGGTCTATGCAAGAGAGCAAATTCTTTTAAATGAATATCCTAATAAACATGTAGCAGCCTTACAGGCTGTGAAAATTGGAGACCAAATAATCGGTGCTTTAGGTGGAGAAATATTTACTGAAACTGGTTTGTGGCTTAAAAAGCAGCTTCAAGGGAAAAATTACTTTACAATATGTTTGGCAAACACCTATGATGGTTACGTTCCTCCTGCTCACGAAATAGATAAAGGGGGTTACGAAACGTGGAGAGCTAGAAGTAGTTTTTTAGAAGTGAATGCAGAAAGTAAAATAAAGAATGCTCTATTAAAAATAGTTGAAAACATACTATAACATAAGCATGAGTTCTATTTTAATTAATAACTATTTTAAATTTAGTGGCATATAACCAGTAAATCCGACAATTTTCCAAGTACCTTCTATTTTTTGGCAACGATATAACGTACGCCAATCTGTGGGTATTTCTTCACCATCATTTTTAATAAAAGAGCCACTGAATTTTTTATGAAGCAAGGCAACACCTTCTTTTATTTCGATATCGAGCATATCGGTAACCCTATGAAAAGCTTCTTCTTTGTCTTCTGTTAGTTCCATTTTCGAAAAGTCTTGGGCCTGTGATAACCATTCGTTTTTGTAGGCCTCTAGATTAGGATATTTAAGTTCCCATTTATCTACATTGTAGTTTTTCCCCGCATCAATACCCATGAACCCTTCAGTTAAAAAATCATTTTCAACCATTTTCCAGTCTTGAAGAACAAAAGCTTTTATATCTCTATTTACAAGCATTTCCCAAAGGTAATTTCTATCGGCGTCGTTTTCGAATGGATTTTTTTTCATAATATTATTTATCTTGTATAAAACTATTTGCATGCAATAAATTGGTTAAACCAGCATCAACAATTATTGTTTGCCCTGTAATTGAGTTGGCTAATTCTGAAAGTAAGAATACAGCTGTATTTCCACAATCTCTTGCATTTATAGCGTGTTTTAGGCTTTGATAATCATTTTGTTGTTCTTCGAAAAAACCTTTAGGGTCGTCTGTCCAAGATGCAGCTGCATCCCAATTCTGTAGTGAATCAACATAACCTGGTGCTATTGCATTACAGCGTATTCCAAATTCGCCTAATTCTATCGAC
Source organism: Aurantibacter sp. (assembly GCF_039941195.1). GTDB lineage: Bacteria > Bacteroidota > Bacteroidia > Flavobacteriales > Flavobacteriaceae > Aurantibacter_A. The sequence goes on along the minus strand of NZ_JBDVFA010000098.1, from coordinate 85,734 downwards.
ATGCCTTTGGTAAGACCTTCAACCGCTGACTTGGCACTAGCATAGATGGCATATTTAGTTAAAGTTTCATGTGCATGAACTGAAGATATATTAACTATATGACCTTTTATTTTATTTCGATTTAATTGATTGACGAACGCTTTTGCCATCATCCATACACCTTTAACATCGATATTGTAAAGATGGTCAAAATCAGATTCTTCTGCAATGTGCGCTTCTTTACGAAGACCAACCCCTGCGTTATTAATTAACCCATGAATTGGACCATATTCTTTTTGAATTAAAGCAAACATTTCTTCGACTTCCTTTTGGCTGCTAACATCACCTGGTACTGGAAAAGCATTTTCGTATTTCTGAGCTGCGATTTTGGCTTTTTCAAAATTTATATCATTGAGTAATATTTGCCCTCCGCTGGCAGCAATAGCTTCACAAATTCCAGACCCTACTCCTGTTCCTGCACCACCGGTAACTAAGTATCGTTTATTACTAAAATCTATTTGTAACATGTTTACTATAATTCTTAAAATTAAAAATACTACTATTTAAAATGTTGCGCGACCACCGGAGATATCAAATATGAAACCTGTGTTAAAAGTCGCTTCTTTAGACACTATCCAACACACCAATGAAGCAACTTCTTCTACGGTGCCCAATCGACCCATCGGAATTTTAGAAGTCATATATTTTAGCATTTCCGGATTGGTATCCTTGTTCATTGGAGTTGCAATTACAGCCGGAGCCAAACCATTAACGGTTATTCCCGTCTCCGCATATTCTTTTCCTACGCCTTTTACTAATCCCATTAAACCGGCTTTACTTGCGGTATAACCTACCATACCAGGATTACCTTCTTTGCCACCAATTGAGGCTACATGTAATATTCTTCCATAATTTTGTTGGACCATTTGTGGTATTACTGCTTTAGTTACGTTAAAAGCCCCATTTAGATTAATGTTTACGATTTTTTGAAAATCAATTGAACTATAATTCTCGATTTTTGTGGCAGTTGGCCCTACAATTCCTGCGCTATTTATTAATATATCCAATCTGCCGTGCAATTCAATAATATTTTGAATAGTTTCTGCCAATAAGCTTTCGTTAGTAATGTCAACAGCAAATGCTTGTTGTACTGCTTTTTGTTCAATTAATTCATCCAATTCTGTTTGTAATACGTCTAATACACACACAATTCCTCCTTCACTTATAATACGTTCAGCAATAGCACGACCAATTCCCCGTGCTCCCCCAACAATTACTGCAATTTGATTCTCAAATCTTTTCAATATTTCGTCATTTTGAATGTTTAATTAGATTTTTAAAGATTAATAATTAACTCGAATTTAATTTATTAACTCATTTATTTTCGTACAAGTTAAAGATAATTTATTCTATAATTCTCATGTAATTTAATAGCTTTTAAACTTAATAATTTTATTGACAAAAACCTTTTTTTATAAGTAATTGATAGCTTTTTGTATGATTCGAATATAACTTTGTTTTTGAAGAAATATAATTTTAATTTGATATGAAATTTAATAATATCAATGAGAAATTTTAAGCTGTATTTTAGTTCAATTGTATTTATAGTAATGGTGTCGATTCGAGGAATTTATGCTCAAGAAAATATTTCAGTGATAAAAAATTGGATCACTTATAAAGATGCTCCAAATGCTCAATATTTTCATATTGCAGAACAGGCTTATAAGCAGCTTGAAAAGCGGGAAGAAAACATCGCTAGTTTAAATACATTATCTGAATGGAAAGCAAGACAAACCATTGTAAAAAAGACATTACTAGATATTGTGGGTCCTTTTCCAAAAAAAACAGCATTGAATGCTAAAATTATAAGAAAGGTAGATAAAACTGACTACAGTGTTGAGCATGTTATTTTCGAATCGCAACCAAAGTTTTATGTTTCTTCTTCTTTGTTTCTTCCAAAAGGGATTAAAAAAGGAACTAAAGCACCAGCAATAATTTACACTAGTGGACATACGAAAGATGGGTATCATGCAGCTTACCAACAAATTATATTGAACCTCGTAAAAAAAGGATTCATAGTGTTTGCATTTGATCCGGTTGGGCAGGGAGAACGTCAGGAATATTTTGATCAACCAGAATCAAAATCTTATGTTACTACAAAGAGTCATTCTTATTCAGGAGCACAAGCCTTTATAACAGGTAGTTCACAAGCAAGTTATATGATTTGGGATGGTATTAGAGCTGTTGATTACCTTCTAAGTAGGAAGGAAGTTGATTCTGAGAGAATTGGAATTACGGGTCGCTCCGGTGGTGGTACACAAGCATCACAAATAGCCGCTTTTGACGAACGTATTTTAGCTGTTGCACCTGAAAATTATATCACAAATTACACGAGATTATTTCAATCTATTGGCCCACAAGATGGGGAGCAGAACCTCTTTAGTGGTATTGCTCGTGGATTAGACCATGCAGATCTATTAGCTGTAAGAGCTCCAAAACCAGCACTTATTTTAGCTACAACGGGTGATTTTTTTAGTGTTCAGGGATTTCAAGAAACTGCCGATGAGGTATCCAATATTTATAATGCTTATGGAAAATCGGACAGTTTTAATTTTACTGTAGATGTTTTTCCGGCACATAAAAGTACTAAGAATAATAGGGAGGCTATGTATGCTTTTTTTCAAAAATATTTGAATAACCCAGGAAGCTCAGAAGATTTAGAGGTAGAATTCTTAAGTCCCGAAGAAATGCAGGTTACTGATACAGGACAGGTCTCCACTTCTTTTACAGGAGAAACGATTTTTAGCCTGAATAAGAAAAATGTTGATAGATTAATAGACACACTTAATCAAGAAAGAAACAACCTTAAGGACCATCTTTCATCAGTGTTAAATGTTGCAAAAAAACTTTCTGGGTACGTAGAGCCTACCGAAATTGATAAACCTGTGCTTACAGGGCGTATAAACCGTGTAGGATATACGATTGATATGAAATTTGTAAAAGGAGAAGGGGATTATGTAATTCCTTATCTTTTATTTAAACCAGATGTGTCCAATGGCAAATCTTTAGTATATCTGAATCCTTCAGGAAAGTCTGCCGAGGCGGACGAGGGCCGTGAAATAGAATGGTTTGTAAAGAATGGATTTACAGTTTTGGCTCCTGACTTACTTGGAGTAGGTGAGGTAGGACCAGTTAATTTTAGAATGGATTCCGAACTTGAAGGAATCAATTATAACGTTTGGTTTGGTTCTGTCCTTATAGGTAGGAGTATTGTTGGTATTCAAGCTGGTGATGTAAATAGACTTATAAAGTTGTTGGAGTTCAACGACCCTACTACTAAAATTTATGGAGTAGCTAAGGGAACATTGTGCCCAACACTACTTCATGCTTCTGCGTTCAATCTTTCTATTGAACGAATAGCACTTATTCAACCTTATAGTTCTTATGCAACTATAGCTTCTACGCGTATGTATGCTCCAAAATATGTAAATAGCTTAGTTCCTGGAGCTTTAACAGCATACGATTTGCCAGATTTAAGAGCAACTTTGGTACCTAGAAAACTACTGATGATTGGCGAAACCAATGGTGCTGGGGGGCAAATTCTTAATAAAAAATTAAGTAGAGAAATCACATTTATAAAGAAGGTTTATAACATGAATATAGCTAAGGAACAATTTGTTATTAAACCGCTATTGCCTAATGCCAAATACGATGAGTTATATGCAGAATGGATTAATTAGAGTTTGAGGTAGCTTTAATTTGTTAACACTTTTCGCTCGAGCTTCTTTCTGTAGGCTGTAGGCGTACATTGGTTAATCGACTTGAAGTGTCTATTGAAATTAGAAAGGTTTTCAAATCCAGATTCGTAAGCAATTTGAGAAACATTGCGTAGTGGGTCGGCCAATAATCTGCAAGCATAACCGATACGTAACTTTAATAAATAACTTTTAAAAGGCATTCTATACGTTTTTTTAAATGCTAAAAAGAACTGGGTGTTCGACATGTTAGCAATTTCAAGAACATCTTTTAATTTAATATCTTCTTTAAAATTCTTTAGTATATATTCCACAACTTCATGCAAAGGATTATTTTTCAATGATTTATCGGTTATGTAAAACGCAGGACTACAAATAAATTCGTATTCCTCAGTTGTACCTAAAATTTCTAAAATGGACAATAAAGCATAAAGACGTTGTGTTGGAGTCATTGTTTGCATTGAAATAATTATGCCTACAAGTTTTTTCTTAGTATCTCCATAAAATTTACAGCCCCTAAAGCTTTTGGAAAAAAAGGTTGATAGCTTTTGATTTTCCGTTAATTGCAAAAATTGTTTTCCTAAGAACTCCTTTAAAAACTGAATTACATAACCTTTACCGGAAAACGAGCCATCCGCATTATTATACGAATCATCACAACGCCAAACGTGTGGTAAATAAGGACCTAAAAATACGAGGTCGTTTTTTGAAAATTCATTAATATTATCACCAACAATTCGAACACCTTTTCCTTTCTTTATATAAACTAATTCATATTCTGGATGGTGATGATAGATGCCAAAATCTTTTTCTTCAATATGATAGATAAAGGATTGATTAGATTCTTTAAATAATCGAATTTCAGTAGTTTCCATGGGATTAATATAACACAGTTGATACTCTTCCTCCTAATTATTGTTTGATATCATATCATTAGCAGGCTAAATATAATTATTTGTATTAGAATATCAGTTTTTGGTATCACTAAAATTGATTGTTTTAAAATAAATTTGAAAATGAAGTCATTGTACTTCAGAATTTATTAGGATAAATAATTTTATAGTTTTAATTAAAAACGATTTAGACACTTATGGAAAAAATAAAAATTACTCATCCAGAACGTGATCCAGAATTTGTTACTGGAGCGTACTCCGATGGTGTTGCCTATAATGGAATGCTTTTTTTAAGCGGACAGGCCTCTGTTGATTTTGCTTCTAGCAAATTTGTGCTCGGGAGTATAGAAGAAGAAACAAAAAGAACATTAGATAATATAAAACAAATAGTAGAAACTGCTGGTGGTACTATGGATGATGCTCTAAAAAGTACTGTTCATTTAAAAGATATTGCAGATTTCGATAAATTTAATGCAGTATATGCCAACTATTTTAAGGGTATAAAACCAGCACGCACTACAGTTCAGTCTGTATTAGGTGAGAATATTAAAGTAGAAATTGATATCGTATTTAAATTGCCAAATAGTTAATGATTACAAATTCAAAACTTTATAAAATTAAAGAAGTTTCGGCAATCGATTCACCTGCTTTATTGGTTTTTCCAGAGATTGTAGAAAAGAATATTGATAATGCCTTACATATGGTTTCTAGCTCCAAAAATACATTTCTTAGACCGCATATAAAGACTGTTAAATGTATTGAAGTAGTTCGAATGGCTTTATCTAAGGGAGTCGACCGATTTAAATGCAGTACTATTGCAGAAGCCGAACTTTTAGGTTTGGCAGGTGCAAAAGATGTTTTATTGAGTTATCAACTTTCTAAAACCAAGGCTAATCGTTTTTCAGCATTAAGACAAAAATTTCCTGAAACCAATTTTTCTGCCCTTGTTGATAATAGTGTATCTGCAAAAATGCTTTCAAATTTCTTTGAAAAAGAACCATTAACTGTTTTTATCGATGTTAATGTTGGTATGGATCGTACAGGAATAAAAACAAATGAAGCATTTGAACTAATTAAGGAAATCGATAAATTTCAAGGAATACAAATAAAAGGTCTTCATATATATGATGGGCACGTTCATGCTTCTCAAATAGAAGTTAGAAAGAGTCAAACCGATGCGATATTTAACGATGTTAGCGAATTACGGAAAAATACCGAAAAGCAAATAAATAGAAAATTAACAATGGTAATTGGAGGTTCTCCTTCTTTTCCTTTTTATGCAAAACAGGAGGAAGTAGAGTGTAGTCCGGGAACTTTCTTTTTTTGGGATGCAGGTTATGGTTCTTCCTTCGCTGAGATGCCTTTCACACCAGCGGCAACAATTTTAACTCGGGTTATCTCTATAATTAATAAAACAACAATGTGCTTTGATTTGGGTACAAAAGCTACTGCATCGGATCCGCCATTGCCTCGAGTCGAAATTTTGAACTTAGAAAACGGAGTTGTCGTTAATCAATTTGAGGAGCATTTAATAGTGCGCGTTCCTGATACTTCTATATATCAAATAGGTGAACCTTTTTTAGCTATTCCATATCATATTTGTCCGACAGTTAATTTATATGAAGAACTTGTAGTAATAAAAGATAATATTGTTTCAAACAATTGGGAAGTATTAGCAAGAAATCGAAAAATAACTATTTAACATGCAGGATATAAAAATGCAATTAGATCATAGCAAATCGGCTGTTTTATTAGAGCGTTCTAAGAAGGTTTTGGCTGGTGGTGTTTCATCTGAATTTCGAAAATTTAATCATCCTCATGCCTTGTTTTACGACCATGCAGAAGGCGTTTATACGTATGACGTTGATGGGAATAAATATCTCGATTTTACATTAAGTCAAGGTCCTATGATTGTTGGACATTCACATCCACATGTTTTGAAACGTGTACAAGAGTATTCTGAAAAAGGGCAATTATTTGCTGGACAGCATATATTAGAAATTGAGTTAGCTGAGAAGCTAAATAAATATATTCCTTCTGCAGATTTGATGCGGTTTTGTTTGGATGGTTCAACGGCAATACAGACAGCACTACGCGTTGCAAGGGCAAAAACAGGTCGTAATAAGTTTATTCGCTTTGAAGGTCATTATCACGGATGGTTAGATAATGTTTCATGGGGATTGACCTTGGATGAAGAAAAAATGGGAACTAGAGAAAATCCGAATTCGCTACCTTGGACCAGTGGAATTGCTAATAATATTGAACAAGAATTTATAGTTCTACCATGGAACGATTTAGAACTCGTTGCAAAAATCATGAATGAAAATTATAAGGATATAGCGGCTATAATAACAGAACCAATAATGTGTAATAGCGGCTGCATTTTACCCGAAGAAGGGTTTTTAAAAGGCTTAAGAGAAATCTGTACAAAATATAATTCAGCTTTAATTTTTGATGAAGTAATCACTGGTTTTCGAACTGGGTTAGGAGGAGCTCAAAAGTACTTTAATATAACTCCTGATCTTTCCGTTTTTGCAAAAGCTCTGGCAAGTGGATATCCAATTTCTGCCATAGTAGGAAAAAAAGAATGGATGCAATTAATAGCGGAAGGTAAAGTAATTCATGCAGGAACAATGAATTCAGCTTGTGCATTAATAGCAGCGGCTCTGGGAACCATTGAAGTTTTAGAAGAAGATGGTACTCATAAGCGAATTTTTGCTTTGGGCCATCGATTAATGAATGGATTGCGAAAAGTAGCAAAAGAAACTGGGCAAAATTTATTAGTACAAGGTTTGGGGCCAATGTTTCATTCTGGCTTCGCAAATGTAGATAGCATAAAAGATTTTAGAGGTATTATTGCTTATGAACAACCTAAATCGAAGATGTTTATCCAAGGGATGCAACAAAGGGGTGTTCGAATAATAGGAAGAGGTCTTTGGTATATAAGTGCCGTGCATGAAGAAGAACATATAGATTTTGCAATAGCGATGGCAAAAGAAACCCTCTTAGAACTGAAGTAAAGAATATATAATAATATGAAGAATTGGGAAAAACTTATAAACCTATGAAACTGATAAATAACGAAACTCTCGGAATAGTTGGTCTTGGTTTAATGGGTAGCAGTATTGCGGCAGCATTATTATTAAATGGACAAAAAGTTGTTGCTGTTTCGCCAATAGTCTCTGAGATAGACAAATCGGCACCGAATCGTATCCGACATTCCTTGGAGGAGTGTTATGCTCAAGGTCTTACTGTTGAAAAACCTGATGAACTATTAGCAAATATCACTTTTACATCGGATTATAGCCTTTTAAAAAAATGTTGGTTAGTAATGGAATGTGTTTTTGAAAACTTGGCAATAAAACAAGATGTATTTAAAAAAATAGAGTCTTGTGTATCCGATGAGGTTATCATTACTTCAAACACTTCAGCAATGCCCATAAGTATGTTGCAAAATCATTTTAAAGTTCCAGAACGTTTTTTTGGAATGCATTGGGCTGAACCTTCTTATACATCACCTTTTTTAGAGATTGTATGTGGTGAAAAAAGTCCAATTGAAATTGGAGAACAGCTACATACTATTGCAAAAGAATGGGGTAAGGAACCCACTCTTGTACGGAAAGATATACGGGGTTTTATTACTAATAGAATTATGTATGCCATGTATCGTGAAGCTTTTCATTTAGTAGAAAACGGTTATGCAACCGTTGAAGATGTTGATCGTGCATGTAAAAATGACGGTGGTCATTGGATGGCTTTTTGTGGTCTTTTTCGTTATATGGATTTAACGGGATTACAAGCTTACCATGCGGTTATGAAGGATTTGTTTCCAGAATTAAGTAATCAAAAAACTGTACCCAAGCTTATAGATGACATTGCAAAAGCAGATGGAAATGGCGTTTTTAATGGTAAAGGATTTTATGATTATACGCCAGAAGAAGCAAAAAAATGGGAAGAAACATTTGAAAAATTCTCATTTGATATTCATCGATTAACCTCAAGTTATAACGAGACTATAGCTAATATATCCTCAACAAAAATTACAGAATGAAAGATTCTTCAAGCGTGCCTTTTATTATAGATGCCCATTTAGATTTGGCTACTAATGCCATGACCATGAACCGTGATTTAACTAAATCGGTACAAGAAATTAGGGATAAGGAAAGTGAATTAGGATGGAAAGATTATCAAGATCGCGGTAATGGAACGGTTTCTCTTCCTGAACTGCGTGAAGGAAATCTTGGACTGGTTTTAGCTACAATGATTTCGCGGTATTCTGAAAATGGTAGTCCGTTACATACTATGGCTCTTCCTGGTTGGCATTCGCCTCAACAAGCATTCGCTCATGCGCAATGTCAATTGGCATGGTATCACGAAATGGAAGCATTGGGAGAAATGGTACAAATAACAACCAAAGAAGGATTAGCATCTCATTTTACAATGTGGACGGAAAGTACTGATGGTCTTCAAAAAAAACCTGTAGGCTATATTCTAGCACTAGAAGGGGCTGATTCAATAGTTAATTTAGATTATTTACATACTTTTCATGAGCAGGGGCTTCGTTCTATTGGTATTTCTCATTTCGGTCCTGGAAGATATGCAGCAGGAACGCATTCTGATGGTAGCGGTCTTACGGCTATTGGAAAGGAATTATTGAAAGAAATGAATCAGTTGCCTATGCAGTTAGATTTGACCCATCTTACTGATAAAGGTTTTTTTGAAGCCTTGGATATTTTTCAAGGTACAGTAATTGCAAGTCATCAAAATTGTAGAAGTATCGTTCCCGGAGAACGTCAATTCTCAGATGATCAGATAAAATGTATTATAGAAAGGGATGGTATGCTCGGTGGTGCGTTGGACACTTGGATGCTTTATCCTGATTTCAAATTAGGTAAAGACAACCCTAAAGAATGCAACATACATATGGAACTTTTGGTTGACCATTTTGATCATATCTGTCAGATGGCTGGTAATAGTAATCATATTGGATTTGGTAGTGATTTAGATGGGCTTTTTGGGCTTGAACAAACACCATATGATATTAATACAATAGCAGATTTACAGAAATTCGATGCTATTCTAGGAAAACGAGGATACACTAAAAAAGATAGAGATAATATCTTTTTTGGAAATTGGTTACGAACTTTAAATCGCATACTATCATGAAAATAAACTTATGTAAAAATTATATTAGTTATTGCGGAACAGTATTTTTAATATTAGCGCTCGCCTTAATATTTCAGTCTTGTAAAAAAAATGAAACTGTGAATGATCAAGAGAGTTCCGGACTCAAAATAGGATATGCCGAAGTGAATTACACACCAAGAATTGGTCTCGATTTAGTTGGTAATTATCGTGGAGATGACTATGCATCACGTGGTATTCATGATTCTTTATACGGTAAGGCAATGGTTGCACAGGGTAGTAATGGAATAAAAACAGCAATCTTATCTGTTGATATTTGCAATATACCTGTGGCGTCTATTGATATGATGCGAGAGTATGTTCAATCAGTTTCTGATATAAAAGCTGAAGATATTTTTATTCATGCTACCCATACTCATAGCGGCCCAAAATCTCATATAGAAGCTCCTGAAGCAAAAGATTATTTGCAGAAAGCAGCGAGTGCAATTGTTGAGGCAAATAAGAATCTAGAACCAGCTGAACTATTGGTTGGACGTGCTCAAGAAGATAGAGTTTCACATAATAGAAGATTAAAAGCTACTGATGGGACTACACATATGGTTTGGGAAAAATTTGAACCTGGCTTTATAGAGAAATCTTTAGGTGGAAAAGATCCCGAATTGATTACGGTAAGTGTACAACAAAGCGGAAAAATAACGGGAACAATGGTGAATTTTGGTTGTCACCCCACTACACTAACAGGAAATAATTGGTTGTATACTGCAGATTATCCTGGATATTTAACCGAGTCAGTTCAGAAAGTAAAGGGCGAAGATTTTGGTGTACTATTTTTAAACGCTCCTTCTGGAAACGTAACTCAAGTTGACCATAAAGTTGGTTTTTTGGACACTTTTCAAGAGTGTCAACGGATAGGATATCTTTTAGGCGTAGCGGCATTAGAGGCTATGAATAAATCGGAACCTGCATCAGGTTCAGGTGTGGTAGAAATTTCGAGAGAAGAAGTTTCAATCAAAAAAATGACTATAACTGATGAACAGTTTCAATGGGCAAATACAGTATTAAAAAGAGTAGAAAAAGAGGGTATGCCAGCTTTACAACCAGACGGAATACCTGAGGAATTATATGCAAAGTGGTGGGCTGATATGCACAAGGTGCAAAATGAAGTTGATTTGTTGGAAGTTATGGTCGTGCAGATAGGAGATGTTGCAATTGTAGGCCTGCCCGGTGAAATTTTCAATGAATTTGGAGTGTATATAAAAGCAAATTCACCCTTTAAAAATACTTTAGTAGTCGGTCTTACTAATGGAGATTATAATTATTTTCCAACTGAAATTTCTTTTACTCAAGGTCCAAAAGGATTTAAACCTATGATTACGGGCTATGAAACAACACCTGGAACGACCACATATGACATTGGTGCTGGAGAAAAATTGGCTGAATCTGCTGTTAAACAACTGAATTCATTATTCGATAAATAATACGAGATTGTTTTAAATTAGCTATGTATTACATAACAAACTAATTTATTCAGTTACAGTAACCGGTTGTGTCCAAGCCATTTCATATAATAATTCTTCAATCGGATTATCTTGAAGTTTTGTGGAAGTTATTTTGCACCGAACAAACAAGATATCATCAGTTAATTTGAAGCTTGCTGAAGTTCCTTCAACGGTTTTGAATTCTACAGGATTTGTATTTTCTTTCTTACTACCTAGGAAAGTAATTTTATAGAATATTCCTGGTTCGTCCAAAACACTAACAGAATAGGTTCCATTTTTTACTTCTATAGCATCTAAATTCACACCAGTTGTGGCATAAAAATCTCCATTTTCCAAGGAATTTATCAACGCATTGGCAGATAAAGTATCGGCTTGTACCATAACCCAACCTCGGCCAGCATTACTCCATTTTGTTCCTTTTTGATGATAACTGTGCGAATCGTCAGTAGCGAGACCATACATTAGAGGTTTGTTGCTTTCTAAATAAGATATATTGATTAAATCCCACATTTCTTCAGTTGATACATTGACTGAATCACCCATATTGTGCACCATTGGATGTCCATTGTAAACTTCAAAAAAACGTTCACCTTTGAGCTGAATCATATCATTAAGACTTACACTATAGAAAAAATTTGGATGATTAACATGAGGCATAATTGGCACTCCTGTTTTTTCTCTTTGTTCAAGAACTTGATTAATATTATTTTGTAAAACATTCAGAACACTTGTTCCTCCTATTGGATCAATTAGGTTTTGGATGTTTGTCGCATTCATATGAATGTGTTTGTCCTCAAATTTATCGGTAATTTCTTCTGATTTAATCACTAAAAACTCGCCGGTTTCTTCAGTTAGGTTTCGATACTCATCGTATGTCTTTAATTTAACTTTAGTCCTATTCGAATCAATCTTATAGTCTACCCATTCTTCCCCATATTTTTTTAAATAGTTTTTAAAGGCAGTTTGGTACATGGAATCGTTTTTAATAGTAATCCATTTTTCTCCATTTGCAATTGTATTGTGATCAGAAAGTGCCATAAAATTATAGTCTCTTTCCTTATACCAGTCTAAGATTACCTCAGGAAATTCATCACCATCACTCCAATACGAATGGGTATGTAGATTGCCTTTATACCACTTTTTTGAACTTGATTGTTCAGTTTTCGAATTTTGATCTTTACAACTAAATACCACGATGAATAAAAAGAGCATTAAAATTTGTACGGACTTCATAACCTTTAAGTTTTTTAGTTTGTTTTAGTGTCTTTAGATCTTAAAAAATATCCAACTATTGCTGCTGTAAATACTCCCATAGCTAATGCGCCGAATGCGCTTTGTAACATATAACTTTTAAGGTTAAAATAGCCAACGGCATTTTCAGGGGTCATCCGATTGTTTTCAACAACATATGCAATAACATTTTTAAAATAATCGGGAGTTATGTATGTATTAATGATGTATTGATTAATTGGACTTAATAAGGCAATAACAACACTTAATACAATGCCTGAAACAAAACCTTCTTTCCATGTCATTTTGTTTTTAAAAAAGTGTTCTTTTTTATCTTTTATGGCGAAGAAATAAACTATTATAGCTATTATGCCGAACAAATTTGTATAGATGGCATGCTTGTCAATTAACTCATCATGTAGTCCTATTGATTTTTCAACGAACATCCATATTAATAATATGAAAGAGTATCTAACAGCCCATTTAATTTCAATTTTATAGTTGATCATTACTACTTTTTAAATTTTGACAAGGCTGTTTTAGTAAATTCTGATATGGCAAGTCGCCCAGTAATTGATGCTCTCTCTGAAAGCAAAGTGCTCCAGTGGTCCGTATTTTTCCATAGAATTTTACGCCATTCAGCCAAAGCTTCAGTATTGTACGAGGCTAATTTTTGAGTAAAAAAGTACATCTCATCATCTAATTCGTTAGTTGTTTCAAAAACCTTCGAATACAGTCCTTTTTCTTGAGCCCAATACGCATTTTTCCATGCTGTTGGTGCCAATGACATTTCTGAAATTGCAGCGACTCCTATTTTTCGTTCAACGGCAGGCTCAATAACTAATGGAGCTATACCAATTGTGAGTTCAGATAAACGAATCGGAGCATTTACAGTTGCAAATACATAATCACAAGCTGCTGCCAAACCAACGCCACCTCCAACCGTTTTTCCATGAACTCTACCAACAATTACTTTATTACAACTTCGCATTGCGTTAATAACATTTGCAAAGCCAGAGAAAAATATGTGCCCTTCTTCAATAGTTGAAACAGCCAATAATTCATCGAAAGATGCACCACCGCAAAAGGCACGTTCTCCTTCAGATTTTAAAACGATTATTGAAATGGAAGTGTTGGAAGCTAACTTATTAAATTCATCAGTTAAACGATCTAGCATTTCGGCAACAAATGAATTACTGGCAGGGTGACCAAATTCTATTGTGGCTATGTTTTTATCAATTTTGGTATAAATACTTCCATTCGGTCGGTTTGTTGCCATGTAGCTGTGTTTTTCTCAAAATTAGTGGTTTTGTAGCAATGGCATAAATTTTCTTCTAAATTTAACCACTAATGAAATGCCGCGAATTGACATCCAAACAACAAAAGACAGCCAAATTCCGGTTAGCCCCCAGTTCATTGATTTTCCTAAATAAAGCATTGGAACAAAACCTAAGAACGTTGCTGATAATAACACATTTCTTAAATATTTCATTTCACCTAACCCTTTAAATAGTCCGTCAAAAACAAAGGCCAATGTATTCAGAGGTAATGATATAATAACGATGAAAAAAATGCTGTAAAATGTGTTTAGAACAATAGTGTCATTAGAAAAAAGAGCTCCAATAGGTCTATAAAAAGCAAAGGCTATAATTACTAAAACTATACTAACTAAAAAGCCATATCCCATAATCTTTTTAGCTAAGAGCCATAGTCCATTGTAATTTTTAGCACCAAGTAGGCGACCGCCCATAATATTACCTGCAGCTCCAAAACCATCAATAAAAAAGGCAGAAAATAGCCAAATATTTATGGCTATTGTATGAGCACCAATATAACGATCGCCTAAGGCGGTCGCTTCACGGACGGCTAAAATTAATGCAGTATTTAATGCAATTGCGCGAACAAATAAATTCAAACTCATTATTACTAACCTTCCTAACTCATGGTGTAGTGGTAGTTTTAATTTTAGACTAATATCCGTTTTGGTAACTAAAAGTACAAATGCCATTATCGCCATAATTCCTTGCGAAATTAAACTAGCCCATGCTGCGCCTTGGAGATACATTGGTTCTAATAAACCTTCAATACCATAAACGAAAATTAAATCTAGAGCAACATTTAAGAGGGCGCCAACAATTGCGATTAACATTGGCCAATAGGTATTTTGTAGCCCCCTAAAAATACCCATTACAGCAAAAACAAAAAGCGTTAAAGGAAATCCCCATACACGAATGGCGTAATATGAAACGCAATATTTGAGTATTTTCCCCGAAGCATTTAAAAACATGAAAATTTCTTCTATAATAAAAATGGTTGATAGTAAAATAAGGATGCTCAACCCAATATTCAAGTATATTGCCTGGGCAGGTAGGGTTTTAACTTTATGTAGTTTACCAGCTCCTAAATATTGAGAAATAATTGCAGAAATAGCACTTCGCGTTTGACCTAAAACCCATATTAGCATCGATAAAAAAGACCCTACGATGCCTGCAGCTGCAAGAGATTCTAGTCCATCAACAGGAATGTTACCTACGATAGCTGTGTCGGTAATGGAGAGCAGAGGCTCAGCTATACCAGCTATTGTAGCCGGTATTGCCAATTTATTAATACTCTTAAAATTTATTGTTTGTGCCAAATAAGTCTTATATCAAAAGTTCATAACAATGAAAAGGATCTTTGCTTTGTTTCGGAAAAAATATATCATCTAATCTTTGATATCCTCTAGATTCGTAGAATTTTTGATTTCGTTTGTTTTGACTAAAAGTATCTAGTCTAATAGAACTATAATCTTCTTCTTTGGCATATTTTTCAGCAAATGACATAAGCATTTGCGCATAACCTTTGCCTTGAAAATCTGGATGTATCGCAAGCCTGTGTATATATAAATTATTGTCGTTTTTGGAGCGCCATTTTACATTTTTATATTCTTCATCCATTAAAGAAGACAAAACTATCGTTCCAATTATTATCTTTTCAACTAATAATATATAAAGTTCTTTACGATTAATATCGTTTTCAAAATGCCTACGCGATGGGTAGTCTACATTCCATTGATAGATTCTTTTTTCTATCATATGAATGGCACAAGCCTTTGTAATGTGAAGAATGTCGGGAATATCCGATATCTTTGCATGTCTAATCATTCTTTAATGACCAATTTAATTGTAAATTTAAATTATTAATCAATATTATACTTCCCATGAAAAATATTCTTGTACCAATTGGTACTAGTTCCAATAAAGGACACACGTTACAATATGCGGTAGATTTTGCTAGAGCATTTTCGGCAGACATTTTTGTTATGGATGTTTTTACTGTCTCCGCAAAAGCTGGAAGCTTGGCCAATATTAGTGAGAAAGTAGCGCAAAGTAGTAAAGATCGTTTGAAAGAAGTTATTGATAAAGTTGATGCTAATGGAGTTTCAATAAAAATAGCAACCTATAATGGGGAAATTACCGATGGATTAAAAGAAATTGATCGCGAATTGGGTATTGATTTAATTATCCTAGCTCCTAGAAGTAATGATATAAAGGAAGAAGTTTACTTAGGAAAGACTACAGGAAGCATTATTAAAAAGACAAATATACCAGCACTTATAGTTCCTAAAGGAACAGAATTTAAACCTTACAATACGGCATTAACAGCTTTTAAATCAGGAATATTAAAGAGAAAACGCATTTTAGATCCGTTGGTTACTATTCAGCAAAAATTCAATACCACTATTAATTTATTAATGGTGAAAACTCCGGGTTATACGGAAGACGATTTAAAAGTGAATACTGCTTTAATGGATTTATGTTCGAAACTTACGGTGACTGAAAACCCTACTACTTATTTAGGAGTTTTGGAGCACTTTCAATCTCATAAACCTGAATTGTTGGTTGTATTTAGAAGAAAAAGAGGTTTCTTTAAAAAATTATGGGAGAAAAGTACCATATTAAAAGCTGAGTTCTTTGCTCCAATTCCGGTATTGGTTTTGCGTGTAAAGAAAGATTAAGAAACAGTAAGTGCACTATTATGTATTTTGATTACATATTAAAATACATTTCCTTTGTGCTTGTAATTTGGGGGATTAGCTCAGCTGGCTAGAGCGCTTGCCTGGCAGGCAAGAGGTCACCGGTTCGACTCCGGTATTCTCCACCAAGTATGATAGGGCTTCAAGAGTTTTTAGCTTTTGAAGCTTTTTTTATTCAAATTTTCTTTATAAAAATTTGCATTAATAAATTGATAAAAATGAAATGTTATCAATTTATTAATGCAATTATACATTGCTTTAACTTTTAAAATTAAATTGACTAGAATTGTAAAAACGAATTTTCTTTATAAGGGTAACTGTTTTGTGAATCTTATACAAAATAGAATTTTGGTTTAATATATTTTGTGAGCATTTTAAAGTTGGTCTTATTTACTATTTATAAAGCTTCTTTTTGATAATCCAATCGATTTGAATTAAATTCAAATCTTATATATTCAATTGGAAGCAATAATAGTCAACCAATGGACAAAATCGAGCTAAAACAAATTACAAAATTTCTTTCTCAGGTTTCTTTTTTTTCGGAAGTATCCGATGCATCCCTTAGGCATCTTTGCCAGGATTTAAATGCGGAAACATTTTATAAAGGAGATTCCATCTTCGAAAAGGATGAGGCAGGTAATGCCATGTACATAATTCTTGAGGGAAGAGTGAAAATTCATGAACATCGACATGTTTATGGGTTTTTGGGCAAAGGGGAATGTTTTGGTGAATATGCCTTAATCGATAATCAGCCGAGATCCGCGTCGGTAACAGCAGAAGAAGAAACTTCGGTCTTAAAAATTGAACGCCCACATTTTATCGATTTGATGTCCAATGATAATGCTTTTGCGAAAGGAATTCTATCAGTTCTGATCAAACGTCACCGAGAGGTTGATGACATTCAAAGAAGTTTGGCAGCTTCAAAAAAACAAATCGAGTTGGCGAATGCCAAAATGAGCGGTCTTATCAATGGTGCCATGGATGCCATTATTATGTTTGATTCAAAGTATAGAATTATTTTGACGAATCCATCCGCAAATAGATTATTGCAAAACGATGATGTGATACAACGCAATGTTTTATTTTTCTTTGATGAAGTAAGTGCCGCTTTAATCGAGTCGTTGGTAAAATCGAGTTTGAACAATCATTCAAATACACTCAATAAGTTCTTGCCCAATAGTGTCAAGGTAATTGGCAGTAATGATAAGGAAACCCTTAATGAGGGAACCATAAGTAAGTACGGAAGTGACCAAGAAACCTTCTATACGCTCATTCTCAGAGATATTGAAGCACGTTTGTTAGCCGAAGATCAGATAAATTTTTTAACCAATCAAACCCGATACCTACAAGAAGAAATTAAAGAACTTACCCGTAATTACGGGATTTTGGCAGAAGATAAAGGCATGATTAATGTGCTAAATCTTATTGAACAGGTGGCCCATACCGACGCTACCGTTTTAATTAATGGTGAAACGGGAACGGGAAAAGAACTCGTAGCCAGGGCCATTCATCAGGCAAGTCCAAGAAATGATAAACCTTTGATACGGATTAATTGTGGTGCGATTCCGACCAATTTAATAGAAAGTGAACTCTTCGGACATGAGAAAGGTGCCTTTACCGGAGCAACGGCTAGTAGGAAAGGACGTTTTCTTTTGGCTGAAAAGGGCACAATCTTTTTAGATGAGATTGCCGAACTTCCTTTGGATTTACAGCCTAAATTACTTCGGGTAATTCAAGAAGGAGAGTTTGACCCCGTAGGCAGTTCTGAAACTATAAAGGTTGATGTTAGAATCATTGCGGCTACCCACAGAGATCTTTTGGATTATGCAGGGAAAGGAAAGTTTCGTGAGGATCTATACTATCGCCTAAACGTATTTCCGATTGAGATACCGGCTTTAAAGGACAGGGGAACAGATGTCTGCCTTATCGCACAAGAAATGATCCAACAATTTGCTGCCAAACTCAACAAGACCGTAGTTGAGCTGTCGGAATCGGACAAGAACCTCCTATTGTCCTATCATTGGCCGGGTAATGTGCGAGAACTTCAAAATTTGGTGGAACGTGCGATAATTGTGTCACAAAATGGAAATATTGATTGGCAGGCCATTATACCCTCTTCAACAGAGAATATTCCATTGAATGCGCAAAGCACTTCAGAAAATATCTTGACTTCAGACCAGCTGACTAAATTGGAAAAAGAAAATATTCTTCGCGCTTTAAAAAAGACCCATTGGAAAATATCGGGAAAAAACGGAGCCGCAGCTTTATTGAAACTACGACCTACCACGCTTTCATCAAAAATGAGAGCACTTGATATAGTGCGTCCCATCTGATTTTACGAAATCTCGTAAATAAACTAACGATATTCCGTTAATTAACGGAATATCGTTAGTTTATTATCATACACTAACTGTTATAAGTAATTGTTAATCAGCTGTTTAAATGTTTTGGCACGGCAAATGCATTAAACCTAGCAGCAATAATGCTAATAATTTAAATCTTATTAAAAATGATTACAACAGCAAACATTAAAAACGGAGTAAACGTAGACCAATTAGTAGAAACTATTGGAGCAGTTCAAGAAAATCCTGAATTGGCAAAATTCGAATTTAGATCAAAAAACAACTGGATCGAAGGGGGACATTGTGTTTCAAGTATCAAGAGCTTTTATGGAGTTGGAGCCGAGGACACATCTCGACAGGAGATTTTCACAATGGAGTGTGACCATCCTAACGTTTTATTAGGAAAGGATGAAGCCGCTACGCCACCAGAGGTTGTACTTCACGCTTTAGGCTCTTGCCTAACAGGGGCTATGGTCTATCATGCCGCGGCCAACGGAATCGAAATAGAAGGTGCCGAATCTTCTTTAAAAGGCGGAGTTGACTTGCACGGTTTTCTCGGATTGGATGCCGAGGTACGAAAAGGTTTCGACGGTATTAAAGTAAGAATCAAAGTGAAATCCAATTCTTCTGTCGAGCAATTGGAGAATTTGGCGAAATTCTCTCCGGTATTCGATATGATTACCAATCCTACACCAGTTTCAATTGAAATTGTAAAGTAGTACCAATAAAAGGCCGCTCCTTCAAAATTGAATCGGGGCGGTCTTTTATTTTTTTCATTCAAGTACTTTCTCATCAACACAAAATGGACACCAAAAAATTCATCGTCACAAATGCCAATAGGGCAACAGCTCAGATAGCCTATAAAACCAACGAATTCTGCGCCATATATCCTATTACACCATCTTCGGAAATGTCTGAACTAGTGGCGGACTGGAGTACAGAACAAAAACAAAATATTTATGGTGGCGTGCCAACGGTTTTTGAAATGCAGAGCGAGGCCGGTGTTGCCGGAGCTCTACATGGTGCTTTACAAACGGGTTCATTGGCAACGACATTTACAGCGTCTCAGGGGCTTTTATTGATGATGCCCAATATGTACAAAATAGCTGGTGAATTGACTCCCAATGTCATTCATGTGGCCACAAGATCTGTCGCAACACATGCCCTATCGATTTTCGGAGACCATAGCGATATTATGGCGGTCAGAAATACGGGCTATGCCTTTTTAGGGGCGGCATCAGTACAAGAGGCAATGGATTTCGCTTTGATTTCCCAAGCAGCTTCTTTAGAATCTAGAATTCCCTTTGTTCATTTTTTCGATGGATTCAGAACATCACATGAAACATCTAAAATTGAAGTGGTTTCCGATTATGTGATGAATTCTATGATGAACACCCGTGTAATTCAAGCCCATCGCAATAGGGCTTTGAATCCGAATAGCCCGGTAATACGAGGGACGGCACAAGGGGCCGATGTTTTTTTTCAAAGTCGGGAAGCCGTTAATTTCTATTACAACGCTTGTCCTCATATTGTACAGCAACAGATGGATAAGTTTGCCAACTTAACCGGAAGACAATACCGGCTTTTTGATTATGTGGGCCATCCCGAAGCGGAGCAAGTAATCATATCAATGGCATCAAGTACCGAGACCATTGAAGAAACTATTCAGCATTTAAATTTTGAAGGAGCAAAGATCGGACTCATTAAAGTACGATTGTTTAGACCCTTTAGTACAGATCATCTTTTAAAAATGTTGCCACAATCTTGCAAAGCGATTGCTGTTCTAGACAGAACAAAAGAGCCTGGGGCTACTGGTGAACCTTTATATCTTGATATCGTACAATCGCTAATGTCGGTAAGGGATACCTACGCTACATTTCCAAAAATCGTTGGTGGCCGCTATGGGCTTTCTTCAAAGGAATTTACTCCAAATATGGTCAAGGCCATCATCGAGAACCTCGAACAGGAGCATCCCAAGAATAATTTTTCAATAGGGATTACCGATGATATCACCAATCTCAGCTTATCCTATTCGGATGATCTTCACATTCAAAATCAGAATTATCAGGTCCTTTTTTACGAAACCAAATCCAAAAGTTCTGTTTCAAGTTTTCAAAACGCTTTACATCTTCTGGCTGTAGGAGACCAATGCGTGCAAGGTTATACGGAAATCGATTATAAAAAATCGGGTTCCAGAAGTATTTCCAATCTGAGAATAAGTTCGCATCCCATAAAAGCACCTCATTTGATTGAAAATGCAGATTTTATTGGTTGTGATTCCGTAGAATTTCTTGAAAGGGACAACGTACTGGACCGTATCAAACCTAACGGAACGCTATTAGTTCATACAACATTGAATAACAATGATTTTCGACAATCACTTTCGACCAAGGTTCAACAGCGGATTTATAGTAATAAGATTTTCCTTTATACCGTAAACTTGAATTCTATTTCGATGAACTATGTAGTGGAAGAGTTTATGGTCAATGGTTTGCAAAGCTGTTTCTTAGCTTTAAACAAAGATTTTAGTGTTGATGAAACCCTTGATCTTCTCAAGGAATCTATTTTCAAAGTAGAAATTTTCGAAAGTAATATTTCAAACGGTAGCAAATCTGATGATGATTTTACCAATTCGTTTTTAGGAAAATTGCTAGCTGGAAAGGGCAATGAGCTTCCTGTAAGTGCATTCCCCGTCGATGGTACCTATGTAACCGACACCTCAAAATTCACTAGGGATAGAACAGCAGACACTTTACCCAAATGGGATTTAGATGCCTGTACACAATGTGGTGCTTGTAGCATGGCTTGTCCGCAAGGAGCCATTCGTATCAAGGTTTATGATGATTCTTATTTGAGCAAGGTACCTTCAAATCTAAAAGCAACGAAAGCTATAGAGCCAGAATGGGAAATCGATTTGTTGAACTATACCCTTCAAATAAACCCTAATCAATGTAAAAGTTGTAACATCTGTATCGATGCATGTTCGGTAAAGGCTTTGAAAATGGTCGATGCGGCATCACAGTGTCAAATTGAAAAAAATAACTGGGATTATTTTGAAACCATTCCTGAAATGGATAGATCTAAAATTGATGTTGCCAAAGTTAGTCAGCAACAATTGCAAAAGCCTTTGTTTAAATATTCAGTTAGTGTTGATGGTTGTGGCGAAGCTCCCTATCTAAAATTGATGTCTCAACTATTCGGTGATAGAATGCTAGTGGCAAATGCAACGGGAGCCACTTCGATTTTCGGGGGTGCTCTACCAACGACGCCGTGGTCTAGAAATAAACAGGGTAGGGGACCAGCTTGGGCAAATTCCCTTTTTGAGGATAATGCCGAGTTTGGTTTGGGGTTTCGATTGTCACTTGACCAACAGGAGCAACAGGCGAAAGGCCTTATTAAAAAGCTGGATGATCAAATTGATTCTGATTTGGTTTATGAAATAATGAATGCGGAGCAGCAAACAGAACCACAAATTACCGAACAACAAAAAAGAATAAAAAGATTAAAGGTCCACCTAGCCACCATCGCTTCGCCTGATGCGCAAAGATTAATTATGGTCGCTGACAGTTTGGTGAAGCGGAGCGTATGGATTGTTGGAGGCGATGGTTGGGCCTACGATATTGGATATGGGGGATTGGACCACGTTCTGGCTTCAGGAAAAAATGTCAATATCTTGGTTTTGGACAATGAAGTATATTCCAATACCGGAGCTCAAATGTCGAAAGCAACTCCTTTGGGAGCAATTGCAAAATTTGCAGCAAAAGGAAAGCAAAGCCAAAAGAAAGATTTAGGCCTACTGGCCATGTGTTACGATGATGTGTACGTTGCTACGGTCGCTATGGGCGCAGATCAAGAACAAACCTTAAAAACCTTTTTGGAGGCAGAAAGTTATGACGGTCCATCCCTTATTATTGCCTATTGTCATAGTCCTGCCCATGGCATTGATATGAAGCAACCGAAACAGTATCATAAAGCTGCGGTGGCCTCCGGGCAGTGGTTGTTGTACCGAAACGACCCAAGAAGAGCAAATAATGGAGAAAATACGTTACAACTAGATTGCCCTGAACCTACAATTGCAATCGAAGAATATTTACAATTGGAAAGACGTTTTGAGAAAGTCTTTAAGACCGAAACACAACATTTTGACGAAATAAACCAACTGCAAAAACAAGTAAACAAGCGATATCAGAAATATTTGGCGATGACATTACCGGCAAACATTCTTGTCTGAAGGTTCATTTTTCGTGCATGGTGTTCACGAATTCTAAGTCTTTTGGCGTTCCTGAAATTGTATATTCCGCAGATTTTGTCACAAAATATTTGGCTACTGAATCGTTGGGGTTCTTACTCAACACCTTGTCGAAGGCTGCAGAAGCTCTCGGGAATTCTTTGGCAAAGAAGAAATCCAATCCTTTTTTAAAATCTTTTAGTGTTTTTGTTTTGAGTTCAACTGATTTTATTTCATCGGCATCAAAACACTCATAAATACCGATTACTTTATGCCTTCCTTTTACCTGTACTTTCCCCAAATAGCGTAATCGAAAAGATTTCTTGTTCGCCACGGTACTCAGGCTATCTTCACTAATGATGATTTTTGCGCCAAAATGTTTGGTCACACCTTCCATTCTAGAAGCGGTATTTACTGTATCAGAAATTATCGCGGGGTCATTTCTATTACTATCGCCAATGATACCCATCACCAAAGGCCCTGTGTGAAGACCGATACCAATGGATATTGGCTCGTTTCCTTCAGAAATTCTTTGGCTGTTATAATCTTGAACTGCTTTTTGCATTTCAATTGCCGATTTTAGGGCATGCTCCGCTTTATTCGGAAAAAGCGCCATGATCGCGTCGCCTAAATATTGATTGACGAAACCTCTATTATTTTGAATCAATGGTCCCATTTTACCAACAAATGAGTTGACGAATTTAAAGGTTTGTTTCGGTGTCATGCTCTCGGCTAAGTGGGTGTAGCCTCTTATATCGCTGAAAAGTACCGTAACTTCTTTTTCAACATGATCACCTAAAACTATATCTGTAATAGTTTCCCTTCCTATAGACTTTATAAATTGGGTCGGAACGAATTTATTTGTAGCTTTATGGATGCCATTAAGGTTCAAATGCATCTTTATTCTACTTAACAACTCATTTTTCGAAAAAGGTTTGGTCAAGTAATCGTTGGCACCAACGGTAAATCCGGCAACCAAATCGCTTACCCTATTTTTGGCGGTCAATAACACGATGGGAAGTTCACTGGCCATTTGATTTTCCCTAATTTTTTCACACACCTCATAACCTGATAAACCAGGCATCATGACATCTAAAAGAATTAAATCAAATGCAGCACCATTGTCTAAAAGTTCCAATGCCTCTTGTCCATTTTTTGCTTCTGAAATTGCGTAACCGGCTACGGACAAATGATTTTCAAGAACTCTTCTATTTATATGTTCGTCATCAACAATAAGTATTTTGCCCACTTGAGTTACAGTTTGCTTTGTAGTTTTTTCATTGTACTGTTCCTCTATATCAAGCTGGACTTGTGATATATTTTCGAAGGATGGTTTACTTTGTGCGGAGAAATCTTCCCGTTTTTTATTACTGAGGGGAAGCGTAAAATTAAAAGTGGATCCCTTACCCACTACGGAATGCACCTCAATAGTGCCTCCATGCAGTTGTACCAGTTGTTTTGACACCGAAAGTCCCAATCCTGTTCCTCCATATTCTCGGGCAGTAGCGCCATCAATCTGCTCAAAAGATTCAAAAATAGATTCAAATTTTTCTTCGGGAATGCCAATTCCAGTGTCTGATATAGAAATTGAAAGTTGATCATCTTTTTCAATGGCGTTGATTTCAACTTGCCCCTTTTTAGTAAACTTAATTGCATTTCCGATGAGATTGTGCAGAATCTGTTGTAGCCTGTTTTCATCAGCCTCGGCCAGAGGAATGTTCTTCGGAATAGCGTTTATCAGCTTCAAATTCTTGTCTTGTATTAATGGTCGAGACAGTTTCAAAACAATATCAGTGACGGCATGAACATCTACTGGTTTAAGGTCCAATTCTAAATCGCTATTCTTTAGTTTAGAAAAATCGAGAATGTCATTGACCAAATGGGAAAGGCGTTTACCGCTATTCGCAATCATGTCAAGATTTTCAAAGGCCTTAGGTGTTAATTTTCCTGCTGCCCCGTCTTTTAGCGATTCTGAAAGCCCGATGATACCGTTAAGGGGAGTCCGAAGTTCGTGGGAGGTATTTGCCAGAAACTCATCTTTTAGCTTATCTATCTTTTCAAGTTCAGCGACACGTTGTTTTTCGATTTGGGTCTTTTGTCTTTCATCATCGATTAAGCGTTGCTTTTTTTCTGTTTCTTTTCTCTCTCTTTGTTTTCTTTTATATCGATTAAAAAGAATATATGTGAACAATAAAATTAGAATAGAAATACCTATGATTACGTTCCTAATCGTATTTTGTCTTTCTAAAAGAAGATCTTTAATTTCTGCATCTTTTTGTAGAGTCGCAATGGCCGCTTGCTTCTTTTCAGTATCGAACTTAACCTGTAATTCTTGAAGTTGTTTGGATTTGGCCTCGTCGAATAAACTATCTTTTACTGAAATGTACTTATCCTTTAGAAATAATGCGTTTTTGTAATCACCGAGTTCAGCATATACTAGAGACATTTTTTCATAAGCATTTTGTGCTGCAGACTTAGCTCCTATATTTTCTGAAAGTTGTATAGCCGTTTCTAAATGAAATTTTGCTTTTCGGTAGTCCTTGAGCATTAAATAATCATTGCCAACATGGGTGTGGCATTCAGCTAGTTCCCTTTTTTGTTGAAGTTTTTCACGAATTTTTAGGGCTTTTAAATGTACTTGTAAAGCTTTGTTAAAGTTTAGTTGTAAATTATGTACTTCTCCAATCGATTCGTAATCATAGGCCGTTCCCCATAGGCTACCGATTTCTTTGTCTACTGCAAGTGCTTTATTATAAAAATTTAGAGCTTGGTTATAGTTTTTTTTTCTTTGATGAACACCTCCAATATTGAAATAAGCATTCGCAATATCGCCTTTGGCATTTAAATCTTTAAATGATTCAAGTGCTTCGGAGTAATTGAGCATCGCCTCTTCTAACTTATTATTCTTCTTCAATAAG
Source organism: Aurantibacter sp. (assembly GCF_039941195.1). Lineage (GTDB taxonomy): Bacteria > Bacteroidota > Bacteroidia > Flavobacteriales > Flavobacteriaceae > Aurantibacter_A. The sequence goes on along the minus strand of NZ_JBDVFA010000098.1, from coordinate 59,730 downwards.
TCACCCAAAGCATTTTGTATGGTTGCGATACTGTATGTGTCTTTTAGTTCTTCATAAATTTTTAAAATGTTGTAATATATTTCAGAGCTTTTGTCATATTCACCTTTATCGTCATAAATAAGGGCGTTTTGATATAAACCATTAGCTATATCTCTTTTATTGCCTTGGCTTTCGTGATAGTTAAGATATTTGGTTAAATATGATAAGGCCAAATCGTAATTTCCTTTTTGCCGTTCTAAAACACCATATTGATAATTAGAGGTTGCAATTTTATTTTGATTATAATTCTTTATGCTATAAGAATATAAACTATCAATATACTTTTTAGCCAATTTAGGATTGGATCTACTATTTAAATATTCCCACGATAAGTTTCCTAAAATTTGAATTTTTAGGCTATCAGAATCAACATTTTTTAGAGCTTGCTGAAGGCTGTCAATTTTGGTGGTTTGGGCAAAGGCAGAAAAATATAGTGCCGAAGCAAGTATAAATAAAAACCTTTTCATCTCGTTTGGTGGTTATTAATCAGCTTATTACATTAAATTTAATATTTATACTTGAAACTGCAAAAAGCAGGATTTGTATATAATTAGCTATTTGAAATTTCTTTTAAATGAAAGCTTTATTTTATCTAACATTCACACTGATTCTTTACGTCAAATAAAAGATTGTATTGAAATGAACTGTTTCTGAGACGGAATTGTAAGGTAATACTCAGCATTAATAAATTAAGCCATGCTAAACCTTGAACTATTTTTTGTCAGGATTTATACTTTTATTCCCAAATCAAAATTTTGTGACTATTTGTGAATGTCTTTATCTAAATCTAAAAGAGGATTTAGGGTTAATTCAATTATGAATTTGAAGAAATCAAAAAACTAGATCATTCCACCAAAAAATACGTGACATGCAATAAAAGCCAATACAGAAAGTATGATGCCTATGAGAAAAACATCAAAAGACTTTCGTAAAAGCCTGTGTTTTCTAGTAATAGATTTTCCAAGGTAAAAAGTGTCAGTTGCAATTGATTTATATAAATCATCACCTTTGTAAATTAAATCGGTTAATTGGTTAGTGTATTCCTTTTCCTCCATATCTTGAAAATTTCCAAAGTACAATAAATTGTCACTATTATTATTTCCGTGCTTAATTTCCGGTCTCGTTGCTAATACTGCAAATGTTATTGAAATTAAATTAGTAAAAAGCATCATTACTGCAGGAAAAATTAAATGTGGATCTTTGTCTAATTGGCTTAAAACACCACCAAGAATTATAGATAGAATTAAGGCGTTAATGGATATTAAAATATTTGATTTTCTATCAATCATTACATTTAGAGTGTAGTGATTTTTCGAAACCAAACGGAAGAGAGTTTCGGCACCGCGTTCAGAACGCGGTTCGATTTTCGCTAACTTTTTCTTTAATGATTTTAATTTGTCCTTATCAATATTCAATTTGTCTAATAGGTATTCATCAATTCGTTTTTCCGTTTTCTTATCACTCATTACATGGAATTAAAGGTTTTCAAAATGTCGTATTATAAGACACTATATTTTTCAATACTTTCATTAAAAAAGTTCTTGGCTTTAGTTTCGTCTACATCTTTCATGTTTAGCACAGCACCCTTAAATCCTTCGTTCATCCAATTGCCGATAGTAAGAGGTTCAAATTTAGAGATGTCAATTCCATCATGCCCTTTGTAGCCTGCGGTATATAGATAAAAATCATTAATCATATTGTCTGGTATAGCCATGCCACAGCCTACACTTATATTGTTGTCAGAATTAAAACTTTCATAACCCCCAGTATCAAAATGATGAGGCCAAATGCGAAAGGTGGTTTTCATTTTCATTTTGTCTACAACATCCTCCAATACGTGCTGCGCAATTGTTCTATAGCTCAGCATTTTGTTTAATTCGTTTACTTGAGGTTTCGAAAAAATAAAACCATCCGTTATTTTTTCATAAGGTAGTTCATAATGTAAATTGTATTTATAAGATTTATTAGGGGATAAATTTTTGGTAATCTCAGTTATCCACTTTATAATTTCATCATGAGTTTTTCCATCGAGATTTAAGGTCGTCTCGATAGTCTGTTTGTTTATCCAATGCAACGAAAAGAGTTGGTAATCCAGTGCTAATTTACCGCCCTTTTCATTTAAGGGCCAGGTTTCTAAAAATCCATTTTTAGTATCGAATCCCAAATTGGTATGACTGTCGTCATCTTTTTCATCCAAAAAACTAATTCCTGCAGCGGCCAAATATTGGGCAGCTAAGTGTATCATTTTAGTCATTATTTAATTTTAATTTGGGTTAATTCCTGCATAATTTATTCCAGTAAGTCTGTGTGTATTATGGTCAAATGTAGACAGGTCGTCAAAATTGAATTTAGATATATTGTCGTGACCGCAAGCTCTTGCAATTACTTTGATAAGGTTGTTTGTGGCGTCGAAATAGTTATGTAATTGTTTGGCTGAAGAATCAATTATTAATCTGCTTCTCAATGATTCTTTTTGTGTAGCAATACCAACAGGACAATTGTTACTTCCACAGGCACGCATTCCTAAACAGCCAATGGCTTGTAGCGCCGAATTTGAAACTGCAATAGCATCTGCGCCAAGCATTAATGCTTTTCCAAAATCCTCAGCGATACGAAGTCCGCCTGTAATTACAAGGGTTACATCTGTTGCGCCAACTTTATCTAAATATTTACGTGCTCTTGCTAAGGCCGGAATAGTGGGAACATTAATGTTATCCCTTAAAATGGTTGGTGCAGAACCTGTTCCACCACCTCTGCCATCAAGAATGATATAATCTACACCAACATCCAATGCAAATTGAATATCCTTTTCAATATGACTAGCTGCAATTTTAAATCCGATAGGAATTCCACCTGTACGTTCTCGTACCTTATCAGCGAATACTTTAAAATCTTTAGCGGTATGAAAGTTCGGGTTTGCTGCTGGTGAAATAGCAGTTTCACCTTCTTTTAATCCTCTAACTTCAGCGATTTCTTTACTTACTTTAGCGCCAGGTAAATGCCCGCCAGTTCCTGTTTTTGCACCTTGGCCACCTTTAAAATGAAAGGCTTGAACCTTATCTAATTTATCCCATGAAAAACCAAACTGAGCCGAGGCAAGTTCGTAAAAGTATTTACTGTTACTTTCTTGTTCTTGAGGAAGCATTCCGCCTTCACCGGAACAGATACCAGTTCCAGCAAGTTCAGCTCCTTTTGATAATGCAATTTTTGCTTCACGGGATAGGGCGCCAAAACTCATATCACTTACAAATAAAGGAATATCAAGAGTTAATGGCTTTTTAGCATTCGGACCTATCACAATTTTTGTGGCTACCTCATCCTCGTCTAAAAGTGGCCTGCTTGCTAATTGTGCTGGTAAAAATTGAATATCACTCCATTTTGGCAACGTATTTCGGTCTACTCCCATAGACGAAGAAAATCCATGATGGCCTATGTTCTTGAGTCCGTTTTTTGCCAGTTCCTTGATGTAACCTGTATATGGTTCAGTATCTTCAGGATGCGTATCTGCATATGCACCCAGATATTCGTCCCGATTAAAAGGTTGTGCATTATCTGTTAAATAGGCATCTATTTCCGCTTCATCTACTAACAAAGCATCACCTTCAATTTTGGTCGTAAATTTATGAAGTACCTCGTTGTTATTATATTCTGAGACACCCGTATCATAGCGATAATCCCAACCGTGCACACCACAAATAAGATTGTGTCCGTCGATATGTCCGTCTGACATCAAGGCACCTCGGTGAAGACATCTACCATATAGCACAGATATGTCTTCATCAAATTTAACAATGACCAGATCTAACCCATTGACTAAAGCGTGGGCAGGTTTTTTATTTTCTAGTGTATTAAGTTTTGTTATTTCTATTGGTTTTTTCATGTAATCTTATTTGGTTGATATTGAGTTATTAGAGTATCTTTTTAACATAAGAAAATTCTTTAATTGATTATGTGCTAATTAGAAATGAGAAATTCAATTTTTATAAGTTTCGATTTAGGTTTAAGTCAAATTCACGTTGTTAATACAATCGTATGATATCAGAATATCTAAACATATTATCTGGAATTAATCCGAGGCTTTTTTCTCTGTAAAGTTCATTCGGTACGCTAATATCACCAACGTATAATTCGCCGACTATGGTTTTGAAATCCTCAACAAAAAGTCCCTTTTTTGGCATTGCCAAAGTCAGGGTTGCGTTTGCCTTTATAATTGTATCATAGCGCGTTCCACTAGTCAAATCTAATCCAGTAGGAGTGTCTAGAGCTACTATCGGAACTTTTTGTGTGTTTGCCCAATGTATCATCTCAGCGGCTAAACCTCGCGGATTTCCCTTTAAACTGTAACCGATGATTCCGTCAAGTACAACATCAGGAGTGTCAATTGTTTTAATTTTATCCGCTAATTGAATTGAAACGCCCATCCGTTTTAAAATTTTATATTGATGAAATGGAATAGGGGTGAATTTTTCTTCTTCAGCTGTAACTAACACCTTTACATTTGCTCCCCAATTATGTAATCGTCGTGCTGCCACTAATGCACCTCCACCATTACCGCCGGTTCCGGCCAATACTACAATATTCTTTCCTTCTACATCTCCATTGAAGAATCGCTCTTTTGCGAGGATTGCTAAACAGCGTCCGGCGTTTTCCATCATTTGAATTAATTCAATGTGGTACTCTTCTATCATCAACCGGTCCACTTCAATCATTTGAGAAGTGCTTATATTTAAATAATCACTGTGAATTTTTTTGATATAGCTACTCATTGTAAATGGTTTATGATGGTTTTGTTATTTTAAATAACACGAGTTTAGTCGTAAGAACAGAGATTCCTTAATTAGAATTGAATTCTACTTTAGTGATTCGGGTATTAAGGCCTAAATTCTGAAGCGAAAAAGTGAATGCCTATCCATTACATTTTGAATAAAATTGCTTGTAGTAGAATTCCATAAAAAATGGGCCCAGGAGATGTGGTTTCCTATTTAAAATGAAACTTCGTATTTAGAATTTTTATTAGATTAGCCGAAATATTTTTTCTACTATATGAAAGCATTTATATTCAGCGCCAAATTTTTAATATTAGTCTTTACCGTTCTTCCTCTCTCACTTTGCTCAAAAGATGATGACACAGAATTGGAAACACCTTTGAATATCGAAGAAACTGCTCAATTGGTAGAGTTAAATACAATACGCTCGATGTCGCCTCATAATTCTTGTATGGGTTTTCAATGGAATGATGAAGCATATCCCAATGTTAATCTTGCCCTTGGAATATCTGGTGACTCGCAATTATTTGGAGAGCTAGGAGCGAGCGATGCTGACGCTGAAATACATATTTTGAGGATGGAAATTGCACGAAAAAAATCGATAGATGAAAATTTGAAAAAATATTCTTCTATTAACTATAAAAAGGGATGGCAATATGATGTCTTAGATGCCGTATTGGTAAATACTGATTATAATATCACTAAAAAAGGAGGAGGAACTTTGTTTATATCCCAAGATGAAAAATACAAAATAGAGAGTTATCCATTTGGCAATAGGTATATTTCAGGTTTTGCGTTTTCATCAGCAGGATTATTCAGAACTGGCGATAATGGACTGGATTTGAATTCATCTTTAACAGGTAATATTTACTATACAGAAGATGATATATTCTCATATGATGAAGAAACTAATATTCCTATGTATAAATTCGTTGATTATCGAATGCTCTTACATTTAAGGTACTTAGTCCGAAATGGAGCAAGAAATGTTAGTTTAAATGGAATCAAAGAAGATGGTAGTAAGGTGTCTTTTACTTTTGACGCTGATTCTGACTTATTAGCACTTTCAGAGGAGTTTGAATCAAATGAAATAGAAACCATATTTTTTAATGCTGATACAGATATTAGAATAGATTACTTTAATGGGATAATATATTCTAGTGAAGTAGAAGATGGTATTCATAGAATTAAATATAAATTTGGAGAGTCAATTCCCGAATAGGTTATTAGTTTGGAGAATATCCCAATTTTTCGGCCTGCCTTTTTTTATTTCAAAACATCGGTGAGATATTTTTTTGTTGCTTATCCCTTTTAATAAACTAAATAAAAGGTTATTTGTAGTTGCAGTACATGGGTAATTAGTTTATGTTTATTAAATTGTTGCTATGAAGAAAACCACCTTTGTGTTAGCAGTAATTTTAAGTTTAGTTGCCTTTGTGAATTCTTGCAGAGAAAATAAGGAACAGCAAAAAGAGACGGTTGCTGAAGGAAATAACTATACTAAGCCAAATATCATTTATATTCTTGCAGATGACCTCGGTTATGGCGATTTAAGTATCTACGGTCAAAAAAAGTTTAGTACACCTAACATTGATAGGCTTGCCAATTCAGGAATGTTATTTACTCAACACTATTCAGGTAGCACTGTATGTGCGCCATCGCGGTCTGCATTGTTAACGGGCATGCATACTGGGCATACTGTAGTTAGAGGTAATAAAGAAATACAACCCGAAGGGCAATACCCTATTCCAGATAACACTTATACTATGGCAGAGGCTATGAAAAAAGCTGGATATGCAACAGGTGCTTTTGGAAAATGGGGCTTGGGTTTCCCTGGGTCAGAAGGTGACCCGATGAAGCAGGGTTTTGATACTTTTTACGGATATAATTGTCAACGTTTAGGTCATAATTATTATCCATATCATTTATGGTCTAATAATGATTCGATAGTACTTTCAGAAAATTTTGATAAAAATGATGGACAGTATGCTCCAGAACTTATACATGAAGAAGTACTAAAGTTTATTGATAAAAATAAGAATACCCCCTTCTTTTTATATGTTCCATCGATTATTCCTCATGCAGAATTGGCAGCTCCTGAAGAATATATCGCTAAATACAGAGCTAAGTTTTCACCTGACAAAATGTATGAAGGAGAAGATGATGGGCCTGAATTTAATTTAGGGCCATATCGATCACAAAAAGAAACGCATGCTACTTTCGCTGCCATGGTTGATTTATTGGACAAGCAAGTAGGAGAAATAGTAGCCAAAGTTGAGGCGTTAGGATTGGCTGAAAATACTATAATAATTTTTACATCAGATAATGGACCCCATGAAGAAGGTGGTGCTGACCCTGATTTTTTTGATAGTAATGGTCCACTTAAGGGTGTAAAAAGGGATTTATATGAAGGTGGAATACGTGTGCCAATGATTGTTAGTTGGCCCGGAAAAATTAAACCAAAGACTACATCTAGTCATGCCTCAGCTTTTTGGGATGTTTTTCCAACTTTTTCTGAAATAGCTGGTCTAGAAACACCAGATAATTTAGATGGAATTTCATTTTTACCAACATTACTCGGTGATGATAAAAATCAGAAAAAACATGCGTATTTGTACTGGGAGTTTCATGAAAGAGGAGGTAGACAAGCAATAAGAAAAGGAAATTGGAAAGCGGTTAAATATAATGTTTTTGACAAAGAAAATTCTAAAATAGAGCTCTATGACCTTTTGAGTGATATTGGTGAAACTAATAATTTAGCTAATGAAAATCCAGATATCGTTAGTGAAATGGCATCTATTTTACAAGAAGCGAGAACGCAATCGGATGTGTTTACTTTTGATCAAGGAACCTATTTAGCCAAATAATCTCAACCAAAATTAATTAATGAGAACATATAGCTTACAAATTGTATTCTTTCTATTATCGGTCACTACTTTTTTTGCTCAAGAATTAAAACTAGGTTCTCCATTTCAAGAACACATGGTTCTGCAACGGGATATGCCTTTGAATATTTGGGGTGAAGCTAAACCTGATGCGATGATTTCGGTTTTTATAGACGGTGTTTCAGTAAAAACTCAAACTAATTCTAAAGGAGAATGGCAAGTTGTAATTCCGTCACAAAAAGCAGGTGGACCTTATTCTTTTAAGGTTGAATCCGAAACTGATTCTATAGTATTTAATGATGTGATGGTTGGCGAAGTTTGGATATGTTTTGGGCAATCTAATATGCAAATGGGCTATAATAATATTCCAGATATCAAAGCATTAGAAGCAGTAGCTAAGAATATTCGAACTTTACAGGTTGAGCGAACAGTATCTTTTGATGAACAAAAGTATGTAAACGGGGAGTGGAAAATTGAAAATCCCGCTAGCGCAGTAGCCTTTTCTTTTGCTCATTTTTTACAGGAGTCTGCTGATGTTCCTGTCGGTATAATTTTAACCTCTTGGGGTAGTTCGTCCATTGAAGGTTGGATGCCAAGGGCAATGACGAAACAATTGCCGCACTTCAATTCAATAATGAACGATTTTGATGCAGACACAGCAAAGCAAAAAAGAATAGTAGAAATATTAGCTAAAGGAAAAGAAAGGACAACTAAAGAAGATATTTTTTTACGTACGCAACCAAATATTATCTTCAATAGTATGCTAAATCCATTAATCCCAATTTCTTGTCGAGGGTTAGTTTGGTATCAGGGGGAAGCCAATACCAAATCAATTGAAGCAATGTTGCAATATGGAGAATCACTTCCACTTTGGGTGAAACATCTTCGAAAATTATGGGAGAATAAGGAGTTACAAATTATGGGAATTACATTGCCTGGTTTTGTAGGGAATAAGAAGAATAAAAATAACCCAAGTGCTGAAAAACCGGATGACCTTTCTTGGGCCTGGTTTCGAGAATCGCAATATAAACTTTTGGAGCTTTCGAATGCCGAAATGATTACAACAATAGATTTGGGTGAAGCTCATGATATTCATCCTAAGGATAAATTGCCTATCGGAAAAAGATTAGCGCTTATGGCTGAAAAGACGTTTATTAATAAAGATATTACTGCTGAGGGACCTAAATTAAATGATGTAATTATTTCTAGTAAATCTATTACGATAATGTATGAAAATGCTAAAGGTTTAAAAACTAATGATGGAAATTCCCCCTTGGCTTTTTGGTTAGCAAACGATACAAAAGAGTGGCATAAAGCTGATGCCAAGATTAATGGAGAAACGATAGTATTAACTAGCTCAAAAGTAAAACATCCACTATATGTTAGATATGCTTTTTCGGCAAAACCAGAAGTTAATTTGGTAAATGAAGCGGATTTGCCTGCTCAACCATTTAGAACGGATAGTTTTAAACCAGTGCCTTGAAATAATAAAATTTCTGAAAAATTTATTTTTTACACACTTAAATTACGAATCAATAAAATTCTACCTGCTTTTTACACCTAAAATCATTTAAATTCTCAATTGATGCAAAAATAGTATCACATTTGGTTTATTAATAGGTGGCATTCATCTTTTCGATAATATAGATTTGTTTGTTGTAGAATTGATTCATTAATCATTAGCAGTTTTAATAAATACTTGTTTAGTACTTCTATATTTAAACTTAGTATTCGCCTCCTATAGCTGAAATGGTGAAGGTGAATATTAGTAAGGAAACTGCACATAGAAATTATTGAATCAATACACCAAATTTTGATAATGAGAATGTTAAAAAAGATACTCGTATTTACATTTATTATGCTAGCTGCTTTTCTAAAGGCACAAGATGATGAGCCTAAAGGCATGGATGAAATGTGGGGTAATCAAAAAAAGCAAGGGACAAGTGCTCCTGAATCTCGAACAGCACTTTTTGATAATGGAAATTATGCCATGTTTATTCATTGGGGGTTGTATTCTAATATTGGAAATAAATGGAAAGACTCTACTTATTATGGAATAAGTGAATGGATAATGAACCCAAGGAGAGCAGGAATTCCAGTTAAAGAATATAAGGCAGAAGCTAAGAATTTTGACCCTGTAAACTTTGACGCCAAAGCAATTGCGCAATTAGCAAAAAATGCTGGCATGAAATACATTGTGATTACAAGTAAACATCATGACGGTTTTGCTATGTACAACTCAAAAAGCAACGATTTTAATATCGTAAAAGCAACCCTTTTTACTAGGGATCCCATGAAGGAATTGGCAAAAGCCTGTAAAGATTTAGGTTTGGGGTTTGGGTTTTATTATTCCCACAATCAAGATTGGACATTCCCTGGAGGAAATGGAGGGCCTAAAATAAATGAAAAAGGAAAAGAAGTAGGTTTTGACTATTACTTCAAAAAGAAATGCTTACCTCAAGTGAAAGAAATTGTTACAGAATACGGAGATATTGCAATGGTGTGGTTCGACACTCCTGGTGATATGGAAAAAAAGTATGTAGAAGAATTGGTGCAGGTAGTACGTAAACATCAACCAAATGCTATGATCTCAGGTCGTGCTGGTCATGGTTTGGGTGATTATCAGTCATTAGGAGATATGAATATACCTCTTAAAAATATTGATGGATTATGGGAAACTGTAGATGTTACTAACGATTCTTGGGGTTATGCCTGGTATGATCAAAATTGGAAAAGCCCAAAACGGATATTGAAAAGTGTTATTTCTACGGTAGCTCGTGGTGGTACGTATATGTTAAATGTAGGTCCAGCACCAAATGGTACTGTACCCAATGAAGCAGTGAAATCTCTTGAAGCTACTGGAGAATGGATTAACAGATATCCACAGGTAATATATAATGCAGGTGCTTCACCATGGGGGCATGCTCTGCCATGGGGTGATGTGACGATTTCGAAAGATGATAAATTAAATTTATGTGTTTATAAATGGCCATTGGATGGTAAATTATGGTTGCCAGGGTTAAAAAATAATATCACTACTGCTAATTTGATAGTTAATGGTGATAAATTGAAATTAGAGACTGATAATAGTAATTGGGTAAGTATAAGTTTGCCAGTAAAAAGACCAGAACAATCGGTTTCAGTTATTGAGGTTACTGTTGATGGCGTATTAGATGTTTCACCTTCAAATTATATAGATCCAGTATTTTCTACAGCATTAGCAGTAGATTTTGCAAGTGCAAAAGAATGCACTATTGCTGAAAAAAAATGGATGGAAAAATTTGGAGAATGGAAACATATAGAGCAAGCTCAAAATTGGACAAACAAAAGCGAAGTCACCTGGGATATAGAAATAAAAGATTCAGGAAGTTATCAAATAGATTTAAATTATACTGGTGAAGGTCGATTGGTATGGAATATTAAATCGGATGAAGGTGAAGTCGTGCAAAATGAACAAAATTCATCAAGTGTTTACCAATATTACGAAATGGGCCTTCTTAAATTTAAGAAGTCAGGAAATCACTCTTTAACAATAACTCTTGTAAATGGAAATAGCAAAAGTGCAAGTCTAAAAGAATTAAGACTTACCCCCGAAATTAGTATGGAGTAGGTTGAGTTTCATTATTGCTTATTAATACCATTATGAAAATTAGTAGTGTAAAAAACAGATTCTTATTTCCAATAGCGATTCTTTTGCTGTTAGTTTCTTGCCGGGAAAAACAAACAAAATTAGCACCGACAAGTGATGAAGTAGCTGAAAAAGTTTTACCTAATATTATATTTATTTTCGCAGATGATTGGGGTTATACAGATTTAGGAATTCACGGTAGTACCTTTTGTAAAACGCCTAACCTTGATCAAATGGCGGCTGAGGGTATAGATTTTCAAAATTTCTCTGTTGTAAATCCGGTGTGTTCTCCAAGTAGAGTAGCAGTTATAACCGGTCAATTTCCAGCTCGCCATAGTGTACATGGTCATTTTGCTTCAGTTGAGTCGCATGTAAAAAGAAATATGCCAGACTGGTTAAATCCACAAGCACCTATGCTTCCTAGAATGTTGAAAGAAGCCGGATACTCAACTGCACATTATGGTAAATGGCATTTGTCTAATACACATGTTAAAGATGGACCTTCTCCTTTAGCATATGGATATGACGATTATGGTGCGTTTAATCTACCAAGTAGTTTACATCAAACGCAAGCCGATTCTACCTTGTATAAAACTATTGAGTTTGTAAAGAAAAATAAAGAAAAGCCATTTTTTGTAAATGCATGGATTCATGCAACACATACACCACATTATCCTAAAGAAAAGTATCTAAAGCAGTTTTCACATTTAAACGAGCAACAACAAGTATATGCAGCAGTTATTGCGGAGTATGACGCACGTATTGGAGAATTGTTTAAAACTTTAAAAGATCTGGGTATTGATGAAAATACGTTAGTTGTTTTTTCATCTGATAATGGACCAGAAATTACTGGAAAAGCAAAAATTACAGAAGATAACTCAACGGGCCCTGGTATGGGAACGTACTATTCAGTTGGCGAGGCTAATGGATTAAAAGGACGTAAACGTTCTCTTTTTGCTGGAGGTGTGCGCATCCCTTTTTTAGTGCGATGGCCAGGTAAAACACCAATGGGAGTAGTGAATAAAACAACTGAACTTGCTGCTGTAGATTTATTACCTACATTTTTAGAGCTTGCTCAAACCAATTTACCTCGGGACTATAAATCGGATGGAATGAGCATTGTGTCAGCCATTTTAGGAAATGAAATGGATAGAAATAAACCTATTTTTTGGGATTGGCGTTTTTCTAGTAGCCTACCAAATTTTTGGCCTAGCGCCGCGGTTCAAGAAAACAATTGGAAACTTCTAACCAATAGTGAAATGGGTAGAACTGAATTGTACAACCTATCCATAGATTGGGCTGAAGAATACGATATAACAAAAGAGAATCCGGAAAAAGTAGCTGAACTTTTAAATAAAATTAAAGAATTTCAAAAAACATTACCTGAAAATCCACCAGCGAATAGTTTTTCAGAAATGAGAAATAATCTCAAGCCATGATATTGTTAATTATCACAACAGAATTTAAGTAAGCCAAGAGGAAAATAGAACATTATGAAAATGCACTTCAAACATTTTATTTATATAGTATTAGTATTGTTTATAGTTTCATCTTGTAAAAACAAAGAAGAAAAGGTTGTTCAGAAAAAAAGACCAAATTTCTTGTTTGTTTTGGTTGATGATCAATCACCATTCGATTTAAAAACGTATGACCCTAAATCGATATTAGAAACCCCCAATATTTCTAAACTTGCAAACGAAGGTATGGTCTTTGAAAGTGCGCGACATATGGGGTCGTGGTTAGGTGCAGTTTGCACTCCTTCAAGACATATGATTATGACAGGTCGTACACTCTGGCATTTACCTTCACGAGGAGATTTTGTGAATCCGAACGAACCAGTTGGACTCGAAAAACAATCAATGGGTGCAGTATTTAATAATGCAGGTTATAGTACCATGCGCACTTGTAAAAAAGGAAATTCATATCCGGCCGCTAATGAACAATTTACAATTGTACATGATGCTACAAAAAGAGGAGGTACAGCCGAAACAGGTAGTGCTTGGCATGGCAAACAAGTTTTGACTTACCTCGATGAACGAGAAAGCAAGGCAGATGAAAATCCGTTTCTAATTTATTTTGGTTTTTCGCATCCACACGATGTAAGAGATGGTACGCCTGAACTTTTAGCAAAGTACGGGGCCACCAATCATACAGATACTTTAAGTCTTCCTCCTGCAAATGATAAACAACCTCCACTACAAGAAAATTATTTAGAGGCACATCCTTTTTTTCATGGGCATCCTACCTTACGAGATGAAGAAAGGGTAAGTGGCGTATGGAAAAATAGAGACGAACAAACTGTACGAAATGAGTTAGGTAGAGAGTATGCTTGTTCAGAAAATATAGATATTCAGTTGGGCAAGGTTCTTAAAAAATTAGAAGCCATGGGTGAGTTAGACAACACTTATATTATTTATACTGCTGATCATGGAATGTCTATTGGTAGACATGGTTTAATGGGGAAACAAAATTTGTATGAGCATACTTGGCGTGTTCCATTTATAATTAATGGACCTGGTATTGAAGCTGGCAAAAGAGTGGAGGGTAATATTTATTTGCTAGATATTTTACCAACACTTGTTGATTTGGCTGATATTGAATTGCCGAATACTGTTGAAGGAACTAGTTTTAAACCTATTATTGATGGGGAGAAAGATGAAATTCGAGAGGTTATGTACGGCGTCTATTGTGGCGGCACAAAACCTGGAATGCGTACGGTTAAAAAAGGAGATTGGAAACTTATTAAATATGATATGATGGACGGTGCTGTTCGTGAAACACAACTTTTTAACTTGGCAGAAAATCCTCACGAGTATGTAAAAGAACATCAAAAAGAATCGGAGTTGCAAACTAATTTAGCTAACAATCCAAAATTTGGCGAGAAACTGGCCGAAATGGAAGCATTATTATTATCGGAAATGGAATCGCATGACGACCCTTATCGACTTTGGAATCAATCGAAATAAATCAATTTTTAAGAATATGAGACTTATATGCAAATTGTGTTTACCGCTGTTATTTGTTTTTTCTACATCAATATATGGTGCGGAAGACATTTTTATTTCTGTTTTAGGAAATGATAAGAATAATGGCACTAAATCTGCTCCGTTTGCTTCTTTTGATAGAGCTGTAAAGGAGTTGGTAAAATATGCTGGTAACGAAGCGGTTACCGTGTGGTTTACTGAAGGCACTTATTATTTAGATGAGACTATTCTTTTGGATTCCAGTGTGTCGGGTACTGAAAAATATCCAATAGTTTTTTCTAATATGGCCGGTGCCGAAGTAATCATAAAAGGTTCTAAGCTTTTAGAAAAATTACGATGGAAAAAGTATAACGAACACATTTATGTTACTAAAGTTCCAACTAATTTAAGTTTTGATCAACTTTTTATTAATGGAAAAAGACAGGTGCGTGCGCGTTTTCCAGATTATGATTACGAAAACCCATTGCGTGGTGGTAGGGGTTATTTACAAGTTGCGGATGGCACAAATCGTAGATACGATAAATGGATTACCATAAAAGAGGAGGATATTAAAAATAAAGATTGGAAGCATCCTGAAACTGGTATTCTTCATGCTTTTCAAAGTCATAATTGGGGTAATATGCAATACCGAATAAAAGACTATAATGCATTAGATAATAAAATATATTTAGGTCAAGGTGGTTGGCAATTACAGCGGGCATATGGTGTAGGTGGAAAAGGAGTACATGCGTCATGGTTCTTCATTGAGAATATTTTTGAAGAATTAACGGTTGCTGGTGAGTGGTTCTTAGATGAAAAGGAACAATTACTTTATTATAATCCAGAAAATGGTGTCGATTTGAGTACTGCTTTAGTGGAAGTTCCGGTGCTAAAAGATTTAATCCAAATAAAGGGTAGTCAAAAAAATCCAGTAAAGCATATTACAATTAAAGGAATTGATTTTACACAAAGTGCTGCTACCTTTATGGAAACTTATGAGCCGGTAGCTCGTGGCGATTGGGCTATTCATCGAGGTGGAGCAATTTATTTAGAAGGTGCCGAAGATTGTATTATAACTGATGCTAATTTTGAATATTTGGGAGGCAATGGGGTGTTCATGAGTTCTTATAATCGTAATAATTCTGTATCTAATTCTCGCTTTTATCATATTGGCGAAAGTGCAGTAGCTCTTGTTGGTTCACCAGATGCAGTTCGTTTTTATCAAACTTGGGATGATAAAGAAATTCTTGGAAAGGACTGGTTAGAAATGAGAAAAAATATGGACTTAAAGCCAGGTCCAAAATCTCCAAATTATCCAAAATCTTGTGTAATTGAAAATAATATTATGTACGATTTTGGTGATTATGGTAAACAAGTAGCTGGAGTTTATATTTCCATGAGTCATAAAATCACAGTAGCACATAATACAATATATAATTGCCCAAGAGCTGCTATATGTATTAATGATGGAACATGGGGCGGGCATATTATAGAATATAATGATATCTGGGAAACAGTACGCGAAACTGGTGAGCATGGTCCTTTTAATTCCTGGGGTCGCGAACGACAATGGTTAGGTGCTGGAGGTAATGCTGATACAGATTTTATTAAAAAATATGTAAAGTTAGATGCTATTGACCCTGTAATTATTAGGAATAATAGGATTGCTAATCATAGACAGTCTATAAGTGCAGGAAATTGGACAATTGATTTAGACGATGGATCAAGCAATTATGAAATTTATAATAATTTAAATCTTGGTTCTTCTATAAAATTGAGAGATGGTATGTATCGTAAAGTGTTTAATAATATTACGGTAAGTGCGGTTCCTTTAGGATGGCATGTTTGGCCAAAGGCATCAGAAGATGAGGTGTTTCAAAATATTTTTGTTATAACAGGTAAGGTGCCAGGTGAAGAAGCACCAACTAACATTTTTATACGGCCTATTTCAATGACAGACCAATCGAATTGGAGCAATAATTATGATTATAATTTATACTGGAATGTAAACTACCCTGAGAATAACCAGATAAGTAATGAAAATAATTTTGAACAATGGAAAGCTTCAGGATATGATTTAAATTCTAAAATTGATAACCCCTTGTTCGTAAACCCTGAAAATGGTGATTATAGTGTTGCAGATAATTCACCAGCGCTACAGTTGGGGTTTAAAAATTTTGCAATGGATAATTTTGGTCATCAAATGACGAGAGCCATTCCATTTGGAAGCGAATTTGAAAATGAAATAGAAATTAAACTTATATCAGATAGTAGATTAGGAGAGAACGGCAGTATTCGATATACCACCGATGGCTCGGAACCTACAATTAAATCAAGAATTTACTCGCACCCGTTAAAGTTCCAAAAGTCGGTGATACTAAAATTTCGTAATTTCAATACAGATGGAAGTGCAATAGGGTTTGTAAATTCTCAAGAATATAAAAAGGTTAGCAAGAAATCGTATCCTAGCTGGTTAGGAACTTTGCTTTCAGGGAAATATGAAGGCCTAAAGGAAATTATTGATAAGAAGCCTATTAATGTGGTTGAAGTGTATGGTGCTTCTATAATTAATATTGCAGATGACCCTGATTTAATTGATGCTTCGGGAGGATATAATACAGGATGTTTTATTAAATCAATAGATCCAAAATTTGGTGTTAATTGGGTGAATTCTGGATTGGTAAACGGATGGGTTATTCAAGCGGTAAATGATGAAAAGGTTGCCGATACTACTAGTTTAATAAGTCAATTAAATAAATATAAAGGGAGTACAGTGAAAATACGAGCAGTTCGTAATTACCAGGAAAAAGTATTTAGACTTGCTATAGCTGTACAATAGAATAGGGAATACGAATTTAAATATTTGTGTATGAAACTTCATTTATTAAATAGATCAAGCATTGTTAACGAATCGTTTCGCGTTTCACATAATCGATTTGCAAACTTTTTGCGAGTATGGCATTATCATCCGGAATTTGAACTTGTTTTAATTTTACAAAGTACTGGAACTCGATTTGTTGGAGATAGTATTACAAAGTTTAAAGAAGGAGAATTAGTTCTTATTGGAAAAGATGTTCCACATATGTGGTTGAATGATGAAGTGTATTTTGAAGAAAATAGTGAAATGCAAGCCGAAGCAATTGCAATTCATTTTAAAGAAGATTTTTTAGGGAAAGATTTTTTTGACATACCTGAGATGAAAATAATCGCTAATTTCTTAAATCAAGCAAGTCGCGGAATAAAGTTTACAAATATTGATGCTTCAATACTTAATGAGATTATTAATTTAGTAGGGCATAATTCCACAACCAGAGTTTTTAAGCTAATTGAAATTTTGTTTCTACTATCAAAGCATTCGGAATATGAGTTTTTATCGAGTAGTAGTTTTGTAAGTGCTTTTCATAAAACCGAAAATAGAAGATTAGACAAAATTTATGAGTTTGTTTTTGAAAATTTCAATAGCCCAATTAGTTCTAGTGATGTCGCTGAAATAGCTGATATGAATAAGTCCGCTTTTAGCCGGTTTTTTAAGAAGACACATAGAAAATCATTTACAACCTACTTAAATGAAATTAGAGTGGGTTACGCGTGTAAATTGCTATTAGAGAATAAAGAAAGTATTACAACGATTGCATACATGTGCGGATTCAATAATATCTCAAATTTTAATAGACAATTTAAAACCATACATGGGGCATCACCTTCTTCATATTTAAAGAATCATAGATCAAAATAAAGTCTGTAATAAGTTAAAATCCATCAAAATGTCAACCAACATTATTTTTAAAAAGTATTTCCTTTTATTCTTTTTATCTGTTTTTATTACCATAGGCTATGCGCAAAAAACCTCTAAAACTAAACCAAATATAATTGTAGTTATTACGGATGATCAAGGTATGGGTGATTTGGGTTGTTATGGTAATCCGATTATAAAAACACCTAACATAGATAATTTTTATAAAGATGCTGTTCGGTTTACCAATTATCATGTATCAACAACTTGTGCGCCGAGCAGAGGTGCTATCATGACCGGCCGACATACTAACAGATTAAATGTTTTTCACACCATCGCAGGACGCTCTCTTTTATTAGCTGATGAAGTTTTATTACCACAGATATTTGCACAAAATGGTTATACCAATGGAATGTTTGGTAAATGGCATTTGGGTGATAATTATCCTTTTAGACCAGAAGATAGAGGTTTTCATGAAGTAGTAAGACATGGAGGTGGCGGTATAACCCAAGGACCAGATTTTTGGGGGAATGATTATTTTGACGATACCTATTGGCATAATGGTGAAACTGAAGAATATAAGGGATACTGTACTGATGTATTCTTTTCTGAAGCTTTAAATTTTATTGAATCAAATAAGGACAAACCATTTTTCTGTTACATCGCAACTAATGCACCACATGGGCCACTAAATGTACCTGAGAAGTATATGAATCTATATAAAGGAGTTAAAGGTCTTGAAGAACGTTATCAGCGTTTTTATGGGATGATTACCAATATCGATGATAATTTTAAACTACTTGAAGAAAAGTTAGATGCTTTGGATATTGCAGATAATACCATTTTAATCTTCACTACCGATAATGGTACAGCAGGTGGTAATAAGGTGTTTGATGCTGGATTAAGAGGTCAAAAGGGAAGTGAGTATGAAGGGGGTCATCGGGTTCCTTTATTTATTCGTTGGCCTAATGGGAAGCTTACTGGTGGTAAGGATATTGATAAATTGGTGGCACATTACGACTTGTTACCAACGTTTGTAGATTTATTGGACTTAGACCATAACGCCGTTAAGCCTTTGGATGGGAAAAGTTTAAAACCACTGCTTTATCAAGAAGCTAGTAAATGGCCAAATCGTATTTTATATATGGATACACAACGCCTACAAAATTTAGTCAAATACAGAAAGTATTCAGTAATGGATAACGACTGGAGATTGGTAAACGGAAACGAATTATACAATATAAATCTTGACCGTAGTCAAACAACTGACGTTTTTGATCAGCATCCAGAGGTGGTTGAAAAGTTAGCATTAGGTTATGAAAAATGGTGGCAATCTATTTTGGATGAAGGTGCTGATGAACGGTTTGCATTTATAAAAGTTGGTTCCCCACAAGAAAACCCTAGTAGAATATCTTCTCATGATTTAATGACAGGTAAATTTAACGGTGTATGGCATCAACATGGTGCCACGAGATCTTTACAAGCTACTGGTAGATGGAAAATTGAAGTTGTTGAAGATGGAGATTATAAAATTAGTTTATGTCGTTTTCCTAGAGAAAGTGGATTTGCAATAAATGAAACTTTTCCAGAACAGAAAAAAAGAGTGGAATTGGAACAAATTATGCCTGCAAGTACTAAATCTGACTTTGAAACTGCATATATCTACGTTGCTGACTTAGAGAAAACCGTTAAAATTGAAAAAGATCAAAAAGAAGTGTCTTTTACTACAAAAATATCGGCGGGAAAATATGATATGGAAGCACAGTTAATTGATGCTGCTAATAAAGTGCATCCTGCCTATTATGTCTACATTGAAAAACTATAGGTAACACTTATAGATTATAGGTTTAACCTTAATTTTAATCGAAAGATTGTCCTATAGCATATTCTTATTTATGGGATATTAGTGTCAAATTATGCCAAAAAATGATTTTCATTTAAAAGTTAAAAAGGAAGAAAAAAGTCTTAAAATTAGCGGCTGTCTGCACAAATAGTATCACTATTGGTTTATTTTTTGGTGGTTATAGGTGTTAAATTCATATAATTTCGTCTCTCATTTTACTAATACTATTGTTTTTTGCTGATTTTTTTGAGAATATATAAAATCAAAAAATCTTAATTGTATTAACAACCTAACTAACTTAAATCAATTAAAAATGAAAAAATCAAATTCTGCCTGCTATGGAATAAGCTCGTTCCAAAGGCCGAAGCAGAAAAAGTGGGTTGCATTATTTGCAATAATTACTTTTTTAGCTCAAATTAATGCATGGGCGTTTTCTGAGAAGAATTCTAACTTGTTTACAGAAACAATTGTGCAGCAGCAAATTTCTGGAACAGTGTTGGACGATACTGGTGTTCCGTTACCAGGTGTAAACGTAATTGTACAGGGTACAACAAGAGGTACTCAAACAGATTTCGATGGTAATTACGCTATTAATGCTGATACCGGCGATGTACTTATGTTTTCTTATATAGGTATGAAATCTCAATCAATAACCGTGGCAAATGAAACAACTATTAACATTGATATGGTTGTTGATGCTGCGAGTTTGGAAGAAGTTGTAGTAATTGGTTATGGTACTCAAAAGGAAGCTTTATTAACTGGTTCGGTTGGTATTATAAAAAGCGACGAAGTTAAAAAAGTAACTTATGCAAATAGTGCTGGTGTTTTACAAGGTCGTGTGCCAGGTGTAAAAGTAGAAGCAAATGGTGGTGCTCCAGGTGCCGGTGTTAACGTAGTAATAAGAGGTACTGGTTCTTTCGGAAATGATCAGCCATTATATGTAGTTGATGGTAACATTGTAGAATCAATGTCTTTTATAAATCCCAACGATATTGAATCAATTAGTGTGTTAAAAGATGCTTCATCAGCAGCTATTTATGGTAGCCGTGCTTCAAATGGGGTGGTTTTGATAACCACAAAAAAAGGTACTATTGGTGATGTTAAAATTAATTTTGAAACAAAAATTGGATATCAATCACCAACTAAATATTTAGATTTATTGAATGCTCGGGAATATGCAGATTGGCATAATATGGCAAGAGATAATGATGGTGATGCACGAGCAATACCAAACGATACAGGTTTTGATCCAAGTATAGATACAGATTGGCAAGATTTATCACTTAACCCAGCCATGTATAAGGAGTACAATTTAAATGTATCAGGAGGTTCTGAAAATGCACGTTTTTATGTTTCCGGTCAAGTGTTGGATCAAGATGGTGTAGTAGTAGATTCAGATTTTAAGAGGTATAATGTTACGGCAAATACAAGTTTTAAAAAAGGTATTTTTTCATTATCTCAAAGTCTATTACTATCTAGATCGGAGCAAAATGAGAACAACTTTTTTAATAGAGAAGGTGCTGTACCACCCACGATTCCTGTCTATGATGAGAATAATGAAGGTGGATTTGCTGGTTTAGATCCAAATTTACATGGTCTTGCTAGAGGTATTAACTGGTATGGTAGAGCCATTTTACATGATAATTTAATTACTACAGATAGACTTGTTGGATCTGTTCAACCACAACTTCAATTAACAAAGAATCTTAAGTATAAAATGAATTTGGGTATCGATTATTCCTTAACTCATAATTATGCTTTTCAGCCTACTTTCTTTCAAAGTACATCGCAAGAAGCATCGGAAACAATTGCGAGATTAACCGAAAACTATATTCGTTCGTTGAGTTCTTTAATGGAAAATACCATAGAATACAGTAATACTTTTGGTAAGCATGGAGTAACCCTTTTAGGAGGCTATACTACACAGTCCGTTACAGCTAGATCTGCCGGAGGTATAGGGACAAATTTCATCTTCAATGAATTTCGTGTGTTAGATGCTGCTGATGATAATACAGACAATACAACTGGAAATTTACAAGAATATGCGCTAACTTCTTATTTAGGTCGTCTTGATTATGATTATGACGGAAAATATATTGTAAGCGCAACTATTCGTCGCGATGGTTCTTCACGATTTAAGGAAGATAATAGATGGGGTGTTTTTCCTTCGGGTTCATTAGGATGGAGAATTAGTAAAGAAAATTTCTTTCCGCAAGATGGCTTCGTAAGTAATTTGAAACTTAGAGGTAGCTATGGTTTGTTAGGTTCTCAAAATGTTGGCAATTACGTAACTTCAAGTGCATTAAATACTAGTAATTTTTATAATCTAGGAGGTACAGTTTATGGTGGTTCTATTGTTACACAATTAGCAAACCCTGATTTAAAATGGGAAACTACAACGATACAGAATTATGGTTTCGATGCTGAGTTTTTAGATGGTAAGGTTAGTTTCTCTGCGGAATATTTTAGTAAAAGGTCTGAAGACATTCTTGTTAGTGTTCCTATTCCACTTAGTGGGGGTACAGGAACTTCATTGCCGAGTAATGCTGCTACAATCGATAACAAAGGTTTCGAATTTGGAGGGACTTACCGACACTTTTCAGTGGAGGATGGTGTGAATTTTGATGTAACATTAAATTTTAATACTCTGGATAATGAAGTAATTGCCTTAGGTGATGGAGTAAATGCAATTACAGGTGGTGGATACACCCAAGGTGGATATCAAGCAACAAGAACAGATGTTGGTGAGCCGGTTGCTAGTTTTTATGGGCTATTGACTGAAGGGGTTTATCAAACACAAGCTGAAATTGATGCCGATGGTAGAGCAAATGCTGTATTAGGTGATATGAACTTTGTCGATTTAGACGGTAACGGTGTAATTAATGATGATGATCAAACTTATTTAGGGAGTGCAATTCCCGATTTTGAATATAGTCTTGCACTTAATATGGACTATAAGAATTTTGATTTGTCATTATTTATACAAGGAGTTCAAGGAAATGAATTATGGAATGGTAAAAGGTACCATTATGTATTAGATGGTACTAGAGGTATAAAATCTACAGAAGCTTTAAATGCTTGGACGCCTACAAATACCAATACAACTGTACCACGAGCTACTATTAGAGATTTGGCACTAAATAAAAGACCTTCTGATTATTTAGTTGAAGATGGTTCGTATTTAAGACTTAAAACATTTCAGCTAGGGTATACTTTGCCTTCAGATTTTACGGAACAGTTTTTCGTTTCTAATTTAAGATTTTATGTTACAGGTCAAAACTTGCTGACTTTTACAGACTATAAAGGTTACGATCCAGAATTGGGTAGACCTTTGGATGGTGATGGAAGTTTGTTTGACGGAGGTGTTGATAGACGTGCTTATCCTAATAACAAAAACATCCTATTTGGAGTTCAGGTTGGTTTTTAGAAAATTAAAAAAAATATAAAATGAAAAATAATATAAAAATATATCTGGCATTGGTGATTGTAGGTCTGTTTTCCTTCAATAGTTGCTCCAATGAATTAGATATTACAAATCCGAATAGTCCAACTCCCGAGAGTTTTTGGCAAAATGAAGAACATGCAGAAGGTGGCTTAACAGCTGTTTATGCACCACTACCAACTATTCCATTATTTGGTAGAATATTAACAGGAATACATCTTATTCATAGATCAGATATTGCTAATCCATTTCCACAGTCAAATGTGAATGATGCAGGCGCATTATCTATACGACCTGAAAACCCTAGAAATAGAGAGATTTATACTGAGTTTTATAATATGGTTTCAAGAGCTAACCAAGTTATAAATAGAGTGCCAGAAATTGAAATGGATGAGGCAAGAAAAAGTGAAATATTAGGCGAGGCTCATTTCTTGAGAGGATTAGCTTATTTCTATATCGTAAACTTATGGGCTACTTCTCCATTAAGTCTGGAGGAAGCTAGTGGTTTAGATGATTTATTCTTACCAAATTCAACAATCGAAGCAACCTATGCCTCAGTCATTAGCGATTTTACTATAGCACAGGCTAATTTGCCACAGGATGGTCAACCGCCAAAAGGGGAAGTAGGCAGAGCTACTTGGGGTGCGGCAACTGCTTTTTTAGGTAGAAGTTATTTATATACGCATGACTATACTAATGCTGCTATTGAGCTTAAGAAAGTAATAGATTCTGGTTTTTATGAGCTTAATGAAAACTATAATGACAATTTCACCGAAGAATTAAAGAACACGAAAGAATCGTTATTTGAAATTCAATATGATGGTAATGAAACAGGTGCTTGGGGTGGTGCAGGTGGTAATGTGTATAGAGCACAAGCTTGGGAAGCAGATGTTGCACCTCGTAACTATAGTAGTCAGCAAAGTTTTAGCGTAAACCAATGGGTATTGGATTTGTTCTTAAATGAACAAACAGTTGATGCTGAAGAAGACCCAAGAGCAAAGGCAACTTTACTATGGAATTATCCTGGTGCTATGATTTACCAAGATGTTTTTACAGAGACAATGCTTGGCGATGATTTGAATAGAGTGTGGAATCGAAAATATTTAAACTTCAGAAGAGAAAATGCATTAACACCAGGTTCATGGCAGGGTGCAACGAACAACTGGAAAATTTTCAGATATGCAGATGTGCTTTTAATGTATGCTGAGGCGGAAAATGAAGTTAATGGTGGTTCTCAAAATGCTTTAGATGCTCTTAAAGAAGTTAGAGATAGAGTAAACATGCCTGTTATTAGTGGGCTTAACCAAGCCGACCTTAGAGAAGCTATTAGAGATGAAAGAGTAAAAGAATTAGCTATTGAAGGCAATAGAATGTTTGATTTAAATAGATGGGGAATTGCTGCTGACAGATTCGAGCAAAATCCAGAATTTAGATCCAATAGTCTAGGAACCTTTATTAGAGGAAGACATGAATATTTACCAATCCCGGCACAAGATGTAGAAGCAAATCCCAACCTAAACCAAAATCCGGGATGGTAATATTTTATTAGTTTATTGAATTAGTTTTGAGTTGAAGATAGTCCTCAGTTAGCGCTGGGGATTATCTTGTTTTTTCAACTATTAAAATTGAGTTATTTGTTTTAAGAAATTTTAGAATTGTCTTACATTGTAGGAATTAATTTTACGCTATACAGATTAGTGTTAATTCTCATTTTATAAAATATTCATAGCTCATTATTCTGTTAAGAATCTTATGAAGTACATGCTAAAAAAAGTCAAAATAGTGGTTCTTTTTCTTTCTAGCCTTGCCATAAGTTGTGTGAATAAAAATGAAGAAAAAGAATTAAAATCACAAGGTTTTGAAGTTGTCAATTCAAACCAATCTGGCATTGATTTTAGTAATACGATTAAAATTACCGATACATTAAATTATAACACTTTTCCATATATCTACATGGGTGGCGGTGTTGCTATGGGTGATATAAATAATGATGGCCTAACCGATGTTTATTTAACTGGTAATATGGCTTCAAATAAACTTTATCTTAATAATGGTAAAATGAAATTTGAGGATATTAGTGTAAATAATCCTGTGGCTGGTGACTCCAGATGGTATACTGGCGTGACCATGGTAGATATAAATGCAGATGGTTGGTTAGATATTTATTTAAGCGTTTCTGGTTTAGGAAATAAAACAGAAAACCAGCTACTTATTAATAATGGCGATTTAACCTTTACAGAAATGGCTGATGATTATGGTATTGGGGATGCTAGCAATTCTATTCAAGCTACTTTTTTTGACTATGATAATGACGATGACTTAGATTTATATGTAGCAAATTATCCGATAATACCATTGACTATGCCCAATGAATATTATTATAATAAAATGCAAAGAAGAAATTATGAAGAATCAGGGCATTTGTACCGAAATAATGGAGATGGAAAGTTTGAAGATGTAACTGAAGAATCTAACTTGTTGAATTTTGGTCTTTCCCTTGGAGTTGTTGCTTCAGATTTTAATAATGATGGATGGCAAGATTTATATGTTTCTAATGATTTTAACGTGCCGGATTATTTCTATATAAACAATGGTGATGGTACTTTTTCGGAAAAGCTAAAACAAACTACACGTCAAACCTCTATGTTTGGAATGGGTGTAGATGCAGCAGATTTTAACAATGATGGTTTTATGGATTTGGTTCAAGTCGATATGACACCAAATGATCATTTTCGTTCAAAAACGAATATGGCGAGTATGAACCCTGCATCTTTTTATTCCATGGTTGATTTAGGCTTTCATTATCAGTACATGCAGAATAGCCTACAAGTAAATAATGGTGTTGATGAAGATGGATTGCCAATTCTAAGTAATGTAGCTAGGCTCACGGGTATCGCTACAACAGATTGGAGTTGGGCTCCACTTTTTGCTGATTTTGATAATGATGGTTTAAAAGATATCATCATTACTAATGGCATGCGATTAGATGTAAATAATAATGACTTACAGAATAGTGATAAGCAAACTAAATTGGTGGCTGATAAAATAGACATGCAAAAAGCACCGTCCACACCTATTGAGAATTATATATTTCAGAATAAAGGGAACTATAAATTTGAAGACGTGTCTAAAGAATGGCAAGGAAATGTAAAAGGTTTTTCCAATGGAGTTGCTTATGGTGATCTTGATAATGATGGTGATTTAGATATGGTTCTAAATAATATTGATGCTCAAGCTACTTTATTAGAGAACAAAAATGATGCTGCTAATTTTTTAAGATTTACGTTAAAAGGATCTAAGCAAAACCCTATGGGTTTAGGGGCTAAATTAAAAATTGTAACTCAAGGAGTAACACAATGGATGGAACAAAGCCCAACTAGAGGTTTTCAATCTAGTGTTGAGCCAATCCTACATTTTGGTTTGGGCCAATCGGAAACTGTTGATGAAGTTGAAGTTTTCTGGCCAAATAATAAAAAACAATTACTTACTAATATAAAGGCGAATCAGATATTGAATATCGATTACGACAATGCCTTTTTAAACAAGAAGGATAATAGTATCAATCAAAAACATTTTACCAATATAACCAAAGAGTCGAAAATAATTTTTAAACACCAAGAAGATTATTACGATGATTTTTTAGTTGAACCATTATTGCCACACCAGAATTCTCAATTAGGACCAGCTTTAGCTGTTGGCGATGTAAATAATGATGGTCTTGATGATTTTTTTATTGGTAATGCTAAGAACAAAAAAGGCGCATTATTTACTCAAGATGATAAAGGAAAATTTACTGAGATAAATGGCCCATGGGTTAATGATTATGGCTTTGAAGATGTTGGTGCAGTTTTTTCAGATTTTGATAATGATGGTGATCAAGATTTATATGTTGTAAGTGGTGGTAATAATGTAGCACTGAACAAAGAAGAATACCAAGATCGAATTTATATTAATACTGCGAATGGATTTGTTAAATCGGTAAGTGCTTTGCCTAAAATTAATTCAAGTGGTCTTAAGGTCTTGCCATTAGATTTCGACGGTGATGGAGACCTCGATATTTTTGTGGGTGGGAGAATTGTTCCAGGTTATTACCTACAACCTCCGGTTAGTTATTTGTTAGAAAATAAAGGTGGGAAAGATGGGGCCTTAAAATTTGAAAATGTAATTGAAAAAGTTGCTCCAGAACTACGAAATTTAGGAATGATTACTGATGCTTTATGGTTCGACTATAATAATGATGGGAGAAATGATCTTATTGTTAGTGGCGAGTGGATGCCAATTACTTTTTTTAAAAATGAAGGTAATCAGTTGAAGAATGTAACGGAGGAATTAAATTTTCAGAATACTGTTGGTTGGTGGAATACTATTGAAACAGCAGATCTAGATAATGATGGTGATCTCGATATTTTTGCAGGAAACCTAGGATTGAATAGTAAGTATAAAAGTTCAGAGAAGTCACCTTTTGAGATTTATGTGAATGATTTCGACGAAAATAATAGGCAAGACATTGTATTAAGTGTTACCAAAAAAGGAGTTAAACTTCCTGTGAGAGGTAGAGAATGTTCTTCCCAACAAATACCTATGATAAAAAAGAATTTTGAGACCTATGCTTCTTTTGCATCTGCCAAACTAGATGATATTTATGGTGAAAAAATGTTGGAGAATTCAATGCATAAAACTATAAATACCTTTGCACATCAATGGTTTGAAAATAAAGGAAATGGGGAATTTCAAACTCATGAACTCCCTATTGAAGCACAAATTTCGTCTATAAACGACATCGCCGTTTTCGATTATAACCAGGACGGTTTTCAAGATCTATTAATTGCTGGGAACCTATATGATGCGGAAGTCGAAACACCGAGGTCTGATGCCGGAATTGGACTAGTACTTAAAAATAATAAAGACAAAAGTTTTACTTCAATTCCTATGACTGAGAGTGGACTTTTAATGGATAAGGAAGTTAAAAGTATAGTGCCAATTATAAGAGAACGAACAGAGAAAAAAGGGTTTCTGTTTGCTGTAAATAATGACAGTATTCAATTTGTTGAATTTAAATAATAACTGTCTAATAGTTGAGTAGGGTAGACAATGTTAATGGTAAAATGTAAATAAAGAATAATAAAATACAAAATATAGCAAAAAAAGTATCAAATGCTGCAACTAAAATAGTGGTTAGCCCTAGTTTGAAATATTACGTTTGCTTTAAAACTAAATTCATGACAAAACCAATTACAATAACAGAAGTAGTAATAGAAGATGTGCGTTTTCCGACCAGCAAATCTTTGGATGGCTCAGATGCTATGAACCCCGATCCAGATTATTCTGCTGCTTATGTTATTCTTAAAACAGATTCAGAAGCAGGCATAGAAGGGCATGGGCTTACATTTACAATTGGAAGAGGAAATGAATTATGTGCAGCAGCAATAAATTCATTAGCTCCATTAATCGTGGGTAAAACGCTTGAAAGTTTTACAACGAATATGGGTGCTTTTTGGAAAATGATTACTGGTGATAGCCAGTTACGTTGGTTGGGCCCCGAAAAAGGTGTAATTCATTTAGCGACTGGGGCGGTGGTGAATGCAGTATGGGATTTATATGCTAAAGCTGAAG
This sequence comes from Aurantibacter sp., assembly GCF_039941195.1. Lineage (GTDB taxonomy): Bacteria > Bacteroidota > Bacteroidia > Flavobacteriales > Flavobacteriaceae > Aurantibacter_A. The sequence continues at coordinate 30,818 of NZ_JBDVFA010000098.1, read as the reverse complement.
GTAAACCTTTATGGAAATTACTGGCAGACATGTCACCTGAAGATCTGGTAAAATGTGTTGATTTCACCTATATAACAGATGCTATTACTCCTGATGAAGCGCTCGAAATGCTTAAGGGAAAAGCAGCTACTAAACAAGATAGAGTTAATCATTTAATAGAAAATGGATATCCTGCTTATACAACTTCTGCAGGTTGGTTAGGATATTCTGATGAGAAAATGAGACGCTTATGTCAAGAAGCAAAAGCTGCTGGTTTTGATCATATGAAAATTAAAGTAGGTTCAGATTTAAAAGATGATATGCGAAGAGCTGCTATCATTCGTGAAGAAATAGGTCCAGATTTAAGACTTATGATGGATGCTAACCAAAAATGGGATGTTGATGAGGCTATCGATAATATGGCTGAACTTAAAAAGTTCAATCCATATTGGATAGAAGAACCAACTAGTCCCGATGATATTTTAGGTCATGCTAAAATAGCAAAGGCAGTTTCCCCAATTAAAGTGGCTACTGGTGAGCATTGTCAAAATAGGGTGATGTTCAAGCAGTTGTTGCAAGCGGAAGCTATTGGAATTTGCCAAATTGATAGTTGTAGAGTAGGTGGTGTAAATGAAATTTTGGCCATTTTATTAATGGCAGCTAAATTTAAAATTCCTGTATGTCCACATGCCGGTGGAGTTGGACTTTGTGAATATGTGCAACATCTCTCTATGATTGATTATATTGCAATAAGCGGTTCACTTGAAAATAGAATTATTGAATTTGTAGATCATTTACATGAACATTTTTATGACCCGGTAGTTATAAAAAATGGAGCATATACGCCACCAGAAATGGCGGGTTATAGTATAACTATGAAGCCAGAATCTATTGCAGAATTTAGGTTTCCTAATGGGAGTTTTTGGAAAGAAGAATTAAACATAATGAATTCAGTTGCAAATGAAATTTAGTTTAGAAAATAAAAGTGCTGTAGTAACAGGTGGAGGTAGTGGTATTGGTCAAGCAATCTGTATAGCACTTGCAGCGCAAGGCGCTATCGTACATATTCTTGAGTTACAGGCTTCTAGTGCGGTAGATACAATAAAGTCTATTGAGAACATTGGTGGTAAAGCCAATGTCTATAGTTGTAATGTTGCCAAGGGTGGCGAGGTAAAAAAAGCCTTTGAGTCTATTATGGTTGAAGGCCCAATAGATATTCTAATAAACAACGCCGGAATAGCACATATTGGCAATTTGGAAAATACTAATGAAGAAGATTTAGATCGTTTATACGAGGTAAATATTAAGGGTGTTTATAATTGTATGCATGCTGGTATTAGTAGTTTAAAAGATAAAGGTGGTGTTATAATAAACATGGCATCAATAGCTTCTTCTGTTGGAATAAATGACCGATTTGCTTATTCTATGACAAAGGGAGCAGTATTAACAATGACCTACTCAGTAGCAAAAGATTATTTGAATTATGGTATTCGCTGTAATTGTATTTCTCCTGGTAGAGTTCACACACCGTTTGTAGATGGCTTTATTAAAAAGAATTATCCTGGAAAAGAAAAAGAGATGTTCGAAAAGCTTTCGAAAACTCAACCTATAGGTCGTATGGGAAAACCAGAGGAGATTGCAAATATGGCCTTATATTTATGTTCCGATGAAGCCTCATTTATCACAGGAACTAATTTTTCAATAGATGGAGGTTTTACAACCCTCAACGGCTCATAGGTTAAAAGGTGATAAAATTAAATTTATAATATATTAAGTAAGATTAAATGAAATTAATAAGATTTGGTAAAGTAGGTGGTGAAAAACCAGGAGTTCAATTAGATAACGGATCACGTATAGATGTTTCAGCATTTGGTCAAGATTTTGATGAAAACTTCTTTGGTGGAGATGGAATAGAGCGGTTAGAGAAATGGTTGCAAAGTAACCTAGATAGTTGCCCTGTAGTTGCTGAAGGCGAAAGATTAGGGTCGCCTTTGGTGAGACCTTCGAAAATAGTATGTGTTGGGTTAAATTATGCTAAACATGCTGCAGAAAGTGGTATGACAATTCCTAAAGAACCCGTATTATTCTTTAAAGCTACTTCTGCAATTGTTGGTCCAAATGATGATGTAATCATTCCAAAGAATAGTGAAAAAACTGACTGGGAAGTGGAACTAGCCATTGTAATCGGTAAAAAAGCATCTTATGTATCAGAAGCAGATGCCTATGACCATATTGCAGGATATGTTTTACATAACGATTATAGCGAGCGTGCTTTTCAAATTGAAAAGGAAGGTCAATGGTGTAAGGGGAAAGGTTGTGATACTTTCGCTCCATTAGGGCCTTTTATAGCTACATCTGATGAAATTAAAGACCCAAACAATTTGGATCTTTGGCTATCATTAAACGGTGAGAAACTTCAAGATAGTAACACCTCTGATTTTATTTTTAATATAGAACAAGTAGTGAGTTATATTAGTCAGTATATGACTTTATTACCAGGTGATATTATTTCAACAGGTACGCCTTCTGGAGTTGGTTTTGGTTTTAGCCCAAATAAATATTTAAAGGCTGGCGATGTTGTAGAATTGGGAATCGAAGGATTAGGTAGTTCAAAACAAGATATTAAAGCTTACCAATAAAATTAGAAAAAAATAAATGGATTTAAAGTTAAAGGATAAGGTCATTGTTGTTACTGGAGGGTCAAAAGGCATTGGTTTCGGTATTTGTGAGGTACTTGCTGCGGAAGGAGCAATTATCTTTATCATAGGCAGAAATCAACCAACTATTATTAAAGCTGCCGAAGACCTAGAAGCATCTGGTGCAACAGTGGCTTTTGCTTTTGCTGAGCTCACGGATCCCAAACAATGTGAAAATGCTATTAAAAGTGCCGTTGAGCGTTTTGGTAAAATAGACGGACTTGTAAATAATGCAGGAGTAAATGATGGGGTTAGTTTAGAAAATGGTAATTATGAAGATTTTATGTCTTCTCTTCAAAAAAACTTAGTTCACTATTATTTAATGGCGCATCATGCCTTACCCGAACTTAAAAAAAGTAAAGGTGCTATCGTAAATATTGGTTCCAAAACGTCAGTTACCGGTCAAGGTGGAACTTCAGGATATGCTGCCGCTAACGGTGGGCGAAATGCTTTAACAAGAGAATGGGCGGTGGAGTTACTTCCATATAGTATTCGTGTAAACGCCGTAATGGTTGCCGAATGTTTTACGCCGCTATATGAAAGATGGATTAAAACTTTTGACGAACCTGAGAAAAAGTTAAAAGGTATAACCGAAAAAATTCCATTAGAAAACAGAATGACGACTGCACGTGAAATAGGAAATTCTGTTGCCTTTTTATTGTCAGAAGCTTCAAGTCACACCACTGGTCAATTAGTTTATGTTGATGGTGGATATACACATTTAGATAGAGCACTTTAAAATTTAAAAATGAAAAACGCTGAAAGAATTCCTATAGTTTCTAAAAAACTATTAGTGCCCTTTGTGTTGATAACTTCATTGTTTGCCCTTTGGGGTTTTGCTAATGATATAACCAATCCAATGGTATCCGCTTTTAAAAAAATACTAGAATTAAATAATACTCAAGCGTCCTGGGTGCAAGCTGCTTTTTATGGTGGTTATTTTACTATGGCTTTGCCAGCTGCTTTTGTTGTGAAAAAGTATTCCTATAAAGTAGGTATTTTAGTAGGTCTTGTTTTGTATGCGGTAGGTGCCCTGTTATTTTACCCAGCAGCAGCAATGGAAAATTACCTATTCTTTTTATTGGCGCTTTATATTCTAACATTTGGCCTAGCTTTTTTAGAAACCACAGCAAACCCTTTTATTTTGTCAATGGGTGCTAAAGAAACTGCTACTCAAAGACTGAATCTTGCTCAAGCTTTTAATCCTTTAGGTGCATTGTCTGGTTTGTTTGTTGCACAAGTTTTTATTTTAGGAGCTCTACAATCAGACGATTTAGATGCAGCTGGAAATAGTGTTTATGATACTTTATCTGAGACAGCTAAAGCGGCAATTAAAACTTCCGATCTTTTGGTTATTCGGAACCCATATGTTGCCTTGGGCCTATTTGTAATTTTCATGTTCATCGTGATTGCTTTTGTGAAAATGCCCGAGGTTAAAAAAGAAGATTTAGAAGAGCCAAATTCTAGTATGTGGGATGCTATACAGAGAATCTTCAAAAAAGAGCGTTTTGTAGGAGGTGTAATCGCTCAATTATTTTACGTAGGCGCGCAAATAATGTGTTGGACTTATATTTATCAGTATGCTGAGAATTTAGGAATTAGTAATCAAGAAGCCGTAAACTATGCTTATGCAGCCCTAGTAATATTTTTAGTAAGTAGATTCTTGTTTACTTATTTAATGAAATTTATTCAATCCGGTAAATTATTAATGCTTTTAGCAATGTTAGCTGTTATCTTCTGTTTGGGTACTATTTTTATTCAAGGTATCGGTGGTTTGTATTCTTTGGTAATGGTTTCATTTTGTATGTCCTTAATGTTTCCAACTATTTACGGAATAGCATTAACCGGTTTAGGAGACGATGCAAAACCTGCATCTGCATTTTTAGTAATGGCCATTGTTGGGGGGGCTTTTATGCCTGTTTTACAAGGTTTAATTATGGATATTGGAGGAAGTGCTTATGATGACGTGAAAATTATGGGCGTACCAGAAGTAAATTTTTCATTTATACTTCCGCTTGTTTGTTTTATGGTTGTTGCCTTTTATGGTTACCGTGCTTACAAAGTCTTTAAAATTGAGTAGCTATACTTTCTAGTTTTAAATATTCATATCAATAAAATATCATCATTAGTTACTAATTGAATTACCATGCCAGAAGGAATAAAAATAAACAACAGCTATCCGTCAGTTACAGATTTACGAAATAAAGCTAAACGTAAGATTCCAAAGTTTGCCTTTGAATATTTAGACGGTGGTTGTAATGAAGATGTAAACTTGCATAAGAACACTTCTGAAATACGAGAAGTAGAATTGTTACCTTATTACTTAAGTAAGCATACTGGTTCTGAACTTAAAACAGAATTATTTGGACATACCTACGACGCCCCATTCGGCATTGCCCCAGTTGGATTACAAGGATTAATGTGGCCAAATGCACCTGAAATATTAGCGAAAGCGGCTTTCAATCATAATATTCCATTTGTGCTAAGTACAGTTTCTACAAGTAGTATTGAACGTATTTCAGAACTTACAGAAGGGCAGGCATGGTTTCAATTATATCATCCTACAGAGAATAGATTACGAGATGATATTATAAAGCGAGCTGCAGCTGCTGAATGTCCAGTATTGGTTATCTTGTGTGATGTACCGACTTTTGGATTTAGACCAAGAGATATTAGAAATGGCTTAGCGATGCCACCTAAAATGTCTGTAAAAAATATTCTTCAAATTTTAGGAAAACCTGAATGGGCGATGAAAACACTTATTCATGGGCAGCCAAATTTTGAAACCCTAAAACCATACATGCCAAAAGGTTTAGATCTTAAACAATTGGGTAAATTTATGGATGCCACCTTTTCCGGAAGATTGAATGAAGAAAAAATTAAGCCAATTCGCGATATGTGGAAAGGTAAATTGGTTTTGAAAGGAGTTGCTAATGAGGCAGATGCAGAAAAAGCATTAAATTTAGGAATTGATGGTGTAATTGTTTCTAACCATGGAGGTAGACAACTCGATGCTGGAGAATCAACCATAAAACCTTTAACTAGAATTGCTGAGAAATATGGGGATAAAATGACCGTAATGATGGATAGTGGTCTAAGATCAGGTCCGGATGTTGCACGTACTTTAGCGAGTGGAGCAAAGTTTACGTTTATGGGAAGATCATTTATGTACGGGGTTGCCGCATTAGGAAATGAAGGCGGAAACCATACTATTTCACTATTAAAAACTGAACTTCAACAAGTAATGGAGCAAATATGTTGCGAAGAAGTTAAAGATTTTCCGCATCATTTGATTAAATAAAATAATATCTAAACAGAAATAGAAGTATGGAAATTAAAAAAGTTCTTGTAGCGAATAGAGGAGAAATTGCCATACGAATATTTAGAGCTTGTGTTGAAATTGGGGTAAGAACAGTTGGTATATATACATATGAAGATCGATATTCTTTACATAGATATAAAGCCGATGAATGCTATCAAATAGGAGCAGATAACGAGCCCTTAAAACCATATTTAGATATTGACGCTATTATAAAAGTAGCAAAAGAAAATAACGTGGATGCCATACATCCCGGGTACGGTTTTCTATCTGAAAATGCAAAGTTTGCTGCGGAATGTGAAGCAAACGGAATAATTTTTGTCGGCCCTAAGGTTTCTGTGCTTAAGGCCTTGGGAGATAAAATAACCGCTAAAGAAGTTGCTGTTGCCAACGATATTCCAGTTATTTTAAGTAGTGATAAAGATTTAGTAAATATTAAAATTGCTGTATCCGAAGCAAAAAAAATAGGATATCCTGTAATGCTAAAAGCAGCTTCTGGTGGAGGTGGACGTGGAATGCGTGTTATACGAACTGAGGAAGAGTTGCGAAAAGGATTTCCTGAAGCTAGAAGAGAATCTTTAAATGCTTTTGGTGATGACACTGTATTCCTTGAAAAATTCGTTGAAAATCCCAAACATATTGAGATACAAATTATGGCAGATACCCATGGCAACATGGTGCATTTGTATGAAAGGGATTGTTCGGTACAACGCCGATATCAAAAAGTAATTGAATTTGCGCCTTCATTGGGTTTGCCCCAAGAAACTAAAGATAAGCTCTACCAATATGCTATAGCCATTTGTAAAGCGGTTAACTATAATAATATTGGTACGGTTGAATTTTTGGTTGATGATGACGGCAGTATTTATTTCATAGAGGTGAATCCACGTGTTCAAGTTGAACATACGGTTACCGAAATGATTACTAATATAGATTTGATAAAAGCGCAGTTATTTATTGCTGGTGGTTATAAATTATCGGATCAGCAAATTAAAATAGCCAACCAAGATGCTGTTCAAATTACTGGTTTAGCATTGCAGTGTAGAATTACAACTGAAGACCCTGCAAATGATTTTAAACCAGATTATGGTGTAGTAACTACCTATAGAAGTGCCTCGGGCTTTGGAATACGCTTGGATGCAGGTAGTATATACCAGGGTGTTTCGATTTCTCCATTCTTCGATTCTATGCTAGTAAAGGTGTCGGCAAGAAGCCGAACATTAGATGGGTCTTGTAGAAAAATGCGTAGGGCTTTGGCAGAATTTCGTATTCGTGGTGTGAATACAAACATGGCCTTTTTAGATAATATATTAAAACATCCTACTTTTAGAGAAGGTAAGGTGACCGTGAATTTTATAAAAAATGAGCCTAAACTTTTTGAATTTGTAGAACCAAGAAATAGAGCAAATAAATTAATTCAATTTTTAGGAGATACGATTGTTAATGGAAACCCAGATGTAAAGAAAATAGACCCAACACTTGTATTTTCTAAACCTATAGTTCCTTCAGTTCCAAAAATGGATAATTACCCAAAAGGTACCAAGGATTTGTTAACGGAACTTGGACCAGATAAATTTTCGCAATGGTTGAAGAAAGAGAAAAAGATTCATTTCACAGACACCACTATGCGCGATGCGCATCAGAGCCTTTTGGCAACAAGAATGCGAACGAATGATATGCTAAAAGTGGCTGAAGGCTACAGTAAAAATCATCCTGAGATTTTTTCTATGGAAGTTTGGGGCGGTGCAACTTTTGATGTTTGTCTCCGATTTTTACAAGAAAATCCTTGGGAGCGCTTAGCTTTATTGCGAAAAGCCATGCCAAATGTACTATTGCAGATGTTAATTAGAGGTTCAAATGGTGTTGGTTATACAGCATATCCTGATAATCTAATTGAAAAATTTGTAGAAGAATCATGGAATACTGGTGTTGATGTTTTTCGAATTTTCGATTCTTTAAATTGGATGAAGTCTATTGCTCCGTGTATAGAGCATGTTAGAAAAAGAACAGGTGGTTTAGCAGAAGGTTCTATTTGCTATACTGGAGATATTTTAAATCCTTCTAAGACTAAATATGATTTAAAATATTATATGCAGTTAGCTAAAGACATTGAAAATGCTGGAGCGCATATTTTGGGTGTTAAAGATATGGCAGGCCTACTTAAACCTGATGCTGCCTTTACTTTAATTAAAGAGTTGAAATCTGAAATTAATATTCCTATTCATTTACATACACATGATACTTCTTCCGTACAAACTGCAACATATTTAAGAGCAATTGATGCGGGAGTAGATGTGGTTGATGTTGCATTGGGTGGACTTTCTGGCCTTACATCACAACCTAATTTTAATTCTGTACTCGAAATGTTACGCTTTCATAAGCGTGAAAATGAAATGAATACGGAAAAGTTGGCAGAATATTCTAACTACTGGGAAACTGTTCGTAAATATTATTACACTTTTGAATCTGGATTAAAATCAGGTACAGGTGATGTATATAATCATGAAATACCTGGCGGACAATATTCTAATTTAAAAGGTCAGGCTATTGCACTTGGCTTAGAAGATAAGTTTAACCAGGTTACTAAAATGTATGGTGAGGTCAATAAACTGTTTGGCGATATTGTAAAAGTTACACCAAGTTCAAAAGTGGTTGGTGATATGGCTCAATATATGATTAGTAATGACCTAACTATTGAAGAAGTAATGGAGCGTGGTGATGAAATTTCATTTCCAGAATCTGTTAAAAGTTTTTTTAGAGGTGAATTAGGTCAGCCTGTTGGAGGCTTTCCGAAAAAGATTCAGAAGTTAGTTTTAAAAGGTGAAAAGCCTTTTACGAATAGGCCAAACGCTCATCTTGATTCAATAGATTTTGATAAGGAGTTTAAAGCTTTTAAAAGAAAATTTAAAAAAGGAATGGGTCGTGATTTAGAGATAACAGATTTTTTATCTTATAAGTTGTATCCAAAGGTCTTCACGAATGCTTATAACAACCACGTTAAGTATGGTAATGTGATGAATATTCCTACCAAGAATTTCTTTTATGGAATGGAAGTAGGTGAAGAAATAATGGTAGAATTAGATCGTGGTAAAAATGTTTTGATTTCTTTAATGCAAAGAGGTGAGCCTGACCTTGATGGAAACGTGAGTATCTTCTTTAAAATTAATGGGCAAATAAGAAATGTGCTTATTAAAGATACTACTGTAAAAGTGAGCAAAGTAGAGAATCAAAAAGCTGATAGTTCTAATACAAAACATGTTGGTTCACCGTTACAAGGTTTGTTGTCTAATGTGTTAGTAAAGAAAGGACAGGAGGTTAAAAAGAATCAGCCATTGTTTGTAATAGAAGCTATGAAAATGGAAAGTACGGTTGTAGCTATTACTGATGGTATTGTAGATAAGGTATTATTGGAAGGAGGCTCATTAGTAAATTCTGAAGATTTAGTTGTGGTGTTGAGATAAGTTAGATTAACTTAATTCGGGACCAGCAATTAAGTACTGTGTTTTTTGAGAAGTGTGATTTATGTTGCTTTTTAAATACATTCTCGTAAAGCTCCGTTGTATTTCAAAACCAATAGTTATGAGCCATTCTACAAATTCGGTTTCTTCCTGAAACACATCTACTAAAATTGGTTTTCCTGAAAGATTGATTAGTGTTTTACCAAGTAAAATTTTACTGTCAGATGTAGATTGGGCGATTAATGGACCAATTTGATAATATTTGCTTCCGTTGCGACCTAAAATAAAACCTGTAATTTCACCTTTTTTTCTCAGACACCAATTGTTAGTGTTTTCTTGTTTTAATAATTGCATGAATAGGGCAAGGCGGTTTACACCGTAAGCTTTTTTGTCAAATTCAGCTATCTCGTTTATGTTATTTTTTGTAATTGGTTGTAGTGTGGTGTCGTATAATGGAGCTTCTTTTAAACTTAATAACAAAGTTGATGTCATTCTTAAAACCTCTTGTGTTGTTTTAAAACCTAATTTTTTATAAACGGGTATTCCGGCTAGAGTGGCGTCAAGTTTTATAGATGTAATAGATTTCAGACTTTCAATAATCGTATTCATCAATAACTTACCTATGCCTAAACCGCGATAGTCTTTTGAAACAAGCATCATGCCTATCCAAGCTAACTTATTCCCATATATCATTGCGGTTACTGTGCCTAGGATTTTATTTTTGTAGCAGGCAACAAAGCAATGTTTAGGATTTAGATTAATCAATAAGCTCCAATCCAATTCAGTTTGATTCCACTGTTCGGCATTTTTTAATTGCATGATGCTGTCCATATCCTCAATGAGCATTGGTCGTATAGTAATCTCATTTTTTTGTAAAGAATTTGACATATAGAAGACTAAAATACCATTTATTATAAAGATTAGGATTAGTTAGATATTTGGCTTTTAAGAAAAAAATAACGACAGCGATTTTAGCAAGTGTAATTGTAGTGGTAATTTGTAAAAAAAATATGTTATGCAGGATTTAAAGAATAAAGTAGCTTATATAACAGGAGGTTCTAAAGGAATAGGATACGGAGTAGCACAAAAATTAATTGCTGCCGGAATGAAGGTGGCTATTAGTGGACGTACCTTAAAAACAGTACAACAGGCGGCTGATTACCTTGGTGATTCTGATACTGTTTTAGCACTAGCTTCCGATGTTAGTAATCTTGATGATGAAAAGACTGCTGTTGCTGCCATAATTGAGAAATGGGGTCAGCTTGATGTTGTTCTTGCAAATGCCGGTGTGGGTCATTTTATGCCTGTAGACGAGATGTCTATAGAGTTTTGGAACAATATGATTGATACAAACTTAACCGGGGTATTTTACACCTTAAAAGCCTCTGTTGAGGCATTAAAACATTCTAAAGGGTATTATATGACTTTAGCTAGTTTGGCTGGAACTAATTTCTTTGCAGCCGGTGCAGGCTACAATGCAACTAAGTTTGGAGTAGTAGGTTTTACACAAGCAGTAATGCTTGATCTTAGAAAATATGATATAAAGGTCTCCACAATTATGCCAGGCTCTGTAGCTTCCAATTTTAACAATAACGAACCTGATGAAAAAGATGCTTGGAAAATTCAGCCTGAAGATATAGGAAAATTGGTATTAGATTTATTAAAAATGCATCCAAGAACTTTGCCTAGTAAAATTGAAGTTAGGCCTACAAGACCTGATAAAAAATAGAGCTTTGTTAAACTTCTTTTTCAATTATAGGTGTTTTAGGGTCGCAGATTTCTAAAATTAATTTTTTTAGTTGATTTTGGAAATCTACGAGAGTGTCTTCTGTTATCATAGTAATCTTTTTTGCTCCTCTAGTTCTTTTATCTTTAAGGGCAAATTTTAAAACTCCTGCCGGTAGGTTTTTAAATGAAACAATACCGGATTCAAAATTTTCAATAAATTTTTGTTTATTAAACATTAATGAATAACATAATAATTGAAAGGCTTTACTGTAATCATAATCAGCAGTAATTTCCTGCCAATCCACAATTTCTACATTTTTAGATTCTACTTTTCCGGTTTTATAATCAATTATTCGAATTATACCATCTTTCTCATCTATTCGGTCTAGTTTACCTTTTAAAACCACTGGAAAATCAAGTTCTGGAATAGCTAAGGTAATTTTAAACTGTTGTTCAAGTCCTATTATTTTAATGTTATGTTGTTTTACCTCTTCAATTTCATTGTCAATATAATTCTCAATATACTTTACGATTACATTAAATGCGATTAAGTTTTTACCAGTACTAAAATCTCCTCCGGCATAGGTTTTTTCAAATTGAAAGTTGACCAGTTCAGGGATTTTAGATTTTAGTGATATAAGAGTTTTTGTCTCTAATTCTTTTCCTAAAAACTCGGTATACATTATTTCAAGTGTATCGTGTACAATTGTTCCAAATGTATTAGCAGCTACAGTCTCTTCAACTTCTGTTAGATCCTCAATTTTTAAGAGGTTACGTTTATAGAAATCTATAGGATTTCGAATATAATTACTTAAAGAAGTAGGTGAGAAACCAGAAGCCGCATGTTTTTTAATTAATTCGATTAGGCTTATATCTTTAGTTATAGTTATTAGTTCATTTTTAATAGGCGTAATTTCTGGAGAAACAATAGCTTCTCGTATATCACTTTTCTTATTTTTATCTGTTAATAGTTGTAATAGCAACCTACTTTTTTCGCCTCCTTCTAATACGTCAGAATCCGTATTATATAGTAGAAATATGTTTTTTGCACGTTGGAGAATACGATAGAAATGGTATGTGTAAACCGCATCTTTTTCTTTATATGAGGGTAAGCCAAAACTATGCTTTAGATCCATCGGAATAAATGAATTGTTTGTTTTCCCTGATGGTAATATACCCTCGTTTACCGAAGTAATTATGATTGTTTCAAAATCTAGATTTCTACTTTCAAGCATTCCCATAACCTGAAGTCCTTGGAGTGGTTCTCCTTGAAAATCTAGAGTTTCTTTTGATAATAATTCTTTGTATAAACTATTGAGTGATTTTAAGTCATTAACAAAAGGGTATTTTTCGATTAAGTCGTGTAGTTGATTGAATAATTTGTGAAACCGATAAAGATATTCTAGTTCAAGATTATTAGTTCCTGTTAAAAGTTTTATTCGAATTGAATCAATAATGTTTAAACAATTTTCTAAGAATGTTTTTGTATCAGGAACATCATTGGTAAATAGTAATTTTAAAATCTGTATTTGTTGAGGGCAAGTTTTTATAAGTTGTGCATTTTGTATAAATGACCAGTTTTGTTCTGCTATTTTCTTCGATATTAAATGCGCATAATTTGTTTCTTTATCGCTTAATAATATTTGAAGGTATGGGTGAGACAAAAAATCTTGAATTGTACGATGATACCAACCTTTACTTTCTTTATTTATATACAATTGCATTAATTGTTCAAAAAGACTAGCTACTGGGGTTCCGCTTAACGGGTATCCCATAGTAATATTAATACTATTTATTTCATTTGGTATAGAATTAAGTACTGGATTTAAAATAGTTTCATCTCCTAAAATTACGGCAGTATTTTTAAGATTATTACTTACTTGAGCGCTAAGTAAATTACCAACATATTTAGCCTGAGAAACATTTTTAGGTAAGCCTATAATATCAATATTCTTAGATGATTGATAATGATTGCTGATACCAATCATTTCTGAGTTTTCGAAATAATCCCAAGTTTTAAGATACCCTCTTAAGAAAAAACTTGCGTCATGTACTGGGTCGTCTAAAAAGTATTGATCTATATCCCAAAATATTTTGTTTTTAGGATTAGCTATTAATTTTTGAATAATTAAAGTTTCAGATTTATTTAGTGCATTAAAACCAATGAATATATGAGTCTTGTCAATTGTTTCTTGTATGTAATCATCTAATTTTTCATAAGCTTTTCTATAAATTAAACCTTGATGACCAATATTTTGACTGGTTAAGCTTTTATTAAATGCATGATATAATGGTTTTAACTGTTTCCAGAATTGAAAATAGTCTTCCATCATTTTTGTTTTTTCGAAATCTGGCGACCAATGTGAAATTTCTTGAATATCAGTTAGGTTCGAAAATAATTTGTTCGCATCAACTAAATAGCGGTCGATTTCATTGAAATCTTGTAATAATGTGCTGGCCCATTTCGAAAAAGAATAAAAATCCGTTTTATCATCATTTGAATTAATTAGATGGATTTTATATAGTTCAAATAATTGTTGTGTATGGGTTGCAGTAGTTAACTTAGAAATGTTTTCTACAAAGTTTTCTATACTGACTATTTGGGGGGCAAAAAGAGTTTTTTTTGAAGCTTTTGCTAGTGCTTTGCGCAAAAATGTACCACTACGTTTACTGGGTAGAATAAAAATGACGTTTTCTAGTTTGTCGTATTCTTGACATACCTTTTCAGCGACCTCTTCTAGAAAACTTTGCATATGCTAAAATAAAAAAGCCCTGACAATTAAGTCAGGGCTTTCATATAAATATTTACTTAAACGGAAACCTAAAGTCTTATTTTACTAAGTTGATTTCTGTTCTTCTGTTTTCTTTTCTTCCGCTTCTTGTGTTGTTAGAAGCGATTGGCTTAGACTCACCATAACCAATTGCAGTTAATCTATCTGATGCTATACCTTCAGCGATTAAGAAATCTCTTACTGCATTAGCACGTTTTTCAGATAAAGCTTGGTTAGTTTTTTCACCACCTACACTATCAGTGTGACCTTCAACTGTAAATTTAGAATTTGGATATTCACCTAAGATTCTGATGATATCAACAAATACAGAAGTAGTTTCTGGACTCAAGCTTGATTTACCTGTAGCAAATAAGATTGTTTTAGCATAGTCATTTAATTGTTTCTGAACTTCTTCAGTAACTTCAGGACAACCAGCGTTAGCAACTGTACCAGCAACATCTGGACATTGATCATCTTTATCTAATACGCTATCACCATCTTTATCAGCCCAAGGACATCCTTTGTTTTCAGCAGGACCTGCTTCATTAGGACACTCATCATCCTTATCAGCAACACCATCACCATCAGCATCAGGACAACCGTTCATTTCTTTAGAACCAGCTTCATTAGGACAGCTATCTTTGCTATCTTCAATACCATCACCGTCAGCATCTGGACAACCATTGAATGCTTCTAAACCAGCAACCTCTGGACAAGCATCATCTTTGTCATATATACCGTCACCATCAGTATCAGTACCACCAAATTTAACTTTGATACCAGCTAAATGCTGAAAATGAGTAGATAAATAATCTTCAAATGCATGTTTGTAAACTGTTTGTACAGAAAGACCAATATTGTCAGTAAACCAAAAGTTAAGACCAATAGATCCGTTAACTGTACCAGCACCAACTTCATCAATCCAAGTATAACCACCACCAACTTCAACGAAAGGATCGATTACTGTTTCTTTTAAGAAATTATACTTGATGGTACCATCAAGACCGTAATAAGAAAGATCAGCTACGTCTTCATCTCCCCATTTACTTATTTTATTTAATGAACCTCTAGCTCCAATAGAAAATCCATCGCCTATTGACTTCGATACCGCAACAGTTGATATTGAAGGAAGAATATTCCAGTGGTCTGTCGCATTAAAGAACTCATTACCAAAAGAACTAACGTCACTAGTTGGGTATACGTCAATGGCATTTACCCCAAAGCTCACTGCCCAAGGATTGTTCTCGTCTTGCGCTTGTATGTTGTTAAAACCTACAACAAGTAGAGCAACAACTAATAATTTGCTAAGATGTTTCATGTTCAAATTTTTAAGTTTAAGTGTTTATTAGCCGCAAATGTAAGTTGTTAAATATTATTAACAAAATCAATTTCTTATTTTTTTAATGCATTTTTTTTGTAGAATGATGCATTTAAACGATATTAATGGCCCTCCTAACGGTAAAATTTAATGGTTGGTTTCGTTCTAGAGTCTCTGCTATATGGGTTTATGGGCTAATTACTTTACTGCCTGACATACCTTTCAGTATTATA
Source organism: Aurantibacter sp. (assembly GCF_039941195.1). Lineage (GTDB taxonomy): Bacteria > Bacteroidota > Bacteroidia > Flavobacteriales > Flavobacteriaceae > Aurantibacter_A. Next base: position 15,316 of record NZ_JBDVFA010000098.1, on the reverse strand, counting down.
AGAAAGAAAAAACTTATATGAATTATTCTTCTTTTTATTAATCTTTTGGTTTTTTAAAAATTGATTTCGGTCCTAATTTTAACGTATTATTGGTGATTAATATCCTTTATTGCGGTTGAAAATTACTTGTATTAGTTACAAATTGAAGGTTTTAAGCGACTTTAACTAGAATCTTGCAAGTTAAATGTAGTGTTAAGAGAAAAAATGACGTGTTGGTTCTACTTACACAAAATCTAATCTTATATCCGTATTTATATAAACAATAATTTTGTTCTTAACAACATAACCAATTTCTAATAGGGCATCAGCATAAGAATAGATTTGCTCTTTGTGTTTTGGGTTTTTCATTCCAGTTTTATAATCGATAACTGTGGCTTCGTTGTTAAATATAGCGATACGGTCGGGACGTAGTAGTTTGCCTTCCGCGGTTAATATATCACGTTCATTTAAAATAGTGTATTTATCTGAAAAGTACTCCTTAAGCTTATCGTGTTCTACTATTTTTTTTAAAATGTTTGTAATAGATACAATTTCATCCTTAGTTATATCACCATTTTTAAGAACAGCCTCTAATGCTTTTTCTAAATTATTTTCAGTTTCTATTAATCCTAATATATGATGTATTAATGTGCCATGAGAAAGTGCTTCTTCTCTATTTGTGTTCCACAACATGCCTCCTGAAGTAACAATATTGAAATCTGGCCGATCTCTAAAAGAATATTGATAAGGGAGTGTTTCTGAAACTTCCATGCTTGATGTATTGTTTTCAGACTTTTCTAAACTACCAAATTCATAACTAAATAAATCATCTTGCCAAAGATTTTTGGTGATTAAGTAATTCATGTACATTTCTGAATAACTACCTGTTTTATTGTTTTTTGATTTAGTGGACTTTTTTTCGCTAATAATATAGAGTGCTTTCTCTGCTCTAGTTTGTGCAACGTAAAGTACATTCATGGCATCTAATTCCATCATCTGTTCTTCGTCTTCAAAAAGTGTAGCTGCTTCATTTGGATAGTCTTCCAATTCACTTTTTTCAGTTAAAAGCATTTCATCAAAACCATTAAATAATTTTGGATCAGTAGGTGACCAGAGCATTTTATTTGTTCTATTGTAGATATTTGCATCAGCAAATGGAAAAATAACTATTGGAAACTCTAAACCTTTTGATTTGTGAATTGTCATAATACGAATCGCATCAAGATTTTCTGGACTCGCGATTGCCAATTTGTCTTTCTTCTTTTCCCAATAGTTTAAAAAATACTGGATACTTCCCCCATCTCGTTTTTCAATATCCAATAATGTATCCATTAAAAAGATAAGATATGCATCTGAAGTTGGTGCAAGATTAAATTGTCTAATAGCATATTCCAAACTATCGAAGGCCGATAGTCTTTCAGTTCTAGATAATAAAAAATTATATTCCGTATTAAGGAAGCTATCTAGTTTTTCTAAGTGCATATAAATGAACTCATGTTTTAAACTATTTGTCGGAGCTAAAAATTCTAAAATATCATAGGCTAAAGCTCTTTCTTGAAATCCGGTTGCATAACTTAATAGATTTATTAAAAAACGAACTTTTGAACTACTTTTAAGTAAAAGACTATCTGATGATATTATAGGTATATCATTTTCGGATAGATAATCGGCTAATACGGCACCTTTAGTATTACTTCTAACTAAAATGGTTATGTCTTTATAAGGATAATTCTTTTCTTTTATTTCATTTATAGTAGACAGAACTTGTTGGCAATAGCTTTCGGTTGTGTCTACCTCTGTTTCTTTTGAAATAAAGTCTAATTTAACATAGCCACCCTTTTTAGCATTGGTTTGTTGTTGGTTACCCTCTACAAATAAACTTTGATAGGTTTTTTTGTTTAAAAAATCACTCGACCAGGAGAAAAAATCATTATTAAACTGTATAACTTCATCAAAACTTCTATAGTTAACAGGTAGATTATTTACTTCTGGCTGAATTACAAACGGATTTTTAAAATCACCAGCTAAGTCAATAAATTGTTCTGCTTTGCCACCTCGCCACCTATAAATTGCTTGTTTGGCATCACCCACTAAAAATAGGGATCCACCTTCGCTAGCCAATGCATTATCAATTAACGGTACAAGATTACCCCATTGAGCAGCTGATGTGTCCTGAAATTCATCAATGAAGTAGTGTCGGTATTTTTCTCCTAGCCGCTCATAAATAAATGGTGCTGGCTGATTCTTAATTTCTTTAGAGATTATTTGATTGAATTTGAAAATTGGAATCTGATCGCGTTCTTTTTCAATCGCAATTACTTCTTGCTGAATTACACTTAACACAGTTAAAGGAACGAGGTTTCTATATATATTGTTTAGGAAAGAACGATTGTAAACCGTAGCCTTTAATTTAATGTAATTATTGAGCATCGTTTCAAGAAACTCATTTGACGGCGGTTCTACACCTTTTTTTAAGATAGTTCCTTTTTCTAAATTCTCTTGTAATTTATTATTATATAAGGTTGAAGGATTAAATTCTTTACTTAGAAACTTTTTGAAATGATTTGGTAGGGTTTGTCTCGGGAAATCTTCCAATTGTAGACCACTTTTGGTTATTTCCTCTAAACTATCTGTGGCTAACCCTATTAATTCATTTTCTAAATCATTTATTCTTTGCGTGATTATTTTTTTTAATTGAATAAAATCTGGCATCTTTTTTAATGCCAATTTTTCTAAATGATTAGCATGGTTTTCTTGAAATATTAATTGACCGATTTTATTTAAATCGAATGATATATCCCAACTTCGATTATCATCAATTTTTTCCAAAGCAAACTCAATAAGAGTTCTTGTTAACTGTTTATCGCTACCAGCTTTTTGAACCACTCTAGATATTGCTTCGTCAAGTAATAAATCTGTTTCCACAATAGGTTCGAAATTCTGAGGTAGTTTTAAATCCTTGGCAAAAGTTCGAATAACACGATGTGTAAACTTATCTATTGTAGAAACATCAAAAAAAGCGTAGTTGTGAAGTATATATTTTAAAGTATAATCACTTTTTTTTCTTAGCTGTTCTGCAGAAACATCTAATTCTTTCATTACATCTAAAAATAGACTTTTGCTTTTATCAGGGAGCTCTTGAAGACTAAAATCGAACAAGCTGGATAAAACGCGCTCTTTCATTTCATTTACCGCCTTGTTTGTAAATGTTATGGCTAGTATGTTTTTAAAACTATTGTTTTCGCTTAAGGCAATTTTTAAATACTCTTTAACTAAAGTATGGGTTTTGCCAGAACCGGCAGAAGCATTGTAAATTTTAAAACTAGTTGTTTGCAAGTGCTTTTTAATGCAAATTACTAATTCTAAAAGAGTTCTTAACAAATTATTAGTGCATTATGTTTGTTAAAAAATGTAAATTTGACGGAAATGAATATTAATTTAAAAACAATATAAAATGGCTTTTGAACTACCTAAATTGCCTTATGCATATGATGCATTAGAACCACATATTGATGCACGTACTATGGAAATTCACCATACAAAACATCATAATGGCTATACAACAAAATTGAATGCTGCTATTGAAGGAACAGATCTAGAAGGAAAATCTATAGAAGATATTTTAACAAATTTAGATATGTCGAATTCGGCAGTTCGAAATAATGGAGGTGGTTTTTTTAATCACTCAGTGTTTTGGAGTGTAATGTCACCTGATGGAGGTGGAGAACCTTCTGGTGAATTAGCGGATGCAATTAATGACGCTTTTGGTTCTTTTGAATCTTTTAAAGAAAAATTTAGTGCTGCCGCAGGAACTAGATTTGGGTCAGGTTGGGCATGGTTATGCGTACAGCCAGGAGGTAAAGTAGAAGTTTGTTCTACACCAAATCAAGACAATCCTTTAATGCCAAATACTGGATGTGGAGGTTACCCAGTTCTAGGACTAGATGTTTGGGAACACGCTTATTACTTAAATTACCAAAATAGAAGACCTGATTATGTAGGTGCATTTTTTAATGTAATTAATTGGGACAAAGTAGCTGAGTTATACGCTGCAAACAAATAGAAATACGCTAAGTAAATAAAAGCTTCTAAGATTAGTTTCTTAGAAGCTTTTTTTATGTCTTTTTTTAAATAGAAAAGGGTAGAGAAATCTCTACCCTTTTCGTCCCAAATCTTACCATAAACTTAACCTACTTATGCTATGGCGAAACTAAATTACTGGTATTGGGGGAAATAAAAAAGGAATTTTACGACTTTTTAAGTTATTTAAATTACAAATTTTGGAAGAAAAAGTTGCTAATATTTGCTATAACCTTGCCAATTAGTAGGTTTATGACAAATAAAAAGGCGGAACAATGTTCCGCCTTTTTCCCCAAATCTTACCATGAACTTAACCTACTTATGCTATGGTTCTCCAAAAATAGAGTGAATAAACTCGATAATAAAAGGTTTTAGATGAATGGTGAGTTGTTTGGTTAAAAGGTGAAAATTTGGTTTTTGTCTTATTTTTTTAGAAGAAAAGGAATACAAAATTTTGTGATAAAAGGATTTTTTTGAAGTTTTTCGAGTTCACCTTTTAATTCCAGAATATCATTTTATAGGACTACTTAGAAAGCTAATAATTTGCTGAAATTAAAGTGAAGGGATAATGCAAATGAAGGTGACTAATAAAAATAAAAAGGCGGAACAATGTTCCGCCTTTTTCCCCAAATCTTACCATGAACTTAACCTACTTATGCTATGGTTCTTCAAATATATAGCGTGACTTTGCTGTATTAAAACATCTTTGTTGAACTCCCCACTTTTCTGTTAAACTGTATTTTCGAAACTAAAAAGTATATAAAATCTAAAGGAAATATGAAGTAGTGAGAATAACAATTGGATAGTTAGTGAATCATAAGATAATTCTTATAACAAGTATTAGTCTTTTCGTAAATGTAATGTGTAAATATTATGCAAATAAAAAGGTGGAGAGAACTCCACCTTTTTGCCCCAAATCTTACCATGAACTTAACCTACTTATGCTATGGCAAGTCTAAAAATAGCTTTGCTATATGTCAAAATTGTTATAAACCCGACTAATGACCTGAATTATCGATGAAATACACTTTTTGATGTATTTCATCGATAAGGGTCTAATCTGGATTAAGTTAATAAGCTCTTTGGTTTTTGCCTTCGTAGAAATTTATAAAAGCTCTATTTACTACTCTGTTACCACCATGTGTAGGATAATTACCGGTAAAATACCAGTCCCCAAGATTTTTCGGACATGCGATATGTAGGTTATCTATAGTTTGATAAATTATCTCAACTTCGGCTTTTATATTTTCAGAAGTCAATAACTCTCCAATTTTTACTGATATATCATCAGGCGTAAAAGGTTCGTAGAATTCCTTTACATAGTTTACAATGTTTTTATCCTTTTCATTCACTTGTTGAATAGACTTTTTATAGATATCATCTACGAGGTGCATGGTATTGCGTTCTTTATGCAAAGCTAAGGCAGCCCTAAATGCAATAAAGTCTTCTAACTTAGCCATATCAATACCATAACAATCTGGGAATCTTATTTGAGGAGCAGATGAAACTACAATTATTTTTTTAGGAGACAATCTATCCAATATTCGAATTATACTTTTCTTTAAAGTTGTACCACGAACAATACTATCGTCAATAATAACCAGGTTGTCGTTCTTTTTAACTGAACCATAGGTAATATCATAAACATGCGTTACTAAATCATCTCTACTACTATCTTGTGTAATAAAGGTTCTTAGTTTGGCATCTTTAATGGCGACCTTTTCAATACGTGGTCTTACTTTAAGTATGTCGTGTAATTTTTCTCTTGAAATTGAAGGTCCTATCGCTAAGATTTCCTCTTCTTTATTTTTGTTTAAATAATTTTGAGCCTCTTTCACCATACCATAGAAAGATGTTTCTGCGGTGTTGGGAATGTAAGAGAAAACAGTATTCTTAATATCGTTATTTATCGATTTTAAAATCTGAGGGAATAGTAGTTTTCCTAACTCTTTTCTTTCCTGATATATTTCTTTATCACTACCTCTAGAAAAATATATTCGTTCAAAAGAACAGGCTAATCTTTCTTTAGGTTCAAGAATTTGGTTTATGGCTACGCGACCACTTTTTTTAATGATAATTGCATGTCCAGGGTCGAGCTCTTTTACCTCATCATAATTAACATTAAAAACGGTTTGTATAGCTGGCCTTTCTGATGCTACCACTACAACCTCGTCATCTTGATAATAATACGCTGGCCGTATTCCGCCTGGATCTCTTAGCACAAATGCATCGCCATGGCCTAATAGTCCGGCCATAGTAAAACCACCATCAAAATTTTTAGCTGCTCTTTTTAATATTTTGGATACTTTCAAACGATCTGCTATCAGTGCTGATGCTTCTCGTTTTGTATATCCTTCTTTTTTAATTTGCTTGTATAATTTAGCCACAGCATCATCTAAGAAATGTCCGATTTTTTCCATAACCGTAACTGTGTCTACCATGTCTTTTGGGTGTTGCCCTAATTGGACTAAATTGTCAAATAACTCATGAACATTGGTCATATTAAAATTACCCGCAACAATCAGATTTCTGTGCATCCAGTTGTTTTGACGTAAAAATGGATGTACGCTTTCCATACTATTACGACCAAACGTACCATACCGAACATGGCCTAAAAGTAATTCTCCGATATAAGGTATGTTTGCCTTTTGAAGTGCTACATCTTCTTTATACTCCGGATGCTCTAAAAGCTCCGTATTTATTCTATGATTTATCTTGTCAAAGATATCTTGTATAGGTCGTTGTTCTATGGAACGCACTCTACTCATAAAGCGAGAGCCTACGGGTACATCGAGTTTAATACTGGCAAAACCTGCACCATCTTGGCCACGGTTGTGTTGTTTTTCCATCATTAAGTACATCTTGTTCACGCCATAAAAGGCTGAACCATACTTTTCTTTGTAATACTCCAATGGCTTTAAAAGGCGTATCAGGGAAATTCCGCATTCGTGCTTTATAGCATCGCTCATTATATATAGGTATTAAAAAAGCCCTGTTTTTTCAGGGCATGTATTTATTCTATTTCTATGTCAAATTGTGTAAGGGCCTTAAACTGATGAAGCCTTTTACTTACTTCGTCGCGTTTTAAGTTTTCCATACGTTCTGTACCGAATCGTTCAACGCAAAACGATGCCAGATTAGAACCATGGATAACTGCCTTTTTTAAATTTTCAAAACTAGTGTCTTCTGTAGCTGCTAAGTAACCAGAAAAACCACCTGCAAAAGTATCTCCTGCTCCTGTTGGGTCAAATACCTCTTCTAAAGGTAGTGCGGGGGCAAAGAATATATTGCCATTATTAAATAATAATGCTCCGTGCTCACCTTTTTTGATAACCACATATTTTGGACCCATTTTATGAATCGCTTTGGCCGCCTTAATAAGAGAATACTCATTGGTAAGTTGTCGTGCTTCCTCGTCGTTAATGGTTATAACGTCTACCTTTTTAATTACAGCTAATAATTCGTCAAGTGCATTATCCATCCAAAAATTCATCGTATCTAATATGATGAGTTTTGGTCGTTCAGTCATTTGATTTATTACATCCATTTGAATGCTTGGATGAAGATTGCCTAACATAACTACTTCTGCATTCTTGAAATTTTCAGGAACAATTGGATTAAAATCAGCCAATGTATTTAATTCCGTAACTAAAGTGTCACGAGAATTTAAATCGTTGTGGTATTTTCCTTTCCAATAAAAAGTTTTTCCTCCTTTTACAATTTCAATTCCTGAAATATCAATGTTCTTACTCTTAAGTAAATCGAGATATTCTTGAGGTAAATCTTCGCCAACTACCGAAACTATTGCTGAAGACACCTCAAACTGAGAAGCTGACAAACCAATAAAAGTGCCTGCACCTCCTAATATTTTATCAGTCTTTCCGAAAGGAGTTTCAATTTCGTCAAAAGCTACCGTGCCTACAATCAGAAGTTTGCTCATTTATGTAAAAAATTAAGCTGCAAATATACGTTTTGTATTGCTAAAAATGAGATTAGAAGAAATCAAGTTATCAATATTTGTAACCGATTTATTTACGGCCAAAATCTGCAGGAATTTCCCCCCAAACTTTGGTTTCCCATTTTACTATTGGCGTATTATAATCATTTTCTTTAAGCCATTTAAGGGCTCTTCTTATTAAATTGAAAAGTTCTTTGTTTTTAGCAGTTTCTTCAAGCTTGGTATTGCAGGTTTTTTTGCGAATCCAACTCATTGCTATTCTGGAATCAGTGTAAAGTATGCGGTTACTCTTGCGTTCTTTTAAATAAGCTAATCCATGTACTAAGGCTAAAAATTCACCTATATTATTAGTTCCTTGTTTAAAAGGACCTTGTTTAAATAATAGTTTTTTGGTTTTGGTGTCTACGCCTTGGTACTCCATTATACCTGGATTACCACTAGATGCTGCGTCAACAGCAATAGAATGATAATTTGGTGTGCCAAACTTTAATAAATCTTCTTGTGAAATTTTAGTGGGTACTTTGCTTTTTTTACTGTAATCGCTATAATTTCCGTTAAATGCCTTTTTTGCCTCTGTAAATGTTGAAAAGGACTTGTATTGAGCGCCTTTGTAACCAGATATTTGAGCTTTGCAATCATTCCAAGTCTCGAAAATGCCTGTATTTTTGCCCTTCCACACCACATAAAATTTCTTTTTTTTGGCCATTAGTTGTCAAATAATAATTTTTTAATTGTACGTGGAAAATGTTCATATTCTAATTTATGAACCTTTACTGCTATTTCAGCTACACTATCATTTTCAAAAACCGGAGTTTTGGCTTGAAAAATAATGGCACCTTCATCATAATTTTCATTTACATAATGTATTGTTATGCCAGTTTCGGGTTCATTATTCTCTTTTACAGCTTTATGAACATTATTTCCATACATTCCTTTGCCGCCATATTTTGGTAATAAAGCGGGATGAATGTTTATAATTTTTGTAGGAAAATCTTGAATAATATTTTCAGGCATTTTCCAAAGAAACCCTGCGAGAATTATTAAGTCTGGTTTTGTGTTTATTAAAAGGTCTCTAATGACATTGGTTTTATAGAAGGCATTTTTGTTGAAGTATAAACAACTGATATTTAATCTATTACATCTATCAATAACTTTGGCATCGCTTTTGTTAGTTAGTACGACGGAGGCAATAACTGAACTGTTATTCTCTTGAAAGTAACGTACGATGTTTTCAACATTAGATCCAGAACCAGAGGCAAATAGTACTATTTTTTTCATGAGTAAAACATCGATTATTGTTTAAATAAATACAGGACGAAATTAACACACTTGTGGTAAATTTTTTAAAATAGAGTACATTTTAACCGTAAATAGTGTTATTAATCTAAAGTTTTTTATTTTTGCCATCAGTTAAAATTATAAAACCAAATTATTATGTCAGACATTGCATCAAGAGTAAAAGCTATCATCATTGATAAATTGGGTGTTGATGAAAACGAAGTAGTATCAGAAGCTAGCTTTACGAACGACCTAGGGGCCGATTCATTGGACACCGTCGAGTTGATCATGGAATTCGAAAAAGAATTCGATATTCAAATTCCGGATGACCAAGCAGAAAATATCGCTACTGTAGGTCAAGCCATCAGTTATATAGAAGAAGCGAAATAATTTTATGCTTACTTGATAAGATTTAAAAATTATCCATGTGGTACGATGCTGCATGGATATTTTTTTTTAATTTCACTTTGCTCAATAAAAAAGCGGTTCATGCAATTAAAAAGAGTTGTAGTTACAGGATTGGGTGCTTTAACACCTATAGGAAATAACGTAGAGGAATATTGGGAAGGTTTAAAAAGCGGAAAAAGTGGTTCCGCCACGGTTACCCATTTCGAAACCGATAAGTTCAAAACAAAGTTTGCTTGTGAAATCAAAAATTATAATCCTGAGGATTATTTTGATAGAAAAGAAGCTCGTAAGCTTGATAGATTTGCGCAATTTGCACTAATATCTTCAGATGAGGCTATAAAAGATTCTAATTTGGATCTTGAAGCTGTTGATAAATTTCGTGTTGGTGTAATCTGGGGTGCGGGTATTGGAGGAATTCAAACCTTTCAAGATGAAGTTATGAACTTTGCAGAAGGAGATGGAACACCTCGTTTTAATCCATTCTTTATACCAAAAATGATTGCAGATATTGCACCTGGTCATATCTCTATTAAACATGGTTTTATGGGGCCAAATTACACAACTGTTTCGGCTTGTGCTTCTGCGGCTAATGCAATGATAGATGCTCTAAATTATATTAGACTTGGACATTGCGATGTAGTTGTTACTGGTGGTAGTGAAGCTGCCGTTACAATTGCTGGTATGGGTGGTTTTAGTGCAATGCATGCCTTGTCTAAAAGAAACGAAAGTCCCGAAACAGCATCCAGACCTTTTGATGCTACCAGAGATGGTTTTGTTTTAGGAGAAGGTGCAGGCGCACTAATATTAGAAGAATACGAACACGCTAAAGCGAGAGGTGCAAAAATTTATGCAGAAGTAGCTGGTGGTGGTCTTTCTAGTGATGCGTACCATATGACAGCTCCACATCCTGATGGAATAGGAGTGGTTAAAGTAATGGAGAACTGCTTAAGGGATGCTGGAATTGGCCTCGATGAAGTTGATGCCATAAATACGCATGGTACTTCTACTCCCTTAGGAGATGTTGCCGAATTAAAAGCTATATCAACAGTTTTTGGTAAACATGCGGCTAACATTAATATTAATTCAACAAAATCGATGACTGGGCATTTACTTGGTGCTGCAGGTGCTATTGAGGCAATTGCATCAATTTTGGCTATGAAACATAATTTAGTTCCTCCGACAATTAATCATACAACTGTGGATGAAAATATTGACCCAAACCTAAATTTAACCTTGAACGAAGCTCAAGAAAGAGAGGTAAATGTTGCTATGAGTAATACTTTTGGTTTTGGTGGACACAATGCATGCGTTGTTTTTAAAAAAATAAGTTAAGCTAAGAAATGAATTTTGCTTCCAATTTATTCAATTCCCATTCTAAAGAGGATGGGGATTTTTTTTTGGGAATGACTAATATTCTTGGTTTTAAGCCAAAGTCGCTTGATATATATAAAAAAGCCTTTTTACATCGATCTGCAAATAAAAAAGATGAAGAAGGTAATCCTATGAATTATGAACGTCTAGAGTTTTTAGGCGATTCTATGTTGGGTACTATAATTTCAAAATATTTGTACGATGAAGTTCCTGAAGGGGATGAAGGATACTTAACCAAAATGAGGTCCAAAATAGTTAGTAGAAAGCACTTAAATGAGTTAGGGAAAGACTTAAATTTAATACAGTTTGTTCATAGTAGGATTCCAAAAACGCATTTTGGTGATAATATACATGGCAACGTCTTTGAAGCTTTGGTGGGTGCTATTTATTTGGATAGAGGTTATAATTATTGCGAGAAATTTATTCATCAGCGAGTAATAGATCCATATGTAGATATAGAACAATTAGAAGGCCGCGTAATAAGTTATAAGAGTTTGGTGATTGAATGGTGTCAAAAACAAAAGAAAACTTTTGATTTTAATGTTTATGAAGATAGTGGAAATGATGCTTTAAAGCATTTCGCTGTAAAACTATCCATTGATGATCAAGTAATAGCTAAAGCAAGGGCAACCTCTAAAAAAAAGGCAGAAGAACGAGCTTCTAAAAGAGCTTTTTTTGCATTACAGGACAAGATGAACAAGTCTTAAAACCGTATTAGAATATTACTATAACGTTATCCTTTGCACATATTTAAATAGCGTAGTAAAATTTTATGGTGGTTTTAGGTAATAAGCCTATATTTACATTTCGCTTTTACATCATTATGGGGACAAAGCATAAGATCTTAGAAGATTTTTATGATGAATGGTTCATGCTCATCGCCATTCATAGCAATTTAGATGATCATGCTTTGGTATATGCCCTTAACTCAACTTTGAAAGCTCAATTTAAAAGAACTAAAAAGGATTTAGAATTAGGTCAAAATCTTTCATTTGCCATGTTTGAGTGGTTCAATGAAAAAACGGATAGTTATTGGTCGCTTTTTCCAAATAGTTCTAACAGTCAAGGTGTCGTAAATATGACAGGTCTTTTTAAAGACATGCCTTCGACTGCAAAACATCTTTTAGTGCCAGAGCACAAAGAAGTTGATTATTTTATTAAAATAGACCAAGAAATAGGAGATATTTCGTTGAAAAATATCCAAGAAATACCAAGCATAATGGCCGTATATATGGTGGATTGTGATAAACTAAATTCAAAAAACAATTTAATATTTTAGGAATGCCTGTACAGAAAAAAACCAAAATAGTTGCAACCCTTGGGCCAGCAACATCTAAGAAAGAGGTGCTGAAAGAAATGATATTGGCCGGTACCGATGTCTTTCGTATTAATTTTTCACATGCAGATTACGATGGAGTTAAAGAACGTATAAAGATAATCCGAGAACTTAATGAAGAACTAGGTACGAATGTTTCTATTCTTGGAGATTTACAAGGACCTAAATTACGAGTTGGCGTTATGGGTGGCGAAATTGTTGTAGCACCAGGTGATGAAATCGATTTTGTTACTGGTACGCCATTCGAAGGTACTGCCGAAAGAGTTTATATGAATTATGCCGCTTTTCCAAAAGATGTGAAAGCAGGTGAACGTGTTTTACTTGATGATGGTAAGCTAATATTTGAGGTAGTAAAAACGAACGGAACAGATACTGTTAAGGCAAAAGTTATACAAGGTGGACCGCTAAAATCTAAAAAGGGTGTAAACCTTCCGAATACTAATATATCGCTACCTGCACTTACAGAGAAAGACGTGAACGATGCCATATTTGCTATTGGACAACAGGTAGATTGGATAGCATTATCTTTCGTGCGCTTTGAACAAGATTGTATTGACCTTAGAAAGATTATTGAGGAACATTCTGATCATAAAATTCCAATTATCGCAAAAATTGAAAAACCAGAAGCTGTAGAGAATATAGACAAGATTGTTGCTCATTGCGATGGTTTAATGGTTGCAAGGGGTGATTTAGGTGTTGAGGTTCCTGCACAAGAAGTCCCATTAATTCAAAAGCAATTAGTATTACGTGCTAAAAAAGCAAGAATACCTGTGATTATTGCTACGCAAATGATGGAAACTATGATTACTAGCCTTACTCCAACACGGGCAGAAGTAAATGATGTTGCTAACTCAGTTATGGACGGTGCTGATGCAGTTATGCTTTCTGGTGAAACCTCTGTAGGTAATTATCCGGTGCAAGTAATTGAAAAAATGGCTAGTATCTTACAAAGTGTTGAAGGGTCTGATTTAATTCATGTGCCACATGATCCTCCACATATTAGAACAAAAAGATATATAACAAAATCAGTTTGTTATCACGCTGCTTTTATGGCAAATGAAATTAAGGCTAAAGCTATTTCAACATTAACAAATAGTGGATATACTGCTTTTCAAATTTCTGCGTGGAGACCAAGTGCCCATATTCTTGTTTTTACATCAAATAGAAGAATTTTAACCCAATTAAATCTACTTTGGGGAGTAAAAGCTTTTTATTATGATAGATATGTTTCTACTGATGAAACTATTGAGGATGTTAACGCTATTGCTTGTAAGAAAGGCTTTTTAGATGTTGGGGATATGCTAATTAGTCTTGCAGCTATGCCTATTAAAGATAAGGGTATGGTAAATACCCTAAGAGTTACAGAAATAGAAAGTTGTAGTTTTTAAGAGAATATACATATCAATTAAATAATTCGAGAATCCTGATTTTTTTAAATCAGGATTTTTGGTTTTTGAATAATTTGTAAGCTATGCGGTTTAATTGAGACTAAAGCTATCTTTAAAATCAACTAATAAGCCTGTAGAAAAATGAAATATGAATTTCACGATGCCAAAATTGGATCTATTCTTGGATTTACAGATGATATTAAAAAAAATGAGAATCTTTTCTCAAATCGTTCTAGTACTATTAGTATTCTTTGGAATAGAAATATAGAAACGGTATTCGTTGAAATAGATGGTTTATCAATTCAGTTATTACCAAACCAATTAATAACCACTACTTATTTACAACATGTTTCGTATAAACCTACACAACAACCTTTAACTGCTTTTCTTTTCAATAGAGAATTTTACTGTATTAATGATCACGATGCTGAAGTTTCTTGCAATGGTATATTATTCTTTGGAACTCAAGACCTGCCAATTATTACTATTCCTGAAAACCAATTTCGAAAGTTTAATACTTTTTATGAAGTGTTTTTAGATGAATTTTCTACACCCGATAGAATTCAAGGCGATATGTTGCAAATGCTATTAAAACGCCTAATTATTATGTGTACTAGATTAGCAAAAGAACAGCTTATAGTTAAAACGCTAGATAATGAGCAAATAGATGTTGTTCGAAAATTTAATGTTTTGGTCGACACACATTTTAAGACTAAAAGGAAAGTTAGCGATTATGCTGATTTACTTTTTAAAAGCCCGAAAACGCTTTCCAACCTTTTTGCCCTTTATAATCAAAATTCGCCTCAACAGATAATTTTGAATCGAATAGCGCTTGAAGCTAAGAGACTCATAACATTTTCAGATAAGCAAAATCAGGAAATAGCACATGAATTAGGGTTTAATGATCCTGCACATTTTAGCCGTTTTTTTAAAAAAATGACGGGTTATTCTCCTTCACAATTCCGAGAATTAGAGACTGTATAAGTATAAAGGGAAATTTCTACATGCCAACGGGCAATACTTCCTAAAAAATACCTCCATTTCAGTCGCATCTTTGCAATGTAATAAAAAACAAAGCAAGATGAATACACCAATAAAATCCATTTTCAATTTAATTGAAATCTTCAGAAAAGGTAAGAAAGCTCCATTAAAATCAATTAATGTAGAAGTTCATTGTGATCAAATGTATCATCATGATTTTTATTGTGATGGCGAAAAATCATTTTTACAATTTTAAAACGGACAGCTTTTAAATACTGTCCACAACTAAATATTTTATAAACATGATATTTCTATAATTATAGAAATGTCCACTAAATGAATTTATTATGAGCAATATTAATGTTCCAAAAAGAGAAGAAGTAAGTACGAGTAATCAAGCAATTTTCGACAATTTAGAAAAAGCAGTTGGTTTTGTGCCAAACCTTTATGCCGCTTATGCGCATTCTGAGAATGCCTTGGCTAATTACCTAAACTTAAGTAATGCTAAAACTTCATTAAACGCAAAGCAAAAAGAAG
>NZ_JBDVFA010000097.1:0-54052 GCF_039941195.1 Aurantibacter sp. | reverse complement strand
TAGATGATTTTTGGGTATTTAATGCTGCAGATGAAAGTTGGAGCGCCAAATTGGACCTTGATGAAGAAGACGACTATAGTATTACGCGAAGTAATGCGGTATCTTTTACATTAAATGGCTATGGGTATATTGCCTGTGGTATTTCAGGTGGCACATTAGCTAGTGTATGGCAATACGATCCAAGTACTGATACATGGGACTCTAGAACAAGTTTCGAAGGAACTTCACGACAAGACCCTATTGCTTTTTCAAATGGATCAAGAGCATTCATAGGTCTTGGGCGAACAAGCAGTTTATATTTAGATGACCTATTTGAATTTTTTCCTTTTGATGAATACGACGATGAAGATTAAACAAAAGCAACTTGCAAATGTTTAACTTAATTTTGCCTCCATGTTGATAATACTATAAATGAATTTGAGTTTTAAGTGGTTTCGTTTTACCTTAATCAGAATCTTAGTTTTTACTTTGCTAAGTACTCTTGTTCTCTTGGCACTTAGTTGTTCCGGTAAAAATCAAGGTTCAAAGTTCGAGTTAAGTTCTGAAGTATATAGTACTAATGATGGCTTTGGTTATCGTATTTTAAATGACAAAAAGGTTTTAATACAACAAAGTAATATTCCAGCAATACAAGGGGAACATCCATTTTCTTCTCGTTTAGATGCCGAGAAAGCAGCAGATTTAGTTATTCGAAAAATTCTTAAAAGAGAAAATCCTGTCGTATCTATTTTAGAGCTTAAAAAATTAGACATTAGTATTCCCATTGAAAAGCAAAACTTAAAATGAGTTTTCTTAAGAAAAATATACCGCAAATTCTGGTACACATTTTTCTTTGGAGTGCTCTTTTTGGTATGCTATCGTATCCATTTTTAGCTTATTCACAAGCGTTACCAAACGATTTGTTGCTAAAAATGGTAACCGCTATAGTACTCTTTTATTTTAATTATTACTTTCTAGTACCCTATTTCTTACTTAATGGCAAAAAAATTATATATCTAATTTTATCGGTTACTATAGTAGGGCTAATAGTATATATCTTTCACAAAACAGCTCCACAAATGGAAATTAGGGAGTTTCCAAGACCTATGCGTCGTATGTCACCATTAAGAAGGGAAATTTTCGCCTTGCGTTTTCCAATGATACCCTTTGTTATTTTTAGCATCCCTTTACTTTTTTCGACTATGCTTAGGGTATATTTCAGTTGGCAAAAAAATGAAAGTCTAAGAAAAACCATCGAAAAAGAAAAGGTTGAATCTGAACTTCAATTTTTAAAGGCTCAATTGAATCCTCATTTTCTATTCAATTCTTTGAATACGATATACTCTTTGTCTGTAAAAAAATCTAAAGACACTTCAGATGCTATTATTAACCTATCTGAATTAATGCGCTACATGTTGTATGAAGCAGACAAAGAGAATGTTCCTTTAAGTAAAGAAATAGAGTATATAAAAAGCTATGTTGCCCTACAAAGACTTCGCTTAGCAGATAGTGAAAATGTACATTTAAAAATTTCAGGAGACGATAATAATAAAAATATACCGCCATTACTTTTCATATCATTTATTGAAAACGCTTTTAAATATGGTACAGATTACAACGGCAAAACCATGGTTAAAATAAACTTCTTAATTCAGGAAGCTTATATACATTTTAGTGTTATAAATAAAATTGGTGTAATTAAGAAAAATGACAAAAGTAGTGGCCTCGGACTTGAAAACATTAAAAATAGACTTAAATACCTTTATCCAAATTCACATATTTTAGATATTACTGATGATGGAAAAACTTATGAAGTAGATTTAAAAATAAACTTTTAAAGTATGAACTGTATAATCATAGATGATGAGCCATTGGCTATCGAGGTCTTAGAAAATTATTGCGAAAATATTGACTTTTTAGACTTGGTTGGAAGTTATACAAATCCGTTAGAAGCAATCTCAACCATAAAAGAGAAAAAAATTGATTTGATATTTTGTGATATTGAAATGCCACAAATTAGTGGTATCGATTTTGTACGGTCTTTAGACAATCGACCACTATTTATATTTACTACGGCATATTCGCAGTACGCTGTTGAGGGTTTTGATTTAAACGCTGTTGATTATTTAGTTAAACCCATACCTTATCATCGTTTTATAAAAGCAGTTTCAAGAGCTAAAGAACTATTAACCTTAAAAGAAAAACCAATTACGGGTAATGTATTCTCCTCGCATGGTGAGGTGAATGAAACACAAAAGTTCATTTTTGTTAAGTCTGAATATGAGAGTATAAAAATTAGCTTGGATGAAATCGAGTATATACAAGGTTTAAAAGACTATTTAAAAATTCACATTAGCAACACTAATAAAGCCGTATTAACGCTGATGAATTTTAAAGAGATTTTAGATAGATTACCCTCTAATCAATTTCTAAGAGTGCACAAATCTTTTATTGTAAATGTAGATTACATTAAAACTGTTCAGCGCAATAAAATTGTTATTAACGATATGCGAATCCCAATTGGCGAAAGTTATAAAGTTGAATTTTATACGATGTTAGGCCTATAATTTGAGTCTTCTTTAATAAACGATATACTTTTTTTAAAACTATCATAAGGCAATTAGCAACCTAAATACCCTGTATTAACTGATCAGTAATTTCAGAATACTCCGATATAATCGAATCTGCTAGTTGAAGATTAATCGCATCTTCGGTATTTGTTATGGCAAAACATTTCATACCAGCAGCTTTTGCGGATCGCACTCCATTTTCAGAGTCTTCAATAACCAAACATGTATTGCAATGTACACCTAACTTTTCAGCTGTTAATAAGTAAGGTTCAGGGTCCGGTTTCCCTTTTATGACATCTCGAGAACAAACTATAACTTCAAAAAGGTCTTTAATTTCCAATGAATTCACTACTGTATTCATCTCTTCAAAAGTAGAACTGGTGGTTAGCGCAAGGGTATATTTTTGATGCAGTTTAAATAATAGTTCGACAACATCAGGATAAATTTTTAAATCGTCTTTAATAATCTCTAGATAAAACTGTGTTTTAATAGCAATCAAATTTTCGACATCGCTCGACTTCACTTTAAACTTTTCAACTAATTCTTTAAAGGCAGTTGTATCTGGACGACCTAAACAAAATTTTCTATAAATTTCTGGTGTAATAGCTATACCAACTAATTGAAATGCTTTTTTTGTAGCTAGTTCATGACAATCTTCGTCATCCGTGATAACACCATTCATATCAAAAATTATAGTTGTTATCATTAGCGTGTTTTTTTACAAATTAATTACCTCACCAGTTGCTGCCGATTTGTAGGCAGCGTCCACAATTTCTAAAACAATCTGACCTTCTAATATGCCAGGTATTGGAGTTTCTTTATTCCGAATACAGGAAACAAAATGTTCCATTTGTCTGGAATAAATTACTTGATCACAATGTTCTTCTCTAACAGGAAGTTCAGGAATAATTTTTTCAAAGGTCTCTTCTCCCGTAGTCATTTTCAAGAAAGTGGGAAACAGGCTCGCATAACCTTTTGTGCCAAAAATTCCAGCGGCTGCTTCAGGTCCATCCATATGCGGGTGCCACCAACCACTTTCAATTATACTTTCTGTACCATTGTCCCAAGTAATAACAATAATACCAGAATCATCAACATCGTAATCACCAAAATTAGTAGCTATTCTAGCATATACTTTTTTTGGTTTAGGGTCTCCTAGAAGGTATCGGATAGAATCAATTGCATGAACACCCATATCTGCTAATGCTCCACCTCCAGCTAATTCTTTATTGGTAAACCATCCAGATGGCCCCCAATTTTCATGTACGCCATATCCTTTGGTTTTAAAAACTTTACCCAGTTTTCCAGATGCAATGGTATCTTTTATATAGTTAGTATCTGTATCAAAACGCCACATATGGCCCACCATTACCAATTGATTATTTTCTTTGGCTACAGCATCAATTTGCTTTCCTTCTAAAGCATCCATGGCCATTGGTTTTTCCAAAAAAACAGCCTTATCACTTTTTAGAAAATCGATGGCGTAAGGTGCATGAAATTGATTTGGTGTAGAAATAACTACGCCATCAATTTCTTGATCATCTATTACTTTTTGTATATCTGTATACGCATTGGGTATTTCATATTTTTCAGCAAACTTTTCTGCACTCGTTGCAGTACGAGCTACCACAGCTGTAATATTTACATTCGGAATTAACTGCAAGCCTCGCGCGTGATAATCAGAAATATATCCAGCACCAATTAATGCGATTTTTATTGTTTTCATAGCAACTTATTTAAGGTTGATTTTCTGATTGTTTAGCACTGTATTTTTTAAAAACATCCATCATCTCTGATAGATGATTTGTTAAGATAAAATCGACCCCAGCATCCAACAATTCTATAATTCTGGTTTCATTTTCTGCATGATAATAATTAATACCAACTCCATTTTCTTTAAGTCGCTGCACATCTGAAACCAACTTGTCGTTATCTCTACTACTTTTAATTTGTAGATAAGGGATACTTTTTTTAATTGTTTTATCAATATATTTTGAACGAGAAGACAAACGTTGCATGTTACAAGTCTTAATCGCTGTACTCACCTCTTTTACACCTTTATATGGTTTCTTTGAACAGGCAATAATTGATTGTTCGATTCTATTTTCTGCAACCACCATTTTCGCAGTTTTAATTCCTAGCTCCTTATTGCCTTTTAAATGAATATTGAGCCAAACAGTTTTAGGCATTATTTGAAGAACTTCTTTTAAAGTAGGAACTTTTTCAGCTGAAAATTCTTCTGACTTCCAAGAACCGGCATCCAATTCTCGAATTTGATTAAAGGTTGCTTTTTTAACTTTTCCGACACCATTTGTAGTTCTTCCCAAAGTATCGTCATGAATAACTACAAGCCTTTTATCTTTTGTAAGTCGTACATCAAACTCAATCATTTGTGCTCCTAAACGAATTGCTTCTTTAAAGGCTGCAATAGTATTTTCTGGATGATGCTCCATCGCACCTCTGTGCGCGCAAATACCTTTTTTGGGTAATTTATTTGATTGCGCTACTATGGAAGCGCTATAAAAAAGAAGCGAAACTAAAATTAAAAAACAGCTAAGAAATCGCATCTTATTTGTCATAGTTATTATGCCATTAATTCTTCTGCCTGATTAAATATTTTCCGAATAGCCGTTGCAATCAAGTCCATATCTTCTTGCGAACCCATTAATATTTTATGATGCAAGCAAACCGACTCTTCTTTAAAAATACGCTCACAAACCGGTAATGAAAATCGTGATGGATCAATAGAATTCCAATACGATTCGTTTAATTTATGCCGTGATGGCTTTGTATGTGGCACATACAAATCACAATTATTTAGAGGCTCGTAACAAGCATCGACTACAATACCTAGTTCTGCCTCTAATGCAGCTCTAAATTTATCAATTGGCAGCTCTTTAAATTCACTTTTATCATATCGAAAAGCAAAATTAAAATATGCCTTTTTCGTTTCTCGATCATCTCTTTTTAAAGGAGTTACACCAGGTATTTCCTTTAAAATTTCATTTAAATAAGCCCCATTTTTATCTCTGGTAGCATTTTGTTGCGGTAATCTTTTTAAACCTTCAATTAAAATAGCAGCTTGAAATTCTGTAATACGGTAGTTACCAGATTGAATGAAATTACCATCATCACCATAATCGCCAATGCCTTTATCTGCACCAATTAAAGAATCACCTTCAGGTCTTCGACCAACATTTCTTAACGCATCTAATTTTTCGGCTAAATCAGCATCATTAGTTGTCATAGACCCACCTTCACCAGCGGTTAAATGTTTAGACAATTGATAACTAAAACTGCCGACATTGCCAATGCTGCCAGCTTTCATACCTTTCCATTCACCACCATGCTTATGCGCACAATCTTCAATTACAAAAAGATTATGTTTTTTGGCTATTTCCATAATAGCATCCATATCTGCAAAGGCACCATATAAATGAACTGGAATAATTGCTTTAGTATTAGGAGTAATCGCTTTTTCGATTGCAGTTGGGTCAATACACCACGTATCTTCAAGAATATCTACTAAAATTGGCGTTGCATTTACATCAATTACTGTAGCCGCCGTTGCTTGCCAAGTAAGACCTGGTACAATAACCTCATCTCCCACACCTATACCCAATGCCTCCAATGCAAGTTGCATGGTAATAGTACCATTCACAGTACATATAGCATATTTTGTGCCCGTAAATTCAGCGAATAATTTATTGAATTCTATTTCTTTTGGTCCATTATACGACCAAACACCACTATTTAAAACCTCAATAAGTGCTTGTTCTTCTTCTTTACCCCAAACCGGCCATTTTGGCCATGGATTTGCATCGGTATCACGACAAGGCTTCCCGCCTTGTATCGCTAATTTCTGCATAATATGTTTTATTTAAATTCCAGCCATTAACCGTTAATACAGTCGGCACATTACTGTCGTAGGTTACCTGAATTGTTTTTATTTCACCAGGCAATAAGCTTATAAAATTGTCCTCCCAAAAAACGGGCAATACAACTTCTTGAGTCTCTTGTTCAAGAATATTAAGATTAATCAAGAAAGCTATTGTCTCCGCTGTATTTTCAATGGTTACTATCGTTGTGTTTTTTATTCCATTGCGTTCATGGTCACAAGCGACATTTAATTCAACCGCTGGCAGTGAATTGAGTAAAGTTAAATCAGCATACTTTTTACTTGGCGTATGATACGCAAACTCCCCTAAATCAGCTTCGTAATCTAATTCTTCTTCTACTGTTGAAAGCCAATAGAAATTAGAACTTACCTCATTGTTTGAATCATCAATTAAGCGAAGGTCAATAAAATAGGTTGTAGTAAGACTTTCCAATTTCTGAACATCAAATATTGAAACAGCACTGTCGGGTAAAGCATCTAAAGTAATTTGTTCTTCTAATACCAATTCGGAATTAATAGTATAAATACGTAATTGCGCTGTTAAATTATTTACTTGATGCGAATAGTCATTGATAGCAAAAATCTGATGATTGCCATAATTATATATCAAATGTAATGGCAAACACGCTTTTTGTGTTGCATAAAATGCACCAGTAGGATTTAAATAATAATCGTACAACTGCCAATACATTTTGGGCCAAGCAGCATTCAACATCCATTGTACAAGCCCAGTTGATCTATCTTTATGGACTTGAAATGCTTCAAACATGGGTCGCATTAGTTCATAATTCATGGCTTGCGCCTTTTTATCAAACTCTTCTATAGAATCTGGGGTGCCATAGCGCTGATCTATTGCTTCAGTAAACCGACTTAAGTCAGCAAATTCGTAACGGCCGCAATGGTAATCCCATATTTCATTAATAGGCCATAATTTATCCTCTGGAATAAACTTTTTTAAACTACTTAATTGCGGTATTTGAGCTCCAGGGCCAGTTTCGGTATTAAAACCATACGCACCACCAAAATTGGTGTCTGTAAACCAATAAACAGGAGCTGTATAAGCATAAGGTCCTAACATTTTTACGCCAGACGAACCGCTTATTTCACTAATAACATCTTCGCTTCCAATAACATGCTGATCACTACCTACGCCGCCCGTAGAATTTAAATAGGGTCGCGTTGGGTCGTATGCTGCAAACGTGTCAATATATCTTTGCTCCAAAGCTGTTATTGGCACTTTATCGCTGGCTACGGTCCAAACAAAAATACTTGGATGATTACGTAACCAAATTACCTGCTCTTCCCAAGCTTTTGCAACATGATCTATATGCTCTGGTTTATATACACCACCAAAGCGCTCATCAACGGGAACTCCCATATGAATTTCATGCTCCCAATGACAGCTCCAACCTACCATAAGTAATATTCCATGCTCATCACAGAGGTCATAAATTTTATGATCTTTTCCCCAAAAACCTTCTAAACGAATACAGTTTAGATTCATCTGCTTTACATAGTGCACTTGAGCTTCTATGTTATCATCAGAATCCATAAGAAAAAGGTCGTCTGTCCAACCAGCTCCCTTAATCAAAACCTTTTTCCCGTTTACTTTAAAACCTCTATGGATTTCATTCAACCAATAATCTTCTACTTCACGAATTCCGAAGCTTGTTGTGATACAACTCGAAGTTTGATTATCGACAATAAACTCTAATTCCAATTCATACAGGTCAGGATTACCCATATGTATTGGCCACCATAAGTTTGGGTTTTTAAATTTTAATTGTTCAAACTCTTCAGATAAAAATTCAAAACAAATACTAACTTTTGAAGGTATGCTTAGTTCTTTTTCAAAAACACAATCATCAATCGTACCTTTAAGAATACCTGTAATTGGCTGTGTAGTATCATTTTTTAATTCCGCGGATACCGTAAGTTCTGCCGATGCTAAAGTTTTTAAATCTACTTTTGTTTGAACAAAAGGATTTTCAATTAAAACTCCCTCAAATAATTCTAAAGTAACTGGTCTAAAAATTCCCATGTTACCATCAGGAGGTGACGGGTTCCAATCGACGAAACCAACACTAAAATCACCATTTACAGGTGGTATTACTTCTACTGCTAATGTGTTAATTCCAGAAACAACATGTTCGCTAACTGTAAAAGAAGTTCTTCTATAAGCACCATCTATGTCATCATAGTTTGCAATTTGCTTTCCATTTAACCAAACATTCGCTTTATAATTTACCCCATCAAAAACTAATGTTGCCGATTTATCCGAAGCATCTTTATCCAAGGAAAACTGGGTAGCAAACCACCAAGGGACTTCAAAATCATCTTTAACTATTGCTTTTAAATTCTCACCAAAGTAGGGGTCTTCAATAATATTGTTCTCAACAAGTGCTCCTAGTACAGTTGTAGGTATTGTAGTTGGAATCCAAGTTATTTTATCATGATTGTCCGTAGAAATAACCGGACCTTTCTCACTAATATTCTTTGAGGATTGTATTTTCCAATTTTCAGACAAACACAAATTAAATCGCTTCTTCATAACACTAATTAACTTCTTTCGATTGGTGTTTCTTTAAAATGGTTTTTGCTCTCCACATCATTCCTCCACCAATTCCCATTAAAACTATACCGGCAACCAAATCAGTCATTTGCTGAACAAAAGTTTCAGTAAATGCCATAGCAATAGTAATTATAATGCCAAAAATGAATATAAACACACCTAATGCTTGATTAATTTGTGCCGATTTAACTATTGAAAGACGTTCTATTTCAGTCATAATATCTATGCTTTAACTTCTCTAATTTATATGCTAATCCTAACCAATTTAAAATTGGTAATAGACGGTTGCCAAAATACTTAACACCGCAACAGACCAAATTTTTAAATTGTTCCACCAATGGCGGTCTTCCTTTTTTATTCCTTCATAGATATATTCATTGGGTAACAAACTTACTAGTACACCAATTAAAATATACAGGCCAAAAAATATCATTTTCGCTGTTTCTGCTGAAACTCCGGAAAGCCAATCAAAATTCAACATAGTCTTAGCTTTTATTTTTAGTTATAATTTTTGAACTGAAAACCAAACCTTTCAATTCTTCTTCTGAGTGTTTCTTAGTTAATAAACTTACCGTAACATTAATTATAAATGCTAATAAGAAAGACCACCAAGAAATGTATAAAAATGGATCCTCTATCGTAAAGAAATTTGCTTTGAAAACATTAAGGAAAATAGCAAATCCAATTCCGATAACCAATGCTGAAAGTCCGCCCCACTGCGTGGTACGTTTCCAAAAAATACCGAGTAATAAAATGGCAAAAAGCGGTCCTTGAAAATATGACATAAAGGTTTGTATTGCTACGTAAATACCAGGGAAATCGCTGCTTATCGGTGCAGTAGCAACCCCCATAACTAACAGCACTAAGGTTGTAATCTGGCCTACTTTTAAGTAATGCTTATCATCTGCATCCTGTTTAATAAAAGGCTCATATATATCTTTTGTAAATAAGGTAGCTGTAGAATTTAGTAGTGAATCTACACTAGACATTAAGCCTGCGAAGAATGCAGCAAACATTAAACCAACTAAACCTGGAGGCAATATACTCTTAATCATCATTGGTAATGCTTGGTCACCATCAGCTAAATCTGGATGAACAACAACAGCCATTAAACCTGGAAACAAAACCAAAATTGGAATAAACATTTTTAAGGCAGAACCAAATACCATACTCGCTTTGGCATGCCATTCATTCTTGGCTGTTAAACAACGCTGAACAATAGATTGATTGCCAATCATATATGCGTTGGACATTACAAACGTAAGTCCGAATAGAATACCGGTCCAGGGAAAGGGCGATTTCGTGTCAACAGGTTGAATAATATCAAAATGGCTTCTATACTCAGGACCCATGGTGCTAATTTTTTCAACCATATTTTCCCATCCTCCAACAGCATCAAGACTAAGGAATACTAATGCAAAACCTCCAATAAACATGATAACCATTTGCACAACATCGGTCATAATTACCGCAGTAATACCTCCAAAATAAGTATATAATCCAACAACGCCTGCTGTAGACATAATGGAGATCCAAATTGGCCAACCCATTAATACGTTAAGAAGAACAGCACTTGCCCAAAATAACACTCCTAAATCCAAAGCAAAGAATAATATCCAAGTGGCAGATGCAATAGTACGTACCGACTTATTATATCTTCTTCCTAAATATTCAGGAATAGTATACATACCTCCTCGCCAGAAATAAGGTATAAAAATAAAGGCCGCCAATAACATTGCTGGTACTGAACCTACCCAATCAAAATTACCTACTGATATACCATATCGATAAGCCTGTCCAGACACTCCCACAAAGTCTAAAGCACCAATATCAGAAACTACAATTGACATTCCTATTGCCCAAAATGGTAAACTTCTACCGCCTAGAAAATAATCTTCCGAACTACTGACGAACTTTTTAAAATAAAGGCCTAGTAATAACATACCAACGATATAGGCTATTACAATAAAATAATCGATTCCTGCTAACATCTCTTTTGATTATAATTGATATACAAATTAAGTTTAATAGCCATTAAATGTTTTATTAAATCTTATTGGCTTTACATGATAAATAAACCCGTCTATAAGTTTTTTACCCATTTTCACTTAAATAAGGTCAAAATTTATGGTTTGATAGTCTCAAATGACTCAAAATAGTAATTAAGCTACAACTACTTCTTTTGCCAAGTATTTTTTAAGCATTATTTAGTAGCTATATATAATAGGTAGAACTAAAACCTCTTTCTTTCCTAAATAAAAGAATCTAATGAAATATTGACTTTATATTCTTAAAGTCAATAAAAATACTGCATTAAGCCAAGTGCTTGACAATCAGATTATAGCTTTTTATCAAAAACTAACATTATTTTAACCTTAAAATCATTATTAAATAACAAATGGTGAATTTGGGGTAAAATATTATATATAACTAACAATATACATTATGTTTTAACAAATATTTTAGAATAGATTTGTCCATAACTAACCTATCAAACAAATATTTCATAAAACTAAATCACACTATGAAAAAAAGAAATCTAAATTTTTTAACCTTCTTTTTATTCAGTCTGTTTGTGGCAAACATTTATGCCCAACAAGATGTAAAAGGAGTTATTAGCGACACAAACGGAGAATTATTGCCGGGGGTATCGGTCATTGTAAAAGGAACAGTTACGGGAGTAACTTCAGATTTTGATGGTAACTATAGTATTACAGTACCTGACAACACATCTGTACTAGTGTTTTCATACTTAGGTATGTCTACACAAGAAATAACAGTAGGCAGTCAGTCTACAATTGATGTAGCTTTAGAAGAATCTTCTGAAAAACTAGATGAAGTAGTTGTTACTGCATTAGGTATTTCTAGAGAGAAAAAGTCATTAGGTTATTCAGTCGCCGAGGTTGAAGGTGATGACATAACTTCAGTTACACAAGAAAATGCGCTTAATGGTTTAAACGGTAGAGTTGCAGGGGTTCAAATTAATTCAACTGGTGGAGCAGGATCTACTGTAAGTGTAATACTTCGTGGTGCTTCTTCTTTAACTACAGATAACCAACCATTATATGTAATTGATGGAGTGCCACTTTCCAGTGGACTTACCAATATTGGTAGTACTGGTAGTGGAATTGCAGTAGATTACGGCGGTGGCATTGGAGATGTTAACCCAGATGATATTGCAAACGTATCTGTTTTAAAAGGACCTAGTGCAGCAGCATTATATGGTTCTAGAGGTGCGAATGGTGTAATTATGATTACTACAAAGTCAGGCAAAAAGGGTAAAGGTTTAGGTGTTTCATTTAGTTCAAGTAATGTCTATGAAACTCCATATAAATTTTTAGAAAAAAGTACGCTTTTTGCTAATGGTAGTAGACCAGACCCAAACACAACTCAAATTGATGAAACATCATCGGGTTGGGTAGGACCAGAGTTGGACAAAGGTTTAAGTGCTATACAATGGCCTTATACGGCTGAAGAAATAGCAAGTGGAGTTGGTATCGCTACTCCTTTAACATCAAAAGGAGCGGATAATGCTAAAAACTTCTTTGAATCTGCATACACTTTAACAAACACAATTGCGGTAGAGAATAATACAGACCGCATGAACTATCGTATGTCGTATACGAATATGCAGCATGAAGGTTTTATTCCAAATTCAGATTTGCATAGACATAACTTCGGTATCAACAGTGCTTTTGATGTTACGGATGATTTAAAAATTACATCAAGTCTAAAGTATACAATTACAGGGGCTGATAACCGTCCTTCGACAACAGATAGAAATGCGAATCCACTACAAGCAGTCTATGACATTAACCCGCATATTGATATTCGTGATTTAGAAGATTATTGGTTGGTAGAAGGTCAGAGTCAAAATGCACCTTACAATTTTGGTGATGATCCATCAGATTTCGAATACAACAACCCATATTTCATGGCCTATGAGATTAACAATGGCTTTGAGAGAAAAAGATTAATGGGTAATATTCAAGCTGATTACCAAATTACAGATAAGCTTTCTTTAATGGCACGTTATGCATATAACGATTCTCATGAAGAAAGAGAAACAAAGATATCTAGCGGTTTTAGTAGAGAAATGAACGGGGCTTATGGACTAGCTAACATTAATGGAGTAGAAAGCAACGCAGATTTTTTACTTTCTTATAGAGATAAGATTGGTGAAAATTTCGATTATAGTTTATCAGGTGGTGGTAATACTAGAAATCTTAATAGCAGCTATGTTTCTACCCAGACAAAAAATGGAGGTTCTGGTTTAATTGTACCTAATTTATTTTTATTGTCAAACATTGCAGCTGACAATATTGATTATACCGAAACACAATCAAAAGAGCGTGTAAATAGCTTATATGCTTTAGGAAATATTAGCTATAAAGATATGGTCTATGTAGATGCGACAGTTAGAAATGACTGGTCTAGTACATTACCAGGAACTGAAAACAGTTTCTTATATCCATCAGTATCATCAAGTATTTTGGTAAACAATATTTTTGACATGGGTAGTAATGTGTCTTTATTCAAACTACGTGTTGGTTGGGCACAGGCTGGTAACGATACTAGTCCACATAACTTATATGCAATTTTGAGCAATTCTGGTGATTGGGGTACAGCATCACAACTGGCAGTAAACGCTGCCTTAAAAAACGATGAGATTAAAGCGGAATTGAACACTTCTACAGAATATGGTGTTGATTTATCCCTTTTCAAAAATCGTTTGACAATGGATTTTACATATTACGAGTCTGATAACGAAAATCAAATATTTAGTAAGGCTTTACCAATATCTTCAGGTGCAACTAGCAAACTTTTCAACGCTGGTAACCTAAACAGTACAGGTTTTGAAGCTAGCTTAGGCGGTGTTTTAATAGACAGCGAAGATTTACGTTGGAATATGAATGTAACCTATACACAGAACAAAACTATTATTACTGAATTAGCAGAAGGTACAGATTATGTACAGTTTTGGAGTCAAGCAAGAGGTGGTGCTTATACATGGGTTGGCGAAGAAGTTGGCCAGATTGTAGATGCAGATTTCATTCGAGTAGAAGATGTGAATTCTCCTTATTATGGATGGCCATTATTAGATGATGAAGGATGGGAAAATAGTGACAGAACATTATCAAATGATGATGGCACTAGAGCTGCTGCTGTAATTGGGAATTATAACCCGGATTTTAAAATGGGCTTACAAACTTCAATTCAATACAAAAATTGGAATCTATCAATGAATTTCGATTGGAGAAAAGGCGGTCAATTTGTATCACAAACACACCGTTATGGCGAATCTGATTTACAAACCACAAGATGGTTAGATAAAGTATATGATTTAAGTGATGTTGGTGATATTCCAACTTATATTCTGGAAAATGCTGATACATTTTTGTCTCCTGATGGAGATTTCTACCCACTAGTTGGTGGACCTACTGCAGAGTATGGTGGATTTCCAGTAGATGATTTAAATGATGGTGTATTTTTACCAGGTGTTATTGGATCCTACGACGACGACGGTAACTTTATAGCTACTCAAGAGAACATTGGAGGACCAGGCACACAATACCATACTTATGGTGACAACTACGCTTGGGATTTTACTAGAGCTTCAACCTTTGATGCAGATTACGTAAAACTTAGACAAATATCTATAGGTTACACATTCTCAAACAAAATAGCTGAGAAGTTAGCGATGCGAAATTTATCCCTTTCATTATTTAGTCGTAACATTATTTTATGGACTAAAGCAGGAATTAATATTGATCCAGAATCTGCTTTTCAATATTCTAATGGTAATTTATCACAAGGTGTTGAACGGTATAATATTCAGCCTTGGGCCATACCTGTAGGTATTAAATTAAACGCAAGTTTCTAAATAAAATTAAAAAAATAAGAATATGAAATTAGTTAAAAACATAGCAATACTATTTCTATTTGTTCCATTGTTAGTTATAGTTTCTTGTGATGATGGACTTGTTGAAATAAACGAGAACCCTAATGGCGTTGAGTCTAGTGTGGTTGATCCAAACCTATTAATAAGTTCGGTTATGACTGGCTTAGCAACTAGTACTACTTCAAGAGGTTATGGAGGCGATACAGGTGCAGCAGCGCAGTACACTCAAAAGGATTCTTGGTCTAGCAATCGTTACGACTGGGAAACTGGTTCCATTTGGAATTCTAATTACGGTTTATTAAGAACCAACAAAGTAGCTTATGAGAGAGCTGTTGAACTAGGTTTACCTTTTCATGAAGGTGTAACACTTATATTAAAATCAATGTTATTTGGTAACCTAACCGATTATTATGGTGACATACCTTATACCCAAGCATTACAAGGAAATGATTTAGAAGGAGAGCGACCTGCATATGACACACAAGAAGCAGTATACAAGGGTATTATTGCAGATTTAGAAACTGCATCAGGACTATTAGGAGCTTCTAGTTACGAAGGTGTAATAGCTGACCAAGATGTGTTTTATGGTGGTGACGCTTCAAAATGGCAAAAATTAGCCAATTCTTTAGCATTACGTTACTACATGCGCTTATCTGAAAAACTACCAGCTTTTGCACAAACAGGTGTAACAGCTACACTAGCTAAACCACTTATTAGTGAAATTGATGATGAACTTGTCTTAAGCTATATTGGTGGTATAGACTCACAGTCATGGCCAAATAGTGGTCAATTTGGTACTGCTTCAGATTTTTATAGAGTTAAGCCATGTACTACAATTACTGATAAGTTAAAAGAACTTGAAGACCCAAGAATCGCAGTATGGTTTGCACCAGTAGCAGTACCGACTAAAGTAGTTCCTGCCGCAGAGGTACCTGGTGGAGGTGATATTGCTGAAGAAGATGGTGTTAGATATATTAATGAAGAAACTTTAGCAGCTAACAATTATGCAATTTATTCTCCTGCAACTTATTCAGCAGATGCTCAAGCAGATAAAAAATTAATTGATACCAGTAGCGTTTATGTTGGTTTGCCTGTTGCTGTAAGTAGTATTGATCCATATGAATATAACTTAAATGCTGAGGGTTCTAGAGGTGGCACCAATGCTTATGTTTCTAGAATGAATGAAGTATTTAACCAAAAAGATGATGGTGGAAATCTACTAAAATCTAGATTGTTTTCATTTGCTGAGTTATCATTCTTAAAAGCTGAGGCTGCCGTAAGAGGTTGGGGGTCCGATGCTGAAGGAAACTATTTAGCTGGAATTCAAGCTTCATTTGACGTTTGGGGTATTTCTGATGATTATGCCACTTATATTACTAATCCAGGTGTAACCTTTGATGGTACTTTAGAAATGGTAATGGAGCAAAAATGGATTGCAAACATTTTCAATGGTGATGAGGCTTATATGGACTGGAGAAGAACCGGTTTACCTGATCTAAGTGCTGGACCTTTTGCAAGAGAAGATGTTATGCCATTAAGATTTATATATCCAAGTGATGAACTAGATAATAATAGCGCAAATAATAGCGTAGGAGCTGCTTCTTTAGAAGAAACTTCATATGGTTCAACTGATCCAGATGACAGTCCTTATTCACGTCCATGGATTGTTCAAGGTGTTGCAAACCCTTGGTAATAAAATACTTTGTAAGAGTACATTCTCATTTTATTTACATTGTGTTGTGTTAGTTTTTTTTAATTGCCTGGGGAAACCCAGGCAATTTTTTAGGTTTTAAATCTTTAGAAGATATGAATAAGAAAATCCTATTTTTTGTAATAATTATTCAATTACTTTCCTGTAATAAGCAGGTAAATAACACGCTAGATTTATCAAAAGCTACTGTGTTAATTTCTCCGGCAATAAATTCCAATTTTCAGAAAACAGCTACTACAGTTTTAACTGAAGAAATTAAAAAAAGAACGCAACTAAACCTGACTTTAAGCGACAAAAAATTATCAAAAACAATTATTGCCCTTGCCTTAAGTACAGATAAAAACATAGCCAATTTAAAAGTACCTCAACGCGATTATGACAATGTCGAATTCAAAAAAGAAGGATATCGTTTAGTGTATGAAAACAAAGTGGACAAAAACATACTCTGGATAATTGGGGCTGATAAGAGAGCAATACTCTATGGCATTGGCAAACTTTTACGTACCGCAAATATGAGCGAAGGACAATTTTCAGTAGCCAGTACTTTAGATATTTCAGAAGCACCACAATACGAATTAAGGGGGCATCAATTCGGCTATAGAAACACAGCCAACTCATGGGATTCTTGGACTATTGAACAGTTCGATCAACACTTTCGTGAGCAAGTCCTTTTTGGGGCGAACAGTTTTGAGAACATTCCTTTTCAAAAACCAAATTCGAGTGTTCACTTCAAAGTTGACCCGCAAAAAATGGAAGTGGAACTCAGCAAAATATGTGATAAATATGATGCAGAATATTGGGTATGGACTCCTGCTCCAAAAGATTTAACTATAGAAAATGCACCCGAAGAAGGTCTAAAAGAACAAGAAGAATTTTACGCTCGTGTACCTCGATTAGATGGCGTTTTTGTACCAGGCGGTGACCCTGGAGATAACCATCCATCTGTTCTAATGCCATATTTAGAGAAACTTTCAACACTTCTAAAAAAACATCATCCAGATGCTGGCATTTGGGTTTCTTTACAAGGCTTTGAAGAAGAAAAAGTAGATTACTTTTTTAACTATTTAAATGAGAATAAACCAGAATGGTTAAGAGGGCTGGTATATGGTCCTAGTAGTCCCCCAATACAATTGGAGCGTGAATTATTGTCTAAAGAATACAAACACCGTTTTTACCCAGACATTACCCATACCGTTCGGTGTCATTATCCCGTTGATAACTGGGATCAAGCTTTTGCTCTTACCTTAGGTAGAGAACCAAGCAATCCGCAACCAAAATATTATGCAAAACTATTTAATCAAGATTCTCAATATACTGATGGATTTATAACCTACTCCGACGGTTCTCATGATGATATCAATAAAGTAGTATGGAGTCAGCTGGGTTGGAATCCTAATGTTGATATCAATAATACAGTTCTGGAATACTGCCGCTTTTATTTTGGGAATAATGTTGCAGAAGGCGCTACTATTGGTGTTTTCAGTCTTGAAAAAAACTGGGATGGTCCTTTAATTGGAAATGGAATTGTCAAAGAAACGCTAAGCTTATGGCAGCAGTTGGAAACTGAAAATCCACAACTTCAAGATAATTGGCGATGGCAACAATTAATAATGCGCGCGTATTACGATGCCTATATCCAAGATAGATTAACTTATGAAAAGAATCTTGAAGTTGAGGCCTATAAAATTCTGGCCCATGCCAAAAACAAGGGCATAGAACAAACAATGTTAGAGGCACTTGTGCATCTACAAAAAGCAGATAGCTTACCTGTTGCGCAAGATTTAAAAAACAAAGTATTCGAATATGCTGAAGCTTTATTTAAATCTGTCGGGGCGCAAACCAGTGTGCCAAAATATAATGCCAGTGGTTTTGAAAGAGGTGCAATTCTCGATTTAATTGACTATCCCCTAAACAATAGATGGTGGTTAGAAGATGAATTCAAAAAAATAGAAACGCTTAAAACTGAAGAAGAAAAATTAGCGCGAATAAAATTTTTACGAACCTATGACAACCCTAGTGAAGGCAGTTTCTACGATAATATCTCGAGTGCAGATGCAAAACATGTAACCTCTAAAACTGATGATGCTATCGATTTTCTATGGGAAAAAGATGGTCTTAGTAGAAAAAGGCTATCGACACAATTATTTCAATTTACACCAGAATTAGAATATGATGAACTTGACTCTAATTCAAATTATATAATTCGTGTTTCAGGCTATGGTGAAGCGTTACTCAGAGCAAACGGCGAACGCTTAAAGCCTACCAATTATGAAAAGGATTTTGAGCAATTTAAAGAGTTTCCATTAAGTAAAGAGTTAATAAAAGACGGGAAACTTAAAATTACTTTCGACAAACCTGATGAGGAACATTTAAATTGGAGAAAACAATCTCGAGTTACCGATGTTTGGGTATTAAAAGAATAATAAGCTTAACTTGAATTCTTACATGTTGTAATAATTTTAGTGAATAAAGAAATCGAATAATCAATGATTGATAACACTAGCTCTAATGTACCTAAAGACCTTTACATAGGTATAGATATTGGTGGTACAAAATGTGCTGTTGTTTTAGGTGATAAAGATTTTAATCTTTATGAAAAGATATTTTTCGAAACCAAAGTAGAACGAGGTCCAGAAGTAATTATAAACGAATTCAAAAAAAATATTCATTCGTTTTTTGAAAAGTATGATCGAAAACGATTTATCAAAATAGGTGTTAGCTGTGGAGGCCCACTTAATTCTAAAAAAGGATTAATTAAATCGCCACCTAATTTACCGGGCTGGGACGATATTCCAATAGTCCAAATTCTTGAGAAGGAATTCGGCATTGATACAACAATTCAAAACGATGCCAACGCAGGAGCAATAGCCGAATGGATGTTAGGTGCAGGAAAAGGAACCGACAATATGGCATTCCTAACCTTTGGAACGGGAATGGGCGCAGGACTTATTTTAAATGGAAAAATCTATTCCGGCACTAATGACCTTGGCGGCGAAGTTGGTCATCTCCGCTTAGCACAAACTGGACCAATTGGTTTTGGAAAAGCTGGTTCTTTTGAAGGGTTTTGTAGCGGGAGCGGAATAGCTCAATTAGCTAAAAGCACCGTTAAAATTAAACTAGAAAATAACCAAGAGGTTAATTTTTGTAGCACTTTAAATGAAATTGATACTATAACTGCTAAAACTGTATTTAATGCAGCCCATAAAGGTGATGCTGTTGCACTTGGAATTGTAAAAATAACTGCAGAATATCTAGGCAAGGGGTTGGCTTTACTTATCGATATCTTAAACCCTGAATGCATAGTTATTGGTAGTATTTATACTAGAAACGAAGCACTATTAAAACCATTAGTTTACGAGGTCCTTAAAAAAGAAGCGATACCTGAAGCATTGGAGGTATGCACTATTGTACCCGCCAAATTAGGCGATAAAATTGGTGACTATGCGGCCCTTGGGGTTGCATTGCATTAAATCGAAAATGAGAACACAAATAGTATAATATAATGACGCAAGAAGCAATACTGGAAAATTTAATAGTACGATATCCTGTACTTCAATCATGTAAAGAAACGGTAAGAAAATCGGGCCAGATATTAATACAATCATTTCAAGATGAAGGTAAATTATTAATTTGTGGAAATGGCGGTAGCGCATCCGACTCCGACCATATTGTGGGTGAACTAATGAAAAGCTTTTCTAAGAAACGTCCTCTAACTTCAGAAGTTAAAAAAGGTCTTCAAGAATCTTCAGAAGAAAGAGGAACTTTATTAGCAACAAAATTAGAAGGTGGTTTACCAGCTATTTCATTAAATGCGCATGGAGGATTAATTTCTGCTATTTCAAACGATATTGGTGGTGATTTTATTTTTGCACAACAAGTTTTAGGTTATGGTAGAAAAAATGATGTGTTATTGGCCATAAGCACTTCAGGAAATTCCAAAAACGTTATAGATGCCTGTATTACCGCTAAAGCATTGGGAATGAAAGTTATTGGTTTACTTGGTGAGACCGGAGGTAAAATAAAAGAATTATGTGATGTAGCAATTTGTGTTCCAGCCACGAATACTGCTGCGGTACAAGAATATCATTTACCAATTTATCATGCACTTTGTATTATGGTTGAAGAAACTATATTCTAAAATAAACTTAAGAAACAACATCAAAATGCGTCGTTTAAAAACTCAAAGTTCTTTAATAATCACCTCGCTAATGCTCATAGTGAGTTGTAAAGAACAAGTTGCATTTAAAAATAAAATAATGACAGAAAAACAACTTACTTTCAATGCAAAATCTCATGTACTTGATAATAATGACAATTTTTCGCCAGACGGTAATTTTCTTTGTTACGACACACGATATATGGTTTTCAACACCAATCTTGCCAATAGCAAGTCCGTTGAAAAAGTAAATATTTCAACTGGTGAAGAAACCATATTATGGCAACCTGAATCTGTTTCTGGAGAAAATGCAGCACCCGGAGTGGCAGCTGTTTCATATCATCCAACCGAAAATAAAGTAATCTTCATACATGGCCCACAATTAGATGAAATTGAATTGAGAGGCTATTACGATATTAAAAATAGAAACGGGGCTATTGTTAGCGCTGATGGTAATGGAATATTTTCAATTGCTGATTTAAGAGATATATCAACAGATAACCCTACCATAGCAGGAGCTCAAAGAGGTGGAACGCATAGACATGAGTATTCAAAAAATGGTGAACGTGTAGGTTTTACCTATGACGATTTTTTGCAACAAGAATATGACCGAACTATCGGTTATATGGAGCCCAATAAAAATGCTCCCGAAGGTTTTAGTCATTTTTTTGCTGTATTATTAAAACCCACAAAAAAAGGTGAGTCAAAAGCTGGTGAAATAGAAAAAGCTTATGGCGATTCATGGGTTGATTCTTTAGGAACAAAACGTGCATTTATTGGAAAAGTACGGGCCAAAAATGGCGTAGATTATGAGAATTCTCTTTTCATTGCAGAAATACCGAATTCTGTTGATATTACCACCGCTTATGCTGGCGATGCAAATACCTACCCAGAACCACCGAAGGGAATACAAGTAACAAGATTAACACATAGTACAACAGACGATGGGATAGTAAGAGGTTCCTTTGCTGGTGATAAAATCGCATATCTATCTAAGGACAAAAAAGGCATAGCTCAAGTGTTTGTAATTGCTGCAGATGGATCTGATATTTCTAATGACCCTAGCAAAAGACCAGTACAGGTTACCAATTACACTTCGGATGCAGGTTTCATACGCTGGCATCCCTCCGATAAATGGATATTTTCCATAAGTCAAGGAAAAGTTTATGCTAGTTATATAGGCGATTCAGACAGTTTCGGAAAATCAATATTACTCACTCCAAATGAATTGAATCGAGAAAATTTAGTAGTATCCCACGATGGAAAAATACTTGCCTACGATGCACTAATAGCTCATAAAAGTGAATCGCGAATAATCGATGGAGAACAAACTAACCTCTATAAACAAATTTTCCTTTTAGACATTCAAGATGCTCTAAAAGAGTAACAAACAACAACAACTTAAACCAACTATTTTGAAATCAACGGCTCAAACTAAAACTTACAAGGGAGCATTCGCTCTAATGACAACCCTGTTCTTTATATGGGGCGTAATAGTTTCACTAAACGACATTTTAATTCCGCATTTTAAGGGCTTATTTAATATGAGCTATACAGAAACAATGCTCATTCAATTTTGTTTCTTTGGTGCATACTTTTTAATGGCAATTCCTGCGAGTCTATTAATTGAACGTATTGGATATAAAAAAGGAATTTCTGCCGGATTGATTACTATCGGCTTAGGTGCACTTTTATTTTTACCCGCATCTTGGTCTGTTTCGTATCCACTATTTTTATTCGGATTGTTTACGATGGCAACGGGTAGTGTTATATTACAAGTAGTAGCAAACCCTTATGTTATTATTTTAGGTAAACCTGAAACCGCATCTAGTAGATTGAATTTAGCGCAGGGTATAAATTCATTAGCTACTACCCTTGCTCCATTAGCTGGTGGATTTCTAATCCTCGGGCATTATAACAGTCCACAAGAAGCAGCGGCAGCCGTTGAAGTCCCCTACGTAGGTTTGGCAATTTTTGCATTCTTAATAGCTATTATTTTCTTTTTCTTAAAATTACCTAAAGTTCTAGAAACGGACGGAGTTAAGGTAAAAGGAAATGTATTAAAGTTTAGACAATTGCGCTTAGGAGCAATAGCCTTAATGCTATATGTAGGTGCTGAAGTAACTATTGGGAGTTTTATCGTAAACTTTTTAGGCGAAGATAACATTGCAGGTTTTGCAGAAAAAAAAGCGGCCACTTATATTCCACTTTATTGGGGTGGATTAATGATTGGACGGTTTTTAGGGTCTGCTATTCTACAAAAAGTTAGCGCCCAAAAAGTATTGTGTTATTCTTCTTTAGCATCGGTTTTATTACTAGCAGTAACCATTCTTACAAATGGTTATATAGCCATGTGGGCAATGTTGTCGGTCGGACTTTTTAACTCCATAATGTGGTCAAATATATTTACGTTAGCGATCAGTGGTCTTGGCAAATACACGAACAAAGCAGCGGGCATTTTAGTGATGGCGCCCGTTGGTGGCGCAATTTTACCACTGCTACAAGGTATTTTAGCTGATATGCCTTCTATTGGTTTACATCTATCCTATATACTACCACTTACGTGTTATGCATTTATTATTTATTATGCACTAAATGGATATAAACCAAGTGCCAATGAAATGGCTAAAATCGAATTACCCAATTAAAAAAACGCTGAATATTTTAAGTTTGCTACTAAATAATTAATCTTTTGAAAAAGGAGCTTTACCCACTTCATGGAATAGTAACAGTTTTAAACACACCTTTTACGAAAGATGATAAAGTAGATTTATCTGCATTAAAGCAAAATGTTACTAATGCTATTGATGCAGGTGTTGGAGGTTTTTTAGTTCCTGCGATGGCGGCAGAAGTCTATAAACTTACAAACACTGAGCGACTAAATATGGTCGCTACCGTTCTAGAAGTTTCAGACAATTTACCAGTAATTGCTGGTATAGGAGCACAAACAATTAATCAAAGCAAAAAACTATTAAAATCACATTTAGAAATTGGTTGTAAAAATGTTCTTTTTCAAATACCGTATGAAAACGAGAATCAATTTGAGGCTAATTTTTCAGATTTAGCGAGCTTAGGGCCAGAAATGATAATGTTACAAGATTGGGATTTCTCTGGAGAGGGGTTACCAGATAAATTAATTTATAAGCTCTTTCAAAAATGTGAAGCATTTCGATGTTTAAAGATTGAAACTGTACCTGCTGGAGTAAAATATTCTAGAATTTTAGAATTAACCGGTGGCCAACTAAATTTAAGTGGAGGTTGGGCAGTATCACAAATGCTAGAAGGATTACAAAGAGGTATACATGCTTTTATGCCAACTGGCATGCATTATTGCTATACCGAAATATTTAATCTATTTAAGCAAGGTAAAATTGAAGCATCTGAAGAGCTCTTTAGAAAAATAATACCCGTACTTGCATTCTCAAATCAACATCTAGATATTTCAATTCATTTTTTCAAACGCTTGTTGTTTAAACAAGGAATATACAAAACAGCAAGAGTACGAGAACCCATTTTAAAGTTTGATTCCATCCATCAAGAAATTGCTGAAATTCACATTAAAAAAATAATTGAACTTGAAAAGGATTTAAAACTTAAGCGAAACTAAAATTCAAGCATACTTTAAACCTCTATTTTATACATATCCTTACGATATTATTCAGGTATTAAATCATGATATTTAGCGAAATAATAAGGTAGCAAGTAAAACGTACCTTCATGTTCAGAATATCCATTTCCTTCGGAGTCGTGTAAATCAAAAGCATCTCTATCCAATCTAACATGCCCTCGTTCATCTATAGGAAGTGCATAAGAATCTACACCCCAACCCATTTCAGGTTCCTGAGCTGGTGTAGTGTCTAAAAGCACGTCTAAACGATGCGTATTGTCCATTTCATAACCAATCAAATCTAATGGAATACGTTGAAGGGTTTCCTTTATATATTTAGTGTCTAGACTACTTTTACCATATCTGTCTATTACAGATTGAGCAAACAAAGGGTTTTCTGTAAACATCTCGCTTGTTTCGAAATAACCTTCATTTACTTTTTTCGTAAACGAGTTTGCCAACGCACCATAAAGTGCATCCCAAAAAGCGTTTTTTTGTTTGCTGATGTTGAGCCAAGCATATTCTAAAGACAGGCGATACATCATTAAAAGTTCCGGGTCTTTCTCATAATTAATTAATCCGTAAAAACTCATTAGCCCAAGGTTGTTATCCCATGGAACTACATTTTCAGGAGGAAAAAATTCTTTTGGATGCATAGCATTAATATGATAATTTTCTTCATCACGCAATTTTTTAGCGACTTCATCATATTTAGGGTCTTTAGTAACATGACTTGCAACATTAAGAAATGAAAGCATCATCATGGAATTTAATCCGCGCTGATCCCAACCCCAAATAGAATTAAAATACTCCGGATCAAAACTACCCCAACGTGTTGGTTTACCATCATAATCAACCAACTTAAAACTATTGCGAATAAGGTGATCCGTAACATCGGCGACTACTTGCTTAACTGCTGCTTTTTCTTCTTGGGTTTCCGCTACTAAATCGTAATAAATACCATAATAAAAATAATGTCCGGCTAGTTCATCTGAACTAGTATCACATTTCCATCGGTATTTACCATCTTCGCTTAGCGGAAATCTAGGAAAAATATCTTTCCAAAATGGGTCATTTTTTTGGTGTCTTTTATTATACTCTTGGCTATATTGTTCGTTTACAGGTTCGTGCCAATCCACAGGAATAATAACACGTGCAGGAAAACCAGGCACAGTAGAAATATCAACCAACCATTTTACAGCTTTAAAGCTTCTGTCTGCTATTTTTTTAGCTTCCATATCTCCTGTTGCAGCATAACGAAATGCTTGAGCAGCACCATACATGGATGTATATTGACCATCATTATCTGAGATAGCTAATTCATAGCTATCAATATTAAATTGTTCACTTAAGTGGTTTTGACAAATAAAACCCATTCTATTGTGTCGCTCCTCCGTAAGATTTGTAAAATGGGTAGCTTTTTCGTCGTACGACATTTCCTTAGACACAATTTGTGAAAGACCTTTTTCTGTAGCAATCCAAGCAGTTCCTTTTTTATCAACAGCAATTTTGTTTACCTTATTATCTGGTAACCAACGCCGTGTTGAACGGTAGTAGAAATAATCATTCTCAACTCGTATTGCACCTTTTTCAGTACCAAACCAAACTTCACCATTTGGCCCTGCAGCTGCGCAAGTAAAATTAGTATAAGGTAATCCTTCTTTACCTGTAAATAGTTTCCATATCCCATTAGTATTCCTACCAACACCTTCTTTAGAACCAAACCATAAATTGCCTTGCGTGTCAACTGTAAGAGCAGTAACATTTTTTAAGGCCCAACTATAGTTTTCATCAGCAGGTAAAACTTGTTTCCATTTGTTTTTTTCATAATTAACAAACAAACCCTTTTCGCATCCGATATACGTTTTATCGTTATAAACTACTTCTGATAATATTTTACCTGAACCATCAGGCAATTTTTTAAACTTAGAAAATGAGGGATAATCTACATCAACAGTCGATTTAACCCACTGATTTCCATTCCAATTGTAATTTGTTTTAGTGGCTGATATCGTTGGAATATTATCAGTGATTGTAACTTTTTCAATAGGTCCAGCTGGTAGACCCTTTTTGTTATCATGAATGATTGCTACATCTTGTTTAAAAGTATCTTGTGCATTACAAGGCGAAATAACAGTACAATGAAATATTATGATAAATAAAAATGTCCTCATATTTAATGATAAATAATGGTTTTTAATTTGATTCTAATTCGAGTAAAAATTATTTCTGAGGCTCACTAATAACTCCCAAATATCTCCCCATCCAATAAGGTAATAACCAAATATCACCTGCGGAATATTCTTCGGCTCCATCTTTACCAACTCTATCTAAATGAAATGTATTTCCATTATGTCTTTGCACAGGGCGTTCATCTGGAGGTAATACTTCCGAAGTAGTTTGCTCTCTAAAATTTGGCTCAACAAATTGGATATCTTTTCTATGACTATTAGCAATATCCCAAGTAACAAGATCCATTGGATGTTCTCTCAAATACCAAGCGGCCTCATCTAAATCAAATTCTGGAGTTCCGGTAAGTGCTGTCATTATATTCCAAGCACCTTCTTTTTCGGGTCGTTCAATTTCCCAATGATCAATAATT
The DNA here is from genome assembly GCF_039941195.1 of Aurantibacter sp. Lineage (GTDB taxonomy): Bacteria > Bacteroidota > Bacteroidia > Flavobacteriales > Flavobacteriaceae > Aurantibacter_A. The sequence continues at coordinate 27,055 of NZ_JBDVFA010000097.1, read as the reverse complement.
GCATCTTTAAATTTAGTTTTCAAAGAATCATTAAACGCATAGTTATATAAGCCCCAATAACCAACAAAATACATTTCATCATCAGAATGGTTCCATGATTCGGACAACATTTTACTCCAGTCATCTGCATCTTCTGGAGCCATTCCTACATCTTTCATTGGATACATTAGATTATCTAAGTACCCATAATTTTCCATTAAATCGAACGCCTTTTCTTTATACTTTTCCTTTTTTGTAAAGTGATATGCTGTCTGTAGCATGGCGATAATATTGGAAGAATTTATTTTTCTATCACCAACCATCTTAGGTCTAGCATTTACATAATCTGGATTCCATCTACCCCAAGTAGTTGGCTTTCCATCATAATCAATCATATACAAATCATTACTAACAACATGATTCATTAAAGTGTCAATAAGGGTAATTGCACGATTTTTAAGTTCGTTATCCATAAGTTCGGCCATTACACCAAATGCAAAAATATGTCCAATAGCTTCATCACTACTTGTGGTACCTTTCCAATCCCATTCGGGGTCAGTGGAATTATGCCAACGGTCTGGGTCATGCAATTCTTCTATATACCCACTTCGTTCAAAAGATCGTGATGGAAAACCCGGAACGGGGTTTATACTATATAATCTTTCCATCGCGTCCATAGATTCTATACAATTTTGCAAAGCATCATCAGACTTCGTAACCGCATATCTAAAAACTTCTCCAGCTAAATACATTGATGTCCATAATCCGTCATTATCAGAATCATCTAACCTTCCTGTATCACAATTTCCATCTTCTAAGCCAATTAGTGACGCATTAAATCCTAAACGAATATGCCTATCTCTTACTTGTCTTTCGTAAAATTGCGCTTTATCAAAAAGAGTCATTTCCTTAAATACAAGTTGCCCTAATCCAGCCTCAGTAAGTATTAAAACAGAACCATCTGTACCTTTGGAAATATCAGTGATAATATTCCCAGGCAGCCAACGTTTCCCATAGTAATAATCATATTTTCCATCTTCTCGCAACTTAAAAGCACCCTTTGTTGAACCGAACCAAAGTTCACCATCAATGGTGGTTAAAGCGGTGATTTCTACATGTGGAAGTTTGTTATTAAGTGCCGTTATTTTTTTACCTGAAGTAGAATCTAAAGTCAAGTAGCCAGAATTGGTTCCTACAATCAATTTTGAATTATAAAATGTAAAGGCGGTTAAATCGTTTTTTTGATATAAGGTTTTTAATTCACTTGTTGAGGTATCAAAACTGCTAATTGATTTTTTCCCTAAAACCCAAAAATTATTACTGTCATCATCAAATAAAATATCCTGAACAGTATCGTTCGACAAATTACCTGTCCATGGTGCTTTTGTTTTTGACAAAAACTGAAGCGTACTACCGTCGCTAATTAAAAATTCAAAATCATTACCTGCATCGAAGGTAAATGCTTTCGGTAAATTATGTTGCAGATATAGATTTCCTGCCCATGCATTACTAAAAACAGCTTTATCATCTAAATAAACAAACTGATTTTTAAAGACCGTAATATTTTTTATTGCTTTATCAACAAGAGAGCGATATGTTTTGTCGCGAACAAGTGTTCCAGGATACAAAAATTGACCATCATGCGTACGTAAAATTCCTTCTGAAGATGCAACTTGAATAACCTTATTTCTATCCATTGATATTCTTGAGAAAGAAATATCATTGTTCGGCGCATTAAACTTAATCGCCATATCTTGTTTAAAAGGAACATCTTTATAGATTGGCATACTAGCATCAACCAATTTTTCCTTTTTCGGACTATTACAGGACAATAAGAAAAGTGAAATTATCCAATAACTATACTGATATAGTTTTCTCATAGTGTTGTCAAAATTTAAATAGTTTACTATTAAATGCTAAAAGCTATTTCACAGAAATAGTTTAAAAAGCCAGTAACAAATAAACTTTATTTTGACACTTTTTACTTCCTAAATATTATATGGTTTACGTACTATATTACCCTAAAAAATTACCTATGGTAAAATTTAACAGAAAAGCGTTAATATAGTTGAACCTTCTATTTTTTAGATAAGGAAGGAGGTAAGTCTGAGACACCCCACTTCGTATTCGGTTTAGGTCCCATTTTAAATTGTAAAGTTCCTCCTTTTGTAATTTCCTCATGATTTATCCATGTTCTATTAAACGATTTTCCATTTAATGTTGCCGACTGAATATATTTATTCTCTTTGGAATTATTAATAGCTTTAATTGTAAACGTTTTATTTTTAATCAGCCTCAATTCAACCTCTCCAAAAAGTGGACTACCAATGGTATATGTTGTACTCCCTGGAGCCATAGGATAAATTCCCATTGCACTAAATAGATACCATGAAGAAAGAGATCCCATATCATCATTTCCGGGCAGACCTCCCGGACCAATTCGATACATTTCTTCAGTTACTTGTCGTGCTCTAAATTGTGTTTTCCATGGCTGGCCTGCATAATTATACAAATATGCTACATGGTGCGAGGGTTGGTTTCCCTGCACATATTGTCCAATAGTACCAACTACTCCTACATATTTCGGTGGTGTAATAACCGGACTCATTTCAAAAAAAGTATCCAGTTTTTCAATAAATTGATTTTTAGTGTCAAATAGATTTATTAGTCCTTGTGGGTCGTGTTGTACAGACCAAATATATTGCCAGGCATTAGATTCCGTGTAATGGCGATTAGGTCTTCGACCAACTAATAATGGGTCAAAATATTTGTAATAACTATGATCATCTATTGTTACAATTTCTTGTTTATTGTCAGCAATTTCTGGCAAAAACTTACCATCATATTTTTTGGGTCTCATGAAGTTCGTTTTAGAATCCCATACGTTTTTATAATTGTAAGCTCTTTTTGTAAACAGTTCGTAATCTTTTATTTTACCCAATTCTTTCGCTAATTGAGCTATACACCAATCGTCATAAGCGAGTTCAAGTGTATTAGGAACTGCCTCAGTAACTTTATCAATAGGCGCATATCCTTTTTCTAAATAATAAGTTAGCCCAGATCTACCAGCCTCATGAGGTACAGGGTCTTTAGGAAGTTCTAATGCTTTTTTACGCATTGCTTTATATAAAAGTTCAATATCAAAATCACGATATCCTTTCATATACGCATCTACAATAACAGGAATAAGGTGATCGCCCACCATAGATTCACCATACACATTTAAAAAATGTTGTGCAGGTAACCATCCATAATTTTCTACTTTGGCTGCTATTGATTTTATATAATCATCAACGTGTTCGGGAGAAATTAATGTCATTAAAGGATGTTGGGTTCGGTACGTATCCCAACAAGAAAATGACCCATAAAAATCAAAACCTTTAGCTTCATGTATTTTTCCATCCGAACCAAAATATTTTCCATCTACATCTTGCGAAATATACTGTGACAATAGCGAATGATATAAAGCAGTATTAAAAACTTGTTTTTGTTCTTCTGTGCCTTCCTTTACTGTTATTTTTGATAATTCTTTATTCCAGATTTTTTTAGCATTATTTCTTACGCCATCAAAATTCCAATCGGGTATCTCTTTATGTAAATTTTTTCGCGCCCCTTCGATGCTCGTATATGAAATACCGACTTTAACTAATACTTGTTCATTTTTTTCAGTATGATACTGTACAAAAGCGCCTATCTTATCTCCAACCTCAGCATTTTTATAAGGGAAAACACTACCATCAGATTCTGGAGTTTTATAACTAGCATCGAAGGTGCCATAATACAAAAATGGTTTACTGAATTCTGCTACAAAATATACTTTACCAAGTCCGGCTGCTTTCGAACCTTCAATACGATTGTTGTCAATAATTTTTAATTCGGAAAGCTCCCCTTGAGTCATGTTTCCAATTTGATGTCCAACATCTAAAATAATACGAGAATTCATCGATTTTGGAAAAGTGTATCGGTGGAATCCTGCTCTTTGTGTAGCGGTTAATTCTGCAGTTACATCATAATCTTTAAGCTGTACAGAATAATAGCCAGGCGATGCAGATTCTTCTTCATGATCAAACCTAGAACGGTACCCAGCATCAGGATTTTCCAATGACCCCGGTACTATTTTCAATTTGGTACTAGTTGTAGGCATCAACAAAATTTCACCACCATTAACCATTCCTACCCCACTCCAATGCGTATGACTAAAGCCCATTATTGAACTTTCGGGATAAATATAACCTGCACAGTAAGTCCACCCTTCTGTGTTTATATCCGGACTTAAATGTACCAATGCGTTGGGTAATGATGCCCCAGGAAATGTATGTCCAAAAAAATCGGTTCCAATAAATGGATCTACATAATCAACAAGTTCTTTGGTTTGAGAATAGCTATTCTGACCAAGAATTAGGGTCAAAATAAAAGCACCAATTAATTTACAAGCGTGTGTCATGTGTACTAAGTTGCGTTGAGAAAAAATCCTAAAATTCAATAGTAAAATGCAAAGAATATTATTTAGGATTAAAGAATATTATCCAGTTAAACAAATATAGCGTACCCTTTTAAATTGAATGGTTAAAATTTAATGCAAACGCGATAAAATATCGGGAATTACAGCGAAAGCATAAACCTTATATTTGTAAAGAGCAGTTTTAAAAGAGACCATTTTTATAGATTAAAAACAATATTGAAATGAAAATAGTGGTGCTTGATGGGTTTTCTCTTAATCCAGGAGATTTAAATTGGGAAGGGTTAAAGGAAATTGGAGATTTGACTATTTACGACAGAACTGAATTTGCTGAAGATAAGATTATCGAGGCAATTGCTGATGCTGAAATCATACTAACGAATAAAACACCTTTATCCAGAAAAGTGCTCCAAAAATGTACTACGGTGAAATATATAGGTGTTTTAGCAACCGGTTATAATGTTGTGGACATAAAAGCTGCAAAAGGTTTAGGTATTGTTGTAACTAATGTACCGGTTTATAGCACAACAGCTGTTGCTCAAATGACTATGGCGTTGCTTTTAGAAATGTGTCATCATGTTGGTGAACATAACAATGCAGTTAAACGAGGTGAATGGGCTGCCAGTAAAGATTTTTGCTTTTGGAATTACCCTTTAATCGAGTTACAAGACAAAACCATAGGAATTATTGGTATGGGTCAAATAGGACAAGCTACGGCAAAATTAGCTGAAGCTTTCGGAATGAAAATTTTAACAGCCGGAAGTCGAAAAAAACCGGAATTAGCTTCAGACAAGTTACAATTTGTTACCATGGATGAGCTTCTCGAAAATTCAGATGTTATAAGCTTACATTGTCCCTTGCTTGAGACTACTAAAGGCATTATCAATGAGCAAAGTATAAAAAAAATGAAAGATGGAGTAATGCTAATTAACACATCTAGAGGTCCACTTATTGTTGAAAAAGATTTAAAAAACGCCTTAGACACAGGAAAAGTAGCATACGCCGCAGTAGATGTAGTTTCAAAAGAACCTATAGACCCAAATAATGTATTGTTAAGCGCCGATAATTGCATAATAACACCACATATTGCTTGGGCGCCTAAAGAGTCAAGGGCTAGGTTACTTAAGACTGCAATTGATAACTTAAAATCATTTATGAATAATGATTCCAAAAATGTTGTGAATTCATAATTCGATTTAAATCACTTACTATTTAATGTACAATAAAGACGATATCATTTGAAAAGCACAATGAATTATGAAAGGGACTGAAAAAGAAAATATTGATAGAAGAAAATTCATAAAAAACACAGGTTTAGCTGCTGTTGCAATCCCGTTTTTACAAAGTTCTTGTGAAGAAAAATCTTCTGTGACAAAAGATAAAAAAACTGAAGATTCTTTTGAGTTTGCTTTTTTAACCGACATTCATATTAAACCAGAAATGAATGCACCACAAGGTTTTCAAATGGCTATTGACAAAGTAAACGAAATACAACCCGATTTTGTAATTACTGGTGGCGATTTAGTATATGATGCGATGCGAGGTGACTTTGACAAGTGTGAACCGCTTTTCAATCTGTATAAAACAATGGCAAAAGATTTTCAAATGCCTGTTTATAATTGTTTAGGCAATCACGATTTATTCGCAATTTATGAGGAGAGTCCGGAAACCAAAGTACACCCAGATTATAAATATGGAATGTGGGAGCGTCATTTTGGCAAAACATACTATTCATTTAACCATAAAGGTTGGCATTTTATAACACTAAACTCTTTGGATGTAACGCCACAAAAAAGATACAAAGCTAGTTTTCATGAAGCACAACTCGAATGGCTAAAAGATGATTTAGAAAAAGTAGATAAGACAACTCCAATTGTTATCACTACTCATATTCCAATGATGTGCACCTATACCCAATTAAACGGTGGTAGTGGTCGAGTGGTTGAAAATGCACCAGAAGCGTTTAAACTTTTAGAAAATCATAACTTAAAATTAGTATTACAAGGGCATATTCACTGGAAAGAATTTGGTATGGTGAACGACCGTTTTCATTTTCTAACAGGCGGTTCTATTGCTGGAAATGGATGGAAAGGCAGAAGACACAATACCAAAGAAGGATTTGTAAAAATAAAAATTAAGGGAGGCGATTTCTCTTGGGAATATGTAGATCATGGATGGGAAGCAGAACGCTTAAAACTTGGAGTTGGATCAGAGAGCTGAAACAACTTATTATTTCAAATTTTTTAGCATAAACCGTTTTACATTTTCGCCCATAATAGCTTTTATTTCATCTCCATTAAATCCTTGATTCATCAGCTCTTCTACCAACAATGGCAGGCCTGTAATATCAAAAGGTGTGGTCGCACTGCCATCAAAGTCTGAACCCAAAGCGATACAATCAATCGATGCAATAGATTTAATATGTTTCATGGCATCTACAATACCTTTTATTAGCGGTGTGTTTACAGCTCCTTTAAAATATGCAACTCCAATTAAACCCCCATTCGCAGCTATTTCACGAACATGCTTATCCGACAAATTTCTTGAATTATCGAGGGTGCCACGAACTCCTGTATGCGAAACAAGAACAGGATCTTTACTTTTTGCCAATACATCATCTACAATTTTTGGTGAGGCATGAGCTAAGTCAATAATCATCCCTAATTCATTCATTCTCTGTATGACATTAACACCAAAATTGGTTAACCCTTCCTTTGAAACACCATGTGCCGAGCCACCGAGTTCATTATCAAAAAAATGAGTAGGCCCAAGCATACGAACACCTTCATTATATAACTTATCTAGATTCTCTATTTTTCCTTCCAGACAATGTCCGCCTTCAATTCCTAAAAAGCCACCCACAACTTTCGAATTCTCTTTTCTTAAGGCGATAAGTCTTTTGAGATCTTCAGAACTTTTAACTACAATAAATTCATTGTTAAAATCTGCCGCTTGTTTATGTAATTTTTTACTTTGATAAATTGCTCTTTTAAACAAACTAAACCAATTGGAAATAGGCCTTGCTTGTACAAAATTTAGCAAAGTAATATTATCAAAAGCATCGGCAGTATTCTCTGAAAAATTTTGTCCTTTTGGAGATTTTGTAACAATAGTAAATGCTTGTAACGCCACATTTGCTTCTTGCATTCTTGGGAAATCTACTTGCCCAACAGAATTTTTTATTGTTAAATCTCTACTCCATAACAAGGCATCGCAATGAAGGTCTGAAATAAAGTCAAGCGAATTGTACATAGAAAGTGCTTTATCTGATACACTATATGGCGGAGCTTGTTTTATTTTATTATGTTCCTTGTCTAATTTTCTAGGAACTATATAAACCACCGCTGCATAAATTACCACCAAAATTAATAGTGTTCCATAGAATATTTTCTTTCTTTTCACTGCCATTTTCTTGTACTATTATTTCTCGAAAATACTTTTTAGATATGCTATTTTCGCTAAGTATATTGCTGTTTTATCTTCATGAGATGAATAGTAAGACATAAATAAAATATCATCTTTCATCAATAATCCGGGATAACTACAATCGCCTTCACTTGGTAATGTTATTAGTTTGGTTGTTTTACCATTCAGCTCAACTTTCGAAATAATAGTTTGGGCTTTATTAGGTAAATATTCTCTTGTAGCACAAAGCATAACATTATTTTCAAGCAGCATTAAATCTGGTCCGCCAAGTCTTTTTTCCAAATCATTCCAATTCCATTTATTGTATGGAGGAGCACTAATTCCAATAGCTCCGTTATAGCGACTACCTCTGCGAACCACAGCAATCATTTCATTTTTATTATTAAATCGAAGCGTAGTTTCATTGCCTTCAATAACATCAAAGGTAGTTATGAATTTATAATCAATACCATCATCACTTACCATTAACTGCACCGACTTTTCTTTTTTGGGTTGATACACACCTGCATACACTTTTCCATTATGCCAGGTTGCTCTCCATAGCCAATCTGTTCCTGTTTTAATTTCTGAATCTAAATTTACATTTGCTGCTTTGGAAAATGAGTTTCCTTCACTATTACTAAAACTAACCTTTGGTGACATTGAAGTTAACTTCCCTTCTGTATAAACTGAACCTCCAATGTTAAGCATGATTTTATTATCTGGTGTAATTGATAATTGTGGATCTCTAAAATCTATTCCTTGCTCAAATAAATGTGCCACTGATTTCCAATTTTGTCCATCTTCTGATGCTATTACTCGTATACTGCCATTAGAATCGTTTACATGGCCATTACTTTCTCTAAAGGCACAATATAACGTTCCATTAAAATCTATTAAAGAGGTAAATGCGTTGTGAGCACCCCTATCCCAAATACGCTCAACAGACAAAATAGCCTCGCGCTCTGGAGTATTCTGAGCACCGGCAATTACCGGTAAAAAGAGAAATACTAACGCATATAAATAAGCTTTTAAATTCTTCATTTCAATACGTCTAAAATTTAATTTATTCTAACAATTTGTTCATACGTTCAATCGATTGTACAACTGCACGAAGGGTATGATAATTTATTTTCCAATTATGACTCATATGACTCCAAATAGGCTCACCCTTTCTTGTTAACAATGGAAGCCATTCTCCAATTTTATGGTCAATCATTTTGTCATAAACAAACCGATGTACATTTTCATAAACCGGCAAATATTTGTCTGACCCGTATACAATGCACGCCTGTAGTAAAGCAATAAGCATTTCTGCTTGTTGCCAAAATTCCTTTTCGCGGTCAGTAACACCTCCAGCATGGGAACCTTCAACATAAACACCTCCATATTCCCAATCGATACCATCTGCAAAGGCATGATTAAACTGAGTTTCAATTACCTTTCCATATTTCTCAAACGGAATATCCGCAATTTCCATAGCGTGCATTAATAGCCAAGCAAATTCCACATTATGCCCATAACTCGTGTTGTCTTCTGGAGAAGATTTTATTCCATCATCCGAAAAACGGTCCCAACCCCAAACGATATCAAATTTTATTTGTGGTGCAATTTTCCAATCGGGAGTAAACTGTGGAATCCCAGTTAAATACTTTGGATGAATTATTTTTTTTACTAAAACCTCAATTATCTCGAGTAATTTTCTTTTGTGTAATTCTTTGCCACTACATTCGAATAAGGTTGTAAACGCTTCCATTAAATGCATATGAACATCTAATGTTTTACGGTCACCTCCAGCAGCACCTGATCCCTTGAGTGTCCAATTATTAGTAAACATTTCAAAATAACCTCCATACATGGTGTCCGCTCCATATATTTGAAGTAAGTCAAAACATTTTTCAGCGTAAAAAAGACCGCGTTGATCACCAGATGCTAGTGTATATTCACTAAAGGCATAGATGATAAAACTATGTCCATATAGTATTTTTTCATCAATAAGCACATTCCCCTTTCTATCCGTTAACCAAACAAAACCTTCATGCTTATCATCCCACATTTTATCAATTACAAAATCAACCCCGTGTTTGGCATATTCTAAGCATTTTCCATCACCATAGCCAGCTCTATGGGCAGCAGCAAAACTATAAATACAACGTGCTTGCCCGAGCATAGACTTTTCATCAACACCTGTATCATTTCCGTCTTTATCAAAATGTGTAATAAATCCGCCATTTATTTCATCCTTGCATCTATCAAACCAAAAAGGAAGTAATTCTTTGGTTAAATGAGCGCATGCTTCATTTTTTAGATTTAGAATTTTGTCTCGAGTCACATCCATCTTAAAGGACTTTCGTAATCAATTTGGGATTCATTTAAAAACTTTGCGAATATGTTTTGGAATTTTATATAGCTTTAAAAAAGCTTGTATTTCTTTACTATAAAAAAAATTATTCTTACCTCTTCAATCCCTGATATCATTTTGGTTCTGTCAATTTAGACATGATCTCACATAATAAATTATGAAAAAAATGAGCCATACACTAGGGAAATTGTAACAGGGTGCTAACAAATATAAGATTTAGCATATGCTTTATTTCTTCTATTTTATCGGGTTTACATCAAATATTAACTCTAAACTAAGAAGCAGGTAAATCGTAGTTGTTTTATTACGACAAGGTTAAATGTTTATGTAAAATCAGCAAGATTAACGAAGTACAGAGCTTATATTTTTATTTAATTTGTTAGGCTCACAATTTGAATCCTTTCCACAACAACCTAACTTAGGAATTCAACTTTTGAACACTAAATCAACACAATTAAAATAAAACAACAATGAAGAAAAGTATCTCAAGAAGAAAATTTATTAAAAAAAGTTCTGTAGGAATAGCAGGTGTTTCCATGCTCTCTACAAGTGCAGCTTCCTATAGTAGAATTCTTGGTTCGAATGATTCCATTCAAATGGGAATAATTGGTATTCGCGGAAGAGGTGGCAGCCATATCAACAACTTTGGCAAAATGAAAAATGTTCGGATAAAATATCTTGTAGATATCGATGAGAATCTATTTAAAGATAGATTAGATGAAATTGAAAAATTTGCTGGCTATCGTCCAAAAACTGAATGGGATATGCGTCGAATTTTTGACGATAAAGAAGTTGATGCTGTTTCTGTTGCTGCTCCAAATCATTGGCATGCACTTTCTACCATTTGGGGAGCACAAGCGGGAAAACATGTTTATGTGGAAAAACCATCTACCCATAATGTGTTTGAAGGTAAAAAAATGATAGAAGCTGCCAGAAAGTATAATGTTTTAGTACAAGTTGGGTTTCAAAATCGTTCAATTGCCAATACGCAACGTGCGATTAAATTTATTCGTGATGGAAAATTAGGAGATGTATATATGACAAGAGGCTTGTGTTTTAAACCAAGACCAAGCATTGGCATGTACCCCGATGGACCGATGAAACCTGGGGAACAATTTAAAATGAATGTTGAATCTGGTGGTTTTGAAACACCCTATACTGAAGCATATCTTAAAAATGTGCATTACGATATGTGGATAGGACCTGCACCAGAAAAGCCATTTAATAGAAACAGATTCCATTACAATTGGCACTGGAACTGGGATTATGGTAACGGTGACACAGGGAATCAAGGACCACACCAATTTGATGTAGCACGTTGGGCCCTGGGCAAAGAAGAACTTCCTACTCGCGTAAATTCTATGGGAGGATATTTTGGACCAAAATCAGCACAAAACACGCCAAACACACAAACGTCAATGTTTGAATATGCAGATGGTAAAATATTAGAATTTGGTACTAGAGGTATCTTCACAGATCCCGAAGGCGTTCTTTTGCCAGACATTAATATTACAGGTGGCGGCAAAGTATCGGCATCGAGTAAAGCATCTCCTGTAAAAATTGGTGTAATTGTTTTAGGAACTGAAGGTTGGATGCAAATTGATGCCGGTGGTAATTGGCAAACTTTTTACGGTAGAAACAATGAAGCTGGACCAACATCTGGAGAAAAAGATGAATCGTTCAATCCATTAAATTTAACCGGCGGTGGCGGTGAAGCAATTTTTGACAATTTTATTTCTGCTATTCGAAATAATGACCAATCAGAGCTGACTTGCGATATAGAGATAGGACATAAATCAAGTGTACTTCCATTATTAGCTAATGCGGCCTACAGAGTAGGACGAGAATTACAAATAGATGATAAGCATGAAACTTATGTTAAAGACAAAGAAGCCAGTAAATTATTAACTAGAGACTACAGAAAGGGCTATGTAGTTCCTGATAAAGTTTAAAATTAAATTATAGAAAAGAGGCATATGTTTTTATGCCTCTTTTTTTTTAAATAAAATTCGAAATGAGAACCATACTAACTGTTTTGACGCTTATACTTTTGATCAGTGCTTGTAAAGAAAAGAAAGCAGAAGTTGATGTTAAAGATGAGGAAACTACCATAAATATAACTTTAGACAACAACGAAACTGACAAAAAAGTAGATGTATTTGTGGGTGGTAAACTATTTACTTCATATCTATATGCTGATGATATTTCTGTTCTTAAAAAAACAACTCTATATCCAATTATTGCAGCAAACGGTGAAGCAATTACTCGCGGTTATCCATTAAACACAAGACCTAATGAAAGAACCGATCACCCACACCATATTGGGGCTTGGTTTAATTATGGGGATGTAAACGGACTCGATTTTTGGGGCAACTCGGATGAAATTAAAACACCTAAAGAAAAACTAGGTACAATTCGTCACGACAAAATTGTTAGTCAAAAAAATGGTGATGAAAGTTCAACACTAGTAGTTAGCACAAATTGGTTAAATCCGGATAATTCTATATTGATGAAAGAAGAAACAATGTTTGTTTTTTCCGCTGAAGAAGGAAAACGCATTATAGATAGAAATACAACTTTTAAAGCGCTTGACAAAACAGTTCTATTTAATGATACTAAAGAAGGAATGTTCGCCATACGTACCGCAAGAGAATTGGAACACCCTAGTGATGGACCAGTTACCTTAAGCGATGCAAATGGTAATAAAACAGACGTACCTGTTACCGATAATACTGGCGTAAGCGGCCAGTATTTAAGTAGTGAAGGATTGACAGGGACCGATGTATGGGGAACGCGTGCCAAATGGATGGCACTTACGGGCACCATTAATAAAAAGGATGTTACAGTAGTGATTATGGACCAACCCAAAAATGTCGGTTATCCTACATACTGGCATGCTCGTGGCTACGGTTTATTTGCTGCAAACCCTCTAGGTCCTAAAGCATTTACTGATGGTAAAGAACCACCGATTAATTTTACACTAGAACCGAATACCGAAGTATCATTTTCCTATCGAATAGCAGTTTTAGATGGAATAAAAGACAGTACTGAATTGGAGACAGAATTCAAGAAATTTACATCTAAATAGAAAAGGGTTCCTTTGACTTAAATCTGCTTTATTTAATCGTGTTTTCAAGAATAATAACAGAAGGACTTTCGGTAAGCCATCTTTTACTCAATCCAGTTGTATCACCTTTGGCAAGGAATTGAACATTAGACCCTAAGGCTAAATCAATATCGCCATCTGCATCTATATCACCAGCATCCATAACAATCCATCTGCCTTTAGAAGACGCTGTAAATGTAGAAGGCTCAAAGTTTAATTCGCCTTTGTTCTCTAAATAAACAAAACTTTCTTCAGGAGCGTTTAAGTAGTCAGGGAAATACGAAATTGATGCAATATCTAAATCTCCATCGAGATCATAATCATTTGGTATTGCTTTATAAGCCCCATTTTGCTGGAAGAAAAAAGTCTGTGTAAAATTTAAGTTGCCATCATTTAAAAAAATATAAACTCCGTGGAAGTCTTTTAAGAAAGGTGTTTTATCTGCATTATCTCCACAGACGTATAGAATATCATCAAAACCATCACTGTTGAAATCAACTAAATCGAAACTTTGACTTCCATTAAGTGGTGAAAAAGAAAGCAATTGTTTTTCTATGAAACCACCGTTGCCATCATTTTCAAAATAAAAAACACCCTCGTTTCCTTGAGCCATTAAAACAAAAATATCATTGTATCCATCAGCATTATTATCTTTAATAATAGTTTTAATGGCACCAGGGGCATTTTTGAGTGGGTGCGCCTTATAGGATCCGTTTTTTATGTTTTCGTACCAAACTAGTTTACCAGTAAGGTCGCCATATTCGCAAGCAAGAACATCTTCAAAACCATCAGCATTTAAATCCCCGTAAACCATATTTACAGGTCGCTGCATATTTGAAATTATTGGTGCATGCAGTTCGGAACGTTGTTTTGTATCGTTTAAAGTTAATTGTTGCAAAGCACCATCAGACAAATCATTGGGAAATATATTACGTCCAATAGTCGTTAGAAAAACAGTATCCTCTTTTTCATAATAATGAATTGGAGTATCTTTTAAACGTAAACTTTGTATCTTATTTAAATCGGAATCTAAAAATGTTAAACGGTTGTTGTTGCGTTTTCCATCACTAAAAACGATTCCTCTTTTGTCTGATAAAACTTTTACCATTGATGTAAATGATGGCTTGTCGGCAAATTTGGCTTCTTTATATTTAAAATGTTTTAGACCCACTTTAAGGGCTTCAATTTGTTTAGGTGGATTAATAGCTTCTGGCGAATTTTCTATATAAAATTCAACTATTTTTTGCCAATCTGCTTTAGCTATTAATGGCTTTTCAGGAAATATATTGGCCTTTTTAACAACTAGAGCGTTTCTAGGAGAACCTAAAATACTATCAGGCTGCTGTTTTCCATTAAAAATTCCTAATCGATTTGCCATTGCAGGTAGCACATCAAAATTCCAACTAGTTTTTGGTAATACTTCTGGTGCCACATAAACATGACAACTAGCACAGTGTATTTTGGCTAATTCTTGTCCGCTAAGGTTGGATTCAAGTATCTCTTTTTGTTCGGTACTTTTTTGCTCGTTTTTACATGCAGTAGAAAACAGTAAACATAATAAAAGAGATGACAAAACAAGCTTCTGCATAACTACTGACTTATGGCGTACAGCAGCAAAAATAAGGCATCATGCTTTATTATTAGCAACAAACTATTATATCATTGAATACAAAAAGCTAACTAAAAAATAGAACTTATTAAACTCTTAAAAATATCTTCTTTTTGTACAGATAATATAAAAAAAGCCATTCTAAAGCAATTACTCCTAGTATAACAATTACATTACCATACTCGCCGGCTGGTTTTGCTGCAAAGCCTAAGAAAAATCTAGATGCATGCCAGAAATCAATTATTTTTACCCCCATATATATGGTGATAGAATTCATACCAATTACCCTGAAAAAGAAAGTCCAGTTACGCCATTTTAGCACATCAATAACATAATAAAACAATGCCATTAGTAAAAAGCTAATTCCTGCTGTAAGCATGTTAAAAGTAACAGTCCAGATGTTTTTTACAATGGGATAAACAGGCGATAATAAAAGTGCAATTACAATTAACGGAATTCCGATACCGACTAAAATACTCGTCTTTTTTTGTTGTGAATTTACCTTGTTTCGAAGAATAGTACCCGCAAAAAACCCAAATAATGTAATTACAGTTGCAGAAACAATTGAGAGTATTCCTTCTGGGTCATACGTATCATAAATCAGCTTGCCAGGTAAAAATTGTTGATCTATCCAAGCGTTTATACTGCCTTCAGGAGTAATTACACCAGCTCCAAAACCAGGGACTGGGGTAAAAAGTTGTAATATGGTGATCCCCGTCATAATTCCGACCAACCAAAAAATTCTAACTTTGATATTTTTTGTATATAGGACAACCATTGAAGCGAAGAAGTAACCAATTCCTATTTGTGACAATACGCTTAAATAGCGAACATCAGTAAATCCATTTTTTAAAGCGCCGTTATAAATTAATCCAAAAAGAACCAACAAAACCATTCTTTTAAAAACCTTCTTGAATAAGATAGATTTTTCAACCCCTTTTTCCAATTTGCTAACTAATGCAAATGGAATTGCTACGCCAGACATAAACATGAATAAAGGGAAGATTAAGTCTTCAAAATGAAACCCTTCCCATGGTACATGATGCATTTGTTCTGCAAGAACTTCAACCCAACCCCACCCTGTAGCTTTAGCAAGTGCCCCTATCAAAGAACCTCCACCAATAATCCACAACATATCAAAGCCACGCAAAGTATCTAATGAGAGCAGCCGCTCTTTAGTTTCTAAATTTGGTTTGGTCTCCATATTTACATTTTTTGGTTTCTAAAAAATAAAGGGATGCTAAAAATATAGCATCCCTTTAAAACTAACTCAATCAACTCAACTCTCCAATTTTATAAATTATTATAAAACCATTTTCCATTTATTAATCGTACGAATAGTTTTTTTAGAATTACTCAATTACTTCTAATGGCGGCACATTTCCTGCATAACCATCATAACCATAATTCTGGTTTATTACGCCCAATGTATTGGCAGTAATTATATCAGACGGAATAGGCCATAATGCATGATACGGTTCCATCCCTGCTGTATTACCTAATAATGTTACTTGTTTTTCATAGGTTTTATTTAAGCGCATTACTCTGTCATAATAATAATTCTTATCACCAAAAGTACTTAGACTATAACCATCTAAATTTTGTTGTGCTAAAATATAAGATGCTCTAATTAGTTCTGAATGTCTTGGTGCTTCAGCAAATAATTCTCTAGCACGTTCATCAAAAATAAAATCTAGAGTTACATCTCCTGCATTTATTGGCAAAGCATTAGCTCTTTGTCTTACTTTATTTATATCAGTGGCAGCATCTGCCAATTGTCCCTTCCAAAAATAGGCTTCAGCTCTTAACAAATAAGCACCCGCCAATCTAAATAAATACCAATCACCATTTCCACCCATAGGTCTTGCAGTAGGGTCATCTTGTGGTACAAACATAATATAATGCGGCATTGCATATATGTATTTAAATGTATCAAGTTCTTGAGCGAAATAAGATTCATTCACTGGTGTGCCAAAGTCAACAGAAGCGGGATTATTGTATAATAATTCATCTTTATCAACCCAGTTGATATCTGATCGTCTTAAATCTTGCGTATTTTCCCATGTCTCACCACCATATTCCCATAACTTATATTGATAATGATGCGTTAGCCGGACATTACAATTTCCTCTACCTAAGGTATCATACATTACTTGACCGGCACCTTCAGTAATCATTCCTGGCGCACCTTGACTATCTAATACTGCTGGTTGAAACCATTGTGCATTGTAGTTACGCATCGTATAAAGTCCATCGGATCTAGCATCAGATGGAGCTTCATACCTATCAACCACTGCTAGTATAGTTTCTCTATTTTCAGCACTATTGAAATTTTTTGGACGGTGAAGATCCCAAATAAGGTTTCTATTCGCGTCTGCTAAATCAACACCAAATCTAGATTCCATTAATGAGTATGGCCCTTCAATAACTTTATTAATACTAGCCAAAGCTTTATCGAATTCGCTATTAGCTAAGTAAACCTTAGTTAGCAAATAATTTGCTGCTCCTTTAGAGATTTCTCCAGCTCCGGCAACTTCCGGCAACCATTCAGCGGCATACTCTAAATCAGTCTCTAATTTCGCTAAAATAGCCCATCGACTATGTGAATAAAAATCAAGTTTTTCACCTATAATTTCTTCATTTACGTAAGGCACATCTCCGTATGTATGAACTAATCGATAATACCAATAAGATTTGTGCCACAAAGCTTCAGCTAAAATTGTATTTCGGTCAGTCTCATTTTCCCATTCAATATCATCAATTCTAGAGATAGCTACATTTGCATTTTTTATATGCTCAAACGTAGTTGTGAAAAAATCTAAAAAAGGATAGTATTGTGATTGATTGGGCGTAAGTTTATGAAAATCTAGCTGCGACCACGGCGAAGCTAAATCAGATGCTGAATATTCAGCAGCGATAGAATTTAAATAGCCCGTATTCTCATTTTTTAGAGCTTTTCTTAGTGTAAAAAGCATCGACTCAAATCCATCTTTATCAACATAAACGTTTTCAGGACTGAAAAAAGATTTTGGCTCTGGGTCTAACCAGTCTTTTGAACATGATGTTACCATCACAAATATAACCAAACCTAATATTGCGAGTTGTTTTTGTATTTTTTTCATCTTTAAGGTTTTATTCAGGTTATTATAATGTTAAACTAAATCCTATTGAATAGGTCTTTGCCAGAGGACTATTTAATGATTGAGGATCCCAACCTGGCCATTTAGAAAAATAATAAAGATTTCGTCCAGAAAAGAAAAGTCTAGCATTAGAGATTCCATAACGGTCCATAATATCTTCTGGGATATTATATGACAGTGTTAGGTCTTGTACTCTTACATAAGAGTTTTTCTTATAAATTTGAATTCCACCTCCATATACAGTTGTATTTGTAATTAGTCGTGGATAATCATTGATTGGATTTTCTGGAGTCCAATAAGGAATGTTTACTTCATTTCTTCTGTCATAAGTATCACTTCCACCTTGTCTTAATGCATAAGAGAAAGCGCTAACTTGACCAAATTCACCTCTTAGAAAAATTGAGGCTGTAAAGTTCTTTAAGAAATTAAACTGATTTCGCATCCCGAGTCTAAAGCGAGGTTCTGTATACCCAATAAACTGTTTATCAGTTAATTCATCATATATTCCATCTCCATTAACATCTTCTACTTTCCAGTCTCCAGGTTCTAAACCTACTAATGCGGCCTCTGCAGCTTCATCTACTTGCCAAATTCCTAAAGTATTATAATTCCATATTTCATCAATAGCATGATCTGGAAACCATTCATTTGTATAATCTGGCAATTCTTCACCATTCTCATCAAAATCACCAAACAAACTGTTTATTTTATTTCGGTTTAATGAAAATGTAAGATCTGTTCTCCAAGTTAAATCTTCATTACTAATGTTAACCGTACTCAAGGAAACTTCTACACCCTTGTTCTCTAACTCTCCAAGGTTAGATAATATGGATTCGTAACCTGTTAATTCTGGCAATTTTCGTTCCATTAAAAGGTCAACTGTTTTCATTAAATAAGCATCAACACCTAAGTTTACACGGTTATTATATAAGCTTAAATCTAAACCCAAATTGATCGATTCTGTTTTCTCCCATCGTAACCCATAATTTGCTAAGGTACTGTTATACACACCTACCTGAGTATTTGTACCATCATAATAAATATCAGATTGTGTTTGAGCTAATGCGCCATAAATATCAATATCTCTATTTCCGTTTATACCCCATGAAGCTCTAAGTTTCAATTGAGATATAGCATCTACATTAAAAAAATCTTCACTTGAAACTTTCCATGCTAAAGCTACAGCTGGAAAGGTAGCTCTTGGATTTTCTTGTCCAAATGCTGAATACCCATCCCGTCGCACAGATGCTGTTAACAAATATTTGTCACCAAAAGAATAATTCAAACGGGCCATTGAAGCATCTGCATTTGACTGTGTATCATTTGTGCTTACTGCAGGATTTACACCATATTGCAATCCATTAAAGCCTAGATTCTCATTTGGCGTAAACTGTTCATTTTGCAAATAAGAATACCATGATTTATTCTGCTCAGCACTTTGCAATAATGTGAGATCGAAAGAATGTTCACCAAACTCTTTTTTCCAAGTAAGAATATTATCTAATATCCAGTTAAATGAAGAATATTCTTCTCTAGTAGCGAAACCACTTTGCCCACCTGTAACTGTTTCAGAAGACCAGAAATTATAATCTCTTGAAAACTCATATCTCGGTTGAAATGATAATTTATATTTAATTCCAAAGGGCAATTGAATATTAGTATAAAGCGTACTAAAAATGGTATTTATTTTATTCTCGCGATCTTGTCCATAATAATCTAATAATGGATTTTCAACAGTAAAATCATTTGGGTACCTTTTTATTGTACCATCTTCGTTATACTCCGAACCATAAGGACTCATTCGATACATATCAGTTAAATCGGCAGTAACAGAACTTTCATCCCTATTGGTATATTGGGTATTCATCCCAATATCCATCCATTTTGTGGGTTTGAAATTTAAATTCAATCGAGTAGTCAAAGCAGAATAATCATCTCCTAGAACAAGTCCTTCATTGTCCATATAACCCATTGACCAGTAATAAGTAGCTTCATCGCTACCACCATTAATACTCAAATCGTATTTTTGCTGTACGGCCCCTTTACGAATTATCTTATCGTACCAATCAACTGTATTTCCATTGATGTAGTTTTCTGTTTCAACAGGAAAGAATGTAAGTCTAGTTAACCATTCTCTTGTATTATCAGCATTTGGATTATTACTAGCATTTCTCCATTGATCAAGGGTAACACCAGTTGGTAACTGGCTTGGATTATTATAATAATAAGAAGGGGATTCTGTATCTAATGCTCTTTTTACATCCTGTCGAAACGTAAGATATTCCGATGCATTATTTGGAGCAAAATCATTTGTAGGACTAGACATTCCTAGTTGCGAAGTAAAACTAACAGTAGGTTTTCCTTTTCCACCACCTTTTGTAGTAATTAAAATTACACCAGAAGAAGCCCGTGATCCGTAAACGGCAGCAGAACTGGCATCTTTTAAAATATCGATCGATTTTACATCTGCAGGGTTAATATCTCGTAGACTACCATTGTAAATAGACCCATCCACAACTATCATTGGTTGGGTTGATGCATTTAAAGAATTAGCACCCCTAACCTCAATTTCACCACCACCAGCGGCAGTTGTACCCTGAGTCATGTTTAAACCAGCAACTGTACCTTGCAACATATCTGTAATTTGGGTCATATGCTGATCTTTGTAAGTATCAGAACTTACATTAGCAACAGATCCTGTTAAATCACTTTTTTTCATGGTGCCATAGCCAACGACTACAACCTCATCGAGTTCGGATACTTCTGTTTTTAATAAAACTTCAATGTTCGTTTGTCCGGCAACCGGAATTTCGGTAGTTCCATAGCCTATATAGCTTACAACAAGTGTTGCATTTGAGGGAATTTCAATGGTAAACTCTCCATCAAAATTAGTAAGAATACCATTGGTTGTGCCTTTTTCTACAACATTCGCACCAATAACTGGCATTCCATCCTCTTGATCTATAACTGTACCCGTTACTGTAATATTTGCGTCCTGAGCAAAAAACGGGGTTTGCATTAAGGCTAGGACAAAAAATAATAATAGGTTCTTTTTCATAATTAGTTTAGTTTGTTTCTCAGTTCAATATCAGTCATCATATTTTTCAATCACAACTCGGTCTTTAGCAATTTATAATTCATTGTTTTATTGTAGCATACTTAAAAATTAGAGGGTTCGTATTAGTTAATTTTTTATCACTTCCATTTCCATTCAGTGGGAAAATCCACTAAATCGTGAATGTTTATTTGTTCTTTTGTTTCTATTGATTTAACAGCGGCAATTCCAATTAAGCTTGACATTAGACCTGCCCTGGAATCTGCCATTTGTTTTAATTCGTCGGATTGATTGGGTAAGAAAATTTTATCTCTTAACTTATCATCAGAACCACCATGTGTTCCGGTATCTCGTCCTAAACCATAAGCCTTAGTACCTTCGAAATTTTTAGTTATCCTAAATTCAAATACATTTTCTACATCCCACGGCTGAGCATCATAAACCCGCACTTCTAAACGGCCCTTTTCACAATTGAATGCGATGTTTTGACCTTCATAAGGCATGTAAGAATTAAGGGAATAGCTTAATAAAACATCATTCTCATACGTTACCTCAACAGTCATAGCGTCATAAGAATCAATTTCAGTATCCCAAACACATCCATCTCGTAAATATCCATCTTCAGCCTCACCTGAGAGGTACAGTTCTTTACTACCATATGATTCAATATCCCAATAGAAATCACATTTAGATTTGAAAGAGCACGTTCGACAATTTTCACCTCGGAAAGAATTATTTTTTCCATAAAAACCTACTTTTCCATTCGCTTTTACAGTTACAGGTTCAGCATCCAACCACCAATTCATTTGATCAAAATGATGTGAAGCTTTATGCACCAGTAAACTTCCCGAAAATTTCTTTTTACCATGCCATCTTCTGTAATACGATGCGCCATGGTCAACATTTAAATATTCGTGGTACTCAGCAGATAGCACCTTACCCAATTCACCAGAATTTAAGATTCTCTTAATCTCTTCCGATTCATTACTAAATCGCGCATTAAATGTTGTTGTTATTTTTTTACCAGTTCTATTTTCAGCTTCTATCAATTTTTTTCCTTGATGAGCTTCTGTAACCAAAGGTTTCTCAGAAATAACATCACAACCTAATTCCATTGCTTTTACAATATATTTTTCATGAAAACAATCGGTGGTAGTTACTATAATAGTATCAGGTTGTGTTTCTTTTATCATTTTTTCAAAATCTGAAGAATGATATGTTGGCGCTTTTGTACCTATAAATTTTTTAGCATACGCCATTCGCCCAATATTCACATCACATAAAGCGACTAACTCAGCATTTTGGGTGTAATTTTCTACTATTGGTTTCGCCCAAGAACTACTACCACGCGTACCTGTTCCTACTAAGGCATATTTAATTTTTCCTTTTAGAGGACTTTTCAATTCATTTTTAAAATCACTAACTGATAATGAAAAAGGAGCGATTGCTGCGGCCATTGTAGAATTCTTTAGAAAATTTCTTCGTCCATTTTTCTGATCATTCATAGCCTAATATTCTTTGAATTTGATGAAGATTTAATATTTAGTTAACAATATTACAAAAAATGTGTACGCAAACAAATTTTTATAAAAAAATATTTTTTCCTACATTTTAGACTTACAAAACAGTAATTAATGTTAATTTTTGTGTATATTTGTGTAGGCACACATAATGTGTTTTGCTGATTTATAAATCAAGAAGCCGTGGACAAATCAAGAAGAACTACAATTCAAGATATTGCGAAATTTGTAAATGTTTCTATTGGCACAGTGGATCGTGTTATTCATAACAGGGGAAATGTATCGCCTGATAAAAAGAAGAAAATTTTAGAAGCGATTAAGATTTTAAATTTTAATCCTAATTTTCTAGCAAGCACATTAGCTTTAGGGAAACAACGTCATATATGCAGTTTATTGCCTTGTCCTGCATCCAAAAACAGCTTTTGGCAACTCCCTAAAAAAGGAGTGGAACAAACCGCTGTTGAATACAAGGATTTTGGAATTACTTACACGGCGTTCGATTACGATTTAAATAAAGAGTCCAGTTTTATTGAAAAGACATCGGCCGTGCTAGATGCAAATCCAGATGGAGTAATCTTAGCGCCGCTTTTCCGAGAAGAAAGTTTGTTGTTCATAAAAAAACTTGAAGAAAAACAGATTCCTTATGTTTTTATTGATTCATTTTTGCCTGAGCAAAAAAACCTGTCTTATATAGGGCCTGATTTGAAAGGCGGTGGATATGTTGCCGCTAAGTTGATGAGTTCTATATTAAAACCTAGTGATGATATATTAATTGTAAATCTTATTAAGTCTGTTAAAAACAGTAACTTAGATATTATTGAAAAAGGATTTCGTGAATATTTTGGTTCAACTGCGAACGAAAGAAATATTAAGTCTATTACTATTCCATCTATTGATGAAAGGGATATCAACATAGAATTAACCAAATATTATTTAAAAAATCTAGACACCAAAGGTGTTTTCGTCACTAACTCCAAAGCTTCATTAATTGCTAAATACCACAATATACATGAGCTTCCTGTAAAAATGATAGGATTTGATTTATTAGAAGAAAACATTAAAGAAATGAAAAATGGCACAATCGACTATTTAATCTCCCAAAGACCCTTTTTCCAAGGCTCTATGGCGGTTAAAGCATTGTTTCATTTTTTTATTTACAAAAAGATCCCGTCGAAACTTCAGCTAGTACCACTTGACATTATAATAAAAGAAACTGTGGACTATTACATGGATTTTAAAGAACCGACAGTTGGTAATTTTTTATCTAAAAACTGATGTTACTCAATTCAAACTATAAATCATTATGTTTGATTTGTTATCCTTAACAGGTAAAAACAACTTGCTTTAATTCAATTTTGAGATTATTTATGAGAACAACATCCCTTTTTGCCCTGCTATTTTTAATGTTAACAACAAGCTTTACTGTGCCAGAAAATTCAAATATTATCCAAGGCGTTCTATATTCAAATCATCAACTTGTAGGGATTGAAACTACAGATGGTAAGATTTCGAAAATAACTAGATTTGCAAATGATGCAAAAAGTTCAGAACTGTATCTCGCACCAGGCCTAATTGATGTACAAATTAACGGCTACATGGGCGTAGATTTTTCAGGCCCCGATTTGACCGTTTCAGACGTAAAAAAAGCAACCAAAGCATTGTGGAAAGCTGGAGTTACTTCATATTTTCCAACGCTTATAACAAGCGACATGAACCGTCTAAAAAAGAATTTCGCCATTATGGCTGAAGCTCGTAAAGATCCTGAAATCGCAAAATCAATTCCCGGTTTTCATTTAGAAGGACCATATATTTCACCAATTGCCGGATTTAGAGGAGCACATTTAGAAAAGTATATTAAAAATCCTAATTGGGAAGAATTTACAGCGTTACAAAAGGCTGCAGATAACGGTATTATATTAATTACACTTGCTCCCGAATTGGATGGAGCTATTCCCTTTATTCGTAAATGTGTAGAAAGCGGCGTTGTGGTATCTCTAGGTCATCACAACGGAACTGATCAAGATGTACAACTTGCAGTAGATGCTGGCGCCAGTATGGCAACACATTTAGGTAATGGTTGTGCAAATGAAATCAATAGACACCATAACCCAATTTGGCCACAATTATCCGAAGATAAAATTACCATTAGTGTAATTGCAGATGGTTACCATTTAACTAAAGAAGAGGTACGCACTTTTTATAAATCAAAGGGTGTGCATAAAACAATTTTAGTTTCAGATGCCTTAGATCTTGCTGGTATGCCACCTGGTGAATATGTACGTGGTGAGAGAACTTTATTATTAACTCCTAATGTTGTTAAACTACCGAAAGAAAATGTACTTGCAGGTGCCGCTTCTCCTATAAGTAAATGTTTAGGTGTATTTATGGACTTTACCCAATGTTCGTTAAAAGATGCTGTAAAAATGGCAAGTACTAATCCTGCAGAATTATTTGGATTAGATAGTATAGGCGAAATTGAACAAGGAAAACGCGCTGACATTATTCTTTTTAGTATGGATAACAATGAAGTGATTATTGAAAAAACTTATGTTAATGGAAAATTAGTTTATTCAAAAGAGTAATTAATGAAAGAGAATAAACTACTTAAAAAAATTCTTATAGGCATAAGTGCTGTAGGACCTGGCCTTTTTTTAATCGGATATAATATTGGTACAGGTAGCGTTACCACAATGGCCAAAACAGGTGCAGAACATGGTATGAGCTTATTCTGGGCCCTTGTATTATCCTGTATTTTCACCTACGTATTAATGGTCGCCTATGGTAAGGTTACATTGGTATCTGGAAAAACAGCTCTATTTAATTTCAAATCAGAATTTAAAATGGGTTGGCTACTTTCCTTATATATAATAATTGCGCTAATTATTGGAGAATTATTAGCGCTGATGGGTGTAATGGGTATCGTCGCCGAATTAGTACAAGAGGGAATTAGGTTAGCATTTGATGGACTAATTTTAAACACTGCTTGGATTATACTCTTCTTTGTAATCATTTTATTCTTTCTACTTTGGTATGGTCGCTACCAGGTTTTTGAAAAAATCCTAACCGCTCTTGTAGTTCTCATGGGACTATCGTTTTTAGTAGTTTTTGTTCTAGTAAAGCCCAGTTTATCATCTATTTTGGAGGGAATGATTCCTGGAATTCCTGACACTCCAGGAGCGTTGGGACTTGTGGCCGCTATTACGGGCACTACTTGTTCTGCAGCTGTTTTTATAATGCGAAGTACCGTTGTCTCAGAAAAAGGATGGGGAATTCAAAATTTAAAGGAAGAAAAAAAGGATGCTGCAGTTTCCGCTTCAATGATGTTATTATTGAGTGGAGCAATAATGGCGGTAGCTGCAGGAACACTGCACATATCAGGCCTTCGGCTTAATAATACAATAGATATGATTGCCTTATTCGAACCTATTGGAGGTAAGCTAGCTGCATTCACATTAATTATCGGTATAGCTGGAGCAGGAATTTCCACTATATTTCCTATTGTATTAATTGCACCTTGGTTAATCGCAGATTACCGAGGAACACCGAGAAATATTCATTCTACGCAATCCAGAATTTTAATATTTGGAGCTTTATTATTCACTTTTGGTTCCGTTTTTTTAGCAGAAAGACCCCCTGCACTTATGGTTTTTTCACAGGCATTCCAGGCTTGTATTCTTCCTGCTGTTGCAATTCCAATATTTATCTTGATAAATAAAAAAACGCTCATGCAACAACATAAAGCAGATACAAAAATGAATATAAGTATTATAGCTGTAATACTCTTTTCAGTAATAACTTCATGGTTTGCAATAGCTGAATTTTTATAAATAATAAACCACACAAAATATGAAAAACAACTTAACAATTGAAAACTTAAATGTATTCACCTTTGATAAACCTGCGGAAATGGGTAAAGCTGCAGCAGATTTTGTAGAAGAAAAATTACAAAATGCAATTGAAGACAAAGGGTATGCTAATTTGATATTAGCAACTGGTTCTTCTCAATTCCCATTTTTAGAAGAACTAAAAAAGAAAGAAATTGCATGGCAGAAAATTACAGTTTTTCATTTGGATGAGTACAAGGATATTTCGGATACACATCCAGCAAGTTTTAGAAAATATCTTAAAGAACGAATTTTAGATGATGTAAAACCTAAAAAGATATTTTTCTTAAATGGAGATGCCGATGATATTGAAAAAGAAATGGAAACTTATTCGAATGAATTAAAAAATCACCCCATAGACGTTGCATGTATTGGCATTGGAGAAAATGGCCATATTGCTTTTAACGATCCACCGGTAGCCGATTTTAACGACCCTAAATTAGTAAAGGTTGTTGATTTAGATGAAGATTGTAGAAAACAACAACTTGGAGAAGGATGGTTTCCAACCCTAGAAGATGTGCCAAAACAAGCACTAT
>NZ_JBDVFA010000096.1:0-25700 GCF_039941195.1 Aurantibacter sp. | reverse complement strand
AGGCTGAATTGGAAACAATAACACGATACTCATTTCCATCATCAACTAAATTAGCATTAGTTACAGTAAGAGTCGCAGAAGTGGTACCGGAATGAATTCCTCCATCTGATAGATTATCCCAAGTACTGCCATTAAATAATTGCCACTGATATGTATTAGAATTAGTAGCAACTACCACAAATGTTGTTCCTTCTGTTGGGCATATTTCGCGATCTACTGGCTCATCAGTAATAACAGGAGCCACTATGGCTTCTCTAAAATCATATATACTGTTATTATTACCATCATTAGGTACTGGATAAGAAGCAGCACTGACCCTTCCTCTTTCATCAATAGCAGGTAAACCACTGCCATATTTTCCATTTGAATCTACATCAGTCCCGACCAGACCATATCCTTCATCAGCATCGTTACAGCCATCATTATCGGCATCAAATTCTTGTGAATCAATGGTATTATCACTATCAGAATCTGCAATTGTATAATTTACCAATTCACCGTTTGGAGTATCCTGAACAGCATCTGGCACTCCATCCAAACCAACATTTCCATTGACTATTCCATTCGTATGCCCTTGATTATGTCCTGCTTCTACTGCATCATAGATTCCATCATTGTCACTATCTAAATCAAATGCATCTATAACACCATCTAAATCGGTATCGATACAAGCACTATTTTTTATAACAGAAACATAATCTAAAGCGGTACCATTAGCTGTGCCATTAGGCGTTGATTCAAATTGTAAAGTTGTATTTGCGGTTGTGGCTACAAATGTTTGTTCAAAATAGAACCATCTTTGTGGTCCAACAATATTATTAACAATACCCTGAGCCGTTGTAGTTAAAGTTTGACTTAAAAGAGAATTATTACTCGAATCTATTACATCAACATCAAGTATTACCGGATTACCATTTCTATGACCTACATCTTCACCCCAATAAAAAGTAAAGGTATATGATTCACCAGGCTCTGTATTAATAACCTGTGTCAGCACATTATTTAACCCGCCTGATACTGCATTATTTCCAATTACATCTATATATTGTGCGCCACTATGAGCTTCTGCAAAATCTTGAGGAGACCATGACATACTTTCTCCACCAACCCAACCGTCTAAATTTTGAGTATATGTCCAACCGGTTAATGGGTTGTTATTAGGTGAATTTCCAATAAATGTTCCTGCCTGCTCGGTATATCCGTTTGGAAATTCTGTTGCATCAGAAAAATCTTGAGCTTCAAAATTACCATTAACTACTAAATTTCCGCAACCTTCATCCCTATCTAAAATTCCATCATTATCATCATCACTATCATCAACATCAACAATTCCATCATTATCATTATCTGGTCTATCATCAATTGCATCACGAAAATCAACATCTCCGCCTGAATTTGCATCATTATCCGAATCTAAAAGGTATTGGGGAGCAGATAACGGATTATCAATAGTTCCTCCTGGATCAGAATAACCTACCGAAGTATCCATATTATCATCCAGACCATCATTATCAGAGTCAACTCCTGCTAAAGATATGCCAGCTTCCGTGGTATCATTATTACCTTCATTATCAGAATTTAAATCTAAGTAATCAGGTTCATCTAAACTATCCGTATTTATTGGTGTCAATCCTCCCAAATAAGCAGAATTCACACCATTATTCGCAGTATAGGTTGCTGAGCTATCATTGATTGGGGGAGTATATCCAAGTGTTGTTTGAGCCTCAACATTATCAGGAATTCCATCATTATCACTATCCAAGTCCAAATCATCATAAATTCCATCACCATCTGAATCCAATGCCCACGTCCAAAGTATCGCATTTACCAATAAATCCTCTCCGTTAGTATTTAACCCTCCATCATGACTAGTATGTGGGGCTGCGACTCTTCTACCGGGAGCAATACCCGTATCCATGGCATCCCCAATTTCCCAAGCTACCAAATTTGTAGTTCCATTTGGGTGTTCTCCTAAATGTGTTCCTGAAGTGATGTTTTGCACATAAAAATCACCGCTACCTATATCTAAGTTACCCAAGGATAACCCATTAGTTATCGGATGTAAATTATTGGTAATATTAATTATACTTGTTGTTGCATTACCAGTAGCCCCAGTAGTTCCCATAATATCATCAAATAATGCATTCTCACTAGTGATGACACCATTAGTTGTAGTTGTTATATTTGCAATATTTCCTAATGCAGTACCACTACTTACAGATGGATGAATATAAGTAACTTCAAAATTATTGGCATCTTGCGAATTATTATGATTTGCAACGGTCACCGTATAACCAAGATTAGTTAATTTATCAATAACATTTTGTTGGTCAGAAGAAAGTGAACCGTTTTTAACCCACAATACAGTTTTGGGATGCTCAATGACATCTAAAATTCCGTCGTTATCATCATCTAAATCCACTGTATCATCAAGGCCATCATCATCGGTATCCACAAGAACTGTGATGTGTATTGTACCCGTATCCTGTTCGCTAGTAAAAGTACAATTTGCATTATCCCGCAAAACATAAGTGAATGAGTCCTTACCAAAAAAACCAACTGAAGGTGTATAAGTAACAGTACCATCTCCGTTTAATACTGCAGTACCATTTGGAGGTTGTGTAATTGATAATACTTCTAATGGTTGGCTTTCTGGATCAGAATCTAAGCCAGATCCATTATCTACCAATGGATTAAGACTTCCTGACCCATTTTCACTTACTGTTAAATAGTCATCAAATGCCACAGGAGGCAAGTTCGCTGAATCAGGAAAAATATCTAAAAGGTTGACATTTCCATTATTAAAATCTGAAGGAGTAAGTTGTTTCCGAACTATTACTCGTCCACTGGTTGTTCTAGGATAAGCTACTTCTACTACAATTGGAGTATCAGGACCACTTGGTAGTCCAAAATGAATAATGCCGGGTTCTTGAGTTCCATGACCTGAACCTCCATTTACCTCACGAATTCCAGATATAACATTTCCATCACAATCTAAAATTTTAGCGGTAGCCCCCACTCCAAATCGCTGCTCGGTATTTATTAATCCAAAAGCATCTCTATCTTCAATGACATTAATAAATAAGTGATTAGCTCGATTGGAAGCGTTTAAGTTATTTCTATAAAGGTAATTCGTGCCATTTCTATTTACATACAAGTCCAAATCACCATCTGTATCCACATCAATAAATGTTGATCCTTCACTATTATTTCCAAAAGTTAATCCGGAATCAACAAAAGACATCGCTCCGCCACCGTCATTAATCTGATTTAAAAATAACTTACTTGTTTGTGAACCACCATTACCACTATTCGCTAAAAAAATATCTATATCGCCATCATTGTCAACATCACCACAAGCTAGCCCTTCTATAGGTCCTGCATAACTTACAGGAATACCAGTTGCTGCTCCTAGAGGCGTCCAAGTACCGTCCCCATTATTTCTATGTATTTGATTATCTCCATTTTCTGTCCAAAATAAATCAAAATCACCATCATTATCAAAATCATAAAATCCCACTGCCCCTTTATTATTGTTTCTAGCTTGATCTATATTTACACCATCTATAAAAGAACCTCCGATATTGGTAAACAAATCAACTTGATCTTGCTTTCTAACTACTACATCTACCCATCCATCATTATTAAAATCTGTAGCTGAGCCATAGTCACCATCTGTCGCATCTTGTACAAGACCTAAAGGCCAAGTAGTTGGGTCATTTACATCGTAAGGAGGATTAGGACTAGCTGATTTTGGAGTCGCATGTGTAAAATTACCAGTTCCATCATTCTCTAGAATGTCAATACCAAAATTATGGTTATCAATAAATATATCTAGATCACCATCACCATCAAAATCCAAAGCTCCCGCACCTTCAACATTAAAACCATCGGCAATATTACCTGAATTAAAAGTTTGATTAGGAACTGTGCCACCAGTTCCATTTCCAAATCTGTGTGTAGCAGGATCTTGAAGATAAATTTTTACAGTAGCATCGTCATTTCTAAAAATATCAGGATAACCGTCATTGTTAAAATCAACAAAAAGTGCTGTTCTTTCTAATGTTCCATTTGAGAAATCTGGAGCCAAAGTTGCTGTTAAATCAGTAAAACTACCTCCATCATTACGCAATAAAAAACCACTTCCGTTAGTATTAACTACCAAATCAAAATCGCCATCTAAATCGTAATCAGCCCATGCATGCCCACCATCTTTATTACCAGTCAAATTAAGTCCATAGGCCGTAGCACTCTCTGTAAAAGTAGTTTGTCCTGAAGCAATAAATATGCATCCGAAAAAAACAATAAAAAGAGCTATGTATAATTTGCCGATATGCATAATATTAATTTATCGAGAAGTTGATCATAATCATCAATCTCCTGTAGACCGCACCTAAGAACAGCATTCTGGGCCTTACAAAATTAGCCATACCTACACCATGAGAAAATTTATGTTGTGAACAGGGTAAAAAGTAACATAAAGTGGATAAATGGTGAAGTATCCCATAATTTATTACTATTTCCACCAACTACTAATCCACTGAAAAACCCTTT
Source organism: Aurantibacter sp. (assembly GCF_039941195.1). Taxonomy (GTDB): domain Bacteria; phylum Bacteroidota; class Bacteroidia; order Flavobacteriales; family Flavobacteriaceae; genus Aurantibacter_A. The sequence goes on along the minus strand of NZ_JBDVFA010000096.1, from coordinate 21,146 downwards.
AAAATAAGGATAAATCCTACAAAGGATATTATAAAAAAAAGAACAAACCAACTTTAAACAAAAAAAACGGCCTATTGGCCGTTTTTATAAATCTATTTTCTTTTTGATTATTCGATAATAATAAATTCTGATCTTCTATTTAGTTCGTGATTTTTAGCAGAACATTTAACACCATTAGCACAATCATTTACTAATTTAGTTTCGCCAAAACCTTCACCTTCAAGTCGAGTTTTTTCAATACCCTTTGCCACCATATAATTAACGGTAGATTCTGCTCTCTTTTGCGACAACCACAAGTTATAGGAATCTTTACCTCTACTATCAGTATGGGAATTTACTTTAATTTTTAAGCTAGGATATTTCTCCATTGCAGCAATTACTTTTTCAACTTCAATTTCAGAGTCTTTTCTAATATTATATTTATCGAAATCGAAATAAATAGTACTAAGCTGTAATAATTTAGCCAAATCATCCCCAAACCCTGCAGTAATAGTATCACGTTCTAAATAGAAATCTATAATCTTAGGTTTTCCATCAGATTTACCAATATACTCTTCTGAAGGTACATATCCTTGTATTTGTGCTCTTACAAAATTACCTTGGTTACAATCTAAAGACAATGAATACTTGCCTTCCGAATCGGTAATAGTGGATAAAATTTCTTCGTTATTTTCATCAATCACCTTTACCGTTGCACCTACAAGAACTTCATTAGAAATCTTATCCCTTACGGTACCCGTGATGTCTTGTTGACAATCAAAAACAAGAGGTTTAGTTTCAGTGAAACTATATATATCATCGGCACCACGACCTTCTTGTCTGTTTGAAGCGAAATAACCTTTCTTAGATGTTTCATCAATAATAAAGGTAAAATCATCCATTTTACCGTTTACAGGCTCTCCTACATTTAATATAGCTCCATCGTACTTTGCATCTGCTATTTTAGTTCCGAAAACATCCAAACCACCTAAACCAGGGTGCCCATCAGAAGAAAAATAAAGAATCTCTTCACTTGTAACAAATGGGAAAGTTTCTCTAGCTTCCGTATTAATGGTATTGCCTAAATTGATTGGTGTTCCAAAAGTACCATCATCATTTATGGTGACTTTGAAAATATCAGATTCACCTAAACTTCCTGTCATATCAGATGCAAAATACATTGTTTTTTCATCTGGACTTAACACTGGATGTGCTACAGAATACGAGTCGCTATTAAATGAAAGTTCTTCGATATCTTGCCAAACATCTTCTTTAAGGGTAGCTTTAAATATTTTTAGTCTTATTACACCATTTTCATCCTTTACATATTTTCCTCCCTTAAAATTATTTCTAGTAAAATACATGGTATTACCATCTTTTGTGGTAACTGACGTAGATTCATGTAATCTTGTATTTACTTCTTTACTAAGTTTAGTAACTGTATTATCAGAAACACTATCGGCATTTACTTTATATAAATCTAAAAAGTCTTTAGAGTTCCAAGTATGTCTGTAACGTGCTAAATTACCTGTATCCCTATCTGAAGAAAATATTAATCCTTCTTTATAAAATGCAGGTGCAAATTCTGAATAAGGTGAATTATATTCAAATGGTCCTACATTATATCTCCCAGAATTACGTTTTATATCGGCTATATAATCTTTATCATTCTGATACATAGTCGCTCGATTATCTTCGGAAGTTAACTCAGTAAATTTAGCCATCATAGCATTGGAAGCATCATATTCACCGATAGATTTCAAACATTGTGCATATCTAAAATAATGCTCAGGACCTATATCATTTGAATAAGTTTCAATTAATTTCTTATAAGTTTCAGCCGCGTCAACATAATCTGCATTGTAGTAATACGAATTACCTAATTTTTTAAGCAATTCTGCCGAAACATAACCTTTATCCATAACCCTTTTATAGATATCTATTGCAGGCTTAAAAGAATAGGCGTCATAATCAATTGCCGCCTTATTCAATAAGCGTTCTTGACTATGCCCTGCAAAGTTTATGAACAGGACTAAAAACGTAACTAATTGTGTAATTTTTCTATTCATTGTTCCCGATTTTAGAAGAATCGTGGTGATACTAGTTTCTGGAATGATTTGAGCAACTCAAATCTCAGAAACACTTCAAAAGACCCATCGTTAAACTGCGTTCCACCCAATTCAGTGGTTTCTCGGTCATATGCCAAACCAAGCATAAATTGATCTGTTATTTGAAAACCAGCAATGGCACTCACTGCAGCATCCCATCGATAGGCTGCTCCGAAATTAAATTTATCATTAAATAAAAAGTTCGCAGATACGTCTACTTGAAGAGGTGCTCCACTAACAACTTTTGTTAAGAGAGCTGGCTTAAATTTAAAATTGTTGTTTAAATCAAAAACATAACCCGTTATTAGATAGAAGTTCATGCGTTCTTTAGCGAGAAAATCTACAGCATTGTCATCTGTACCTGAACGGTCAAAATGCTCTGTTTCTAATAAGTTAGGCGCCGAAAGACCAGCATAGAATGTATTTGTGTGATAATAAACTCCTAAACCAAAATTAGGTGAAAACTTATTCTGTATGTCATCGGTATTTATTGATTCACGAAAATTCTCATCATCACGCTGTCGTAAACCTTCAAAGTCTAAGTTCAATAAATTTCCACCAGCTTTTAAACCAAAAGATAGTTTTCCATCTAAAGAAACATCAATAGTATAAGATAAAACAGCATCAAAATATGTTTCTTGAACTACTCCTTCACCAATTTTATCGTTTACAATAGATACACCATAGCCTAAATTACTATTTCGAATAGGCGAATGTAAATTTAGAGTCTGAGTTACTGGACCGCCCTCTAAACCTACCCATTGAGATCTATGTAATGCTGCTGCACTAAATTGCCCTCTCGACCCTGCATATGCCGGGTTTACACTCATTGTATTGAACATATATTGGGTATACTGCGCATCTTGTTGCGCATTTGATGTCTCCCAAAAAATCAACAATAAAAATAAGGATGCGAGGAAACTCTTTTTTACTATCATAAGTCAGTAATAAATTATTCGCTTATATAAATATATCCACTATTGGTTATATCGTTCTCATTTGCCGTATTGTACTCAAAGATATAAAAATATACACCTGCTGGTAAATATTCACCCGAGCTCACTGTCGATCTACCTTTCGATCTACCATCAAAAACATTGTTCTGATTATTGTAGTTCTCACCTTCATATACGGCAATACCCCATCTGTTAAATATTCTAAGCTGATTATCTAATGCAAGATCCACATTCTCAATCCATAAAAATTCATTCTTACCATCACCATTTGGAGTAACCATTTGCATAACAATGATATCAGTATTAGACGGCTTTGGATCTAAATAATCTGGTATTCCATCGCCATTAGAGTCATCATCAGTTGGGTTTCCATCACCATCAGCATCTTCAGACGGTGTATCAATACCATCACCATCATCATCAATATCTCTATAATTTACATCTTCTGTACCATCAGTATCTGGCAAATCATTTGCCGGATCATTTATCTCATCATTAACATCAAAACCATCATTAATGTTACTTCCTTCATACCCATCATCAAGACCATCGCCATCAGCATCTGTTCCCAAATAAGATTGATCAGGAATACCATCAAAATTAAAATCATTGCCTTCATTGTTATCTGGCACCCAATCATTATCGCTATCCAAATCAATATAATCTGGAGTATCCGTACCATCATGATTATTTGGTGTTATACCATCTGGCAAGTAAGCACTATTTAAACCATTGTTTGCTTCATAAGTAGCCGCATCATCTTCATTAGGAACTATATAACCTTCTGTTGTTTGCCCTTCCACATTATCAGGAAGACCATCATTATCGGCATCAATATCTAAATGGTTTGGGATACCATCACCATCACTATCCAATGGATTTGTCATTGGATCATTATCACCATCTGTATTAGGATCTTCAACAGTATCTAATATACCATCGTTATCATCATCTAAATCAGTATTATCCGGTACTCCATCACCATCGGTATCTGGACTATCATCATTAATTGGATCTAAATAGTCCGGTGTTCCATCACCATCAGTATCATCATTTGTTGGATCCCCATCCTCATTTGCATCTTCATCAGGTGTTTCTATTCCATCACCATCATCATCAATATCTCTATAATTCACATCTTCTGTACCGTCAGTGTCTGGTAAATCATTGGCAGGATCATCAATTTCATCATTTACATCGAATCCGTCATTTATATCACTTCCTTCATAGCCATCATCAAGACCATCACCATCTGTATCTACACCAGTGTAGGTTTGATCAGGAATTCCATCAAAATTAAAATCATTTCCTTCATTATTATCAGGCACCAAATCGTTATCACTATCTAAATCGATATAATCAGGAGTGTCAATTTTATCATGATTTACCGGTATAATTCCATCTGGTAAATAAGCACTATTCAATCCATCATTAGCTTCATAGGTAGCCGCATCATCTTCATTCGGAGCAATATAACCTTCTGTAGTCTGGGCTTCAACATTATCAGGAATACCATCATTATCTGCATCAATATCTAAATGATTTGGAATGCCATCAGCATCCGTATCATCAGGATTTGTCAATGGATCATTATCACTATCAATATTAGAGTCTTCAACTGTATCCAATATACCGTCATTATCATCATCTAAATCAGTAGCATCAGGTACTCCATCTCCATCAGTATCTGGACCATTGTCATTTACTGGATCTAGATAGTCTGGTGTACCATCACCATCTGTATCATCGTTTGTTGGATCTCCATCATTATTAGCATCTTCATCTGGAGTTTCTATACCATCACCATCATCATCCAAATCTCTATAATTTACATCTTCCGTGCCGTCAGTATCTGGCAGATCATTAGCAGGATCATCTATTTCATCATTAATATCATAACCATCATTTACATCGCTACCCTCGTAACCGTCATCAAGACCATCACCATCGGTATCAATACCTGTATAAGTTTGATCTGGAATGCCATCAAAATTGAAGTCGTTTCCTTCATTATTATCTGGCACCATATCATTATCACTATCTAAATCGATATAATCTGGAGTGTCTGTACCATCTGTATTAACAGGAGTTAATCCTTCATTTCCAGAACCTTCATATGCATCATCAAGACCATCGTTATCAACATCAATACCAGATGGCGGAATATAACCATCAGTTGACTGAGCTTCAACATTATCTGGAATTCCATCATTATCAGCATCAATATCTAAATTATCTGGAGTTCCATCACCATCAGTATCTGGGCAAGCATTTGGCTGTAAAGACAAGCGTATACCGTTTTGAATATGATTTGAATTTGTATAAAATTGAATTTCAGTTACTGTAGATTGCGATACCCATGTAGCTCTTTCAGGCTCATCAATACCACTATTAGTTACGTTTTCAACGTAGTAATCATTACCCACATTACCTTCAACAATTCCTGTTGGTAAAGTTGTAGTTTGATCGTATATAGTACCATCCAATGCCACTATACCGTCTTTACTTAGGGCCGCTAAATTTGGTGAATGTCTTGCAACAACACTAACAGGGGTAGTTCCTGAAATATAAAAGGTAACTGGTAAATTATCTTCAACTGAAAAGAAAGGTCCAGTTGAACTTGTGCTTACTCCCGTAACAGTAACTATTACACTACCTGCTGGAAGTCCCCATTTTGAACTTAAATCTATATCTGATGCTGAAAGACTACCATCACGTATTCCTTCTGGAAAACCAAAATCAGTAATAAATACTTCTTTTAATTCTAAAGTTGAACATTCATCTGAATCTAATATACCATCATTATCATCATCCAAATCAGTAACATCAGGTACACCATCACCATCTGTATCAGTCGCAGTTTGAATAACCAAAGCTTTATCTATAACAGTATAAGCTTCCGAAGAAGTTATTCCGAATAAAACAAAAGCCAATAACAATGTAAAAAAAGTAGTTGCTTTTTTGTTAAAACGAGGGGTAGTTTTCTTGTCCATAAAGATAGTTTTCTATTAAACTTATCCCATGGCAATGCAGGAAAATAATTAAGTAAGACGTTTGGGACGACTTGTAATAACATGCAAGATATACCGAAAAATTTGATCATCAAATTCTTTTCAATCTTGATATTCTTATTTATCTATCAAAAACCCTTTTATTCGATAAACAACAATATTTCAGCTATTTAAGATAAAATAATTACGATAAACCATGTGATTTAGATTTTATTTTTAATGCAAATCGTTGAAACCTGCAGTTTATCGAAATTCTCATCTATTCTTGATAAAAACGATTGTATTTTGGTGATATTGTCTTAAAAGCAATTAAAAAAAAACAAAATGTTATGACTTCAATAAATGAGTAAAAACCCTTTATTTAAACTATTTTTGGGGAAATTTTTAGGATGGATTTCAAAGGAGAAATAGCAAGAAGGAGAACATTTGGTATTATATCTCACCCTGATGCGGGTAAAACTACATTAACTGAGAAACTTTTACTTTTTGGTGGTGCTATACAGGAAGCTGGTGCAGTTAAAAACAATAAGATTAAAAAGACAGCCACAAGTGATTTCATGGAAATTGAAAGACAACGTGGAATTTCTGTAGCGACATCTGTTTTAGCATTTATTTATAGAGATAAAAAAATCAATATTCTAGATACACCAGGTCACAAAGATTTTGCAGAAGATACCTTTAGAACATTAACTGCTGTAGATAGTGTAATTGTAGTAATTGATGTAGCCAAAGGAGTTGAGGATCAAACAGAGAAGTTGGTAGAGGTATGTAGAATGCGAAATATTCCAATGATTGTTTTTATAAACAAATTGGATAGAGAGGGTAAGGATGCATTTGATTTACTTGATGAAGTTGAACAAAAATTAGGTTTAAATGTAACACCATTAAGTTTTCCAATTGGCATGGGTTATGACTTTAAAGGTATTTATAATCTTTATGAGAAAAACATAAATTTGTTTAGTGGAGATAATAAGAAGAATATTGAAGAAACAATTGCTTTTGACAATCTAGAAAATGCTGAATTAGAAAAAATTATTGGCACAAAAGCAGCAGAAGAATTGCGTGAAAACTTGGAGTTGGTGAATGGGGTTTATCCCGCATTTAATAAAGAAGATTATTTAAATGCAAAACAACAACCGGTGTTTTTTGGTTCCGCACTTAACAATTTTGGAGTTCGCGAATTACTGGATTGTTTTGTTGATATCGCTCCCGCCCCATTAGCTAAAAAAGCAGAGGAAAGACTAGTAATGGCTAATGAAAAAGAGATGACTGGGTTTGTTTTTAAAATACATGCGAACATGGATCCAAAACACCGCGATAGACTTGCCTTTGTAAAAGTGGTATCAGGAACATTTGAACGAAACAAACCTTATCTTCATGTTCGACAAGACAAAAAATTAAAATTTTCAAGTCCCAATGCGTTTTTCGCTGAGAAAAAAGAAATAGTAGATATTTCTTATCCCGGAGATATTGTAGGTCTGCATGATACAGGTCATTTTAAAATAGGTGACACTTTAACTGAAGGCGAACAATTAAATTACAAAGGAATACCCAGTTTCTCACCCGAACACTTTAGATATATTAACAATGCCGATCCTATGAAGTCTAAACAACTTTATAAAGGTATAGATCAATTAATGGATGAAGGTGTTGCACAACTTTTTACATTAGAAATGAATGGCAGAAAAGTAGTCGGAACAGTTGGAGCACTACAATTTGAGGTTATACAATATAGATTAGAACATGAATATGGTGCAAAATGTACCTATGAAAATTTTCCAGTATACAAAGCTTGTTGGGTAGATCCTGATGAACCTAAGAACGAAGAATTTAAAGAGTTTAAGCGCGTAAAGCAAAAATTCTTAGCTAAAGATAAACGCGGTCAATTGGTTTTTTTAGCTGATTCTCAATTTTCATTGCAAATGACACAACAAAAATATCCGTCAGTAAAATTGCATTTTACTTCAGAGTTTGAGTAGTAGAGTTTTTCCAAAATAAAAAAAGCGATGAAATTAAAATTTCATCGCTTTTTTTATGCCTCACCTGTTGGACCAAAATTCAGAGGAATTGCAGGCTGTTCATAATCTTTAATAGTGCCATGAGCTTTCTCGAAACGATTAACATTGTCATTTAAAGCTTTCAAAAATTTCTTAGCATGTTGTGGTGTTAAAACGATTCTACTTTTAACTTTAGCTTTTGGTGCACCTGGCATCATACTAATAAAATCAACCACAAATTCCGAAACTGAATGATTTATGATAGCAAGGTTAGAATAAGTGCCTTCTGCTATTTTTTCATCGAGTTCAATATTAATCTGCTTCTGTCCTTTCTTTTCGTTATCGCTCATGCTACTGAATTATTGAAATGGGAATATATTTATAAAAAATAACCCTCGATTATTAAATCGAGGGTTAAAGTAATTTAGAATTTCAAAGCTTCTTTTCGCGCCATAATTTCATCGTATTCTTCTTTAGAGCCTACTATGATATTATCATAATTTCGCATACCTGTACCCGCTGGAATTTTATGTCCAACAATTACATTTTCTTTCAAGCCTTCTAATGTATCAATCTTACCACTTACAGCAGCTTCATTTAACACTTTAGTAGTTTCCTGGAACGACGCAGCAGAAATAAACGATTTCGTTTGAAGCGAAGCTCTAGTAATACCTTGTAAGATTGGTGTGGCTGTAGCGGCAACAGCATCTCTTGCAGATACGATAGCCTTATCAGCTCTTTTAAGAATAGAATTTTCATCACGAAGTTCTCTAGCGGTAATTATTTGACCAGCCTTAAGATTTTCAGATTCTCCAGCTTCTTCAACAACCTTTTTACCAAAAATCTCATCATTCTCAGTAATGAAATCTGACTTATGTACAAGTTGGTTTTCTAAGAATACGGTATCACCTGAATCTTGAATTCGAACTTTACGCATCATTTGTCTCACAACAACTTCAAAGTGCTTATCATTAATCTTTACACCTTGTAGTCGGTAAACTTCTTGAACTTCATTTACCAAGTATTGTTGAACAGCAGATGGGCCTTTTATTGCTAAGATATCCTCTGGAGTAATTGAACCATCAGATAATGGCATACCAGCACGAACATAATCATTTTCTTGTACTAAGATTTGATTAGAAAGTTTAACTAGATATTTCTTAACCTCACCTAATTTAGATTCAATTATTATCTCACGATTACCTCTTTTGATTTTTCCAAAAGAAACAACTCCGTCAATTTCAGAAACAACAGCAGGATTAGAAGGGTTACGCGCTTCAAATAGCTCAGTAACTCTAGGAAGACCACCAGTAATATCACCCGCTTTTGCAGATTTACGTGGAATCTTAACCAAAATCTTACCTTCTTTAATTTTCTCACCGTCATCAACCATGATGTGCGATCCAACAGGAAGGTTATACGATCTTAATGTTTCTCCTTTACTATCCTGAATCAATAAAGTTGGAATTAACTTTTTATTTCTAGATTCCGAAATAACTTTTTCTTGGAAACCAGTTTGCTCATCAATCTCAACTTGATAAGTTACACCTTGATCAATATTCTCATAAGCAATTTTACCAGGGAATTCAGAAACGATTACACCGTTATATGGATCCCACTGACATATTACATCATCAGCTTTAATTTTAGCTCCGTTCTTCACAAATATCTGAGAACCATAAGGTATGTTATTCGTACTTAAAGTAATACCAGTTTTAGTATCAACAATCTTTATTTCAGATGTTCTTGAGATTACAACGTCAATTGTATTTCCTTCAGCATCTTCACTTTTAACAAGTCTAAGGTCCTCAATTTCAGCAACACCTTCGAATTTAGCAATTAACTTGTTTTCTTCGGAAATGTTACCTGCAATACCACCCACGTGGAATGTACGCAATGTTAATTGTGTACCTGGCTCACCAATTGACTGAGCAGCTACAACACCAACAGCTTCACCTCTTTGAACCATTTTATTGGTTGAAAGGTTTCTACCGTAGCACTTAGAACAAATACCTTTTGGAGCTTCACAAGTAAGTGCAGAGCGTACTTCAACTTTATCTATTGGAGATGCTTCAACACGTTTCGCATCAGCTTCCATAATTTGCTCACCTGCTTTTAAAAGCAATTCTTCAGTCACAGGATTATATACATCATGTAGCGATACTCTACCTAAAATTCTTTCACCTAGAGTTTCAACTACTTCTTCATTTTTCTTTAATGGAGACACTTCAATTCCTCTCAATGTACCACAATCTTCGATATTCACAATTACATCTTGTGATACATCAACCAATCGACGTGTTAAATATCCAGCATCTGCTGTTTTTAAAGCTGTATCTGCAAGACCTTTACGTGCACCGTGAGTAGAAATAAAGTATTCAAGAATTGAAAGACCTTCTTTAAAGTTAGATAAAATTGGGTTTTCAATAATTTCACCACCACCAGCAGTAGATTTCTTAGGCTTAGCCATCAAACCACGCATACCTGTTAACTGTCGAATTTGTTCCTTTGAACCCCTCGCACCAGAATCAAGCATCATGTACACCGAATTAAACCCTTGCTGATCTTCTCGAATTCGCTTCATAGCTAATTCAGTAAGCATCGCATTGGTAGAAGTCCAAACATCAATAACCTGATTGTAACGTTCATTGTTAGTAATAAGACCCATATTATAATTGGTCATAATACCATCAACTTGTCCATTAGCTTCAGCAATCATTTCATGCTTCTCTTGTGGAATAATAATATCACCAAGGCTAAATGAAAGTCCACCTTTAAAGGCAAACTCATAACCCATAGTTTTTATCTTATCTAAGAAAGCAGCAGTTGTTGGAACATCAGTAACTGCCAAAATTTGACCAATAATATCACGTAATGATTTCTTGTTCAACACTTTGTTAACAAAACCTGCTTTTTCAGGTACTTCCATGTTAAAAAGCACTCTACCAACTGTAGTAGCTATAATCTGATTTACAAGTTCTCCTTCTTCATTAAAATCTTTAGCGCGAACTTTAATACCTGCATTAAGGCTAACCATTCCTTCATTAAAAGCAATTTCTACTTCTTCATAAGAATAGAAAGTTAAGCCTTCACCTTTAATAGGCACTTCAGGTGTGGATTTTCTTTCCTTAGTCATATAATATAGACCAAGCACCATATCCTGAGATGGAACTGTTATAGGTGAACCATTTGCAGGGTTTAGAATATTATGAGAAGCAAGCATTAATAACTGTGCCTCCAATATAGCTTCCGGTCCTAAAGGTAAGTGAACAGCCATCTGATCCCCATCGAAATCCGCGTTAAATGCAGTACATACTAATGGATGTAAACGTATCGCTTTACCTTCAATTAATTTAGGTTGGAATGCTTGAATACCCAAACGGTGTAATGTTGGGGCCCTGTTCAATAGAACTGGATGACCTTTCAAAACATTTTCAAGAATATCCCAAACAACAGGCTCTTTTTTATCTATTATTTTCTTAGCTGATTTTACGGTCTTTACAATACCTCTTTCAATCAACTTACGAATTACAAAAGGTTTGTATAATTCAGCAGCCATATCTTTTGGAAGACCGCATTCAAACAACTTCAATTCCGGTCCAACAACAATTACTGAACGAGCAGAATAATCAACACGTTTACCCAATAAGTTCTGACGGAAACGACCTTGTTTACCTTTTAATGAATCAGAAAGTGATTTTAAAGGTCTGTTAGATTCAGTTTTAACTGCAGAGGCTTTTCTCGTATTATCGAAAAGAGAATCTACTGCTTCTTGAAGCATACGTTTCTCATTTCTAAGAATTACTTCTGGAGCTTTAATTTCAACTAATCTTTTTAAACGATTGTTACGAATAATTACTCTTCGGTATAAATCATTTAAATCTGATGTTGCGAAACGACCACCATCCAATGGCACTAAAGGACGTAATTCAGGTGGTATAACAGGCACCACTTTCATTATCATCCACTCAGGTCTGTTATCTCTATTATCTTGAGATTCGCGCAAAGCTTCAACAACCTGAAGTCTTTTTAAAGCTTCTGTTTTACGTTGTTTTGACGTTTCTGTATTTGCTTTGTGACGCAATTGATAAGATAAATCCTTTAAATCAATACGTGCTAAAAGATCAATCAAACATTCTGCACCCATCTTAGCGATGAATTTGTTTGGATCTGTATCCTCAAGATATTGATTTTCAGGTGGAATTGTTTCCAAGATATTTAGGTACTCTTCTTCAGTAAGGAAATCCATTTTTTGAACTTCTTCACCTTCAGGACCTTTTGCAATACCTGGTTGAATTACTACATATCTTTCATAATAGATAATCATATCTAATTTCTTGGATGGTAATCCAAGTAGATATCCAATTTTATTTGGTAATGAACGGAAGTACCAAATATGAGCTACAGGGACAACCAAATTAATATGCCCTACTCTATCTCTTCTTACTTTCTTTTCAGTTACCTCTACCCCACATCGATCACAAACAATTCCTCGATATCTGATACGCTTATATTTTCCACAAGCACATTCGTAATCCTTTACAGGGCCAAAGATGCGCTCACAAAATAAACCATCACGTTCAGGCTTATGAGTTCTATAGTTAATGGTCTCAGGTTTAAGAACTTCTCCTCTTGACTCTGCCAAAATTGCTTCTGGTGATGCCAAGCCTATAGAAATTTTATCAAACCTCTTTTGAGGGGTATTATCGTTTATTCTAGCCATAATATACTATGCTACTAAATTATAATGTGTGTTCTAAAACTATTCTTCCAATCTAATATCTAAGCCCAAACCTTTAAGTTCGTGCATTAATACGTTGAAAGATTCCGGTAAACCGGGTTCTGGCATTGTTTCACCTTTTACGATTGATTCGTAGGTCTTAGCTCTACCAATTACATCATCTGACTTCACAGTCAATATTTCACGTAATGTAGCAGAAGCACCATATGCTTCAAGTGCCCATACTTCCATTTCCCCAAAACGTTGACCACCAAATTGTGCTTTACCACCAAGTGGTTGCTGTGTAATCAATGAATAAGGACCAATAGAACGAGCGTGCATTTTATCATCTACCATGTGTCCTAATTTCAACATGTAAATAACACCAACCGTTGCAGGTTGATCAAAACGCTGACCAGTTCCACCATCAAAAAGATATGTATGACCAAATCTTGGAATACCAGCTTCATCTGTGTAACCATTGATTTGATCTAAGGTAGCACCATCAAAAATTGGAGTTCCAAACTTCTTTCCAAGTTTTAAACCTGCCCAACCTAAAACAGTTTCATATATCTGTCCGATGTTCATACGAGAAGGTACACCAAGTGGATTCAATACAATATCAACAGGAGTTCCGTCCTCTAAGAATGGCATATCTTCATGACGTACAATTCTTGAAACTATACCTTTGTTTCCGTGACGGCCCGCCATTTTATCACCTACTTTAAGTTTACGTTTTTTAGCTACATAAACCTTAGCTAATTTCATAATACCTGCAGGTAATTCATCACCTACCGATATTGTAAACTTATCTCTTCTTAAATTTCCTTGAAGGTCATTCAACTTAATCTTGTAGTTGTGAAGTAAATCAGCAACAGCAGAGTTAGTCGACTTATCTGTAGTCCAACTTCCACCAACTAAATGCGCATAATCATCAACTGAGTTAAGCATTTTCTGAGTATACTTCTTTCCTTTTGGAAGAACCTCTTCACCTAGATCATTCATTACACCTTGCGATGTTTTACCACCTACCAATGTAAATAATTTATCAAGCAATATATCTTTAAGCTCTTGGAACTTAACTTCATATTCAAGCTCAAGCTTGTTCAATTCTTCTTTATCTTCAGAACGTCTTCTTTTATCTTTTACAGAACGAGAAAACAATTTCTTCTCAATAACAACACCTCTAAGTGATGGCGAAGCTTTTAAAGAAGCATCTTTAACGTCACCAGCTTTATCACCAAATATTGCACGAAGTAATTTTTCTTCCGGAGTTGGATCAGATTCTCCTTTTGGAGTAATCTTACCAATTAAAATATCACCAGGTTTTACTTCCGCACCAATGCGAATCATACCATTCTCATCAAGATCCTTTGTTGCCTCTTCAGAAACATTAGGAATATCATGAGTTAATTCTTCTGCACCTAATTTCGTATCTCGCACTTCAAGAGAATACTCATCAACATGTATAGAAGTAAAGATATCTTCACGTACAACTTTTTCTGAGATTACAATTGCATCTTCAAAGTTATAACCCTTCCAAGGCATAAACGCAACCGTTAAGTTTCTACCTAACGCCAATTCACCTTTTTCAGTTGCATAACCTTCACAAAGAACTTGACCTTTTTTTACTTTATCACCTCTTCTTACAATAGGCTTCAAGTTAATGCTAGTTCCTTGGTTAGTTTTTCTAAACTTAACTAGCTGATACGTTTTAGAATCATCTTCAAAGCTAATTAAGCGCTCTGCATCAGTTCTATCATACTTAATAGTAATTTTCTGAGAATCTACATACTCAATTGTACCATCGCCTTCAGCATTTATTAAAACTCTAGAGTCAGATGCAACTTGTCTTTCCAAACCAGTACCAACAATTGGAGATTGTGGACGTAATAATGGAACAGCTTGACGCATCATGTTAGAGCCCATCAAAGCACGGTTTGCATCATCATGTTCCAAGAATGGAATTAAGGATGCAGAAATAGATGCAATTTGATTTGGTGCAACATCAGTATAATTAATCTCATTAGGATCAACTACTGGGAAATCACCCTCTTCACGAGCAATTACCTTATCATTTTTAATATCACCATTGTCTTTTAAAGGAATATTTGCCTGAGCAATTTTCATTCCTTCTTCCTCTTCAGCACTTAAATATCTGAAATTTTCAGTATCCACATTCCCATTCTTTACAGAACGATAAGGTGTTTCTAAAAAGCCCATTGGATTCACCTTAGCAAATACTGCTAATGAAGAAATCAAACCAATATTCGGACCTTCAGGAGTTTCAATTGGACATAATCTTCCGTAGTGTGTATAGTGAACATCACGTACTTCGAAACCAGCTCTTTCACGAGAAAGACCACCTGGCCCAAGGGCAGACAATCTTCTTTTATGTGTTATTTCTGCTAATGGATTTGTTTGATCCATAAACTGAGATAACTGGTTAGTACCAAAGAATGAATTAATTACTGAAGACAATGTCTTAGCATTAATTAAGTCAATAGGTGTAAACACCTCATTATCACGTACATTCATGCGTTCACGAATAGTTCTCGCCATACGAGCAAGACCTACACCAAACTGAGATGAAAGTTGTTCTCCAACAGTACGAACACGACGGTTAGAAAGGTGATCAATATCATCAATTTCTGCTTTAGAATTGATAAGTTCAATCAAATATTTAATAATTGTGATGATATCTTCTTTGGTCAAGACTTGCTTGTCCATTCCAATATCCAATTGTAATTTCTTATTCATTCTATAACGGCCAACTTCACCTAAGTTGTAACGTTGATCAGAAAAGAATAATTTATCTATAATACCACGAGCAGTTTCCTCATCGGGCGGCTCAGCGTTACGTAATTGACGATAAATATGTTCAACGGCCTCTTTTTCTGAGTTCGTTGGATCCTTTTGTAATGTATTATGAATAATCGAATAATCCGATTGTCCATTATTATCTTTATGCAGAAGAACTGATTTTACATCAGCTTCGATTATTTGTTCAATA
Organism: Aurantibacter sp.; assembly: GCF_039941195.1. Classification (GTDB taxonomy): domain Bacteria; phylum Bacteroidota; class Bacteroidia; order Flavobacteriales; family Flavobacteriaceae; genus Aurantibacter_A. Next base: position 5,362 of record NZ_JBDVFA010000096.1, on the reverse strand, counting down.
TGTTCTTTTTCTAAAATCGTATCACGATCAAGTACGATTTCATTTCTTTCAATTGAGACAACTTCACCTGTATCTTCATCAACAAAATCTTCGTGCCAAGTATTTAAAACACGTGCCGCTAATTTACGACCTAAGACTTTTTTCAATCCGGCATTAGATACTTTAATTTCTTCTGATAAATCGAAGATTTCCAAAATATCCTTATCTCTTTCAAAACCAATAGCTCTGAAAAGTGTTGTTACTGGTAATTTTTTCTTACGGTCAATGTATGCAAACATTACACCATTGATATCCGTAGCAAATTCTATCCAAGAACCTTTAAAAGGTATTACTCTTGCAGAATATAATTTAGTTCCATTTGCATGGAATGATTGTCCAAAGAAAACCCCTGGAGACCTATGCAACTGCGATACTACCACACGTTCAGCACCATTGATAACGAAAGTACCACTAGGTGTCATATAAGGTATAGTACCTAAATATACATCTTGTACAATAGTTTCGAAATCTTCATGTTCTTCGTCTGTACAGTACAACTTTAATCTAGCCTTCAATGGAACGCTATGTGTCAATCCACGCTCAATACATTCTTGAATTGAGTATCTTGGAGGATCTATAAAGTAGTCTAAAAATTCGAGTACGAACTGATTTCTAGTGTCCGTAATCGGGAAGTTTTCCATGAAGGTATTATATAATCCTTCATTGCCCCTTTCGTCAGATTTTGTTTCAAGTTGAAAGAAGTCTTGAAATGATTTAATCTGAATGTCTAAGAAATCCGGATATTCCGGAGTGTTCTTAGCGGATGCAAAATTTATTCTTTCAGTCTGTTTTGTCAACATCTATGATAAAATTTTGATCGTGAATATTAATTGGTAATCTACTTTGCGTAGATGTAATACTTATAAATAGATTTAGGTCTATCCAAAATCATGGAAAGACCTAAACCAATAATGTGCTATTAGTTGTCGCTATTACTTAAGCTCAACTTCTGCTCCTGCTTCTTCTAAAGATTTTTTGATACCTTCAGCTTCATCTTTAGCTACACCTTCTTTAACTGCTTTTGGTGCACTATCAACGATATCTTTAGCATCTTTTAAGCCAAGACCTGTTAATTCTTTCACCAATTTAACAACAGCTAATTTAGAAGCACCAGCTGCTTTCAAAATTACGTCAAATTCTGATTTTTCTTCAGCAGCTTCGCCACCTTCAGCACCACCACCAGCAGCAACAGCTACAGCTGCAGCAGCAGGCTCGATACCATACTCTTCTTTTAATATATCAGCCAATTCATTAACCTCTTTTACGGTTAAGTTAACCAACTGTTCTGCGAAATCTTTTAAATCTGCCATTTTTCTATCGTTTAATAAAATTTTAAAATATAATTGTTTTTAGTGCGCAAATTATCGTTCTGATAATGTCTTAAGAATACCTGCAAGTTTACCACCACTAGATTTAAGTCCAGAGATAACATTCTTAGCTGGAGATTGTAACAATCCAATGATTTCTCCAATCATTTCTTCTTTAGATTTGATACTTGCAAGAGTATCTAACATATCATCCCCTACATAAATAGCTTCTTCAATAAAAGCACCTTTTAATAAGGGTTTTTCGGATTTCTTTCTGAAATTCTTTATCACCTTAGCTGGACCATTACCAACTTCAGAGAACATCAGTGAAGTGTTTCCTTTCAATACATCTGGAAGCTCGCCAAAATCCTTTTCAGCAGCATCCATAGCTTTCGCTAGAAGTGTATTTTTGACTACAGACAGTTGTATATTCGATTTAAAACAAGCTCTTCTTAAATCAGAGGTTGTTTGAGCATCTAAACCTGAAATATCGGCAAGATATATAATCGAACTTTCAGCTAACTGCTTTGTCAAATCTTCTATTACGACTCCTTTTTCTTCTTTTGTCATGATTAAATTATTTGACTATCAGTTATACTGTCTTAGGATCTAATTGAATACTTGGGCTCATTGTACTAGACATAAAAATACTTTTCATGTAAATACCTTTTGCCGAAGATGGTTTCAATTTATTTAAAGTTTCAAGAAGCTCTATAGCATTACCAGCAATTTTATCTGCTGAGAAAGAAGCCTTTCCTATAGCTGCATGCACAATACCTGTCTTATCCACTTTGAAATCAATTTTACCGGCTTTAACTTCAGATACTGCTTTAGCAACATCCATAGTAACCGTTCCAGTTTTTGGATTTGGCATTAAACCTCTTGGTCCTAAAACACGTCCCAATGGTCCTAATTTACCCATAACACTTGGCATTGTGATGATAACATCAACATCTGTCCAACCGCCCTTAATTTTATCCAAATACTCATCTAATCCAACAAAATCAGCTCCAGCTTCAGTAGCTTCTGCTTCTTTATCAGGTGTAACCAACGCCAATACTTTGACATCTTTACCAGTTCCGTTCGGTAGTGTAACAACACCACGAACCATTTGATCCGCTTTTCTAGGATCTACTCCTAAACGAACCGCAATATCAACAGACGCATCAAACTTCGCATTGGTAATTTCTTTTACCAAAGCTGAAGCCTCCTCAATCGAGTAAAGTTTATCTTTCTCGATTTTAGACTGCGCCTCTTTTTGCTTTTTTGTCAACTTTGCCATTTAAATTGCTTTATAAGATTTTAAAAAGGTCTTTTTCCTGCTACTTTAAGGCCCATTGACCTTGCAGTACCCGCAATCATGCTCATAGCTGACTCTACAGTAAACGCATTTAAGTCTACCATTTTATCTTCAGCTATAGTTTTAACCTGATCCCAGGAAACACTTCCATTTTTTACTCGGTTAGGTTCGCCAGATCCTTTTTTAATCTTAGCTGCTTCCAAAAGTTGAACTGCCGCTGGCGGTGTTTTTACTAGAAAGTCAAATGACTTGTCTTTGTAAACCGTGATAACAACTGGTAAAACTTTACCTGGTTTATCCTGTGTACGCGCATTAAACTGCTTACAGAATTCCATAATGTTAACACCAGCAGCACCTAAGGCGGGTCCAACCGGTGGCGATGGATTCGCTGCACCTCCCCTAACTTGTAGTTTAACTACTTTACCTACTTCTTTTGCCATTGTTTTAAATTAAATTCAAATTGTGTTATTGGAAGCAACACAACTTATAACTATGTAACAATTATTTTTAACCATTTACTATAAATGGCCTTATATTTTTTCTACTTGCATGTAACTTAATTCTAATGGTGTTTTTCTTCCGAAAATCTTAACCATTACCTCAAGCTTACGTTTTTCTTCATTAATTTTTTCAACAGTTCCATTAAAACCGTTAAATGGTCCGTCTATTACCTTAACAGTTTCACCAAACACAAACGGTATTGCTACTGCATCTGTACTAACTGCTAACTCATCAACCTTACCAAGCATTCTATTAACTTCTGTTTTTCTTAGCGGAACAGGATCCCCTCCTTTTGTTTCACCTAAAAAACCAATAACGTTTGTAATAGACCTTATGATGTGAATCATTTCACCGGCCAAATTTGCCTTAATCATAATATAACCCGGAAAATAAACACGCTCTTTATTTATCTTCTTTCCGTTTCTTATTTGCACAACTTTTTCAGTCGGCACTAAAACATCCTCTAAATAATCAGAAAAACCATGACGTTCTACTTCGCTTTCAATATAGCCTTTAATTTTATTCTCTTGGCCACTGACAGCTCTAACTACATACCATTTTTTCTCTAACACTTCAGACATAGTGACTTTTAGTTTAATATGTTATTAAAATACAATTTCACCAATTTAGCAAAAAGCGAATCAACACCCCATGTAGCCAAAGCGAAAATTATAGAAAAAACAGCTACTACAACCATTAAATTAGTTGACTCCGCCTTTGGAGGCAAAGTAACATTATTCTTTAATTCGTCTATAGACTCTTTAATATAGGTGAACATATCTAGTGTTTTAATATTTTTTTTAATTTGAAATTTTTCCTCAAAAACTTAAAGAAAAACATCCAAACAACCACTTTGGGTTTTTGCACGGGAGGAGAGACTCGAACTCCCGACACCTGGTTTTGGAGACCAGTGCTCTACCAACTGAGCTACACCCGTATTTATTTACATTGAAAGGTATCCGCCTTGCGGCGGACACCCTTAATATAAACTATCTTATATAATCTTAATCTAAAATCTTAGTAACCTGACCAGCACCTACTGTTCTACCACCTTCACGGATAGCAAAACGAAGACCAACGCTTAATGCGATAGGCTGAAGCAAATCAACAATTATAGTAAGGTTGTCACCTGGCATAACCATCTCAACACCACTTGGCAAATTAATAGTACCAGTTACATCTGTAGTTCTAACATAGAACTGCGGACGATAGTTGTTATGGAATGGTGTATGACGACCACCTTCTTCTTTTTTAAGGATGTAAACCTCAGCTTCAAATTTAGCATGTGGAGTTACAGAACCTGGCTTACAGATAACCATACCTCTTTTGATATCCGTTTTCTCAATACCTCTTAACAAGATACCAACGTTATCACCAGCTTCACCTCTATCTAATATTTTACGAAACATTTCAACACCAGTTACTGTAGAAGCTAACTTCTCAGCACCCATACCAATGATATCAACCGCATCACCAGTATTAGCTACACCAGTTTCAATACGACCAGTTGCAACAGTACCACGACCTGTAATAGTAAATACATCTTCAACAGGCATTAAGAAATCTTTATCAACATCTCTTTTTGGAAGCTCGATCCAATCATCAACAGCTGCCATTAATTCCATAACTGTATCTACCCATTTTTGCTCACCATTAAGTGCACCAAGAGCAGAACCAGCGATAACAGGTCCATTATCACCATCATACTCATAAAATGATAACAATTCTCTGATTTCCATTTCAACAAGCTCTAAAAGCTCCTCATCGTCAACCATGTCAACTTTATTCATGAAAACAACAATTCTAGGAATACCAACCTGGCGACCTAAAAGAATGTGCTCACGAGTTTGTGGCATAGGACCATCAGTTGCCGCAACAACAAGAATAGCACCATCCATCTGCGCTGCACCTGTAACCATGTTTTTTACATAATCCGCGTGACCAGGACAGTCAACGTGTGCATAGTGACGATTTGCAGTTTGATACTCAACATGCGATGTGTTAATAGTAATACCTCTTTCTTTTTCCTCAGGAGCGTTATCGATAGAATCGAAACTTCTCAATTCAGAAAGCCCTGCATTTGCTAATACCGTAGTAATAGCAGCAGTTAATGTAGTTTTACCGTGATCTACGTGTCCAATAGTACCAATATTTAAGTGCGGTTTGGAACGATCAAAAGTTTCCTTTGCCATTTTAAATGAATTTTAATCTTAGT
>NZ_JBDVFA010000095.1:0-27989 GCF_039941195.1 Aurantibacter sp. | reverse complement strand
TAGTGTTACTGCTGATGCAAACGGAGTATTATATTTCACACAATTGTTTTTCAACTAAAATTAAAACCAACTTAGACAAACAAATTAAACGATTAGCTTATTTTTTTAGGCCCTCTTTCTTGAAACAAAAGGGGGCTTTTTTATATTCTCAATTTTCAAAAGCTTCACTAATATAGATTTAAAAACGCTCTTAATTTCGAATATTAAATAAAATTCAACAGTGTATTTCATCCCTAATTAAACATAGGATTATGCATTTCATCGAAAAAAATGTGCATTTCAGCTAAAGAAAATACGATTTATTAAAATAAAACTCAATTCTTATAGTTACCGTAAGACTAAACCTACAAACCCCCGCCTATGGTTCTTACAACTACTTTAAAGATTCGAATCACCTTATTAATCGCAAATTTATTTTTTGGAATTTGCTCAGTTTGTGCTCAAACGAAAGATTTTGCAACTACAATCATTAATGAAGAACAGGTTAACGCTTCAGCAAATTCAATAGACACAAATCTAAACACAAACGCAGAAATTATGGCAAGCTCTGGAATCGCTCTGGGCATTGGCGCATATTCTGGAGAACTTGAATTAGGATTTACGCAAACGATTTCTGCAAACAAAACCAGTTATGTAAAAATAGAAACTGAAGACGACCTATTACCTAGTTTACTTGGTGGTAGCTTAGGAGGTTTGTTAGCAAATATAACAGGCACACTTCTAATAGGAAATCAAGAATTTTCTGTTGAAGCCAAAAATGGGAGCACAACAGTTCTTAGTAGAGCCTCCAATTCAACAATAGGATTTTCTAATGATGATTTACGAATAGTATCGGATCAAAACGACGATTACTTTTTAGCAATTTCCCCATCATTAGACTATGATAGAATTAAGATAACCAATCGTATTGGATCACTTATAGGATTAAATAACACAAAAGCCTTAAATGTATTTGGTGCATATACAAGCAGTGGCTCTAGCAGTTGTGGAACACCAAATTACACCTCTTTTAGTGGTAATGGAATTACCCTTGACTTATTAAATATTGGTGGTGCTGGTGTTACAAACCCTGGTGCTGCAATTGATCAAAACCCTAGTACATTTTCTGAACTTAGTTTAGGTATATTGGGTGTTGCTGCAAGTATTGAACAAACAATATATTTTGACACTCCGTCTCATGAAGACGATAGTTTTTATTTGCAATTATCAACTGACCCCTCTTTATTACAAGCGGGTGTTTTAAATAACATTGAAGTAGTAGGTCAGAATGGTACTAATAATGTAGTTTTTACCGATAATCTTTCAAGTTTAATAAACTTAGATGTATTAACGCTATTACAAGATGATTCTATGGCAACTATAGAAATACATCCAGACGCTAATGTAGATAGATTAACCATTAGATTATCCTCTTTATTAAATGTAGCTCTAGAGCAACAACTTCAAATTCATGAAGTATTTGTAGGTCCAAGCTCACCAGTAATAAATGGTGGCGCTGAAAATGTTAGTACCTGTTATAATACTGCTGCTACTATAATTGCAACAGCTGATGGTGATACGAACACAGAAATTAGATGGTATGATGCTCCTGAAAATGGCAACTTACTAGCGACTGTTAATTCTGGAGAAACCTTTACAACTCCAACTCTAACAACAGATACTACATTTTATGTGGCATCGGCGAAAACTACATGTTCGCAAGAATCAGCTCGAATTCCAGTAATCGTTAATGTTGTAGATATACCAACGGCTGGTGACATTGAGGTATCTGGTAATCAATCTCCTGTATGTTCTTCTAGTGAAGCCACATTAATTCCAACAAGTGATATTGATGGTACTTTTTCTTGGTATTTTGATCCAAATGGAACCAATGAAATTACAGATGGTCTTGTATCTAACGGAGCAACATATACAATAGATTCTAATGGTACTTTAAGAATTAATAACCTTGATGATATCAATAGTCCGTATACCTATTATGTAAAAATAACTGAAGCTTCTGCATCGTGTGAAAATGCTCCGGGCGATTACAAAGAAGTAATAGTCACTGTTGTTGATTCTGATTTTGATGCTGCAATTTTGGTTGATACCATTCTTGATATAGATGATCTAGTAAATATTTATGGCGGTGATACATCTTTATCCCTCACAGGTAATGTTATTGGTGACGTAAATGCTGGAGATTTATTATCATTAACATTAAATAATATTACTAGTGGAGGTGCAATTGACGCCAATTTAGATTTTAATATTGATATAGATGCTAATGATTTAATCGATGCAGTTAACACCGGTATTGAAACTACAATTACCAATGGTGTTTGTACGGTAACAGGACTTTTACCAATTGATTTACCCGAACTACCTACAGATAATTTAACCCAGATCTTTTGCGAAACAGAATTAGCTGTTGTTTCAGATTTACAGGTAAGTCGTGATGATATAGTATTCTTCGAAAACTTAACAAGTGATGTATTAATAGATGCAAATACACCTTTAGTGGATGGTGAAGTTTATGTTGCTGGTTTAATTGACATCCCTACTTCAGTAATAAGTAGAATAGAAATTACAGTTGACATTTTAAGCGTTCCAACGCCTACTACCGATTCGGCTAATCAAACTTTTTGTGCAAGCCTTAGTCCAGTAGTTGGTGATATACAAGTAAATGAACAAGATGTAATTTTCTATGACAGCATGTCTGGTGGCAATGAATTAAATCCTTCGACCGCACTAGTTGACGGTGAAACTTACTATGTTGCCCAAACACAAAACGGTTGTGAAAGTACAAGTAGATTAGTCATTACAGTTGCCATAAGTGATGATGAACCAATATTGATGTCTGGTCAATTTGAAGATGTTTGTCTAAATAGAGACTATACTTATGCAGCCTTAAGTGGTAAAGAGAATTACATTTGGACTATAACAGGCGGCACTATAACGGAAGGTGGCACTTTAACTGATGAATCAGTAAGTGTTAGATGGACAGACTTACAAGACACATCAATACATCTTTCCTATACAGACAGTACCAATTGTAACTCTGATTCCGGTGTTAGTCAATCTATTGCAACAGTATCTTGTGGAGAAGTTTTAGGTGAAGAATTTTCGCTAATAGTTTACAATGAGTTTACTCCAAATAATGATGGTTATAATGATTTCTTCAAAGTAGACGGACTTGAAGTTTATGATAATACAGTAGAAATTTATAATCGTAATGGTAGTATGGTGTTCAGCGCAGTTAATTACCAGAACACTTGGGATGGTATAGCAAATGTAAATGGAATTCTTAGAAGTGGTGAGCACTTACCAGCAGGCACTTATTTCTACAAAATCAACATCCCTGAAATTGATCGAGACCTCGTAGGCTGGCTTCAACTAGCTAGATAACGATTCAATTTTAAAAAGCAAATCAACCCAAATTATATCCAAACATGAAAACAATATATAAAATAGCGAATTTTATTATGTTCTGTGCATTCGTTACAGCTACACAGTTCACATTCGCGCAACAAGCACCACAGTACACTCAATACATGTATAACACAACGGTAATTAACTCCGGTTATACAGGTTCTAGTGAACATTTAGAAGCATTGCTTTTACATCGCTCCCAATGGGTGAATTTAGATGGTGCACCAAAAGTTCAATCTTTTTCCGTTAATGGTTTAGTTAAAGACCGAATTGGTCTTGGAATAAGTGCTGTTAATGACAATATTGGAGCCTCTAATAACTTAAATGTAAATGCAAATTTTGCATATCATATTCAAACTGGATATAAAACCAAGTTAGGACTTGGAGTTAACGCTGGATTAGATGTTTTAAAAATTGACTGGTCTAAAGGTACTTATGAAAACAATTTAGACCCAGTTTTTATGGAAAACCTCAGCACAGTACGACCAGTTTTTGGTGCGGGTGCATTTTTCTATAGTGATCGATGGTACATGGGTGTTTCTACCAACAATATTTTAAACTCTCAGGTATATAGTGATAATGATGAGACTGTAACCGATAGAAAAAGTCAATATTATTTTATGGCAGGTTATGTATTTGATGTATCACAAAATTTAAAATTCAAACCTACTATACTAACCAAACACGTTTCGGGTGCCCCATTAACTTTAGATTTTTCGGCAAACTTTTTAATAAAAGAAACATTTGCAGTTGGTGCTGCATACCGATATGATGATGCCATAAGTGCCTTAGCAGGTTTCCATATTTCAAAAAGCTTCTTTTTGGGGTATGCTTACGACTATTCCATAACAGGTCTTCAAAGTTATAATGATGGCTCTCATGAGATTATTCTTAAGTACACTTTATTCAATACTAAAAAGAGAGCATTATCTCCACGTTTCTTCTAAATAAAAAAACTATGAAAAAACTACTACTATATACTTTAATGGGCTTTTGCTTAATTGGATCTGCCCAAACGAAAGAATCAAAAGCCGATGAGTTTTTCAATGATTTTAAATTTGATAAAGCCATTGTATTATATAAACAATTGGCTGAAAAGAAAAATAGACCTTCCTTACATGTTATGCAAAATTTAGCGGCTAGCTATTTTAATATTAACGAATATACTTTGGCAAAACCATGGTATGAAAAATTATACAGAATTCAAGGTAGAGAATTCGGAGAAGGAAATATCATAAAATTAGTTCAATGCCTAAAAGCTGATAATGAAAATAACCGAGCCGATAATTTATTGAAAGACTTTTACACAGATAAAGATCGCTTGCATATAATAATGACTCAAAAGAAATATTTAGATAGTTTAGAATTAGAAGCAGAAAAATACGAAGTAGATAATTTAGCTTTTAATAGCAAGAAATCTGATTTCGCCCCAGTTCAGTTTAACGACAAATTAATTTTTGCTTCTGCGCGTGACACTATCAAATCAAACGGAGAATTATATCCCTGGAACAAACAACCATATTTAGATTTGTATATCACAAACGAAAATGATGGCAGCTATATCCCAGAAAAATTCTTGAACAATTTAGAATCTGCCTATCACGATGCAACCCTTACATTCTCTTGGGATGGAGAGACTGTATACTTTACTAGAAACTACTTAAAGACCAAGAATAAGCTAAATACTAATGAAGATGGTCTTTCTAATATGGAAATATTAAGAGGGACCATTGTTAATAATGAGATGATGAATGTAACCTCATTGAGTTTTAACAGCAAAAATTATTCTTGTGGTCACCCAGCACTAAGTCCCGATGGACGCTTTCTTTACTTTACCTCAAATATGCCTGGTGGTTATGGTGAAAGTGATATTTACGTAGTGGAGTTAAATACTAATGGCGATGTACTTTCAGACCCTATGAATTTAGGTCCGGCAATTAACACCCGTGGTCGAGAAATGTTTCCCTTTATACAAGATGAACGCATTTATTTTTCATCAGATGGTCATTACGGACTTGGAGGGTTAGATGTTTTTGGATCCGTAATTTTTTCAAAAACAGATTATTCCATGCCAATGAATATGGGAAAACCTATAAATAGCAATATGGATGATTTCTCTTTTATTCGTGAAAAGGAAAAAGGAAATGGTTATTTAGCTTCTAATAGACGTGGTGGAAAAGGAGATGATGATATTTATAGATTCTCGAAAGTTAAACCAGTTGAATGTTTAGAATACTCGGGCTACGTTTTAAATAAGAGTACAAACGAACCTATAGCACAAGCTAGTTTAGAACTTAGTAATTCTACCGACGAACAAATACATATTCTTAGAACCGATGAGAATGGCTATTACAATTTAATATTACCATGTAACAGAACGAACAATATGCTTTTCTTTAAAGCTGGGTTTTCGAGAGAAAGCGTGAAAATTGTTACTGGAGAAAATGTGGAACAGCCATCAACAAATAACCTTATTTATTTAACGCCTTTCGAAAGTTTAATTGTAAAAGAAGGTAATGTTGAAAAAATAAAAGTTGATCCGATTTATTTTGATTACGATAAATCAGATATAACTCCCAGAGCAGAAATTGAATTGGAAAAGGTTTTATTTGCAATGCGAAATTTTCCTGATATAAAAATAAAGATAGAATCGCATACAGATTCTAGAGGAACTGATAGCTATAACTTACAATTATCAGACGCTAGAGCTAAATCGACAAGTAGATATCTAAAAACACAAGGGGTTGCAAGTTACCGTATAGAAAGTGCTAATGGATACGGAGAAACACAACTTAAAAATAAATGTGCAAATGGAGTTCAATGTAACGAACAAGAACATTTATTAAACAGGCGTTCCAATTTCATTATTGTTTCGAAACATGGCGAGAATAACAGAATAAACAACGCAAAATAAAAAAACGAATTTGTTGTATTTGGAATATAAAAAACAGCAAATTACATCTTAACTTTAAAACAATTTCCCTCAGTTTAAATGGTAAAGACATAAATAATATGTTTTTGCCATTTTTACGTTTTAAAACGTATCCAAACCCATTTAAAACTATCTTTATAGACTTACCTTCGATAGCTAGTGAAATCACATATTAAAGCACCTATACAATCTAAATATTAGAGGTACAAATCCTGTTTAAAAACAATTGATATTAAATTCTATTTTTCCATAATCGAATTTGATATACTCCTATTTTTACACTACAAATAATAACGTCTCACTGATAGCAATAAATTATAAATTCTAGAATAGAATTTCCATGTTGTAGTTCATCGGCGTATAAAAAAATGATTTGTAATTCAACGAATGAAATGGGCATTTCGTCGAATAGACGAACAACACATTCCAATAAATAATGTACTATAATGGTTAATATAGAACCCAATCTTGTAATACTAAAATAATGAAGTTTTCCATTTTTTTTAATATTCGTATCCTACTTTTTTTCAACCTATTTGTGGTTAGTTCTATTTGTGCAAAACCTATTCACGCAAAACTTACACACAGTGAAACTTCAATAAAAACAGACCTTCACAAAAAATCTGTTGAAGATTTATTAATTGAAGCTGATATTCAATTTAATACATATCATTTTGAAAAAGCCATTGTATTATATGGAGAAATAATAAAAACAAACGTTGAACCTTCGGCGCATGTATTACAGCACATGGCCGATAGTTATTTTAATATTAATAAGTATTCCGAAGCTGGCATATGGTATTTAAAACTATATGATTTACAACAAGGAGCACTTGAAGAAAACTATATAATTAAATTAGTTGAATGTTTAAAAGCAAATAGACAAATTAGAAAAGCTGATGAAATACTAATTAATTTTTATGAGGGTAAAGAACAATTAAATTTGATTCTAACGCAGAAAAAACACCTAAATAATCAAAGAAGAAAAAACGAAAATTCTACATTAGTTAATTTACCATTTAATGGTGCTAAGTCTGATTTTAGTCCTGCAATAAATAAAGATGGATTATTATTTATCTCGTCAAGAGAAAAAGAGAATGACAATTATGATTTGTTTATAATCGCTCAAGATTCAGTTACAAGTGATGGTCACTTTTCAAATATTATTACAGATTCCACATTTGTACCTTCTTTGACTTTTTCAAGAGATAGTAAGACCGTATATTTTACAAGAAATAGTGATACTAACGTTGGCGCAGAAAATGTAACCAACCAACAAATTTTACGTGCAACAATTCGTAACAATGAGCTCACAAATATTAAAGTTCTTAGCTTTAATAATGATAATTATTCTTTTAACCATCCATCAATAAGTGCTGACGGTAAAGATTTGTATTTCTCGTCTAATATGCCTGGTGGTTTTGGAGAAAGTGATATCTATAAAGTTACCTTAAACAATAATGGTGATGTTATTTCTGCCCCTATAAATTTAGGTTCAAAAATTAATACTGCGGGCAGAGAGGATTATCCTTTTGTACAAGGCCAACAATTATTTTTCGCTTCAGATGCTCATTATGGTATGGGTGGACTTGACATTTTTAGTTCGCGGGCAATTTCCAAGTTAGAGTATTCAACTCCTTTAAATATGGGTTCACCAGTAAATAGTGCTATGGATGATTTCTCATACATTGCTGAGAGCGGTAGAAATAATGCATACTTTACATCAAATAGAGTTGGTGGCCATGGTGATAATGATATTTATCAACTTATTACAAAAGAAGTGGTAGCTTTTCAGATATATTCAGGTTACGTATTAGATGAAAGTACAAAAGAGCCAATTGCTAATGCGCATATTCAATTAAACTCAATATCTAACAAAGTTAACTTTACTTTTGAAACGGATGCAAATGGTTATTATACTTTAAAACTCCCCTGCAACAATCAGCACAGAATGGTGTTTTATAAAGAGAACTATTTAAACAATCGAATAGGCATTCAAATTGGTCAAAGGCCAAGCAAACCCTCTTTAAATAATATTATTTATTTATCTCCTTTAAACAAGATTGAAAAAAATGACAACAAAAGTGCATCGATTAATAGTGACCTAAGGGCATTTTAAACCAAAGAGGCTCTATTTATTTATTGCAATTTAGGATTCGGATAATTATCAGATTGATCTTCAATAGTGTTATCTAAACAAGTAAAATCTTTTTCAATTAGTATAGAAAGAATTTCACCATTAGTAAGTTTATAGTTAAAATTGAATCCCACTTTTTCATCGGTGGCCCACTCCCCCAGTAAGGTTTGAGAAATAATTAATTCTATTTTATTAGACCTAAAATGTCCTTCAATGTTATCTATTAAATCTGAAATCTTTATGGAATAAATAAAAGTATTCTCAATAAACTGAGTCCGCTCTTCAAAATAACCATTTTCACAAAAGGTTTTCACGTCCGATTGGGTTAATCTATATCTTATTGAATTCCCTTTAATTCTAATTTTCATTATCGTCTTTTTTATTCACTAAGCCTTTGGTAAACTCATTAAGGGTTTCCACTTTTTGTTCAAAATCACCTTTAATAGTTTTTCTATATTCATTTAAGTTTTGCACCAAATCATCAATATTTTCAGGTATTACATCTTCAAAAAATTGACGCAAACGCTTCGCAGTTGTTGGCGATTTTCCATTGGTTGAAATGGCAACTTTCACATTACCTTTAGTAACTATACCACCCATATAAAAATCGCAAAATGGAGGGTTATCAGCTACATTTACCAAAATATGTTGCGACCTACAATCGTGATAAACTTGCTCATTAACAGTAACAATATCAGTAGTAGCTATCACCATATGTTTATTTTCTAAATATTTTGAATCGTAACTATCTAAATGCATCTGAATATTAAATTCTTTTGCTAATTCAATAGTTACATCTCGATACATCGGCGATACCATTTCTACATTTGCATTAGGACTAGACTTTAAAAGAAAGGTCAATTTCTCATGTGCGACATTTCCACCACCTACAATTAAAATATTCAATTGTGATACTTTTAAAAAAACCGGATATAATTGATTTTGTACCATTTTATGCTTCCTTTTCTTGTATTTTATAATTAATGGTCACTTTAGTTCCCTGCCCCAATATAGAGTTAATAAACAAACGACCGTTAATATAACTTATACGTTCTTTCATAAAGAAAAGTCCCATTCCACCTTCACTATTATTCTTAGGAACCTCACTTAATATTGATGTATTAAAACCCTTACCATCATCATCAACAATTACGCTTAAAATATCATTACTATACTTAATACTAACTAAAATATAATTGGACTGTGCATACTTAATTGCGTTATTAACAGCTTCTTGGGTAACTCTGTAAATGTTAGTTTCAGCCAAAGAATCAAAACGCATATTCTCTTCAATCTTATTTTCGAATAAAATGGTTTTACCCGTAAGTTTGGCCAACTCTAATGTCATCTTTTGCAATGCTGGAAAAATACCATGATCACTTAATTCTGGTGGCGTAAGATTAAAAGTTGCAGTACGTACACCTTTAATTAAATCGGCAGTAAGATCCTTTAAATAGGCTATTTTTTCAACTGTTTTTTCTTTATTGGAAATATCAATCGATTCTATATTAAAACGTAATGCTGTCAACATTTGTCCGATTCCATCGTGTATATCCTTAGCTATCCGCTTTCGTTCTTCTTCTTGTCCCTCTACAATTTGACTTGCCTGCAATTTTTTCTGATACATACGTTCCTCAAAACTCTGCTGTGTCAATTGCTCTAATTTCAATTGATTTTGTTTTCGCTCGGTAATATCTGAACATAAAATTAAAATACTTTGTTGCTTGCTTGCCTGATGCATTGGAATAATAGAAATATCTAGCCAAATATTATCTTCGCTAGGTGTAGTAATCTCAATTTCTTCATTTCTAATATTATTCTTGCGATTATTCTTTAATACTTCTTTTAAATAACGTTGTTGTCCTTCATCTGTAGTTAATAATTCTGATAAAGGTTTATTTAATTGTTCCCTTTCAACACCCAATAAATTAAGGAACTTTTTACTTATAAATACAATACTACCATCTGCACGTGCACTAGCAAAAAGTGCAGCATTATCAATTACAAAATTTAGCTCTTGTAATTCCTTTAACGACTTTTCTTTTTCAATTAATAGTGTTTCTATCTTTTTAGATTTAGTAACTGATTTAGACTCACTTTGCATTAAATTGGAGATGGTTTTTCGAATTTGAACGGAAAGAGGTTTAAAAATAAAAAGTATCTCTAGTAACAAAATCAATAGCGACAATCCCAAAAGCCAATATTCTTTTTGCTTTAAATTTTGAAGTTTGGCATTACTTCTTAAATCATATTTATTTACAATATCATTCATTAATCGTAAAAATTCACGCTCATTTTTTAAAAGGATATCCTTCTGATGAATAAAATTAATACTCGAGGTATCTTGCTCGGACAAAATTTTCTCCGCAGCTACAACCATCGCCTGGTGATGTGGGTCTAGCGTTGTAAAAAGAGATAAAATTTCTGGATCCTTTTCTTCAGGTAGGTTTAACTCATCACTTCCAGATTGAAGGCCCAAATGCGAAGCTTTCCAAACAACAAGTGTTTTTTCAATTTCTGATAAAATAAGTTGCTTTTTTTCAAAAGAAGGAGTTTCATCCAAAAGTAAAATTTCCTTAACCAATTTTTGACTAAATGCTCGTTGGAAACCTGCTACATTGATAACGCGAGAATCGCTCAACTGTGAATTTAAATGCGATTGGATTAATAGGTTAGCAATTATTATAGTTATAGCAATAGCCGCTAACGCCAAAAGATACCACTTTCGTACTCGAAGAAAAGTGCTAGTGTCTAATGAGTCGTGTTGATTGCTATCTTGCATACATATTGTTAAGAAATTGCTTTCAAAACTAAAGCTACTGCACTTTTAGAAAGCGGAAGTTTTAAAGCAGCTTCATGACCTTTATCTGACATTTTACGCCAAGTCTTTTGAAGAATATCTATAGTTTTTTCTTCGGGATGTTTTGCTGCAAATGGTTCAAAATAATATTCTAGAAAAACTAAGCATACCACATCTTCTAATGTTTGGGTTTCTTCGTTCTTCTTCAATTGTTTTTTCTCTAGTAGAAACTTAACCTTAGTAATTATTTCTTCCGAATAACCAACTTCTTCAAGAATACTTTGTGCCTTATTAGCATGAAATTTTTTCAATTCTTGTCTCCAACGCAAATAACCCTCCCTATTCATATCATAGGATTCCCTCGGAATTTCCCATCGACAAATATGTTGACATCGAGCTGTTAATTGTAAAGGTTCGGAAGCATTTTTTTCAAATGCATTTAACTGTTCGGTCATCCGAACAGCATACAACAATTCTTTAGGATAACTCTTATCTTTATAAACCTCAGTATTTGGATCTTTTGAATTTGCAACATCAAAAAGTTCAAAAGCCCGTTGCATTTTTTCCGAATTTGTCATGGTATTCTATTTTACTCAAAACTATTCAGAAAAGCCTACATACACAAAGTCATTTTCTATTTTAACCGGATAAACTGCTATCGGGTCTAAATTACCGTTTAAATTTTCGCCAGTTTCTAAAGAGAAAGTTTTTTTATGAAGTGGACAAGCAATCATTGGTGTTCCTTTGTAATCGCCTATCATACCTCTACTAAGAACCATTTCTTGTTTTTCAGGTGATAAATTTTGGGTTGCATACCAGGTGTTTAATCTTTCGAAATTAAAAACTGCAATTTGCAAATTTTTATATTTAATACAAGCACCTCCATCTTTTGGAAAAGCAGTTACTGGAGCAGCTTTAAACCAAATATTAACATCGTTTAACTTAGTAGTTTTATATTTATTTAGAACATCTTCCATTGTATTTAATTTTAAGCTGTTTTATTAATTCCAAGGTTCAGGCATTTTTTGTTCTCTCATTGGTACGAAAACCAAGTTGTCATCTTCTTCTTCACTATTTACAAAGTGACTAAAACGTTTCATCATTTCAGGATCGTTTATAGCTTGTGTCCACTCACATTCAAATTTATTTACTAAGGTTTGCATTTCTTTTTCTAAATCATCAGCAATGCCTAATTTGTCTTCAATGATAACCTCTTTTAAGAATTCCATTCCTCCTTCTAGCCTATCTTGCCAAGCAGCAGTTCTTTGTAATGGCTTTGCAGTACGCATATAGAACATTAAATAACGGTCTATATATTTAATTACAGTTTGGTTATCAATCTGTTCTGCTAATAACTCAGCATGTCTTGGTGTTGCTCCACCATTTCCTCCTACATAAAGATTCCATCCACCTTCAACGGCAATTAGTCCAAAATCTTTTCCACGTGCTTCGGCACATTCACGAATACATCCAGATACTCCTCCTTTAATTTTGTGTGGGGCACGTATACCGCGATACCTATTCTCAAGTTCAATACCAAAGCTTACACTCTCATCCATACCGTAGCGACACCAGGTAGATCCAACGCACGTTTTTACCGTTCGTAAAGATTTACCATAAGCATGTCCACTTTCAAAACCATGGTCAATTAATTCTTTCCAAATTATGGGTAGTTGATTTAAAGTTGCCCCGAATAAATCGATACGAACACCACCTGTTACTTTGGTATATAAATCATATTTTTTAGCAATTTCTCCTAAAGCGATTAGCTTATCGGGAGTAATTTCACCACCAGGAATACGCGGTACAATAGAATAAGTTCCATTACGTTGGATGTTAGCTAAAAATCTATCGTTAGAATCTTGAATCGCATATTCTTCATTAGCAGTATCAGCATTAATTGTTGCCATTAAAGAAGCTACTACGGGTTTACAAAGTTCACATCCATGACCACCGTTACCGTGGTTGTCTAATACTTCATTAAATTTTTTATATCCTTTTACCTGAATAATCTTATATAAATCCTGTCGATTAAGGTCAAAATGTTCGCAAATAGAATCTTTAACTTCTATTCCTAATGATTTTAAAGTAGCCTCGGTAAGATCCTTAACCATTGGTTTACAACCGCCACAGCCGGTACCTGCCTTTGTACAACCAACTACATCAGCTAAATCGGCAGCTTCACCACTTTCGATAACACCGCAAATTTGCCCTTTAGTAACACTCTCACAAGAACATATCTGAGCTTCATCCGGTAGGTCCATTACATCACCGAATGATCCCCCACCCTCACCTGCGGGTAAAATTAACTGTGCTGGGTCTTCAGGAATAGCCATTCCGTTTAAATATATTTGGTGTAACATGCTATAGTCAGCTGCATCACCAACCAAAATACCACCTAGTAGAGATTTTCCATCTAAACTAACATTAATCCTTTTATATAAATGCTGTGTTTTATTTTCAAATATTATAGAATGTCCTTTAGAGGCCGGCATAAATGGTTCTCCAAAACTAGCAACATCTACTCCAATAAGTTTTAATTTGGTAGACATATCTATTTCACCTGGCATTACAGTTTCTTCTCCCATAATTTGAGCTACAGCTACACCGGCCATATCATAACCTGGTGCTACCAAACCGTAAATCATTTGATTATACAGGGCAACCTCACCTATAGCGTATATTTCTGGATCCGATGTCTGCATTTTATTATTGACAACAATTCCACCACGAACTCCCATTTTTAAGTTACATGATTTTCCAAGTTCATCACGAGGACGAATACCAGCAGAAACTATTAGCATATCTACAGGTAACATATCATCTTCACCAAACTCCATTCCTGTAATAGTGCCTTCCCCTAAAATTTGATTAGTAGCTTTACTCAAATGTATATTTAGTCCAATAGATTCCAATTTTAATTGTAGTACTTGACTACTTCTAGAATCTAATTGCCTTGGCATTAGCTTTGGGGCAAATTCAACAATATGGGGCTCCAGCCCCATGTCCATAACAGCTTTACCAGCTTCTAATCCAAGCAAGCCTCCGCCAAGTACAGCAGCTCTAGCTTCTGGATTTTCTTTCTTTACTTTAGCGGCATAAGCCAACATGCCTTCTAAGTCTTCTATTGTTCTATATACAAAAACACCTTCTTTCTCTACTCCTTTTATTGGAGGAACAAAAGCAGAAGACCCTGTTGCTAACACTAAATAGTCATAAGAAAACTTACGATCTTTAACCGTAGTAATTTCTTTACTTGTTCTATGTATGTCAGATACTCGTTCATCTACAATTAATTCAATATTATTTTCTGTATACCATTCTGCCGGTGCCATCTCTAATGCTTTAGCATCTTGATTTTCAAAAAATTCACTAAGATGTACACGATCATATGCTGGTCTTGGCTCTTCTCCAAAAACTACTAGTTTATATTTTTTATAATCAGCATGAGCTACAAATTTTTCACAAAACTTATACCCTACCATTCCATTTCCAATAACTACAATAGTCTTCATTTGCTTCTATTTTAATACTACGAATCAAAATTAAGTATTTATACGTAGAAAATGTATGATTATATGAAAATAAATACGTAGTTTTGTTATGAATTTGACAATCAGTACATAAAAAATTGACAAAATGAGAGAACAGAAAACGCCAAAAGTTAGTTTAGTAGGAGCGGGACCGGGAAGCGAAGACCTTATAACTGTTAGAGGATTACGCGTACTAAATGAAGCTGATATTATATTATATGATGCCTTGGTTAGTAAAGAACTACTTTCACAAGTAAATAAACCGATTCCAAAAATATACGTAGGCAAAAGGTGTAGTCAACATTCATTCAAACAAGATGATATAAATACATTAATAGTAGAAAGCGCTTTTAAACATGGCCATGTAGTTCGATTAAAAGGAGGTGATCCTTTTGTTTTTGGTAGAGCAAATGAAGAAATTGACTTCGTAGAATCATTTGGAATTCCTCTTTCAATTGTACCTGGCATTTCTAGCGCTTTATCCGTACCTACTAGTCAAGGTATACCTATGACCCAACGTGGAATAAGTAGTAGTTTTTGGGTAATGACCGCCACAAAACGTGACGGTTCTTTTTCAGAGGATCTCAAATTTGCATCTCAGTCAGCTACGACTATGGTGATATTAATGGGCATACGTAAGCTTAACGAGATTGTTAACGAAGTTAGTAAATATAGAGGGTTATCAATGCCTATCGCAGTAATTCAAAATGGTACAATGAAAAATGAAAGCTGTATAGTATCTACTTTAAATGATATTAAAAAATTCAAAAATACCATCGATATTTCTAAACCCGGAATTATAGTTATTGGAAACGTAGTAGCGGGGCATCCTGCCTTTTTTGAAGAGGAAATTCAACGAGTATTACATTCCTATATCTAAAATTTAAAGCAATATTTCTAAACTTATTATCGCAAAAATTACCTTGAACTATATATTTTAAAAATTTAAGAAATCTAATTCTTTAAAATTAGCAGGTCTTTTTTTATCAATTCATAAATTAAGATAGTCCATTTCACCATACTCATAAAAATGAATTTTTAAATTTCATTATATACGTATTTATACGTCTATTGTACTATTTTTAATACAGTAAATACCTCCAACAAAGCGATTCCAAAGGAATCGTATAACTTAACCTTAACAACAGATGGAATCAAAAGAAAGTTTGTATGAAAGACTGGGTGGTATGGATACTGTAAATTCTGCAGTGGATATTTTTTACGCCAAAGTATTGGCTGATGAAAGTATAAATCACTTCTTCGACAATAAGAATATGAAAAAGCAAATTGCGAAGCAAAAAGCTTTTTTATCATATGCATTTGGTTGCCCCATGAACTACACAGGGAAAACTTTACGTAAAGCACATAAAAAAATGGAACTTAATGAGTCTCATTTCGAGGCAGTTGCAGGGCATTTGATATATTCCTTAGAGGAATTAAATGTACCAGGTGATTTAATAGATGAAGTAGTAACAATTACACTTAGTGTAAAAGACGAAGTGCTAAATCGATAAAGTTTCTAAAATACGATTACTGTACTTAAATTGATTGTATTCCTTCCCGAAATTCAATTTTTATGGATTAAAATAATACCAGTGCATTTTCAATTTCATGATAAAATGCATTCAATTTTTAGAATTATCAATTTAAAACTAACAATAAATTTCAAGTTCATAAAAATAGACCACTAATTAAAAATAATTTTACAAATAAGTATTAATACGTAGAAACATACGTAGTTTTGTTTTATCTAAAACATTAAATCTGCGTATTATGGAAACACAATCTAAAAAAGCAACTACCTTAAAGCTAACAGATATCAAATCGATGCCTATTCGCACGTTTTGGATTACTTCAATAGCATTCTTCATTTGCTTTTTCGCTTGGTTTGGCATTGTGCCTTTTATGCCAGATGTTGTAAAGGACTTAGGTCTTACTCCAGACCAAAAATGGAACTCCATAATTTTAGCAGTTACTGGGACAGTATTTGCCAGATTAGCCATTGGAAAGTTATGTGACAAATATGGGCCAAGATTATGCTATACTTATCTATTAATTTTCGGAGCAATTCCTGTTATATTATTAGGGTTTGTTCAAACACCAACACAGTTTTTAATTTGTAGATTGTTTATTGGGTTTATTGGAGCTTCATTTGTAATAACCCAATTTCATACATCAATAATGTTCGCACCAAATATTGTTGGCACCGCAAATGCAACATCTGCGGGGTGGGGAAATTTAGGTGGTGGTGCTAACCGATTAGGCATGCCTTTAATTGCTGCTGCAGTAGTTAGCTTTGGTGTTGCCGATGAAATTGCTTGGCGTTACTCAATGGTAATAGCAGGTATAATTGCCATGTTAATGGGTCTTGTCTATTATTTCTTTACACAAGACACTCCAGAAGGTAATTTCTCCCAATTAAAAAAAGAAGGTAAAATGCCTACCTTAAAAAAAGATGAAGAATCATTTATTAGTGTTTTAAAAGATTATCGTGTTTGGATTCTCTTTATCGTATACGCTGCTAGTTTCGGAATGGAGCTTACCGTTTATGGTACCATGGATGACTACCTGCAAAACAATTTTGGTCTAACACGTTATACTGCGGGTAATTTAGTCTTATCATTTGCACTCATGAACATTTTTGCACGTACACTTGGTGGTTTTTTTGGCGATAAGTTTGGAAAATTAAAAGGATTAAGAGGGAGGGTACTTTTCTTAACAGTTATACTTGCCGCCGAAGGATTGATGTTATCATTTTTTTCCATGACCACTAGTTTGGCTATTGGTATGATATTCTTGATTGCATTTAGTCTTACCGTTCAAATGGCAGAAGGAGCCACTTTCTCTGTAGTACCATTCATAAACAAAAAAGCTATTGGATCTATATCGGGGATTGTTGGCGCAGGTGGAAATGTGGGTGCATTCTTAGCTGCGATGTTTTTAAAGTCAAAATCAGCCGTTGCAGAAACTACGGCTCTAGGCGCAAATTCTGAGTTGGGCGAAGCGGCGATGAAAGCTGCACAATCAGCCGCTTCTGCCGGTGCTGTCTCTAGCGGATATTTTGTTATAGGTGGTTTTGTAGTAATAACAGCATTGACAACATTAGCTATTAAATTTTCAACAGCAGATGAAGAAGCCTCTGCCCTAGCCATGAAGAAAGTTCAGCCTAATTTAGTTTTAGGAGATAAATAAGATAGTCTTGTATATGATTTCAACCTCCGACAAATTAAGTGCATCAGCCCAAAACATAAATTTGGTAAATTCTGCATGCATGGCTTGTTCTAATGAGCGTTGTTTAATTAAAAAGAATTTAGAATCTTCTGTGGTTGCAAAATTTACCGAACAACGAAAACAAATACGTTGCAAAAAAGGGCAACAATTTATAATGGAAGGTGCTCCTGTAACAGGACTCTTCTTTGTACTTCAAGGAAAAGTAAAAGTGTTACGTACTGGACTTCATGGTAAGGAACAAATTGTACGTTTCGCTAAAGAAGGTGAAATTATAGGTCATAGAGGTTTTGGCACAGCAGAGTATTATTCCATAAGTGCCGTAGCAATTGAAGATTGCACCTTATGTTATTTTTCTATAGAAAACATTCAGTTAGTTTTACAGAAAGAACCAGCTTTAACCTATGACTTGATGTTATTTTACGCTAACGAACTAAATAAAAGTGAGGCCAAGGTAAAATCACTTTCTCAAATGACAGTTCGCGAAAGAGTAATTGACACTTTACTTTATGTCAATCGAAAATTTGGGCAGCAATCTGGGTATATTTCACTTTTATTAAGCAGACGAGAATATGCCGATTATGCTGGTACAACAGAAGAGCAAATTATTCGTGTATTCTCTGCACTTAAAAAGGAAAAGCTCATTACTACAAAAGGGAAGCGAATTGGGATTGTTGACAATTCGCTTTTAAAGCAAGAAATATCTGAACACAACTTTTATTTAGATAGCTAGTAGCTACGTATTACAATCAAAATCCAATTTTTCTTACTTCAACCTCAATTACGTAGTAGTACCTATATACAAATCAACAACAACTACACTTTTAAAAGTCTAGAATTCAATGCTTTGAATAAAAAACCTGTTATATAGCAGGTTTTTAAATGCTTTTTAACCTTTCAAAATATGGTGTAAAAAGAGGGTTTCATATGCGTAATAACATATATATAATTTACAAATACGTATATATTTGCCTTAAGTAAGTATAAATACGTAGTAAATTAATAAAAACACTAATATGAAAACTAACATTACAAAAATTTCCCTTCTTGCTGTTGTTGCAACCTTAGTAATGGCATGTGGAGGAAAAGAAACAAAAAAAGCAGCTACTACAGCTGAAGAAGCTGTAACCTCTATGACCAAACAGCTAGATATTGAAAAGCCACAACTGACTTTTGGATTTATCAAATTAACAGATATGGCTCCATTAGCCATTGCGAAAGAAAAAGGCTTTTTTGAAGAAGAAGGACTTTTCGTATCGGTTGAAGCACAATCTAACTGGAAAAATGTATTAGACCGTGTTATTGATGGTCAATTAGATGGTTCGCATATGCTAGCTGGTCAACCTATTGCTGCTGGAGCTGGTTTTGGTAGACAAGCACAAT
Source organism: Aurantibacter sp. (assembly GCF_039941195.1). Lineage (GTDB taxonomy): Bacteria > Bacteroidota > Bacteroidia > Flavobacteriales > Flavobacteriaceae > Aurantibacter_A. The sequence continues at coordinate 8,565 of NZ_JBDVFA010000095.1, read as the reverse complement.
TGGTAACTCCTTTTTCCATGGATTTAAATGGAAATGGAATTACGGTTTCGAATGATGTTTGGTCTAAAATGAAGCCTAATGTACCTAAGGACGGTGAGGGCAAACCAGTGCACCCAATTAAAGCCGATGCTTTAAAACCGGTTATCACTGAATATAAAAACAGTGGTAAGCCTTTTAAAATGGGAATGGTTTTTCCAGTATCTACGCATAATTATGAAATACGTTATTGGTTAGCAGCTGCTGGAATTCATCCAGGTATGTATACAGCTGATAATGTTCAAGGACAAATTGATGCCGAAGTATTATTATCAGTAACTCCACCACCTCAAATGCCAGCTACTTTGGAATCTGGTACTATTTACGGATACTGCGTAGGAGAACCATGGAACCAACAAGCTGTATTTAAAGGCATTGGAGTACCTGTTACTACAAACTATGATATCTGGAAAAATAATCCGGAAAAAGTATTTGTAATGACTAAGAAGTTTGTCGAGGATAATCCGAATACAGCAATTGCAGTTACCAAAGCTTTAATACGTGCAGGTAAATGGTTAGATGAGCCATCAAATAGAGCGGAAGCCGTAAAAATATTATCTATGTCGCAGTACGTTGGAGCTCCAGAAGAAGTACTCGCAAATTCAATGACAGGTACCTTCGAATTTGAAAAAGGTGACAAACGTGAGATGCCAGACTTTAATGTATTCTACAAATACAATGCAACATATCCATTCTACTCAGATGGTATTTGGTTCTTAACTCAAATGCGCAGATGGGGACAAATTCCTGAAACAAAGACAGCAGAATGGTACGGTGAAACTATCAAAGAAATTTATCGTCCAGATATCTGGAAAAAAGCAGCAGATTTATTGGTTGCTGAAGGACAAATTCCTGCAGCAGATGTGCCTGAAACTGATGGTTACAAAGCTGCAACGGCCGACTTTATTGATGGCACCAGTTACGATGCTAAAGACCCAATCGGGTATATTAATAGTTTCTCAATTGGTAATAAGGATTAAGAAATACTAGTAAAACAAACGAAGCAAAAGAAGAGCAAAATGGAACAAGAAATCACACTAAAAAAAGAAGGACAAGGCTTAGCTTTTTTGAAACCAATGATAGCAAAATTAACCCCAAAATTGCAACAAGCAGATTTAATATCGTGGCTTAAAAAATCAGGGATTACCATAGTATCCATCGCATTATTTCTTGGGTTATGGCACTTGGGTTCTAAAGCACTTTATAATAAGGAAGCTAATTATAAAATTGAAAAAGCATTAACTGAGCGAGGTCAAGCAGCAGCAGACGCCGAACGAGAATGTATAGCATCTGGAGACAGTAGTTGTCAACCAAATACATTACCAGCTCCAGCACAAGTTTGGGCTTCATTGCAATCTTTAATTGCAGACCACAAAGTAATAACAGCTGACAAAGCTGCTTTTGCTGAGAAAATGGCAGCAACAAATGAAAAGCTAACTGCTCAAGGTAAAGATGCTATAGTCTATACTGGTCGTGCTTCTTTTATTGATATTGTTTTAACCAGTATTAAAACTGTTTTTGCAGGGTTTTTATTAGCATTATTAATCGCAGTTCCTATTGGAATTATTATTGGACTTAGTCCTTCATTACGAAGCGCCTTTAATTGGTTCATACAAATTTTTAAGCCAGTTTCTCCAGTAGTTTGGTACCTACTTGTATTTATGATTGTAAAGACATTATACATTGGTGATAGTTCGGATAATGCATTTGTAATTTCGTTTATAAGTGTTGGTTTGTGTGCTATGTGGGCAACTTTAGTAAATACTGCAATGGGGGTTTCTTCTGTTGACAAAGACTATATAAATGTTGCCAAAGTATTGAAATTAGGAACTTTTCAAAAAGTTTTTAAAGTGATACTTCCCTCCTCTTTACCATTAATTTTTACTGGTTTACGAATTACTTTATCAGTAGCCTGGATGGTACTAATTGCTATTGAATTACTAGCACAAAGTCAGGGGTTAGGGTTATTTGTTTGGGAAGAATTCCAAAATGGTGCCAACGATTCAAATTCTAAAATTATTGTCGCAATGTTCGTCATTGGAATTATAGGATTCTTGTTAGACAGATTAATGCTAATGGTTCAGAACATGGTATCGTTTAACAAAAATGAAGGAGTTTAAAAAAGAACCCATAACGCTGAATTAATAATTCAAAACTCAAAAAAATGGCATACTTAGAATTAAACAATATATATAAAACTTATGGTGAAGGTGAAAATGCCACTGAAGTACTTTCAGATATAAACTTATCGATTGAAGAAGGGGAATTTGTTGCTATTGTAGGGTTTACAGGAAGTGGAAAAACAACTTTGGTGAACTTAATTAACGGACTACTAGAGCCAACAAGCGGTGAAGTTTTATTTAAAGGTGAACCTGTTATTGATACCAGTCATGAAAGAGGAGTAATTTTTCAGAACTACTCATTATTACCTTGGTTAACCGTTGGTCAAAATATATATATGGCCGTAAAGGAGGCTTTTCCTAAAGAAAGTAAAAGTGTATTACAGCAACGGGTAAAGGATTATGTAGCAATGGTAAGCTTAAGCCCTGCGATTAATAAGCGCCCTAAGGAATTATCAGGTGGTATGCGCCAACGTGTTGCAGTAGCAAGAGCTTTAGCCATGAATCCTGAAATGATCATAATGGATGAACCTTTAGGAGCATTGGATGCACTTACCCGAGGAAACTTGCAAGACGAGATTTTAAATATTTGGAGCAAAGACAAGCGCACGGCATTATTAATTACAAACGATGTGGATGAGGGAATTTATATGGCAGATAGAATCATCCCATTAAAACCAGGACCGAATGCAACTTTAGGTCCTGAATTTAAAATTGATATTGATAGACCAAGGGATAAAACAGCGTTGAACGATAATCCAAATTATAAAAAAACGCGAAACGCGATAATAGAATATTTAATGGATATAGGTGATCAACGAAAATCTGTATCTCATACCGAATATGTACTTCCAGAAATAAGTCCAAAAAGCTTTGTAGCCTAATTGAAAATTATAGAACATGAGCACTGAAACGACAATTGATAAATCGATGACAGAGAACGGAATCTTATATCCTTCGAAAGTGATGTTAGACCTCTCTAAACTAAAGAAAGTATACCCGACTCCAAAAGGAGATTATGTTGTTCTTGAAGATTTGGATTTACAAATAATGAAAGAAGAATTCGTAACTATTATTGGCCATTCAGGCTGTGGAAAAACAACCATGCTTTCTATGATTGCCGGTTTAAATCCAATTTCCGGGGGCAACATTGCTGTACTAGGAAATCCGGTAAAAGGACCTGGTCCAGACAGAGGAGTCATATTTCAATCCCCCAGCTTAATGCCATGGATGACAGCATTACAAAACGTAATGTTAGGTGTAAATCAAGTATTCTCCCATGCTACAAAAAAGCAACGTACAGATATTGCTAAGTACTATTTGCACAAAGTAGGATTAGAAGGAGCTTTTGATAAGAAGGCATCTGAACTTTCACAGGGCATGCAACAAAGAGTTGGCATTGCTAGGGCATTCGCAATAAAACCAAAAGTACTACTATTAGATGAACCCTTCGGAATGTTAGATTCATTAACGCGTGGAGAATTACAGGATATCTTAATCGAAATCTGGAACAAAGAAAAAATTACAGCGGTAATGATTACGCACGATGTAGATGAGGCTATTTTCTTGGCTGATCGTGTTGTAATGATGACAAGTGGCCCGAGCGCTAAAATTGGTGATATCCTAGATATAAATTTTGAAAGGCCAAGGACGCGAAAATCAGTTTTAGAACATGACGATTATTACACCTACAGAAAGCATCTTATCGACTTTTTAGAACATTAAAATTTAAAACATAAACACATATTAAAACACTAAGATTATGAAAAATAAATACATAATATTATTCCTATTACTGTTATCGTTTCAGTTTGCTTCGGCTCAATTTGTACTCGATGGTGAGTTTAAACCACGAACTGAATTTAGAAGTGGTTTTGGTAGTATTATTCCTGATGCCGCAGATTCCGGTTTTGGAATAGCCACCCGATTACGATTAAACGCTTCCTATCAATTTGAATCTTTTAAATTTTACATGAGTTTACAGGATGTTATGGTTTGGGGTGAAAACCGTCAATTAAAACCTGAAGATAGTAACAATTCATTCGGAATTTTTCAAGCATGGGCAGATATCAAGTTAGGCGAAGGCTTTTCTACAAAAATAGGACGTCAAATGTTAGTGTATGACGACCAACGTATTCTAGGAGGAGTTGATTGGGCGATGCAAGCACGAAACCACGATGCAGCACTGTTGAAATACAAAAAGGGAAAATTTATGATGGACATAGCCTTGGCGTTTAATCAAGACTTTAGTTCAACTACAGCAAATCCAGGCGGATTTCAATCAGTTAGCACTGCCTATAACACCACGGGATTCTTTTCATATAAAACCATGCAGTTTTTATATTTAAAACAAAATTGGGATACATTTTCTGCCAGTGCACTACTAATGAATAATGGATTCCAAAATTTTACAGGAGATCCAGCAGTTGCCGATGGCGTTAGTAATTTACTAACATTAGGTACTCATTTAAACTATAAAAAAGGTGCTTTTGGTGCAGCCTTCAACGGCTATTTACAATCAGGTGAACGTCAAAACAGCGTTGACGTTGGTGGAGCGTATTTATTAGGGTTAGACCTAAGCTACAAAGTTTCAAAAGGAGTTTCACTAGGTTTAGGTGCTGAAATAATAAGTGGTAATGATACTGCTACTACTGACAAAACAGAAGCCTTTTTTCCACTATACGGCACCAACCACAAGTTTAATGGTTTTATGGATTACTTCTACGTAGGCAATCATGCTAATTCAATAGGTCTTACTGATATACATGCAAGCGCTAAGTTCGCATTAGGCAAAACCTCAAGTCTTTTAGTAAAAGTGCTAAACTTTAGTGGAGAACAAGAGTTAGCAAGTGGTGAAAAATCATTAGGTACAGAATTAGATATAGTGTTTGCTAAAAAATTCAAAGGATATGGGTTAGCAATTGGATATTCTCAAATGTTTGCTAGCGATGGTATGTATGAATTAAAAGGCGTTACAGAGGCAGCTGCTGCAAGCAGTCAAAACTGGGCATTTGTACAATTAACAATGAAACCTAAGTTTTTAAATACTGCAGCAAAGAACTAATAAATTTTAATTTGCTTCGTTCGGCTATCATAACCCATCATGGGTTGTGGTAGCTTTTTGTATTAAAAACTAAAAAACAGACCGAAGGTTTGAACATTACAGGTCTAATAAAAGTCACCTAAAACCAACAAATTTATAATTACTTGATACTTTCTATTACCTTACTTATATTTGTACGTACAATTACTTATATTTTATTATATTTTGAATCAAACCACCATAGTTTTAGTAGACGACCATTCATTAGTTCGCGATGGCATTAGAGCACTATTAGAAAGTGAAGAAGATCTTAAAGTAATAGGCGAAGGCGCCGATGGCACAGAAGCAATTACTTTAGTGGATGAGAAAAAACCTGATTTATTGGTCATAGATATTCGTATGCCAAAAATGACAGGGATTGAAGCGGTTGAAAAATTAAGCGCTATAAATGCAGATGTAAAATGTATCATACTTTCGATGCACGATTCAGAAGAATATATTCTTCAATCGGTTGCTGCGGGAGCAAAAGGATATTTATTAAAAGATACCGGAAAAACGGAATTTATTAAAGCGATACACACTGTACGAGACGGCGGAAAATATTACAGTGGTGACATTTCGAATGTATTGGTCAATAACCTATTGAATCCAAGTACAAAAGCTACCTCTATTTCTAAGAATGATTCAAATTCAAATACTCCTTTTGAATTGACTAATAAAGAAATCCAAGTTTTGGAACTCGTATTATCTGGACTAACCAATCAACAAATCTCAGAGAAACTGCAAAACAGCAAACGAACTGTTGAAACCCATCGTTTTAATTTAATGCGAAAAATGGAAGTTAAAAATTTAATAGACTTATCAAAAAAAGCTCAGGAATTTAATTTGGTATAAATAAGTCTTTCATATTTTAGGGTTACACAATTCGACAAGTACATCCACTTTCTAAATTAAAAACATTGGTTTCATTTATAACTATTCCATAAATCTGAACTTCCATACCTTTTATTTATCAATCCATCAAAATAACCCTTAACTATTATCGTATATTAACTACGTATTAATACGTATTTTTGTAACTTGCCACTCAGTAGTGTAGATTTTCTATCAAAAGAGTTGGCAATGCAAAAAAAGAAAACAGAAAAAACAATATGCTCCTATTGCGGTGTGGGCTGTGGTATTTTAGTGGATATAGATCACAAAGGCGTAATTAAGGTTGAAGGTGATGAAGATTACCCGTCCAACAAAGGCATGCTTTGTTCAAAAGGTAGAAACCTGAATTATGTTGCACAAGATACTAGCGACCGAATTTTACATCCACAAATGCGATGGAGTAGAAATCATCCTTTACAAAAGACAACATGGGAAACTGCTTTTGAACGTGCCGCTGCTGTTTTCAAAAGTATTATTGACAAATACGGTCCAGACAGCGTAGGTTTTTACGTTTCCGGGCAGTGTTTAACAGAAGAATATTACTTAGCTAATAAAATCACCAAAGGTTTTATTGGTACGAATAACATTGATACCAATTCTCGATTATGCATGAGTTCTGCAGTGGTGGGTTACAAAAAAACGATTGGTGAAGATTCAGTACCAATTTCCTATGAAGATATTGAATTAGCAGATACTTTTTTAATTGCCGGAGCAAACCCAGCATGGTGTCACCCTATTTTATATCGCAGATTAGAACAACGCAAAGCTGACAATCCAGAGGTAAAGGTAATTGTAGTTGATCCTCGTAAAACTCAAACTGCAGCTGCAGCAGATTTACATTTACAAATACTACCAGGTACCGATGTAATTTTATTTAATGCAATCGCGCGCTGGTTGATAGACAAAAGAAAAATTGATAAGAACTTTATAAAAAAGCACACTGTTAATTTTGAAGAAGTAAAGGAATCAGCTTACTCATTATCTATTAGACAAGCAGCAGAAAAATGTGGAATTACAGCTTCAGAAATACGAAAAGCCGCACAGTATATTGGTGAGGCAAGCAAATTTCTAAGCATGTGGACGATGGGACTCAATCAGAGTGTGATTGGAGTTTCCAAAAATGTAGCGCTTTTAAACCTTTCCTTATTAACAGGCCAAATAGGTAAACCAGGTTGCGGACCATTTTCATTAACGGGACAACCCAATGCCATGGGTGGCCGCGAAGTTGGAGGAATGGCTAATTTATTAGCAGCACATAAAGATCTAGCGAATCCAACACACAGACAAGAAGTAACAGATTTTTGGGGCGGAAAAGAGATTAAAGAAAAACCTGGATATACCGCTACTGAAATGTTTGATGCCTTAGATAGTGGTAAACTAAAGGCGATATGGATTATATGTACGAATCCGGCAGTGAGTATGCCTAACGTTAATAAAGTAGAACGTGCCTTAAAAAAGGCAGCTTTTGTTGTGGTTCAAGACATTTCACACAATTCAGAAACTACGAAATTCGCCGATTTACTTTTGCCGGCTGCAGGGTGGTTAGAGAAAGAAGGTACAATGACTAATTCTGAACGTCGAATAAGTTATTTACCAAAAGTAATAAATCCACCAGCTGAGGCTTTACCTGATGTTGAGATTCTTTGGCGTTTTGCTCAAGCTATGGGCTTCAGTGGTTTTGACTACGAGAATGCAAGTGAAGTTTACGACGAACACTGTTTATTAACCAAAGGGACCAATATTGACATCTCTGGTTTATCGTATGAACGTTTACAAAACGAAGGTAGCTTTCAGTGGCCAGTTCCTAATAACACTCACCCAGGAACTCCACGATTATTTTCGGATTTATCGTTTCATACCCCTGATAAAAAAGCTCATTTTAATGCCCCACTGAGTCTTTATAATTCATCCGAAGAAACCGATATAAACTATCCGCTAATATTAAATACAGGTAGAGTTAGAGACCAATGGCATACACGTACTAAGACCGGAAAAGTAAAACGATTATTAACACATATTCCGCAACCTTACTTAGAAATGAATAAGGTAGATGCCTATTTAAAAAAATTAAAAGATGGTGATATTGCAATTGTAAAAAGTCGAAGAGGTAAAGTACAAGTTAAGGTAAAAGTAAATTTAGACATTCGTGAAGGTGTTGTTTTTCTACCTATGCATTGGGGTAAAATTTTGAATAATGATTTTGGAAGAGCCAATAATATTACCAATGATATTGTTGATCCAATTTCTAAAGAACCGGATTTTAAATATTGTGCTGTTCAAGTTGAAAAGCATGTTAAAGTAACACAAAAGGTTGTGGTTATTGGAGCTGGTGCAGCTGCATATCGATTTATACAATCATATCGCGAAAAAAACAAAAAAGATGAGCTTCATGTTTTTTCAAAAGAACACGATCCGTTTTACAATCGTGTATTA
>NZ_JBDVFA010000094.1:0-55776 GCF_039941195.1 Aurantibacter sp. | reverse complement strand
GTAAATATTGAAGGTGCTTTAGTCGAAGATAATTTGGATGTATTTGCCCAAGCAGGAGGAGCACAAACTATGTTGGTTAAAACACACGTTGTGACTGTAACTGGTGGTAATTTAGATATTGACTTTTCATCACTAGCGGCAAATGGTGGTACAAGACATCCTATAATAAATGCTATTGAAATTCTTGGTTCTGGTGAAGTTCAAACTATTGCACCAATTGCAAATGCAGGTACTGAGGTAATAGTTACATTGCCAAATAATACTTCAACCTTAAATGGTTCTGGAGTCGATCCTGATGGTGGAATTGTTACGTACATGTGGTCACAGGTTGATGGACCAACAAATGCGGGAATAGCGAATGCGACAAGCGCTAATACTAATATTAGTAATCTAGCACAGGGTATTTACGTTTTCAGATTAACAGTTACTGATGATGAAAACAAGCAAGGTACCGATGATGTTGTTGTCACTGTTAATCCAGTTATTAGAGATGAAGTTTGGTTAGAAGCTGAATGTGCAGATGTTGGTTCGAATTGGTCTATTATTAATGATAATTCAACTTCAGGAGGACAATATGTTATGTCGCCATCTGGTAATAATTTTGATGGAGCTCCTTCCAACGAGGATTCATGGTTGAAATTTAACCTGAATGTTGAATCAGGAACTTATAGACTGTATGCATTGACTGATACGCCTACAGGTAATAATGATAGTTTTTGGGTTCGTATAAATGGTGGGTCTTGGCTTAAATGGAATTATATATTAAGCGATGGTGACTTTAGTTGGAGACAATTACATGATGGAGAACGAAGAAATGTATTCGTGACCTTAAATTTACAAGATGGTAATAATACTATAGATTTTGCTCATCGTGAAGAAGGTGTAGGTCTTGATAAACTTTATGTAACCAAAACTGGTGTTGTTCCTAGTGGATTAGGTGGTACTGACTTTAGTTGTAATAATAGTAATAAAGGTGTAGTCGAAGATGTCTTGCCAACAATAGCTGAAGGTGTATTAGAAAATTCTATTAATAATGATACCGCTTTAAAAGTGGTGCCAAATCAAATTCAAATATTACCAAATCCGGCTATAGTAGATATTAAAGTTTCGCTTAGCAATGCAACATTAGATATCTCTCAAATTTTAATTTACGATTTAAGTGGTCGTTTGATTAGAACTTACGATGGGTATTATCACAAGGTTAGTGATGGGGAGTTTGTATTTAATATTTCTAGTTTTGAAAGCGGAATGTATTATATAACAATTACTACGAGTGATAATAATACGACCAAACATAAATTGATAATTAGGAAATAATTAAACTGTGTCAACTTTCAGCGATAGGTTTGAAAGTTGATGCTTTAATTATGCCGAACAGAAAAACAGTATTTTAATTAAGAACCATCCTATAATACGGATGGTTTTTAGTTTACTAATTATTTATGCTAGTTATGTAAAAAAAAACATTAAACCATTTAATAGAAAAAATAGTCTATGGGTTCATTAAGTTCTAACTTGCGAAGTATATTTTAAATACGGATTTTTAAGATGTCATGTTCACTTTTTGCAATCCGTAAAACAGATAAATAGTGTCAATCTTTAAGTTAGAAAAACATTCGGGTTTAGATTTTAAAAAGGCTGTGCTTTTTATGATTATCAGCACTTTTTCATTTGCATTAATGAATGTTTCTGTAAAATACTTAGATAGAATCCCTTCTTTTCAAATTGTGTTTTTTAGATGTTTAGGTTCCTTTTTATTGGCGACATCATATATTTTAATAAAGGGAATTCCGATTCTTGGTAATAAGCGAAAGTTAATGGTGTTAAGAGCTGTAATAGGCTTAACAGCTATGACACTTTATTTTTTGTCGTTAAAACATTTGCCAGTTGGCACAGCGGTCTCACTCCGTTATATTGCACCTATTTTCGCAGCAATTTTTGCGATTTTTATATTAAAAGAAAAATTAAAAAACATTCAGTGGCTATTTTTTGTTGTAGCGTTTGCAGGGGTTTTGGTGTTGAAAGGATTTGATAGCAATATAAATACCACAGGGCTGTCATTAATACTAATAGCTTCTGTTTTTAGTGGAATGGTCTACGTTGTACTTAGAAAAATTGCTAAGTCCGATCACCCTGCAGTTGTGGTTAATTATTTTATGTTTGTTGGTACAGTTATAGGTGGTTTATTAGCCATTTCAGTATGGGTTCAGCCGAAAGGAGTTGAATGGATATTCTTATTGCTGTTAGGTTTGTTTGGTTTTATGGGACAACTTTATATGACTAGAGCGTTTCAAATAGCACAAACAAATTTGGTTGCTCCTTTAAAATATATTGAAGTGATTTTTACGATGTCAATTGGAGTAATTTGGTTTAATGAGGTTTATACTTTTTATAGCTTTTTGGGCCTAATTATGATAATTGTTGCACTTGTTTTAAATACTATGGTTAAAAAGGATTAATCATTATAAATGGTGAGAATGCGAAGGTACTTTTTGTATTGTTAATCAATATTTATGCTGGTGAATTACTTTTCTATGTAACCTTTGTTACCTTAAATTACGGTGCTGTAGTATATGTTTGTACTAAAAACAAAATGTTTGGTAAAGGCACTAAGTTATACAGTATTTTATTTTTAAAATGTCCGAGATGTCATGAGGGTGATTTTCTTGAAGCTAATCCTTACGTCTTAAGTCAGTTTAATAAAGTGAAAGAGCGTTGTGATAAATGTGATTTGAAGTATAGTATAGAACCAAGCTTTTATTACGGTTCTATGTATGTTTCTTATGCCGTTGGTATTGCTGTTGCAGTTGCAATATTTGTCTTAACTTTAATATTTAATTTGAATTTGAGTCCGCTTGAACTTTTTATTGCTATTGTAATTGGCCTTATTCTATCAATGCCATATATTGGAGCAGTTTCAAAATCAATATGGGCTAATATTTTTTTTAAATATGATAAAGCAATAGCACAGAAAAATAAATAAATGTTCTCATGATTCAAGAATTAAAACAAGGTTACGGACATATCTTTGAAGAGGCGTTAATAAATGAAATTGCACAAGTAGGTACTTTTAAAGAAGTTTCTGAAGGTTATAAATTGATGGATATTGGAGAATACGTTAGAGGTATGCCGTTGTTGATTTCAGGAGCAATAAAAGTGCTCCGTGAAGACAAAGATGGTGATGAACTTTTGTTGTATTATTTAGAGAAGGGAGATACTTGTTCGATGACTTTAACTTGTTGTATGGGTGATGCGAAAAGTGAAATAAGGGCAATCGCAGAAATGGATACTAAATTAATAATGGTACCTGTTCAAAAAATGGATGAATGGGCTGCAAAGTATAAATCTTGGAGAAACTTTATTTTCGAAAGTTATCACAATCGACTTAACGAACTGCTAAACACATTAGATAGTATTGCTTTTGATAAAATGGACATGCGACTAATTAGTTACCTTAAAGAAAAGGCAAGAATTAATGAGGGTGATATAATCAAAAACACACATCAGGAAATTGCATACGATTTACATAGTTCCCGAGTTGTTATCTCTAGACTTCTTAAAAAATTGGAGCAAATGGGGAAAATTGAATTACATCGAAACTATATAAAGATTTTATCACTTTAATTGTTTTGTAACCTAGGTTACTGCAAGCGTATTTTTTGCTAATTAAATTTGATTTCAAATTTAATTTCATGCTAAAGCGCTATTTCCCCTTTTTACAATGGTTGCCCTCATATAAAAAATCGTATTTATCAGGTGATATTAGTGCAGGTTTAACTGTAGGAGTTATGCTTGTTCCGCAGGGTATGGCCTATGCTATGATAGCTGGTTTGCCTCCAGTTTTTGGTCTCTATGCGTCATTAATTCCACAAGTAATTTATGCACTCTTAGGTACTTCACGACAGCTTGCAGTAGGTCCTGTAGCTATGGATTCTCTATTAGTAGCCTCAGGTCTAGGGGCACTTGCCCTCACAGGGATGGACGAATATATTAGTATGGCGATATTTTTGGCTTTGTTTATGGGAGTTATACAACTAACCCTTGGTTTACTCAGAATGGGTTTTTTCGTAAATTTTCTATCACAACCAGTTATAAGTGGCTTTACATCGGCAGCGGCTATAATTATTGGAATGAGTCAATTAAAACATTTGCTAGGCACCTCAATTGAGCGAAGTAATCAAGTGCATGTTTTATTAAAAAATGCTTTTATAACAATATCAGAAACAAACTTAATAACATTTGTTATAGGCATTCTTGCGATAGTAATTATTAGTATTTTAAAGAAGATTAGTAAAAAAATACCCTCAGCATTATTAGTAGTGGTATTGGGTATAGTTTTAATTTATTTTTTTGCTCTTAATAATTTGGGGGTTAAAATTGTTGGTGAAGTACCAAGCGGATTACCATCTCTTAAAGTTCCAACGGTAGATTTTTCGAGAATAGCCGATTTATTTCCAATAGCTATGACTTTATCACTAATTGCATTTATGGAGGCAATTTCTGTTGCCAAAGCAGTTGAGGAGAAGCATACCGATTACGAACTAGATTCCAATCAAGAATTAATAGCATTAGGCACTTCAAACATAATAGGTTCATTTTTTCAGTCATACCCAACAACAGGTGGATTTTCAAGAACGGCGGTAAATGATCAAGCAGGTGCAAAAACAGGTATAGCTCCAATGGTGAGTGCGCTAGTAATAGGTCTAACATTATTATTTCTCACACCTTTGTTTTATTATTTACCGAATGCAGTTTTAGCAGCAATTATTATGGTAGCAGTTTTTGGTTTAATAGATGTAAAATATCCAATGCAGTTATTTAAAAATAGAAGAGATGAGTTTTTTCTTTTACTATTAACTTTTTTAATAACGTTAACCGTTGGAATAAAGGAAGGTATATTATTGGGAGTTCTTATTTCCTTGCTTCTTTTAGTTTATAGAACTTCAAGGCCCCATATAGCGGTACTTGGGCGAATAAAAAATACAGATTACTTTAAAAATGTGGAACGTTTTCCTAATGAAACTGAAGTCTTTTCTGATTTTCTAATTGTCCGGTTTGATGCACAATTGTATTTCGGCAATAGAGCGTATTTTAAACATGAATTATTTAAAGCCTTAGATGCTAAGAAGGGACAAGTTGAATATTTAATTCTAAATGCAGAGGCCATAAATTATATAGATAGCAGTGCTGTACAAATGTTACGACAGGTAATTAAAGACCTGAAAGAAAAAAACATAAAATTTGTTGTTGCGGGGGCTATTGGTCCAACACGAGATATTTTATATTCAAGTGGATTAATTAATGATATAGGAAAGGAAAACTTATTCGTAAAAACAAATGAAGCCTTTGAACATTGTACATCTTTACGTCAAAAATCAGCAATCGAAAAAAAGATTTCTCTAGAATCGAAAAAAAATGGCGTTATGTGACATAAGTCACATTTTACCTCATGTTAGATTAATAATTTTAGGCATTGAAATTTAAATTCTACTGTCATGAAAATAGAACAAATTTATACAGGGTGTTTGGCGCATGCTGCCTATTATATAGAAAGTAATGGGCAAGCGGCAGTATTTGATCCATTAAGGGAAGTACAACCCTACTTAGATAGAGCTAAAAAAGATAATGCAAAAATCAAGTATGTTTTTGAAACACATTTTCATGCTGATTTTGTAAGTGGTCATTTAGATCTTAGCGACAAAGCCGGAGCAGCAATAGTTTTTGGTCCTGGTGCAAAACCAGCTTATGAAGCTACTATAGCAAAAGATGGTCAAATTTTCGAAATTGGCGCTTATAAAGTGAAAGCTATACATACGCCTGGACATACAATGGAGAGTACTACATATCTTTTAATTGATGAAAATGGAAATGAACATGGTTTAATCACTGGTGATACGCTTTTTATAGGAGATGTTGGTAGACCAGATCTTGCGCAACATGTGGTGTCAGAATTAACTGAAGAGAAACTAGCGGGGCATTTATTTGATTCATTAAGAAATAAAATCATGCCTTTAAGTGATCAATTAATTATATATCCTAACCATGGTGCTGGCTCAGCTTGTGGTAAGAAGATGAGTAAAGAAACTACGGATACACTTGGACACCAAAAAAAGGTAAACTACGCCTTAAGAGCCGATATGACCAAAGCGGAATTTATAAAAGAGGTTTTAACCGGACTTACAGCACCTCCTGGTTATTTTCCGCAAAATGTTTTAATGAACATTAAGGGATATCAAAGTCTTGATAAGGTTATGGATAAAGCAAAAACTGCTTTTTCTCCCGATACTTTTGAAACGGTAGCGAACGAGACTGGCGCATTAGTGTTAGATACTAGAGCTGCTAATGATTTTGCTTTAGGCTTTATTCCAAATAGTATAAATATAGGTTTAGAAGGTAGTTTTGCACAATGGGTTGGTGAAATGATACCCGATGTAAAGCAAGAAATACTGTTAATTACCGAATCAGGTAAAGAAGAAGAGGCAATTACACGTTTGTCTAGAGTTGGTTATGACAACACTATCGGTTATCTGGAGGGTGGTTTTCAATCATGGAAAAACTCAGATAAAGATTATGATTCTATTGGAAGAATTACGGCGAAAGATTTTGAAAAGGCGTTTAATGGAGAAAGACCATTATTAATTGATGTTCGAAAAAAAAGTGAATTTAATGCAGAACATATTTCAGGTGCTCTTAATATTCCTTTAAATGAGATTAATGAGCACTTAGCCCAATTTCCAAAAGATAAACCATTTGTAGTGCATTGTGCTGGGGGTTATAGAAGCATGATAGCTGCATCTATTTTGAAACAAAGGGGCTGGGACGATTTTGTTGATGTTATAGGTGGTTTTGATGAATTGTCAAAAACTAAAATTCCTAAAACGGATTACGTATGCCCCACTACATTATTATAAAGTATCACTAACCATTAAAAAAAGCCTACCATATTATCGGTGGGTTTTTTTTGTTTAATAATGTAACCAAAGTTACTGTGTAGCTCAACGCTTCATTGTAATTTTACGCTTGTAACTACTAAAAGTACAAGTATGAAAGTTGAACAAATATATACGGGCTGTCTTGCTCAAGGAGCATATTATATAGAGAGTAATGGTGAAGTTGCTATTATTGATCCACTAAGAGAGGTTAAGCCATATATCAATAGGGCTAAGCTAGATGATGCTAAAATTAAATATATTTTTGAAACGCATTTTCATGCCGATTTTGTTAGCGGTCATGTTACTTTAGCAAAAGAGACAGGAGCTCCGATTATTTATGGTCCTAGTGCTAACCCGTCGTTTGATGCAATTATTGCTCAAGATAATCAAGAATTCAAATTAGGGAAACTTACTATTACCGTGCTACATACACCTGGCCATACCTTAGAAAGTACTACATATCTTCTAAAAGATGAAAATGGTAAAGATTACGCAATTTTTAGTGGTGATACATTATTCTTAGGTGATGTAGGTAGACCAGATTTGGCTCAAAAGATGGGTGAACTAACCGAAAAGGATTTAGCGGGAATGTTATATGATAGTTTACGAGATAAAATTATGCCATTAGCCGACGACATATTGGTTTATCCAGCTCACGGTGCTGGTTCAGCTTGTGGTAAGAATATGATGAAGGAAACTGTTGATACGCTGGGAAATCAGAAAAAAATGAATTATGCCTTGCGTGAGAATATGACAAAAGAAGAGTTCGTTGAAGAGGTAACGGAAGGATTACTTCCTCCGCCTCAATATTTTCCATTAAATGTGAAATTGAATAAAGAAGGGTACGAAGATTTTAAAGAGGTTTTAAAGCGAGGTACTAAATCACTTTCGCCAAGAGCATTTGAAGCTGCAGCTAATGAAACGGGTGCAATAGTTTTAGATGTAAGACATCAGGATGAATTTGCTAAGGGTCATGTACCTCGCTCAATTTTTATAGGTTTAAATGGAGATTTTGCTCCTTGGGTAGGAGCATTAATAGCCGATGTTGAACAACCAATATTATTAGTTACTCCAAAAGGAGGAGAAGAAGAAGCTGTTACTAGGCTCTCTAGGGTTGGATTTGATAATACACTTGGTTTTTTAGAAGGTGGATTTGAAGCTTGGAAAAATAGTGCAATGGAATACGATACGGTAAGTCAAGTAAGTGCTAAAGCTTTAAGTGATTTATTGAAAATTGATGAAGTTCCTGTTTTTGATGTACGTAAGAAAAGTGAATATTTATCTGAACATTTACTTTCAGCAGTAAATACACCACTAGATTATTTAAACAATCATTTGGCTGAGTTTCCTGATAATAAAATATTTTATGTTCATTGTGCTGGTGGTTATCGTAGTATGATTGCTTCTTCAATTTTAAAAAGTCGAGGTATTCATAATTTAATTGATGTCGTTGGTGGTTTTAAGGAAATAAAGGATTCTGGTGCTCCAGTTTCGGAATATGTTTGTCCTTCAACACTGTGAGTAATATTGATACATAGGAAATTTAGAGCGGTCTTTTTTAAGGCCGCTTTTTTTTAGTAATTTTTAACATCATGTGTAACAATGGTTACTTTCTGTTCCTAGTTTCTGGGGTACTTTTAATGTAAATAATAAGACAATGGAAACTACAAAAGAAGAAGTAATAAATATGCCTAGAATTGGTGACACAGCACCAGATTTTGAGGCAGTAACAACAAAAGGTAAAATTAAATTATCAGAATTTGCTAAGGATAAATGGGTGGTGATGTTTTCGCATCCAGCCGATTTTACGCCGGTGTGTACTACTGAAATGAGTGGCTTTGCTATTCGCAAACCTGAATTTGATGCATTAAATACTGAGTTGTTGGGATTAAGTATAGATAGTGTTCATGCTCACTTGGGTTGGGTACAAAACGTTCGAGAGAATACAGGAGTGTATTTCGATTTTCCAATTATCGCAGATATTGATATGAAGGTGTCCAAATTGTATGGAATGTTGCAACCTAACGAAAGTGAAACTTCTGCAGTACGTGCAGTATTTTTTATTGATCCGGAAAAGAAGATTAGACTAGTCATGTACTACCCGTTAAACGTGGGTAGAAATATGAATGAAATATTGCGAGCTTTAGAAGCATTGCAAACATCAGATAAATATAAAGTGGCGATGCCTTTAGATTGGAAAAAGGGTGATAAGGTAATTGTATCACCGCCTAAAACCTTAGATGATTTAAATGCGAGATTAGCAGATGATAGTCTAGAAAAAGTTGATTGGTATTTAGCCAAAAAGAGTTTAAACTAATTTATTGGTTGGTTGTTTTAAGGAAACGGTTATTTTCAATCGGGCCGTTTCCTTTTTTTTTAAAATTATTATTGAATTACAAATTAAATAAACATGTCATTATTAGGAACCCTGTTTGGGATTAAAAAAGAGAATTCAGATAACATTGAAGTATTAAATAGAGAAGCATTTGCTGATGCTATAATGGTTAAAGACGTTCAGTTAGTTGATGTGCGAACTGCCAGTGAATATGGTGGTGGTCATATTAAAAATGCGAATAACATTGATTTTTTCAATCCTTCAAATTTTGAAAGTTCTTTTAATAAATTCGATAAGCAAAAACCCATATACTTGTATTGTAGATCTGGCGCACGAAGTAGAAAAGCTGCAAAAAAGTTAATTAACTTGGGTTTTTCTAAGGTATATGATCTTAAAGGTGGATATATGCAATGGGGATAAATATTCCCTAAATAACTTTGTTTAATTAGAAAACTTCAGAATATGAGAACGACAATCATTGTTCAAAATTTAAAGTGTGGGGGATGTGCAAAAACTATTACATCTAAATTAGTAGAATTAAGTTCGATTTCTGATGTAGAGGTTAATCCTGATGATTCATCAGTCTCTTTTCTTTGTGCCGATGTTAACGATGCCATTTTGGTTAAAGAGAAATTACAGGCTATTGGTTATCCGTCCATCGATGCTAAAAATACTGTTTTATCAAAAGCTAAATCATATGTAAGTTGTGCAACCGGTAAAATTTCAAAGTAATGAAGAATGTTATACTAGTGGCAGTGTTGCTGATATTCGCAAGCTGTAAAGATGCTAAACAATCAGAATCCAAACCAATTGAAGATTCAACTAAGGATGAAACAGGACTAGCCAGTCAACAGCATCCTGGAAAAAAGATTATGGAAACAGAATGCTATATGTGCCATAATCCAAAAGCATCGGAATCTAGTATGATTGCACCACCAATGATTGCAATAAAAAAGTTCTATATAGATTCGAATACAACTAAAGACTCTTTTACCCAAGCTTTAATGTTGTGGATAAATAATCCTGAAGCACCTTCTAAAATGCCTATGGCACAAGAGAAATTTGGTAAGATGCCCTATTTGCCTTATTCAGAAGAAACCGTAAAAATGATTGCGGAATATATGTATGACTATGATCTTGAAAAGCCAAAATGGTTTGATGCACATTATGCAAAAGAGCATGGTAATGGTTTGGTAGAAGGTAGTACCCAAGAAACAAAGGATGCAGCAATTGATTATGCAGATATAGGCCTTGGTTATGCGCTAGCAACTAAGGCGGAATTAGGTAAAAATCTTATGAAAGCCATCAACAAAAATGGTACTGTAGCTGCTATTGAGTTTTGTAATACAAAAGCGCTGAAGTTGACTGATAGTATGTCGGTAATGAAAAATGCTATAATAAAGAGGGTGTCAGATAAACCTAGGAATCCACAGAATTTGGCAAATGAGGAAGAATTAGGATTTATAAATTATTTTAAAAAAGCAGTATCTGCTGGTGTTGAAATTAAACCAATTGTACAACCTGTAAATGGAGAAATTAATTTTTACTATCCTATTACTACCAATACGATGTGTTTACAATGTCATGGAACGCCAAAAGAACAAATGAAAATAGAAACACTAGAAACGTTGAGAAAATTATATCCTTCGGATAAAGCTATAGGTTATAATGTGAATGAAGTTCGTGGTATCTGGGTAATAAATTTTGATGAGGAAAGTACGTCGAAATAGTATTTACTAGATAAGATGCGGGTAGTATGAGGTTTTTAGTCGATATAAATATGGAATCTTATGAAGGACTTTTGGAACGAAAGATATGAAGGGGATTTCTATGCCTACGGTATGTTACCAAACGAATTTGTTAAAAAAGAACTAGATATATTATCTAAAGGTTCTGTTTTGTTTGCTGCTGAAGGTGAAGGTAGAAATGCCGTTTATGCTGCCAAAACTGGCTGGAGTGTAGAAGCATTTGATTATAGTAAAGCTGCCAAAAATAAGGCAGTAAAACTTGCCGCAAGTTTGGGATTACAATTCGAATATAAAGTTTTGGATGTTTTAGATTTTCAGAGTAATGAAAGTTTTGACGTTATTGTTCTTTGTTATGCTCATTTTCCGATTTCAATTCGTGAAAAGGCTATTCAACATTTGCTTAATTTTCTTAAACCAAATGGAGTTGTAATTTTTGAAGCTTTCTCAAAAAATCAATTAGGTAAAACCTCGGGTGGACCAAAAAATAAAGAGATGCTTTTCTCCATCTCTGAAGTACTCAATGAATTTAAGGGATTGAATTTTACACAACTTGAAGAAACAAACATAGAATTAAAAGAAGGGTCTTTTCACCAAGGTATAGCTTCCGTAATTCGATTTGTAGGCAGGAAAATAGTATCCTAAATAATGCCAAGAATTTAGCTCATTTAAAATTTTAAAATAGAGTTGGATTATTTTTTAATGGTACATTATTAGTAGTTTATTAATCTTCTTCAACATGAAATTATAATCAAAAGTCATTGAACTTATTTTTAAAATATGTAACCAGGGTTACGTATAGAAATCACACGTTGCCTATTTTTGTAATCATCTAAAACATTGAAAAGAAATTAGACTATGGAAGACATGCTTTTCTATGATCGTATGCAATTCGCGTTCACGATTACGTTCCATTATTTGTTCCCTCAGTTAACCATGGGTCTTTCATTAATGATTGTATATTTTAAGTGGAAGTTTCTGCGGACTCAAGATGTAAATTATAATGAAGCTGCAAAATTTTGGATGAAAATTTTCGCTCTGAATTTCGCGATGGGAGTGGTGACAGGAATTCCTATGGAATTTCAATTTGGCACCAATTGGGCTAAATTTTCCGAATTAACAGGAGGTATAATTGGGCAAACCTTGGCGATGGAAGGTATGTTTTCATTTTTTCTAGAGTCCTCATTTTTGGGGCTTTTTCTTTTTGGAGAAAAATTGATGGGGCAAAAACTACATTTTTTAACTGGATTTTTGGTATTCCTTGGGTCTTGGGCGAGTGGATATTTAATAATTGCAACCCACTCTTGGATGCAGCATCCGGTAGGATTTGAAATACTTGAAAACGGAAAGTTTGTTCTAAATAATTTTTCTGCGCTCTTTAGTAATCCATGGCTTTTGCCATCGTACTTACACAATCAGTTGGCATCAGTTATTACAGCTTCGTTTGTTGTTGCTGGTATTGGTGCATTTTATGTATTAAACAATAAGCATAATGAATTCGGAAAGCTATTTGTTAAAACAGGTGTCATTTTCGGATTAATCTCATCGATACTAGTGGCTTTTCCAACAGGTGATTGGGCTGCTAAAAATGTGGTAAAACTTCAGCCTGTAACCTTTGCTGCTATGGAAGGAATTTTCGAAACTGAAGATGGCGGATCTGAAATTGTATTAATTGGGCAGCCTGATATGGAAAATAAAAAGTTGGATAACAAAATAGCCGTACCTAACATACTAAGTTTCTTAACCTATCAAAACTGGGATGCAGAAATTAAAGGATTAAATGAGTTTGATGAAAAAGATTATCCTACAAATATTCCTGGGCTATATTATGCCTATCATATTATGGTAGGTTTAGGAACTATTTTTATTGCCTTATTAGCACTAGCAACTTTTCAACTATGGCGTAAAAAACTATATAAAACTAAATGGGTTTTGTGGTCATTAATGTTTATGATTCCTTTTCCCTATATCGCCAATACAACAGGTTGGTATACTGCAGAACTTGGACGACAGCCCTGGTTGGTGTATAATTTGTTAAGAACCTCAGAGGGAGCTTCTCCAACGGTGTCTGCAGGCAATACTTTATTTACGTTACTTGGTTTTATAGGTTTGTACTTGCTATTAGGTTTGCTGTTTCTAATGCTTGCTGGTAAAATAATTAATAAGGGACCTCAACTAGAAAATCACTAATTATGGAATTGTTTTGGTATATCGTTTTAATGACCATGTTGGCTATTTACGTAATTTTAGATGGTTACGATTTTGGAGCGGGAATAATACATTTGTTTTACGCGAAAACAGAAAAGGATAAAAAGGCAATTACTAATGCCATAGGTCCTTTTTGGGATGCTAATGAAGTATGGCTAATTGCTTCTGGGGGAGTTTTGTTTTTTGCATTTCCAACTTTGTATGCTTCATCTTTTAGTGGTTTTTATTTACCATTAATTATGATTTTATGGTTGCTTATTTTTAGGGCTATAGGTTTAGAATTAAGAGGTCAGGTGCACAATAAAATGTGGGAGTTAATTTGGGATAAGGCTTTCGGAATTTCAAGTTTGTTATTAGCGTTATTTTTTGGAGTCGCTTTGGGGAATATAGTTCGTGGAGTAAATTTAGGAGGTGTTATTGATGGTGTTTCAACCCATGAGGCTCACTATTTTTTTCTACCACTCTGGAACCCAACCTTTAGTCCGCAAGCAGAGCAGTTAGGAATTTTAGATTGGTTTACAGTGTTGTTGGGAGTGGTTGGTGTAGTGTCTTTAGCCATACATGGAGCGAACTGGATAATTTTCAAAACCAATTCCGATTTAAACGAAAAGTTGAAAAAAGTAGTTTTTAACCTTAGTATAGTGTTGCTTGCATTGGTAGTTATCTCGCTTTTAGTTTGGCATGTAATTGAGCCGAAGCCATTTCATAATTTTTTAGACAAACCTTGGCTATGGATCTTTCCGATAACTACCTTAACAGGCTTGTTTGGTCTTTTTAAAGTAAAGTCTTTTGAAAAGCATGGTTTGGGATTTTTATTTTCCTCTTTGTTTTTATTTGGAGGCTTAACTACAACGGTAGCATCTATCTTTCCAAAAGTATTGCCATCGACTAATAATGTAAATCCTGATTTAACATTGTATAATGTGGCTGCACATGAATATGGTCTATCGGTAGGAGTATACTGGTTTGCGATTGCTGCAGTTTTAGTTGCCGTTTATATGGTAATACAGTACAGCATCTTTAAAGGGAAAATGGATGATGTAGGTTATGGTGATCACTAGTTGAAAACTACATTATTATGACAGGTTCACTAATCTCATTAGTAAGTATTTTAATCGGAATTATTGCTGCTAATGTATTGGGTTATTTTAAAAATAAATATTCTTTTGGATTTACAGGAAACACATTAGTTGGTGTTTTTGGAAGCATACTCTTTATTAAGACCTTGGGAAGATTAGGGTTTAATGCTTGGGCTATAATTAATAGTAATGATTATGAGAGTATTCTGTTAGCTATTAATTTAATGGTGTCAGCTTTAGGTGGCGCTCTAGGTCTAGTTTTAGTAAAAAAACTATATACCAAGTTTAATAAGTAATAGAAATTATTTAGCTGCAGATATTTGTTATTTAATTCAGATTGATTGCTCAAACAAAAAATATACTATTATTTTTTATTCTTTAGCTTGTAAAAAAGCCAAATAAATCCAACAACAAAGTGCAAAACCACTATGCCAGCAATTATATAGATAATGGTATTTGAATCACCTCTCATGTCTTTGTTGTTTAAATAAGTACTCAAAACTAGGTATCACACTATAGAGGTAAAATGATATTAGTCATATTATTATTTCGTCAATCCCAAAAATAAATTTTATACAATTCTACTGTTCTTATGTAACATTAGTTGCTGTACCATGTAGCTAAATTTTCGATTTTTGATGTATTAAAACAATTATTATTTAAATGATAAAAGTCATTTTTATTGATGCTTTTGTTATATAAATTTCTGAATGAAAATGTCAAAAATAGTTATACTCGGAGCGGGAGTTTCAGGACATGTAGCTGCTGCGCATTTGCGAAGAAAATTATCCAAAAATCATGAGGTGTTGGTGGTTTCTCCTAATAGTAATTACCAATGGATTCCCTCAAATATATGGGTAGGTATCGGTAGAATGAAGTCTAAAGAGATTTTATTTCCATTACCACCTTTATACAAGAAAAAAGGTATTAGTTACAAGCAAGCAAAGGTGACTTCATTTTATCCTGAAGGAGATATAGAAACTACGGAGCCTTTTGTTAATGTTGAATACGTAGTTGGTGATAAAAAGGGTGTTAGTGAAAAGGTAACCTACGACTATCTTATAAATGCAACCGGTCCGAAACTGGCATTTGATATGACCGAGGGTTTAAATCCAGGAACTAATAAAGCCTATTCTGTTTGTACTTATTCACATGCCGAACATGCGTGGAATGCCTTAAATGAATTGATTCAGCAAATGAAACAAGGTAAAAAAGCAAAGATTTTGATTGGTACTGGTCATGCAAAATCTACTTGTCAGGGTGCAGCTTTTGAATACATTTTAAATGTAGAGCAAGAATTAAGACGTCATAATGTACGTGAGAATGCAGAAGTTATTTGGATTGCTAACGAGCATCAATTGGGTGATTTCGGAATGGATGGGATGTTACTAAGTTATGGTAACAATATTATGAAATCTAGCGAAATGGTCGAGATGGTATTCGAAGACCGCGGAATAAAATGGATTATAGGTGCTGGTGTTAATAAAATTGAAGATGGTGTAGCCCATTATGAAACATTGGAGGGTGAATATAAATCTGAAACCTATGATTTTGCGATGTTGATTCCAGCTTTTTCAGGTCATGGTTTTAAAGCGTATGATAAAAATAATAGCGACATTACCGATAAACTTTTTAAAGGTTTTATGTTGGTTGATGCAGACTATACCCCTAAACCTTATGAAGAGTGGAGTGTGCAAGATTGGCCCGAGACGTATCAAAACCCTTCGTATAAAAATATATTTGCGCCAGGAATTGCATTTGCTCCTCCGCATGCAATTTCAAAACCAAGGGTTAGTAAAAATGGCACTATAATATCACCAGCTCCACCACGTACAGGAATGCCATCAGGGATAACAGCAAAATTAGTGGCCGATAATATTATAGATATTATAAACGGGAATAAAGATTTGCATCATAAAGGGTCTATGGGAAACATGGGAGCTGCATGCATTGCTTCAGCTGGCTATGGTATGACAAAGGGTAGTGGTGTTAGTATTACTACTTTTCCTATCGTCCCAGATTACAATAAATATCCCGATACTCAAGGTCGAAAATTAGGGAAAACTTTCGGAGAAATAGGGTTGGCAGGCCATTGGTTAAAATTGGCACTGCACTATGCTTTTATTTTTAAAGCAAAGATGAAGCCTTTTTGG
The DNA here is from genome assembly GCF_039941195.1 of Aurantibacter sp. Lineage (GTDB taxonomy): Bacteria > Bacteroidota > Bacteroidia > Flavobacteriales > Flavobacteriaceae > Aurantibacter_A. The sequence goes on along the minus strand of NZ_JBDVFA010000094.1, from coordinate 39,324 downwards.
TGGCTTATTCCTGAATAGGTAAAGATTGAAATAAAATTTAAATAAAAAATAGAATCATAAAACTGCCACGTGATGACACAAAGGATATCAAAATCGAAACGTTTTTATATGATGAACCCCATCATTCAGTTTTTTAAATTTATTTGGTTAAGTATTAAAATATTAGTGATTGTGGCTGGAGGTCATGGTGGCACTAGAGAGGCAAAGAACTAAATATACTAAACAAAGATTATTTATATGATTTAGAATACCTGATGTTCACGTAAAATATTTAAGAGAAATATGCTGTTGTACAGCTTATTTGGTTGGTTGTAAAAGGCACCTTTGTGATGGGGGGTGCCTTTTTTTATTATCAATTTTTCTTTGGTAACATAGGTTACTGTGTGGGATGTTTTACCGCTTTAATTTTGTCGTAAATAAATGAATACGATGAAGTATATATTAATGTGGTTAGCATTTTTTGCTTTTTATTTAGGTTATACTCAAGAACTTGTTCCGATAACTAAGGAAGAAGTTATAGCTAAAGTTAAGGAGCGTAACAATACCATTAAAATGGCACATGAAGATGTGTTAGCAGCTAAAGGTGATTATAATCAAACAAATACTGTGATATTACCCAATATAAGTGTTTCTCATACGGGTATAGCTACTACAAATCCATTAATGGCATTTGGTTCTAAACTAAACCAAGAGATTTTAACAGCAGCAGATTTCAATCCTGATTTATTAAACAATCCCAGTCAAATTGAAGACTATGCAACACGAATAGAGGTGCAACAGCCACTAGTTAATTTTGATGGAATATATCAGCGAAAAGCAGCAAAAGCAAAATGGAATGCCACCGAATTGCAGTCTGAACGTACGCAAGATTACCTTTATCTTGAGGTTGAAAAAGCCTATATGCAATTACAACTTGCTTATAAAACAGTTGGAGTTTTAGAAAAAGCCATGGAAACAGCAATTGAAAATAAACGTATTGCAGCTAATAGTTTTAAGCAGGGATATTTACAAAAATCAGATGTTTTGGCCATAGAGGTACGAGTAACTGAAATTGAAAATCAATTGCAATATGCTAATAGTAGTATTCTAAATGCCAGTAACTATTTGTCGGTGTTAATGAATGATGATAGTAATAAAATTCTTAAACCTGCAGATTCCTTATTGGTTAAAAATAAAGTAGTAACTGAAGTTAAGTTGTCTGAAAACCGCAAGGATATTTTAGCGATGAATTCTGCTACCGAGGCATATCGACAAATGCACAAAGCAGACCAAATGTCTTTCTTACCGCGATTAAATGCATTTGGGACTTATGAACTGCATGATGATGAAATTTTTCAGGGCAGTGCAAATGGTTATCTATTTGGAGCAGAGCTTGAATGGAGTCTTTTCGAAGGCAGTAAACGTTTTGGAAAATCACAAAAGAGTAAAGCGGAATACAACAAATCTAAATTACAATTAGAACAATATAAATCTGAAAGTCAGTTAGAGCTGAGTAAAGCAAATAGAGGTTTTCAAGACGCGAAAAATAAACTAAAACTTACAAAATTAGCATTAGAACAATCTAAAGAGGCATTGCGTATTCGTACCAACAGATTTGAACAAGGATTAGAAAAAACTACGGATTTATTAATGTCTGAAACACAATTTTCTGAAAAGCAGTTAGCTTATTTCGCTACTGTTTTTCAATACAATTATGCCTTGGCTTATGTGCAATTTTTAACTAAAGAATAAAATAGAACAAAAGTTATTAATTAGCGCAATAGATTAAAAAAATAAAATATAAGATTTCCATATTCACCGAATTTGGAATAAAAAATAGTTAACAATGAAAAATAGAAAATACATAATAACAGCAATATTAGGTGCCACATTAATTATAACTAGTTGTGGAAATAAAGAAAAGAAAACAGTAGCTGATAATTCCCCCGCAGTTACCGTTGTTGTCAAAACTGTTAGTGAGGATAATGGCAGTTCTAATTTATCAGTTAGTGGTAAAATTGAGGCAACAAAAAGCGCCAATATTAGTACACGGTTGATGGGTTATGTAGATAAGATTTATGTTAAGGTAGGTGATAAAGTGCAAAACGGACAGTTATTAATGAGTGTTAATAATGCAGATGTTTCTGCCAAATTAGCTCAAGTAAATGCTGGTATAGTAGAAGCAGAGGCAGCTTTCACAAATGCTGAAAAAGACTTCAACCGATTTACGATATTATTTCAAGAAAATAGTGCTTCTCAAAAAGAGTTGGATGACAATACAGCTAATTATAATATGGCAAAAGCACGTTTAGAGTCAGCGAAACAGATGAAAAATGGAGCTAATGCACAAATGGGTTATGCTAACATACGCGCACCTTTTTCGGGAGTTGTAACTAATAAATTTATTAATGCTGGTGATATGGCCAACCCTGGTATGCCATTATTGGAAGTGGAATCTCCCGAACAATATCAAGTCTTGGCACTTGTTCCTGAATCAGAAATTCTTGATATAAAAAAGAACACAGAAGTTATAGTGCAATTAAAGGCCTTACAACAGGATGTCAAAGGAAACGTAACCGAAGTGAGTACTTCTTCTAAAAATACAGGTGGACAATACTTGGTAAAAGTAGTTTTAGAGAAGACAGGTGCTCAAATATTATCGGGTATGTATGCTACGGTGCAATTTCCGATTACAAACAAAACTAAAAGTTCAGTAGTTATGATACCGATTGAAGCGGTTGTGAATAATGGACAATTAACAGGAATTTATACAGTAAGTCAAAGCAGCACAGCGTTGTTGCGTTGGTTGCGCTTAGGGAGAACTTATGGTGATAAAGTAGAAGTGTTGTCTGGTCTTTCTGCCGATGAGCAATATATAGTTTCAGCGGAAGGAAAATTATTCAATGGTGCTAAAATAGCTAATCAATAAAAAAGTCTGCGTCAGGGATTGAACGGTTACCTCACAACTACCAAAGCGAGCGAGGAGTAAAAGTGAAAAGCCCGGCGATACGCCCAAATTAAATAACAAGAAAGAATGAAGGAAGGTTTAGCAGGCAAGATTGCCAAGATGTTTATAGGCAGTAAGTTAACGGTGCTTCTAATGATAGTTTTTATGGTCATTGGGGTATACAGTTCTTTTCTTATTCCAAGAGAAGAAGAGCCACAGATTGATGTGCCAATGGCAGATATTTTTGTGGGTTATCCAGGTGCGAGTCCTACCGAAGTAGAGTCACGTGTGATAAAACCATTAGAGAAATTAATCTCAAACATTAAAGGGGTAGAATACGTTTATTCCACTGCGATGAAGGAACAAGGTATGGTAATCGTACAATTTTATGTAGGTGAAGATATCGAACGCTCTTTTGTTAAATTATATAATGAAATTAATAAGCATATGGATATTATGCCGCAAGGTGTAACATTTCCATTGGTTAAAACGCGAGCTATTGATGATGTTCCAATGTTAGGACTTACATTATGGAGCGAAAATTATGATGGGTACCAGTTAAGCCAAATGGCACAAGAGTTGGAGAGTGAGATTAAAAAAGTAAATGACGTTGCTATTACACATAAGATCGGTAATCAAGACCGTCAATTACGTGTAGTTTTAGATAAGGACAAGTTAGCTGCAAGTGGACTAGATTTTATGACCGTCTCTGAAATGATAAAGGCAAATAATGCCCAATTAAGTTCCGGTAGTTTCGATAAAAATGATACTGAATTTTTAGTAAATACTGGTAACTTTTTGGCTTCGGTAACTGATGTTGAAAATTTAGTTGTTGGTGTGCAACAGAACCAACCTATATACTTAAAACAAATAGCCAATATTATTGATGGGCCAGAGATTCCACAAAGTTATGTGTCTTTAGGGTTTGGACAGGCGAGTGAAAAAAGTACAGATTATAAATCTGAATATCCAGCTGTTACAATATCGGTAGCCAAAAGAAAAGGTGCCGATGCTATGAAAATTGCTGATATAGTTATTAATAAAGTAGACCATTTACGAACAACTTTAATTCCTGGAGATGTCAATGTAGAAATAACTAGAAACTATGGAGAAACTGCTTCACATAAAGTGTCAGAATTATTATTACACCTAATAGGGTCTATAATTGCTGTGACACTTGTGGTGATGTTGGCTATGGGTTGGCGTGGTGGTTTGGTTGTCTTCTTGTCTGTTCCCATAACATTTGCGTTGACCTTATTGAGTTATTATATGCTAGATTATACCCTGAATAGAATAACACTTTTCGCTCTAGTATTTGTAACTGGTATTGTCGTTGATGATTCCATTATTATCGCCGAGAATATGCATAGGCATTTTAAAATGAAACGCTTGCCATTTAAACAAGCTGCATTGTATGCTATTAACGAAGTTGGTAACCCAACTATACTGGCAACCTTTACTGTAATCGCTTCGGTATTACCAATGGCATTTGTATCTGGTTTAATGGGGCCATATATGGCACCAATGCCTATTGGTGCCTCCATAGCAATGATTTTATCCTTATTTGTTGCTTTGACAATTACGCCATATTTGGGCTATATTTTCTTGAAAGAAAAAGAGAAGAAGGGAAAAGTTGAAAAGAAAGAAAAGCCTTTAGAAGAAACGTATATCTACAAGATTTACAACAAATTTGAACGACCATTAATTGAAAATAGTAGAAAGCGTTGGTTGTTTTTAGGGTTTACCTTTTTGTTGCTTATGGGGTCTATGGTGTTGTTTTTCACCAAATCGGTGGCTGTAAAAATGTTGCCTTTTGATAATAAAAATGAATTTCAAGTTGTAATTGATATGCCAGAAGGCACTACACTAGAACGTACTGGAGTGGTCGCACAAGAAATAGCACAATATTTATCTACGCGCCCAGAAGTTGTAAACTATCAAAATTATATAGGCACTTCTGCTCCAATAACATTTAATGGTCTGGTTCGTCATTACGACTTACGTGGTGGAAGTAATATGGCTGATATTCAGGTGAATCTTATTGATAAAGGTGAGCGTTCTGCACAAAGCCATGATATAGCCAAGTTATTGCGACCTGATATTCAAAAAATAGCAGCCAAGTATAATGCAAATGTAAAATTAGTTGAGGTACCACCAGGACCACCAGTTTTGTCTACAATTGTGGCCGAAGTTTATGGCCCAGATTACCAAGAACAAATAAAAATTGCGAGTAGCGTACAGAATATATTGAAAAATACAGATGATGTAGTAGATATAGATTGGATGGTTGAAGCAGACCAAACGGAGTATCAATTTAATATAGACAAAGAAAAAGGAATGCTTTATGGTGTAGCTCCAAAACAAATTGCCTATACCATGAATATGGCACTTTCGAACAGACCAATAAATAATTTGTATGATGAGGATGCCAACAATCAAGTTGGATTGATTTTAGCTTTAGATGAGAAAGAAAAATCAACAATTAATGATATTTCGCAATTAAAAGTTACCTCAAAACAAGGTAGTATGGTGCCTATTGCGGATTTGGTTGATATCGTTAAAACTACTAGTGCAAAAAGTATTTATAGAAAAAATCAAAAACGTGTGGTATACGTAATGGCAGATATGGCAGGCGAATTAGAGAGTCCGGCTTATGCGATTTTAGGGATGGAAGAAAAGCTAAAAGAAATAACATTGCCTCAGGGTTATGAAATTAATGAAATGTATTTAGGACAGCCCGAATTTGAAGATGATTATACTGTTAAATGGGATGGTGAATGGCAAATAACACTCGAAGTTTTTCGTGATTTAGGAATAGCTTTTTTGGGAGCCATAATATTAATTTATATTTTGATTGTAGGTTGGTTTCAAAACTTTAAAGCACCAATTGTGATGATGGTAGCTATACCCTTATCATTAATAGGAATTATTCTAGGACATTGGATTATGGGTGCTTTTTTCACCGCAACATCTTTTATTGGTATGATTGCATTAGCAGGAATAATGGTTCGTAATTCGGTATTACTTATCGATTTTATAAATCTGCGCTTGGCAGAAGGTGTGCCGCTGAAACAAGCAGCCATTGAGGCTGGTGCAGTGCGTACTACCCCTATTTTATTGACAGCCGGAACGGTTGTAATTGGAGCATTCGTTATTCTTTTTGACCCAATTTTTCAAGGATTAGCAATTTCATTAATGGGCGGTACTATCGTGTCAACTGTATTGACGCTATTAGTAGTGCCATTGGTGTATTATATGATAGAACGCAAGAAGTATCCAGAAAGTCCGCTAACCCCTCAAGGTGGAACTGATGTAGTTCAGTAATGGATTGAAGGGTGAATAAGCACGAAATTATTATTCTTGAAATTCGTTTCAAATGAGCACTGTGAAATTAAAGATAAAAAAAATGAAACTACTTATTGTCACGGTCGTAGAAGAGTATGAGAAAGAAATTCTTCAACTCTTTAAAGAGGTAAAGTTTGAGAGCTATAGTGGCTCCGACATTGATGGATATAAAAATTCAACGGCATTAGTGCGGACAGCTAGCTGGTTTCCTGCTAAAAAAAGCGGTGTGGAATCCAGTATGTTTTTCTCTTTTACTGAAGAAGAAAACATTTATGCGCTTTTCGAACTCATCAAAACATTCAATCAAAATATGGAAACTAATAACCCAATTAAGGCAGTTGTTGTTCCCATTGAAAAATCGATTTAATCTTAAAAATAATTATAATGTTAAATACATATTTTAGAGTTTTAGTTGGCACATTCGTTTTGTTTAGTGTGGTAATGGCGGTGTACGTAAATATAAACTGGTTATGGTTTACCGTTTTTATTGGCGTTAATTTAATACAGTCTGCATTCACTAAATGGTGTTTGTTGGAGACCATACTTCTTAAATTGGGTATAAAAAAAGATATTCCATAAAAAAATTACTTTTCAATTATATGATTTTATTATCATAACTGGTGATAAAGAATTGGTAAATTTGATTTTCAAATACTAAGTAACTACTTGAAAGATAGCGGATGTTGGTGATTGCATCTTAATTTTTATTGTAGTTGTATTAAAAGTAAAAACTATCGCCAAGTTAGATTATTATTTAAATTTATATAAATGAGTGAGTTACAAGATTTTCAGAAATTAGTAATTGCGAATGCAAGTGAAGTAAGAGGTTTGAAGGTTGGTGAGAAAGCACCTGACTTTAAGTTGCCAAATGCGCTTGGGAAGGAAGTGTTACTTTCTGAAGAATTAAAAAAGGGCATTGTGGTTATTAAATTTTATCGTGGAGAGTGGTGTCCGATTTGTAATTTGGATTTACGCGAAATTCAGATGAAATTGCCAGAAATTAAATCTTTAGGTGCCTCATTATTGGCAATAAGTCCTCAGAATCCGGATAGTGCATTAACAGCAAAAGAGAAAAATGAACTAGACTTTGAAGTGCTAAGTGATGCTAACCAAGAAGTAATAAAAGCATATAACTTGCAATTTGATCCAGGAGAAGATTACCACAATCGTAGAGATTTATCCTTGTTAAATGGCAATGGTTCTATTACTTTACCCGTACCTGCTACATTTATAATAAATAAAGATGGTATAGTGGAGGCTGCTCATGTAGAAGCAAATTATACGGAGAGAATGAGGGCTTCAGAAGTTTTAGAGGCGCTACATAAGCTAAATAAGTAGATCTTACTTTCAAACTTGAAAATAACATTTTCTAGCATTTTTAAAATTGTTTAAATTACAGGGATATCCTTTAATAATGTATGTGAGTATTGATCATAACGTTAAACGGATAATTGTGACCAACTTAATTAAGAACAATTTTATGAGATCTAGAATTTCGTGTATTATTATTTTAATCTTGTGCATACTCCCTATAAAAGCACAAAAGACGCAGAACGAGCAAAAAAATCAAAAACCAAATATAATCTTCATTCTAACGGATGATCAACGTTTTGATGCACTGGGTTACGCAGGTAATAAACTCATTTCTACGCCTGAAATGGATAAGTTGGCGGAAGAAGGTACATACTTTAAAAAGGCTATGGTTACCACGCCAATATGCGCGGCGAGTAGGGCAAGTATTTTGACAGGGTTGTACGAAAGAACTCATAGTTTTAATTTTCAAACAGGCAATATTCGAGAATCTTATATGACAGATTCATATCCTAGAATCTTAAAAGAAAACGGATATAAAACGGCCTTTTTTGGAAAGTATGGCGTTAAATATAAGGGTCTCGATAAACAATTTGATGAATTTGAATCGTACGATAGAAATAATAAATTTAAAGACCGACGTGGGTATTACTTTAAAACGCTAGGAAAAGATACTGTGCACTTGACTAGATATACGGGTCAAAGGGCTATAGATTATATTGAGAATACGAATAATAACGAACCTTTTTGTTTGTCACTTAGTTTCAGTGCGCCTCATGCACATGATGGAGCTAAAGACCAGTACTTTTGGCAACAAGAATCTAATACACTTCTTGAGAATATAAAAATACCACCGGCGAAAATAAGTGATGATACTTATTTTGAAGCCCAACCCAAATTTGTACGTGATGGTTTTAATCGATTGCGATGGACATGGCGTTATGATACGCCTGAAAAATATCAGCATAGTGTAAAAGGCTATTATAGAATGATTGCTGGAGTTGATCGTGAAATAACAAAAATAAGAGAGCAGTTAAAGAAAAAGGGTTTAGATAAAAACACAGTAATCATTCTTATGGGTGATAACGGTTACTTTTTGGGAGAGCGACAATTGGCAGGTAAATGGTTGTTGTATGATAACTCAGTTCGAGTACCCTTAATAGTTTATGATCCACGAATTAAGAGCCAAGAAGATAGCGATGTCTTAGCTTTAAATATAGATGTACCAGCTACAATATTAGATTTGGCAGGCCTTAAAAAACCAGGTTCTTGGCAAGGTAAAAGCCTAATGCCTGTAGCTGCTAAAAATAATAATTTTAATAGAGATACCGTATTAATAGAGCATTTATGGGAGTTTAAAGATATTCCACCTAGTGAGGGAGTTCGCACTAAAGACTGGAAGTATTTTAGATATGTAAATGACCAATCTTTTGAGGAATTGTATGATCTAAATGATGACCCGCAAGAGATAAATAATCTTGCCAAAGACCCATTTCACTTGAATAGGTTAAAAACATTCCGTAAAAAAACCAACGAATTAATTGTTGAACTTTCTGATGAATATTCGCAAGGGCCGAAAGGCTTACAGGTTGTTTTTAAAACAAATGTTGAGACGAAATCTCCAAGGCCAAATTATGAATGGGTAAAGCCAGAAAAGATTAGTTCGCAAACCGCTTATCAAATAGTAGTGTCTTCGTCTGAAGAAAATAGTATAAATAATATTGGAGATGTATGGGATAGTAAGAAGGTGAAAATTGAGAATAATTCAGTTATAGAGCACGTGCAAGGTGATTTAAAAAGGGGAACTACTTATTTTTGGAAAGTACGCATTTGGGATCAAGATAATAGACTTTCAAGTTATTCTAGAAGTTATTCATTTGTTGCGAAATAATTTAAAATTATAGAATGAAATGTACTAAAAGCTTAGTGTTGCTAATAACTGTATGTGCTAGTGTATGGGCCTGTAATTCTAAAAATGAAAAATCAATTGACAATCAAATAGAATCGCCTCCTAATGTTTTAATATTATTAACGGATCAATGGCGGGCACAGGCAACTGGTTATGCTGGTGATGTGAATGTGCATACACCTAATTTAGATAGTTTGGCAAGCAATAGCGTAAATTTTAAAAATGCGGTTTCTGGTATGCCGGTGTGCTCACCTTTTCGGGCATCATTAATAACGGGGCAAAGACCTCTTACGCATGGTGTTTTTATGAATGATGTGCAACTAGATACCAATGCTGTAACTATGGCGAAAGTTTTTGCCAAAGAAGGTTATGATACAGGTTATATAGGTAAATGGCATTTAGATGGTCATGGTCGCTTACAGAATGTAGCGCCGGGAAAAAGAAGACAGGGTTTTCAGTTTTGGAAAGGGAATGAATGTACACATGATTATAATGAATCGGTTTATTATGATAATGACGACCCCAATAGAAAAGTTTGGGAAGGTTATGATACATTTAAACAAACAGATGCTGCTATAGACTATATTAAAGATAAGGAGGATTCGAAAAATCCATTTCTAATGATTTTATCTTACGGTACTCCACATGCTCCATACCATACAGCACCTGAAGAATATAGAAATCGATTTAATGCTGAAGAAATTAAACTTCGCAAAAACGTACCCGAAAATTTAAAGGAAAAGGCTAAAAAAGATTTGGCTGGCTATTACGCTCATATTGCTGCCATTGATGACATGATTGGGAAGGTGATAAAAAATCTAAAAGATTCAGGTCAATTAGACAATACAATTATTGTTTTTACTGCAGATCATGGCGATTTGTTAGGTTCGCATGGCGCCTATAAAAAACAACAACCTTACGAAGAATCAGCTCGAGTACCTATGTTGTATTATCTACCAGAAAAATATAAGATTAAAAAGGGTGAACGAGACGCTTTAATAAATTCTGAAGATATAATGCCAACACTTTTAAGTTTATGTGAAATTTCAATTCCCAATACGGTTGAAGGGTTAGATTATAGAGCCTATCTAGAGGGAAAAGAGGATATTGGAAAATCAACGTTACTCACCTGCGTACAACCCTTTGGTCAATGGAACAGTATAAAATATGGAGGACGTGAATATAGGGCGCTTAAAACTTTGAAATATACCTATGCTCGTGATTTAAATGGACCTTGGTTATTGTTTGATAATGATAAAGATCCATTTCAAATGAATAATTTAGTAGGCAATGCAACCTATGCTTCAATCCAAAATGATCTAGATAGTAAGCTTAGTACAAGGTTAGAAGAAACCGGAGACGAGTTTCTAGCTGGCTTAGCATATATAGAAAAATGGGGTTATACAGTTGACGAAACTGGTACTGTTCCATATACGCATTAGAGCATAAACTTTAAATGTTTTGTTATCAATAGTAAATCTAATATGATTACTTTAACCTAACACAGAATTTAAAATTATTTCACTTTATCATAAAGTCTAGACATCTCTATTAAAGGGTTATGTCCAAGATAATCAACACACGGTTCGTTTTTCTCAGTTTGGGGTTTTCGTAAAACATCTTTTGGACTTCCCCCTAAAGGGTTGTAGAATTCCCATATGGTTCCTGTCTCTTTAAACTGTTTCGAGCTTTCATTTAAAGCTTTCTCCAAAAGTATTTTAGTGGCATCCTCTCTCCCGTATGTTGCACAACCACGAGCAATCCAATAGGTCATACTATTCCATGAAGGGCCACGCCACATTCTTAGTTCAAATTTTGGATCTTTTTTACCAACAGTAGCAAGAGGGTGGGTGGTGTTAAAATATTCTGTATTTAAGAGGTAGTCGTCTATTAGCCGATCTGCCTGTTGTTGTGTTGCCACGCCGAAAACCAAAGGAAATAAAGTTTCGAAAGCTAAACTTCTAAGCTTTGGGTCTTCCATAGCCCAAGAATCATAAAATAGACCTTCTTTTTCAGAATATAATTTAGTTTGAATAAAACGCTTTAAGTCGCTAGCTCTTTTTTCAAAATAAGTAGGGTCTAATTTTAATTCTTTAGACCATTTACTAGCCATTTCATACATGAAATAAACATGGCATGTAGCATCGATACATGCAAATTTTCCATCTTTAGTGTCGTCAAACCGAATTCCTTCGTCAATGCCACTTTCCCATTCTTTAAGCAGAATATCATTATAAAAAAATCCTTCACCTTCTGCTTTTCTGTTATTTTCGAACCAGGTAATTTGTCTAATTAATGGCGAATAGAACTGGTTTATAATAGAATCATTCCCAGTTACTGTTCTATAATCTTCAATTGCAAAAGGCCAGAACGGCGGATGTCCTATTTTTTTATCCCATGTTACGGTATCAGATTCTGCATTGGGCATCCAAATTGAGCCAGGAATTAAACCGTCCGCTTCTTGGTTTTTTATATTGTTAAACATTTGCTTGATTGCGTGTTCTGGATGAGAATTCACAACATCGATTGCTTGATTAACAATATCCCAATGGCCAAATGCAGGACCATAGATATAGCCAGGTCCAATTTCTTCCCATTCATAATCAAAAGGCCATTTCGCAGGATGCGTACTTTTTTTGTGTAACTCTGCGACATATTGAAGCATCGGTCTCCATTCGGGTTTCCCAATAGAATTTGCTTCAGTAGAAAGGTTTTCCCAACTAGAAGTTATTTTTTTATAACTTGTTTCGGTAGTACTGTTTTGTTTTTGATCAGAAGTATTCGTGCAGCTAAAAAGTGTTACACTAATAAGTAATAGTAGGAGGATACTTTTCATTCGTATTAGACTTTGTGTTTTTATTTTCTAATTAGACTTAGAGAAGTAAATATCCAAATATTAATTGGCTATTACTTGCGAAAATGCATTTTGAAACAAAAAATTGTGATTATTTGAATTTTGATATGAATTAAAAAGCTTTCTGATAATATTAGCGAATAACTAAATTGTTATTTTTAGACTTAAGTTAAATCTGATTGAATGGAATTTTGAAATTCAAATAGAAAATAATTGAAACCTTAGATTTATATATAGATGTTTTAGAACTTATAAAAGACTAAAACTAATTTTGTCGGTAAGATATCGGTAAAGTAAAAATAAAAAAACCCTGCTAATCATTTGATTAACAGGGTTTAAAGTACTCGAGATGGGACTTGAACCCATACGGACTAATGTCCATTGGATTTTAAGTCCAACGTGTCTACCAATTCCACCACTCGAGCTTCAATGTACTCGTTAGTACATGAATAAAAAAACGCTGACCAGCAGCGTTTTCTCAGAGCGAAAAAAGGGATTCGAACCCTCGACCTCCACCTTGGCAAGGTGATGCTCTACCCCTGAGCTACTTTCGCGTGTGATTTTTAAACTTGCCTGTCTATAAACAGGCTTTAAAAGAACGTGCATTTCTTTCGTAATGCGGATGCAAATTTAATACAATTCTATAAAACGCAAAGGAATTTCTTTTAAAAATAACTTGATTGTAAATTAACTGGTGGCCTTTTTATTTTTTGTAAGCAATCGCTTAATTTCATTTAGTTTCATAAGTGCCTCAACAGGAGTAAGTGTGTTGATGTCTAAATGAGTTATTTCTTCTTTAATCTGTTCCAACAAGGGGTCGTCTAGATTGAAAAAACTGAGTTGCATTTCATCCTGTGCACTTTGTAATTTATCTGTTAGTTCTTCACTAGAGTGCGATTTTTCCAGTTTCTTAAGTATTTTATTAGCCTTGTGTATTACTTGTTGGGGCATTCCAGCCATTTTAGCTACATGAATACCAAAACTATGTTCACTACCACCGGCAACTAATTTTCGTAAAAACAATACTTTGTCTTTAAGCTCTTTAATGGAAACATTATAATTTTTGATTCGCTCAAATGTCTCTGCCATCTCATTCAACTCGTGATAATGAGTAGCGAAAAGTGTTTTTGCTCTTGCTGGATGTTCGTGAAGGTATTCAGATATAGCCCAAGCAATAGAAATACCATCATAAGTACTGGTACCACGGCCAATTTCATCAAGTAATACTAGACTTCGGTCAGATAAGTTATTCAGAATTGAAGCTGTTTCATTCATTTCAACCATAAATGTAGATTCACCCATAGAAATGTTATCACTTGCTCCTACACGTGTAAAAATCTTGTCTACATACCCAATTTTTGCCGATTCTGCAGGAACGAAACTCCCCATTTGGGCCAAGAGTACAATAAGCGCGGTTTGTCTTAAAATAGCAGATTTACCACTCATGTTAGGCCCCGTAATCATAATTATTTGTTGAGCATCACGGTTAAGTGATACATTATTGGGAATATAAGTATCACCGGGAGGTAATTGTTTTTCAATTACAGGATGTCGCCCATTTTTAATATCTAATGCGGTAGAATCATCTAATTCTGGGGCAACATAGTTATTGTCTTTTGCCAATTGGGCAAAACTACTTAAACAATCTAGATTCGCTATTTGCTGTGCATTTTGCTGTACCACCACAATATACTCTTGCATCCAGACTATTAATTGTGCAAAAAGTTGTTGCTCTAAACTTAAAATACGCTCCTCCGCACCTAAAATTTTCGCTTCATATTCTTTTAGTTCTTCTGTGATATAGCGTTCAGCATTGACCAAAGTTTGTTTGCGAATCCATTCTTCCGGAACTTTATCTTTATGAGTATTACGGACTTCTATATAATAGCCGAAGACATTATTAGAGGCTATCTTAAGTGATGTTATTCCTGTGCGCTCCGTTTCACGGGCTAACATTTTATTCAGATAGTCCTTACCGGAGAAAGCTAGACCACGAAGTTCATCCAATTCTTCAGAATAGCCTTTAGCAATGGCATTGCCTTTAAGAATATTAACTGGAGCATCTTCGCTAAGCATTCCTGTTATTTTATCTTGTAATACTTTGCAAGTATCTAAAGAAGTACCTATTAATTGCAGCGCTTCATTTTCGCTGTCTTCACAAAATTGTTTGATTGGAGTAATAGAAACCAAAGAGTTTTTAAGCTGAACAACTTCTCGCGGATTAATTTTGCCTGTTGCTACTTTTGAAATTAAACGTTCAATGTCGCCCATGGGTTTTATCCAACCTTTTAGGTTATCATGACCGATTGAATCTTTAAAAAGATGCGAAACAACTTGATGTCTTCGTTTTATTTTTTCAACATTTTTTAAGGGCAATGCAAGCCACCTTTTCATTAACCGACCACCCATTGGTGATAATGTGCGGTCAATAATATCTATAAGTGTTACAGCATTGGCATTTGTTGAATGATAAAGCTCTAGGTTTTTAATGGTAAAGCGATCCATCCAAACATAATCCTCTTCTGCAATTCTTTGCAGTGTATTTATGTGCTGTAATTGCCGATGTTGTGTTTCTGATAAATAATGCAAAACTACCGCGGAGGCAACAATTCCTTCTTGCAGATGATCTACTCCAAAGCCTTTTAAACTTGTAGTTTTAAAATGGCTATTAAGTGTTTCATTGGCGTAGTCTTCTTGATATACCCAATCTTCTACTAAAAAAGTATGGTAATTGGATCCAAAAATGTCATGAAATTCATTGCGATGCGCTTTCGAAATAAGAATTTCATTAGGCGAGAAATTCTGTAAAAGTTTGTCTATTTGCTCTGTACTTCCTTGGGTTGTTAAAAATTCACCTGTAGAAATATCTAAAAATGAAATACCTAATAATTTTCTACCAAAGTGAACGGCACAAAGAAAGTTGTTAGATTTAGCTGAGAGTATATCATCATTTAAGGCTACACCCGGCGTCACCAATTCGGTAACACCTCTCTTAACGATAGTTTTGGTTAATTTTGGATCTTCAAGTTGGTCGCAAATGGCTACGCGCTGACCTGCTTTTACTAATTTAGGAAGGTATGTATTTAAGGAATGGTGTGGAAAACCTGCTAATTCGGTGCGATCACCACCATTGTTTCTATGCGTGCAAATAATGCCAAGAATTTTCGAGGCTTTTACAGCGTCTTCACCGAAAGTTTCATAAAAATCACCTACGCGAAATAGTAATAAAGCATCAGGATATTTAGTCTTGATGGTATTGTACTGTTTCATTAAAGGAGTTACCTTCTTGATTTTTTTTGTGCTAGCCAAACCGGTAGATTTCGTTTATTTTTGTTGCA
Source organism: Aurantibacter sp. (assembly GCF_039941195.1). Classification (GTDB taxonomy): domain Bacteria; phylum Bacteroidota; class Bacteroidia; order Flavobacteriales; family Flavobacteriaceae; genus Aurantibacter_A. The sequence continues at coordinate 23,641 of NZ_JBDVFA010000094.1, read as the reverse complement.
AACGAAAATACCATTTTTGATTGGTGTAATCCGAGATCGTTGATATTTTGGAATAACTTTTAATGTTCAAAAGTACTTGTTCATTACTGCCTTAAATTTAAATTGAAACTAAATAATGCGAAAGCTTAAAAACGAAGAGTTAGATAGACTTACAACTGATGAATTTAAGTTGGTAGAAAAGTCACCAATCGTTATTGTCCTAGATAACATTCGTAGTTTAAACAATATAGGTTCAGTATTTCGTACTGCTGATGCGTTTTTAGTTGAAAAAATATATTTGTGCGGAATTACGGCAACTCCACCACATAAAGATATAAGAAAAACAGCCCTTGGAGCTACCGATAGTGTTGCATGGGAATATGCTGAAAATAGCATTGATTTGGTAACCAACTTAAAAAGTAGTAACTACCATGTTCTTGCTGTTGAACAAGCAGAAAATGCTACTTTTTTGAATAAGCTCGAAATTGATAGATCAAAAAGATATGCGTTAATTTTTGGTAACGAAGTGAAAGGTGTGCAACAAGAAGTTGTTGATGTCAGTGATGAGGTGCTTGAAATTCCTCAATTTGGAACAAAACACTCTTTAAATATTTCGGTTAGCGTTGGAGTAACTGTATGGGATGTTTGGTCAAAATTAAATATTTAAAAAGACCAATTCATTACATATTGCTGTATTTGATTCATTACGGTTTCATAGTCGTTCTCATTTTCTACAAAATCCAATTCTGTAACATCAATAATTAAACTATTTTCAGTTGACTGACTTTTAATATATTCCAAATATCCTTTGTTTATTTTATCTAAATATTCAAATGAAATATCTTGTTCATAATCACGACCCCGCTTTTTAATATTTTCTAAAAGGCGGTGTGTATTTTGATACAGGAAAACATAAACATCTGGTTTTTTTACTTCTCGGTACATAAAGTCGAATATCTTTCGATACAGTGAAAATTCAACATCTTGTAAGGTTATTTTAGCGAAAATTAAAGATTTGTAAATGTCGTAATCGCTAACCATAAATTTTTTGAATAAATCTAATTGGTTGGTGTCATCAATAAATTGCTGATAACGATCTGCTAAAAATGACATTTCTAAAGGAAATGCATATCTGCCCTGATCCTCATAAAATTTTGGTAAAAATGGATTGTCTGCAAATCGTTCTAATATAAGTTTTGCATTAAAATCTTTAGCAATGCGCTTCGCTAGTGTTGTTTTGCCAGCACCTATATTACCTTCAATAGCTAAGAATTGAAGTTGAGAAAATAACTCCGACCTATTTTTAAAAAGTACCAAGTTAGTTTTCTTAGGCAAAATTTCATCTTTACATTCTTGTAATAAATTTCGCGTGTCTTTTTTTAAAATCGGATGATAGAATTGAGGAGCAATGTCGGCTAGTGGTCGTAATACAAAGCGTCTTTCTTCTAATCTTGGGTGTGGAATAATTAATTGCGCACTATTTAATATCAATCTATTAAAATACAGAATATCAATATCAATACATCTAGCGGCATACCCAGTTTCACTAGAACGTCTTCGACCAATTGCAGTTTCAATTTCCATCAATTGCTTAAGAAGTCTAGGGGCTGTTAGTGGTGTAGTCAGTTCTAAGCAGATATTAAAAAAATCATCACTTTCAAATCCCCATGCAGCACTTTGATAAACCGGAGAGACAGTTTTTATAGTACCGGCCAGCTTGTCAATGTTGTAAATAGCTTCTTGTAACATACTAAGTTTGTCACCAAGATTGCTGCCTAAAGAGAGATAAACGGTATTTGTGTCCTTCATAATAGGAAACCAAATTAATTAAAAAGAATTTCACAATAGTTATCTTTGCCAGCTAATAATAAAGAATCTATGAATTTTCTGAGAAATCTATTGGCTGCTATTTTTGGTTGTCTTATTGCATTCGGAATTGTCTTCGTTATGTTTTTCATCTTTGTTACAGTTTTAGGTAGCACGGAGCAAGACGTATCTATAAAAAATAATTCAATATTAGAATTACAACTAAATAGACCAATTAGTGATTATACAGGAAATAATGAAGTAGATCCATTTGCTGGGATTTTCGAAGAATCGCAGAGCTTAGATGAGATTTTACACGCCATTAAAATCGCTAAAGACGACAATGATATTAAAGGCATAAGTATTAAAAATAATTTTCTTTTAGCAGGTTTAGCGCAAACACAAGCTATTCGTAAAGCCTTGTTAGATTTTAAAGAGAGTGGGAAGTTTATTTACGCATATGCGGATTTTTATATGCAAAAAGATTATTATCTGGCTAGCGTAGCGGATAAGATTTATTTGAATCCGGTTGGTGTGTTAGATTTCAAAGGGTTGGCTACAGAAGTTCTTTTCTATAAAGATTTACAGGAAAAGACCGGCATTAAAATGGAAGTCATTCGGCATGGCAAATACAAAAGCGCTGTTGAACCATTTTTGTCAAACGAAATGAGTGATGCAAACAGAACTCAAATTAAAGAATTGATAGGTTCTTTGTGGAATTCTATGATTGAAGATATTTCGGAAGGAAGAAATATCAGCCCCGAAAATCTGAATATTATTGCTGACACCTTAGGAGGCAGAACAACGGAATATGCCAAGGCTTCAGGTCTTATAGATGATACCTTATTTTATGATGAATATGAAGCGAAACTTCGTGAAACATTAGAATTAGAAGATGATAAAGATTTAAACACCGTATTGCTAGATGACTATGTTGTGCGGTCGAATGCCAAGAAAAGTCATATTGGAGATGATAAAATTGCAGTAATTTTTGCTCAAGGTGAAATTATGTACGGCGAAGGTGGCCCTGATGTTATTGGACAAGGAATTATTAATGAAGCGATAATTAAAGCGCGAGAAGATGATAAAATAAAAGCTATTGTTCTTCGTGTTAATTCTCCAGGAGGTAGTGCGCTAACTTCAGATATTATTTGGCGCGAAATTGAATTGACAAAAGCGGTGAAACCTGTTGTAGTTTCCATGGGAGATGTAGCTGCGTCTGGAGGCTATTATATAGCAGCTGGTGCAGATAAAATATTTGCTGAACCAACAACGATTACAGGTTCTATAGGTGTTTTTGGAACTATTCCTAATGTTAAAGAACTGGCTGAAGATATTGGTGTTAATGCAGAGCAAGTAGGGACCAATAAAAATTCGGTTGATTACTCGCTATTCGAACCAATGTCGGATAGTTTTAGAAAAATAATGCAAGATGGTATTGAAGAAACCTACGAAACTTTTTTATCAAGAGTAGCAGGTGGTAGAAATATTACTGTAGCTCAAGCAGATAGTATAGCACAGGGTAGAGTGTGGAGTGGGGTGGATGCGAAAAGATTAGGTCTTGTGGATGAACTTGGAAATTTAGACGATGCTATTGCTGAAGCTGCTAAAATGAGTAATCTAGAGAAATACGGAATTCGAAAATATCCAAAGTATAAAACAGGCTTAGAACAGTTTATGGAAGATTTCGGTGGCGCTAGTGCAAAAGTTAAACAAGAATTTATAGAAGAAGAAGTAGGGGTGGAGGCATATGCTATTTTTAAACAATTTAAATCGGTGATGGAGCAAAATGGAGTTCAAGCGAGAATGCCTTTTATATTAGAGATTAAATAATCAGTTAATGACTGAAAAAATGACCCTTAAAGATAAAAAGTTGGCCTATCGCATTTACTTGTATTTGGGTGCGCTTTTTATTACTTCTCTGGTTGTATCAAATTTAATATTTCAGAAATTCTTTTATTGGAATCCTTTTGGAGATGTTGAGGTGTTTGGCGTTTCGTTATTCGAGATTTCTGTAGGTGTACTGCCTTATCCAATTACCTTTTTAATTACCGATTTAATATCAGAGATTTTTGGAAAGAAAAAGGCGAATGAGATTGTAACGGCAGGTATTTTTGCTTCTTTTTTTTCCATGAGTATAATTCTGGTAGCCGATGTGGCACCAGCAATACCTTCTTCACCTTTAAGTAATGAAATTTTTAGCCAAGTATTTTCATTATCTCCATTAGCAGTTTTGGCGTCTATGTTGGCATATTTAACAGCTCAATATATAGATATCGCTATTTATCATTTTTGGAAAAAACTAACCAATGGTAAGCACCTGTGGTTGCGTAACAATTTTTCGACCTTTTTATCTCAGTTTATAGACACCTTTGTAGTTGTAGGCCTTTTGTGTATTTTCAAGGTGCTTCCATGGCATTTATTCTTTGGACTTGTAGTTTCTGGCTTTCTTTTTAAGATTTTTATAGCATTTCTCGACACCCCTTTACTCTATTTCTTCGTATATCTTTTAAGAAAAAGATTCGGACTAAAAATCGGAGAAGAAATTAACCTCGAAATTTAGAATATTCTTAACCTTTAGGTTAAAATAATGTCTCCCGTTTTAAGTTATATAATGGAGTGATTTATACTTTTTTATGCATTTAAAAAAGTATGAATTGCTTCTTACCATAAAATCCATTGCATGAAGAAAATTTTTAAGATACTTGGTATCGTTGTAGTATTGTTGATTGTAGTATTAATCGCCACTCCTTTTTTCTTAAAAGGTAAAATCGATGATATCATCAAAAATAAAGTCAACGAAAATGTTAATGCTACTTTAGATTTTGTCGATGCAGATTTAAGTTTGTTTAGTAATTTTCCAAATGCCACAGTAACTCTCGAAAAGGTTTCCCTAGTTAATAAAGCGCCATTTGAGGGGGATACGCTATTTGCTGCCAATGAAGTAGAATTAAAATTAGGAATCAGTCAATTTTTTAAAGAATCCGATGAACCTATTAAAATAGACCGTTTTTTTGTTGAGGGTGCGAATGTAAATGTCAAAGTAGACACGGAAGAGCGTGCGAATTATGACATTGCGCTTGAAGATGGAAGTGCTGAAACAGAAAGTACAGCTAGTGAATCTAGTTTTACTCTCGCAATGGATGAATATAGTATACAAAATTCTAAAATTGTTTATGACGACCGCAGTACAAATATGAACTTGACGATTACCGAATTAAATCATTCTGGTAGTGGAGATCTTTCATTAGCAACATCTGAACTAGATACTAAAACTACCGCCTTTGTATCTTTTGGAATGGATAGCACGAATTATCTAAACAATCATAATTTGGCTTTGGATGCGCTTATTGGATTAGATTTAGAAAAGATGAAATTTTCATTTCTAAAAAATGAAGCCTTAATTAATCAATTACCATTGGTATTTGATGGATTTATTCAGTTAAATGAAGATAATCAAGAAGTGGATGTGAACTTTAAAACACCTTCATCAGAGTTTAAAAACTTTTTAGCGGTAATACCAGAGGAATATTCTAAAAACTTAGATAATATTAAAACTACGGGTGATTTTACAGTAGCTGGTGAGTTTAAGGGAATTGTAGATGAAACACATATTCCTACATTCAATATTAAATTGAATTCTACAAATGCATCTTTTAAATATCCAGATTTACCAAAGTCGGTTCGAAATATTTTTATTGATGTAGCAATAAATAATGCAACTGGAATTACGGAAGACACCTATGTTGACATCAATAAGCTGTCATTTATGATTGATGAGGATAAATTTAATATGGTATCTAAGATTAGAGATTTAATGGGTAATATGAAAATGGATGCTCATGTAGATGGTAATATGAATTTGGCTAATATTTCTCAGGCCTATCCTGTACCACATGATTTAAATTTGAAAGGTTTTTTAGATGCGGATATTTCGGCTAATTTCGATATGGCATCAGTTGAAAATAATAAATACGAGAACACAAAAATTGACGGTACGTTTAGCCTGAAAGATTTTGAATACAATTCAGAAGAAATGGCTAATCCGGTAAAGATTGCTACCACAAAATTAACATTTAATCCAAATAAAGTTAGTTTAAATGAATTGCAAGGTAGTACAGGTAAAACTGATTTTAATGCTTCAGGTACTATTGATAATTTGTTAGGCTATATGTTTAATGATGAGAAAGTAAAAGGGAATTTTAATTTAAAATCGAATACTTTTTCCTTGAACGATTTTATGACTGCTGATGTTGAAGAGCAGCCGAAAGATTCGGAATCAGCACCAGAGCCTACTGGTGAAGAATCGCTAAAGATTCCTTCATTTTTGGATTGTAATATAAATGCTTATGCGTCAACTGTATTATATGATAATCTCACTTTAAAAGATGTTAAGGGAACGCTTTTGATTAAAGATGAAAAGGCAACATTACAAAATATGACAACTTCTATTTTTGATGGAAAAATGGCCTTTAATGGTGTAGTTTCTACTAAGAATGAAGTTCCAGATTTTGGAATGAAGCTCGATATGAAGAATTTTAATATCAGTGAAACTTTCGAGTCTTTTGAATTGTTTAAAACGCTAGCTCCTGTTGCTGGTGCTTTACGTGGGGTTTTAGATTCAGAGATTGAAATTTCTGGAAAATTAAATGATGATTTTACACCTGACATGGCAACTATTTCAGGTGATGTATTAGCTGAGTTAATGCAAACAGAATTGGACCCTAAAAAGACAGCTGTTTTAAATAAAGTAGGGGAGAAGTTAACTTTTCTAAAACCAGAAAATTTAGACTTAAAAGGATTGAAGACCGCATTAACTTTTGAAAATGGAGCGGTTAAAGTGAAACCGTTTACTGTGAAGTATCAGGATATTGATATGAATATTTCGGGTAGTCATACCTTCGATCAAAAGCTGAATTATGCGGCAACTATTGATGTGCCTGCAAAATATTTGGGTAGTGATGTAAATAGTTTAATTGCGAAAATAGATGATAGTTCTTTAGAGGATTTAACGGTACCCGTTACTGCTAATATTGGAGGTAATTATACGAGTCCAGATGTGTCTACAGACCTAACAGGTGGCGTAAAAAGCTTAACAACCAAGCTAGTTGAAATTGAAAAACAAAAGCTGATTAGCAAAGGAAAAGATAAAGCACAAGATTTATTGACCGGTATATTAGGAAATAAAACAGCTGAAAGCGATTCTGCTACTACAGAGGAAAAAACAACAGATGGAGCTAAGGAGATTTTAACCGGAATATTAGGAAGTAAAAAAGAAGAAGCTACCGAGGAAAATAAGGATACAGTAACAGAAGTTAAGACCGAAGAAGCTGTAAAAGAAAAAGCTAAAAGTATTCTTGGTGGTATTTTAGGTAAGAAAAAAAGTGATACTAACTAATAGTTAAGCCCACATAATAGCCTTCGCTTCCACGAACATTGAATACAGTATTGTCTTCAAAAATAAAGTACTGGCCTTTTATGCCTTTTAAAACACCAGAATAGTGTGGAGTTTTAATAAGATTAAGGCTTTTCACTTTTTCTGGGTACTGTAATACGGGAAAATCAAGATTCGTCTCTGTATTATTTTCTATAAAATATTCTAGGGCTTCAGCAGGTATGAATTCTTTAAGTTTTGCGCGCCATTCTACTAAGTTTTCATCGTCAACTTTATTTGTTAACATTTTACGCCAATTCGTTTTGTCTCCAACATGGTCTTTTAAAGCTACTTCTGTAATACCAGCCAAATATCGATTCGGTACTTCAACAATTTCTATGGCTTCATGTGCTCCTTGGTCAATCCATCGTGTAGGCACCTGTGCTTTCCTAGTAACGCCTACTTTTACATTACTTGAATTTGCTAAATAAACAATGTGGGGTTGTAATTGAGCTCTTTTCTCATACTCAAGGTCTCTATCCTCTTTTCCTAAATGCGCTGTGCTTAATTCAGGTCTCATAATCCAATCCCCTGCAGCCGGTGTTTCGAAGAAGCAACTCTGGCAAAATCCTTGTCGATAAATAGGTTTGTCTTTTCCACAGTTTAGACATTGATATTTGATAAAAGCGATACTTAGTTGTTTGTCAAGTATTTGATTAACGTTTAAAAAATCATTATCAAAAACCATATAATATTGAATGGGACTCCCGAATTCGGTTTGCATTTTTCTTAGTACACCTTCGTATTGCATGCCTTAAATTGTTATTTGAAAATGATAGTTTAATACATTATTTTAGAAGGCTAAATATACCTAAAAATGTCAATACCATTATTCAATTCTATTGCTTCATGGCTTTTAAAAAAGCGCTATCATCAGATAGAACTTTTTCTAAAATATCCAGAAGAAGTTCAAGAGGAGGTATTGCGTCAATTACTTGAAATAGCAGACGAAACAGAGGTTGGTAAAAGATATGAGTTTGAATCTATTAGTAATTATCAAACCTTTCGCGAGCGTTTGCCAATTCAGTCCTATGAAGAAATAGAACCTAGTATTGAACGAACGCGTCGTGGCGAACAAAATATTTTTTGGCCTACTTCAATAAAATGGTTTGCTAAAAGCAGCGGAACCACAAATGCCAAAAGTAAATTTATTCCTGTTAGTGCCGAGGCACTTGAAGATTGTCATTATAAATCTGGTAAAGATTTGTTGTGTCTCTATCTGAATAATAATGAAAACTCACAATTGTTCACGGGTAAAAGTTTACGTTTGGGTGGCAGTAAAGAGCTTTATGAAGATAATGGTTCCTTATTTGGTGATTTATCGGCCATTTTAATTGATAATATGCCGCTTTGGGCAGAATTTAGTAGTACGCCAAGTAATAAGGTTTCTTTAATGAGTGAGTGGGAGCATAAGCTAAAGGCTATCATTAATGAAAGTACTCAAGAGAATGTAACTAGCTTAGCGGGGGTCCCTTCGTGGATGTTGGTGTTATTAAATGATGTAATTGAAGATACTGGTAAAGATCATTTGTTCCAAGTTTGGGAAAACCTAGAGGTTTATTTTCATGGAGGCGTTAGTTTTAATCCGTATAAAGAACAATACAAGAAACTGCTGCCTCGAAAGAGTTTTAAATATTATGAAATCTATAATGCATCTGAAGGCTTTTTTGCTATTCAAGATCGCAATGGTGCCGATGACTTATTGTTGATGTTAGATTATGGTATATTTTATGAATTTATTCCAATGGATCAATATGGCACTGAAGCACAACAAGCAATACCATTATGGGAAGTTCGAATAGGTAGAAATTATGCCATTATCATAACTACCAATTCCGGTTTATGGCGGTATAAAATAGGCGATACAATTCGTTTTACTTCTACTAATCCTTATCGTATAAAGGTAACAGGCAGAACAAAGCATCATATTAATGTATTCGGTGAAGAATTAATTATTGAAAATGCTGAAGAAGCGTTAAAGAGTATTTGTAAAAAGACCGGTGCCGAAATTAAAGATTACACTGCGGGTCCTGTTTTTATGGCTGGAAAAGAGAAAGGGGCTCACGAATGGATTATAGAATTTAGAAGACCACCAGAAGATTTAGATTATTTTACTGAGCTTCTAGATAATGCTCTAAAATCTTTGAATTCCGACTACGAAGCAAAGCGCTATAATAGTATTACTCTCAACTTGCCTAAAGTACATATTGCTAGAGAAAATCTATTTTATGACTGGTTGAAATCTAATAACAAATTAGGTGGACAACACAAGATTCCGCGACTTTCTAATCAACGAGATTATATCGAAGAATTACTCTCTATAAACGTTTAAAGTGTAATTATCATTCAGGTAATTGGCTATATTTAGGCGTAATCGCTTACTATATCGAATTTTTACTTCCGATAAACAAATAAATGCTGTTTTCAGGCGTTTAATGTTCAATTTGCCAATCTAAATCTTATTATACACACAAACAAATACAAAATTATGGCAGAAAGACTAGTCGTCTTATCGGATATGTGGGGAGTTAAAAAAGGATTATGGATTACCTCATATTTAGGGTATCTTCAACAGTATTATGATATTGTTTTCTACGATGTGCAACAGTTAGCTCATATTGATTTAGCTGTGAATGATGAAAAGAATTTACATAAGGCATTTGTAGAAGGTGGAATTGATACAGCGGTTGCACATTTAATTCGAAAAGAGAAAACAGCTTCACATTACTTAGCATTTAGCACGGGAGGTACAATTGCTTGGAAAGCTGCATTAAAGGGTTTACCAGTAAAATCTTTATATACGGTTTCAGCGACAAGAATTCGTGAAGAAAATCAAAAACCAGATTGTCCAATGAATTTAATTTATGGAGGTAACGATTCTTTTATGCCTAAAAAAGATTGGGCTGAAAAGGTTGGTACTGAATTAGAGATAATACCAAATTTTGGACATGAACTTTATACAGATGAAAAAATTATCGGTAAAGTTTGTCAAGATTTATTGGCCAATGTAACTAAGGTGAAATTCAAGAAAAGAAAAGTAGTCTAAAAGTAGCATATAGATATACTAAAAAACCTCGTCTGTTATGAATAGACGAGGTTTTTTTATGGTTTACATTTAATATATTTATGAAACCGCCTTTAGCTTTTTAATAGTTTCGTAATTTAGTTTGCTTTCAGCATATGGCTTACTTACTTTAAATTCCTTTTCTCCACTGGTAGGCATTTCAAACATGGCATCTGTAAATATGGCTTCACATAAAGAGCGAAGTCCTCTCGCGCCTAACTTGTACTCAATAGCTTTCTTAACAATATAATCTAAGGCTTGATCGGTAATTGTAAATACAATACCATCCATAGCGAATAGTTTCTCATATTGTTTTATAATAGCATTTTTAGGTTCTGTTAAAATTGCTCGCAATGTTTTCTCATCCAAAGGATTCATATGAGTTAACACAGGAAGTCTTCCTATAATTTCAGGAATTAATCCGAAGTCTTTTAAATCTTTAGGAATAATATATTGCAAGATATTAGTATCATCCAGGTTATCTTCCGCTTTAGAAGCACTATATCCTATTGATTGTAAATTCAATCTTTTAGAAATAGCACGTTCAATACCGTCGAATGCACCTCCAGCGATAAATAATATATTTTCAGTATTTACTTCAATAAATTTTTGGTCGGGATGTTTTCTTCCTCCTTTTGGCGGAACATTTACCACTGTTCCTTCTAATAATTTAAGAAGACCTTGTTGAACACCTTCACCAGAAACATCTCTAGTTATAGAAGGGTTATCGCTTTTACGTGCAATTTTATCAATTTCATCAATAAATACGATACCTCTTTCCGTTTTTTCAAGATTGTAATCAGCAGCTTGTAATAGCCTCGTTAAAATACTTTCGACATCTTCACCTACATAACCAGCTTCCGTTAAAACGGTAGCATCAACAATAGCTAATGGTACGTTTAACATACGAGCAATGGTTTTCGCCATTAAGGTTTTACCTGTACCAGTTTGCCCAACCATGATAATGTTACTTTTTTGTATTTCAACATCATCTTCGTTAGAACTAGGTTGTAATAATCTTTTATAGTGGTTGTAAACTGCCACCGACATTACTTTTTTGGTTCGTTCTTGGCCAATAATAAATGTGTCCAAAAACTCTTTAATTTCAATGGGTTTTTTTAGAATCAATTCTGAAGACAAATCATTTGTTTTCGATTGCTTCGATTCCTCCGCCACTATACCATGTGCCTGCTCTATACATCTGTCACAGATGTGAGCATCCAGACCAGCTATTAATAGATTAGTCTCTGGTTTCTTCCTTCCGCAGAATGAACATTCTAAATTTTCTTTTGCCATACTATCTTGGTCTACCTTATTCCTTCTCCCTTACTAATAATTCGTCAATCATACCGTATTTTTTAGCTTCTTCAGCTTTCATCCAGTAATCACGATCACTATCTTCATGTACTTTTTTAACGGTTTGGCCAGAATGTTGTGCGATGATTTCATATAATTCATCTTTTAATTTTAGAATTTCCCTTGCGGTAATTTCTATATCGCTAGCCTGACCTTGCGCTCCACCCATTGGTTGGTGAATCATTACTCGTGAATGTTTTAATCCACTACGCTTCCCTTTTTCACCCGCACAAAGCAATACTGCTCCCATTGATGCTGCCATACCTGTACAAATTGTAGCTACATCTGGTGAGATGAATTGCATGGTATCATAAATGCCTAAACCAGCATAAACACTACCACCTGGTGAATTAATATAAATTTGTATGTCTTTAGTAGCGTCTACGCTTGCCAAAAACAGTAATTGTGCTTGAACAATATTTGCAACTTGGTCGTTAATACCAGTGCCAAGAAAAATAATGCGATCCATCATTAATCTTGAATAAACGTCCATAGCAATAACGTTCATTTGCCTTTCTTCAATAATATTTGGTGTCATATTCACCGGATACATGCTACTCATTATTTTATCGTAATAAGTGCTGTTAATACCTTGGTGATTTATGGCAAAATTTTTAAATTCTTTTCCGTAGTCCATGTAATATTTGAGTGATATTTTAATAAAAAAAGGTGCCGAAGCATAATGTTCGGCACGTTAAAGATACTAATTTATATAAGATCGCCTTTTTTGTAGTACTCAAAAGTGCTTATAAAAAGGCGAAGCACAGATTAATTCGATAAACTGAATCTACGAGCCGTAAACTTCAGTTACAAACTTATCATATGTAAGTTCTTTCGTCTTTAAATTAACTTTTTCTTTATATAAAGTAAGAAGTTTTTGACTCATAAGTTGTTCAGAAAGCCTTTTAACTTCATCTTGGTTGCCCATTACTCTTGCTGCAATGGCGTCAAGCTCAGCTTCTTCCGGATTCATTTGACCGTATTGCGCCATTTGTGACTTAATAAAGCCTTTAGCAAATTCTTTCAATTCTTCGAATTGTACCTGAATATCGTTTTCTTGAATAATTTTACCTTCAATAAGTTGGTAACGCAATCCTTTTTCCGATTTTTCGAACTCTTCGCTTGCCTGATCTTCCGTTAATGGGTTTTCGCCAGTCATCTTAATCCATTTGGTTAAGAATTCTACAGGCAAATCAAACTTCGTGTTTTCAATAAAATATTCTGTAATATCATTAAGAAGCTTCTGATCTGCTTGTTGCTCGAATTGTTTTTCAGAATCTTCTTTTATTTTAGCTTTCAATTCATCTTCAGACTTTACTTCGTCTTTTCCGAAAAGCTTATCAAATAATTCTTGATCTAGATTTGCAGGCTCACGTTCGTTAATTTCTTGTATTTCAAAATCAACATCAATATTTAAACCTTCTCCTTTTTCAGCAGTTAAGCCTAAAGCATGGGTTAGTAGATGGTCTTCTTTAAAAAGACCTTTAGTTTTAAGTGAAACAATATCACCTACTTTTTTACCAACTAAAGCATCAATTGCTTTCTTGCTTTTAACTTTATCAAGTTCTATAACAAATTTATTTTCGATTTCTTCGGCTTCGTTTTTGAATATACCGTTGATTTCGTCCACTTTGTTAACTTCGTTCTTGCTAACCAATTTACCGTATTGCTTTTGAATACGTTCTACTTGCTCATCAATCATTTTTTGATCAGCTACTATCTTATAACGTGTAATTGGTTTTTTGGTCTTCAAAGAAACTTCAAAACTAGGTGCAAGACCCAATTCAAATTCAAAATCAAACTCTTCCTTATCCCAATCAAAATTTTCTTGTTGTTTAGGTAAAGGATTACCTAGAACATCAAGTTTTTCTTCGGTTAGGTATTTGTTAAGATTGTCTTGTAGTAATTTATTAACCTCGTCTACTAAAACAGCCTTGCCATATTGTTTTTTTATAAGACCAATTGGCACTTGTCCTTTTCTAAAACCAGGAATATTCGCCTGCTTTCTATAGTCTTTTAAAATTTTTTCGACATTATCTTTATAATCGTCTTTTGTAATAGCCACCTTTACTATGGCATTCAACTCGTCGACTTGTTCTTTCGTAATATTCATATATCTTTTCCTAAATCCCATTTTTAGCGGGATGCAAAATTAGTATATTTTCTCTAGTGGAGCAAGTTTTTAATTAGCTAGTTGCCAATGTATTTACGTGGTTTCTATTGCTATTTATCCTTTTTAAGGAATGAAAAAAGAATCGATTGAAAAAGACTTAAAAGCAAACTAAAAATTATAGCCCACCAAATGTTAGAAACGCTAAAACCATCAACAAAATAATTAGCTAATAAAATGATGCAGGCATTTACGATTAGTAAGAAAAGACCTAAAGTTATTATGGTTACTGGTAGGGTTAAAATTACCAATATCGGTTTTACAATGAAGTTTAATAAACCCAGTACAACTGCCACTATTATAGCAGTTACATAACTATCAACGCCAACTCCAGGTAATATTTTAGATAAAATAACAACAGCAATTGCACTTAGCAAAACTCTTAATAATAGATTCATAATATTCTAATTTTATAGTGTTAAAGGTAATCTGTTTGTCTTACGATTTTAAAAAGCTTAGCGATTTTTTAAAAAATTGCACAGGATTTTCTGCATGCAACCAATGTCCGGCGTTGTCTATGGTCTCGATTTGAGCATTTGGAAAATGATTTTTTATGTTGCCTTCATCCGCAGCAATTACATATTCTGATCGATCACCTTTTAGAAACAAGGTTTGCCCTTCGAAAATTGAGCTTGATGCTATATTTTCACCAATTTCTTCCATCTTTTCTGAAAGTACACTTAAATTAAAACGCCAACCCAATTCTCCTTTGTTTATCCAGTACAGGTTTTTTAATAAAAATTGACGTATTCCAAATTCACTAATATGCTTTTCTAATTCTGATTCCGCTCCTGATCTAGAATCAATTTCTGATAAATTCAGCATGTTTAAAGCGTCAATGATATTTTGATGATGCGGTGGGTAATATTTCGGAGCTATGTCGGCAATAATTATTTTTTCCAGGTAATTGGGGTAAGAGCTTGCAAATTGCATTGCAGTTTTACCACCCATAGAATGACCAATAATACTGCATTTTTCTTTTTGGTGGTGATGTAAATATGCGACAATATCTGATGCTAATAGTTCGTAATTAAATTCATCTGACCAAAAGCTTTTACCATGATTGCGTTGATCAATTAAATGCACTTGAAACCCTTTTTCAGCATATTTGTTACCAAGAGTTTTCCAATTGTCTGACATTCCAAGAAAGCCATGTAATATAAGTAATGGTTGGCCTTCACCAATTATTTTAGAATGCAAGAGTTTCATTATTTTAATCGATTTAAGTACATGTTTATTACGTTATCTAAACCTAAATATAAGGCTTCTGAAATAAGTGCATGCCCGATAGATACTTCTAAAAGATTTGGTATGTTCTCCTTAAAAAATTTAATATTTTCTAAACTTAAATCATGTCCGGCGTTTAT
Source organism: Aurantibacter sp. (assembly GCF_039941195.1). GTDB lineage: Bacteria > Bacteroidota > Bacteroidia > Flavobacteriales > Flavobacteriaceae > Aurantibacter_A. The sequence continues at coordinate 8,465 of NZ_JBDVFA010000094.1, read as the reverse complement.
ACCTACCCCTAATTTATTAGCGGTTTTAGCAGCTTTTACAAAAGGTTCAATGCCTTTTTTGTTTCCTTTGGAAAAGGCTTGGGCAAAACTTTCGGTGTATAGTTCAATCCTGTCAGTACCTGTCTTCGCTGCACCCTCCACCATTTTGGTATCAGCATCAACAAAAATTGAGGTTCTAATTCCGTTTGTTCTAAAAGTAGCAATAACTTCGGTGAGGAAATCTGCGTGTTTTCTGGTGTCCCAACCGGCATTAGATGTAATAGCATCAACGGCATCGGGTACAAGAGTTACTTGAGTAGGCTTAACCTCTAAAACCAAATCAATAAATTTTTGAATTGGGTTACCTTCAATATTAAATTCTGTAGTAACTATTTTTTTTAAGTCCTTAGCATCCTGATATCGAATATGTCGCTCATCTGGACGCGGGTGAATGGTGATGCCCTCGGCTCCAAAAGATTCAATATCTGCAGCTACCTTAAGTAAATCGGGTACATTGCCACCACGAGAATTTCGAAGGGTCGCTATTTTATTTACATTAACACTAAGCTTTGTCATAAATGCGTTATACTTTTATTGTGTATGCAAAATTACGAATCAGAAGGTATTTTGAGGTGTATGAATAGGTTTTTTATGGACTATTTTAGTGTAGAATTAGGCATAATTTTTCGGTATAGCAGTGCTTAAGTCTAAAATTATAACGGGGTTATGTGTTAAAAGAGTTTGAAAAAAATGATTTATATAGTTTAAAACACACTCTTGGGCACACCTTTTGATATTTTAATTAGTACTTTGCACCAATATAATTAAATATGCCTTTAAGAAATCACATAATTGATGATATTGCCGTATTTACGGTGACGGATTCAATTGCTAAAATCGTTGATTTTTTTCATGATAGTACATTCTCGCATGTTGCTATTACTGATAAAGGTCAGTTCGTGGGAATAATGAGCGAAGATGATGCTCATGAATTAGAAGAAGGAAAATATATTGCGGATTATAGATATAGCTTAGAGACTTTTTTTGTTAAAAAAGATACGAATTGGCTTGATGTTTTGGAAACATTTGCGCGAAATGAAGCCAATCTTATTCCAGTGCTTAATGATGATTCTGAAGTATTGGGTTATTATGATTTAACTGATATCTGTGCCTTTTTTATTGATAAACCTTTCTTTACCGAGCCAGGTGGTATTATTGTTTTAGCTCGCGGAATTAAAGATTATTCGTTTAGTGAAATTGCGCAAATTGTTGAAAGTAATAATACACGGGTAATAGGAGCTTTTATTACCGATATTCGTAACGATGTTATTCAAATAACTTTAAAAATAGGTACTACAGATTTAAATGAAGTGCTGCAGACTTTCAGACGTTATAATTATAATGTACTATTTGGTAATAATGACGATCAATTTTTGGAAGACTTAAAGCAGCGATCAGATTATCTAGAAAAATATCTTAACGTTTAAATTAGCTATTTGTGAAAGTTGCCATTTATGGATTGAATAATCAGGATGATGCCTTAGACGCAGTAGAAGAGCTTTTAAATGAACTTCAAAAAGATGATTCAGAAGTTTGGATAGAGGAAGATTTTCACTCGGTTTTAGCTTCAAGAAATACATCCATTAATCACAACACTTTTACAACCTCAACTGGCTTAGATGGTTCTTTTGACATGTTCGTAAGTTTTGGTGGTGATGGTACTATATTGCGGGCTACAACTTTTGTACGGGATTTAGGAATACCAATAGTGGGCGTGAATACAGGTCGATTGGGATTTTTATCCACTTTTAAAAAAGAAGATGTACGTAAAGTGGTGACTGAGTTTTTAAGCGGGTCGTATAGAGTAGTGGAGCGCAGTTTAGTTGAAGTTTCTGCTGGTTTTGAAATACCAGAATTTGAAACAATGAATTTTGCACTTAATGAAGTAAGTGTTAGTAGAAAAGACACTACTTCTATGATTACCATAGAAACTTATTTGGATGATGAATATTTAACCTCTTATTGGGCCGATGGTTTAATAATTTCTACACCAACTGGTTCAACTGGATATTCGTTGAGTTGTGGAGGTCCTGTAATTGTTCCTTCGGCAAAATCTTTAGTTTTAACTCCTATAGCACCACATAATTTAAACGCAAGACCATTGGTAATTTCTGATGATACGGAAATACGACTTAAGGTGTCCGGTAGAGAAGAAAACCATTTGGTTTCACTGGACTCTAGATTAGCGTCTATTGAAAATGGCCAAGAAATAATGGTAAAACGAGCCGACTTTACAATAAAGATGATTGAGTATACTTCTGAGAGCTTCTTAAAAACACTTCGTAACAAATTATTATGGGGTGAAGATCGCCGGAATTGAACTACACCAAAACAATAAATAAGTACAAAACCTGTTTATCATTTGAGAACCTGAATGAAACGATTATTTCTAAGGTCAGGGCAATCGTTATATTTTCAAATTTTTAAGTTTCATGAAACGATTAATCGTTATAGTCTTTGTTTTGCTTGTTAGTCAAATTTCAGCGCAGACCTATGAGGTAGGTGTTTTTGCTGGTGGTGCTAATAATATAGGAGATGTTGGGCGAACCAATTTTATTTTGCCTTCAGGTTTTGCATACGGAGGTTTGTTTAAATGGAATAAGAGTAAAAGATACGCATGGCGCGCTAGTGTTTATCATGGTAAATTTAAAGCAGATGATACTAAATCGAGCATTTCTTCGCGTCAACAACGTGGTTACGTTGTAAAAAATAGAATGACGGAAGCGTCAATAGGGCTGGAGTTTAACTTTGTAGAATATAACTTGCATAAGTTAGGACCTGCTTTTACACCTTATTTATATACTGGGGTTACTTATTTTAGATACGATTATAATTATTTTGATGCCGGCCAGTTTATTAATTTCAATCAAACTGATGGTTCTATGGCAATACCAATGACAGTTGGTGCAAAATATAGATTAAATCAATTTTTAATTTTAGGTGCAGAAATAGGGGCTCGGTATACTTTTACCGATAATTTAGATGCTAGTAATCCAGAAAAATCAAATTTAATAAGCAACCAACTAGATGTTGCATTTGGTAATATTTTTAGTGATGACTGGTATGTTTTCTCCGGATTAACCTTAACTTACACCTTTGGCAGAAAACCCTGTCAAGATTGTTTTCAGTAAGAAGTCTACAAGGTATGATTACTATCGAAGATGTTGATAAGACGAAGTTGCCCCGTCATTTAGCCATTATTATGGATGGAAATGGTCGTTGGGCTAAAGAAAGAGGTAAATTGCGAGTTTTTGGTCATGAACATGGTGTTAAAACAGTTCGCGTTACAGTTGAAAATTGTGTAAAAATGGGGTTGGAATACCTTACATTATATACTTTTTCTACAGAAAATTGGAACAGACCTAAACTAGAAGTGGATACGTTAATGCGGCTTTTGGTTTCTTCTTTAAAAAAAGAACTTAAAACTTTTAACAAAAATAACGTTCGATTGAATACAATCGGCAATATTGAGTCCTTACCTAAAAAAGCTCAAATAGAATTAGAGGAGACTATAGCGAAAACAAAGGAAAACACAGGTCTCACGCTTACTTTGGCGCTGAGTTATGGTTCTCGTGAAGAGCTAACTACTGCTATGAAGGAGATTGCCATCAAAGTTAAAAATAATATAATTTCACCTGAAAATATTGACGAAACCATTATTAATACTCATCTTTACACGCAAAATTTGCCAGACGTAGACTTGCTTATCCGTACCAGTGGGGAACAAAGGATAAGCAATTTTTTACTTTGGCAGATAGCCTACGCAGAATTATATTTTATTGATGTATTTTGGCCCAATTTTAATGAGCATCATCTTGCGGAAGCCATTAAGAATTACCAGAATAGAGAACGAAGATTTGGAAAAACTAGCGAACAACTCAATTAACTACTCGACAAAGTTCAAACCATTTGAACTTTTATTCACAATTTTAATGTTTTTTGCCGTATCCGGCATAGTAGCTCAAGAAAGCTCCTATGACGAAGGTAAGCGCTATATACTGGGGGGTCTGGAAGTTACCGGATTGCAAAGTTATAACGAACAAACGGTAAAAACATATACTGGGCTAAGAGAAGGCCAACCAATTACCGTTCCTGGTGATCAAATTAGTGCAATTATCAATAAACTCTGGGGGCTTGAGCTTTTTAGTGCTATTGACTTTTACACTACTAATATTGAAGGTGATAAAATTTTCTTGGAACTAGTAATAAAAGAGCGCCCAACACTTTCTTCTGTAAAGGTTAATGGTATAAAACCTCGAAAAGTTGAAAAGATATTAGAAGATACTGATCTTAAGAAAGGAAAGAAGATTACAGAAAGTCTTATCGCAAATACAAAGAACTATCTTCAGAATAAATACAAAAAAGATGGTTACTTAAATACCAAGGTTAATATAATTACAACTAAAGACACGATAGATTCGAATACCCAGAAAATGGTTGTAAACATTGACCGCGGGGATAAAGTTAAAATTAAAAGAATAGATTTTGTAGGTAACGAACAGCTTTCTGCTAAAAAATTGCAGGGCGCTATGAAAAAAACCAAAGAGAAAAGGTTTTGGCGTGTTTGGAAAAAGTCAAAATATATTGAAGAAGATTATCAGAACGATTTAGATTTATTAATTGATAAATACGCCGAAAACGGATATCGTGATGCTCGTGTAATATACGATTCGCTAACCTCCGTGGATGATAATAATATTGCTTTAAAGATAAAGGTAGAAGAGGGAAATAAGTATTACTTCGGTGATATTAATTTTGTGGGTAATAGTGTTTATACTGATAGAGACTTAGCTCGAGTATTGGGTATAAAAAAAGGTCAAACCTATAACGGTGTTGAATTAAGAAAGCGAATTGCTGATGATTCTGATCCCGATGCGCAAGACATTACAAATCTATATCAGAATAATGGATATTTATTCTCTAGTATAAACCCAGTAGAAATTTCTGCTGCCAATGATACAATTAACTTCGAAATTAGAATTATAGAAGGTAAAGAAACCTTTTTAAATCACGTTACTGTTGAAGGTAATGACAGAACAAATGACCATGTAATCTTTAGAGAATTACGTACAAGACCTGGTCAAAAATATAATAAATCGAATATCATTCGAAGTATTCGTGAATTGGGTCAATTAGGGTATTTTGATGCTGAACAAATTAAGCCTGATGTTTTAAATCCTAATCCGAATGAGGGAACTGTGGACATTAATTATGGTTTAATAGAAGCAGGATCTAGCCAGATAGAATTACAAGGTGGCTACGGTGGTGGTGGTTTTATAGGTACACTTGGACTTTCATTCAGCAATTTCTCTATGAAGAATCTGTTTAAAGGCGAGGAATATAAGCCAGTACCTATGGGTGATGGTCAAACTTTCGCTTTGCGACTACAGGCAAGTAGAACCTACAGAATTTATAGCTTAAATTTTGCAGAACCTTGGTTAGGAGGGAAGAAACCGGTGCGTTTTAGTGTTAATGCTTCGCAAACAAAACAATTTGCTGCCTCTTATGATACAAGTGGTAATATTGTTAGAGATCCGGATCGTGGCTTCTCAATTACAGGTATAACTTTAGGTTTAGCAAAAAGAGTTCAATGGCCAGATGATTTCTTTACCATTTCGCACTCTATTGGATATCAGTTGTATGATTTCAACGATTACAATATTGGGTTGTTTAGTTTTGGAGATGGTAAGTCAAATTCATTTACATATACATTTGGACTTTCAAGAAACTCTCAAACAGGTGGACGAATCTTTCCAAGGGGCGGTTCTAACTTTGAATTTACTGCAAAGTTAACACCACCATATTCTTTGTTTAGCAATAAAGATTTTGCTGCGATAAGTGAAAGAAGTACGGAGTTGTTGACGGAATTGAGTGCATTAGATACTTCAAGTGCTACTTATGAAACTACTTATGAAGCACTTTCTGAAGAACGTGAAGCCTTAGAAGAAGAGCGTTTTAATTGGCTTGAATACTATAAAATTAAGTTTAAAGGCGATTGGTATACTACCCTTGTAGGAGATTTGGTATTGCGTACAAATGCAGAGTTTGGCTTTTTAGGAGCTTATAATCACGATATAGGTGATGTTCCTTTTGAACGTTTCTTTGTTGGTGGTGATGGACTAGGTAATTTCACCTTAGATGGTAGAGATGTTGTGCAATTAAGAGGTTATGAAAATCAAGCACTTACCCCTGTAGATGAGATTACAGGCAGTCAGGAAGGTGCAATTGTATATAATAAGTTTTCGCTGGAATTAAGATATCCACTTACTTTAAAGCCTTCTGCTTCCATTTATGGACTAGCTTTTTTAGAAGGAGGACGCGGTTTCAACAATTTTCAGGAATTTAATCCGTTTGAACTAAAACGGTCGGCTGGTGTGGGGCTTCGCATTTTTATGCCAGCGTTTGGTCTATTGGGTATTGATTTTGGCTATGGGTTTGATGAGGATCTAACTTCTGGCGCCAGCGGTCCAAGTGGATTACAAACGCACTTCATAATTGGTCAACAGTTCTAAACATAAAAATTAGTTCAGAAAATTAATCCTGTCATATGCTAAATGCTTCATTTTAAAAGTTTTAGTAAATTTGGCACGATATTTTCTTTAGTTTAAACCGATTAAGAAATGAAGACAAAATCGAACGTTCTTTTACTTTTAGCAATAGTGCTGTTTTCATCGAATGCTATAGCGCAAGCACGTGGAGTTCGAATGGCATATGTAGATATGGAATACATTTTAGAGAATGTAGAAGAATATCGTGATGCTACTGAACAACTAGAAAATAAAGTTCAGAAGTGGAAAGTTGAAGTAGAGCAGAAGCAGAGTGCTGTTGAACAGATGAAGAAAGATTTAATGTCTGAACGTGTTCTTTTAACTGATGAGTTAATTTCTGAGCGTGAAGAGGAAATTGCGATTGCTGAAAAGGAAATGGTGGAGTATCAACAAGACCGTTTTGGACCACAAGGAGATCTAGTAGTTCAAAAGAGAATGTTGATTCAGCCGATACAAGATCAGGTGTTCAATGAGGTTCAGAAGATAGGTGCTAATAAAAAGTACGATTTTATTTTTGATAAATCTGCGGATGTTGTAATGTTGTATTCCGAAAAAAGGCACGATATTAGCGATTTAATACTAAGAGGCATTGCTAGAACTAGAAAAGTAAGCAAACCTAAGAAGAAAGCTAGTAAGAGTCGTGCGGATGAATTTGATGTTGAAGGAGAAGAAGAAAGGATAAGCGAAGCTTTAATTGAGCGACAGGAAAAGGCAAAACAAGCACAGGAAGCTCGAGCCAAAACGGCTGATGAAAGGAGAGCTGAGCAAATAAAATTGCGTGAAGAACGTAAGAAAGCTTACGAAGCGCGTAGACAGAAGCTCTTAGAAGAGCGACAAGCAGAGAAAGATGCTAAAGAAGCAGAACGTAATAAAGATAAAGATGAAGACGATTCTGATTCGGAAAGTAGAGACGATAGTTAAATTTTAATAATTAACCACAAGTAATTAACACTCAAATAGTATACTCAAATGAAACAAGTAAAGAAAATAGCGGTAGCCCTAGTATTATTTATCGCTGCAACCGGATTTGTAAATGCACAGAGCAAAGTTGCCCATATTGATGTAACTCAATTGTTGACATCAATGCCAGAAATGAAATCAGCAGAAGCTGAATTAAAAAAGTTATCTGAAACGTATAGAGCGGACATAGAAAGTTCAATGGCTGAATTCCAAAATAAAGCTACTTTATATCAAAATGAAGCGGCGGCTAAATCTAAAGAAGAGAATGAAAAAAGAGCTTTAGAACTTCAAGGTGTTCAAAAAAACATCCAAGAAGCTGAACAAGCTGCTTCTAGAGAGCTTCAGAAAAAGCAAGGTGAACTTTTTGCACCAATTTCAGATAAGGCTAAAGCGGCTATTGAAAAAGTAGCAGCGGCACAAGGATTCGATTATGTGATCGATGCACAAGTTGGTGGTGGCTTAATCGTTGCTAAAGGTAAAAACCTTTTAGCTGATGTGAAGGCAGAATTAGGAATATAATAAAGTATTACACTTATAAAAAAAATGCCGCTCTTTGAGCGGCATTTTTTATTTAAAATAGTTTCTTTTTAATACTCTGCCAACGGTACTTTCGAATAAAATCGGCCTCATCTTTGGTCACAAGCAACGGTTTTTGTGATTCTCTAGCATTGTAAAATCCTTCCATATTATCGAAAAAAGCATTCCGTTTCTTTAATTTCCAAGCCATTTTTAAGGAGGCGATAAAGGTAATCCAATATCCATAGCCCATGGTGTACATGGCTTCGCCTTGTAGTAATTTGGCTTTAGCGTTATATGCTTTACCTGTTGGTCTAAGGTGCTTCACTTTTAAGGAGTCGTCAGTAAATATATCAAAGTCATGATATTGCGCTAGAAGTTCGTCGAGTGTATCCCAACCCA
>NZ_JBDVFA010000093.1:0-92346 GCF_039941195.1 Aurantibacter sp. | reverse complement strand
GAAAAACTTCTTTATAACCTGATGCGCCTTTTGTTCCAGAAACTATAATATCTATTTTCTCCGATTCAACCGTCTCTATAATTTTTTGAGTTAAGAAGTCAAAAGAAGAAATGGCTTCATAATTATGAAGTTTATTAAAATTGAGTTTTTTTATTTCTTTAAGGGCTTTTTGTAAGCCCTGCTTGGATAATTTACTTTCATTTTCAGAAACCAGCGTTTTACTTTTTGTTTCCGCTAAAAATCGACTGTGTACAATTGAAGGTGTATATACATTTAAGAAATAAAATTTGCATTCCTCATTGTCAAAAAGTTGCGTTGCATATTTCGCCGCAATCAAGGCGTTTTCAGAAAAATCAGTAGGCAGCAATACATTTTTCATTGATAACTCTGTTCAAAACTACCTTGTAAATTTATATTTCAAAATCAAATGAAAATATGATAATTGTCAGTTTGGGTCTAAAACCCGGCAATCAAATCTAAAAGTCCTTTTTCATCTGAAATACCAATTTTCTTTCCAGCGGTTTTAATGAGTCCTTTTTTCTTAAATTCTGAAATAATTCGAATGCAAGATTCAGATGCAGTACCAACGATATTTGCGTATTCGTCACGAGAAAGGGTGAGGTTTAGAAATCCATCTTTATCTTCGCCATAACTCTTTTTAAGATATAAAAAGGCTTCTCCAAGACGCTGCTTTACCGTTTTTTGAGACATATTTACGATTACATTGTCGGCTTCTTTTAAATCGTGAGCCATATGACGTAAAACTTCAACTGCAAAATTTGGATTGGTGTTTAAAGTATTAATTATAGTATTTTTTGGAATAAAACAAACGGTCATGTCATTAATTGCTACGGCGCGTAAATGTGTTGTTTCGTCGGCAATTACCGAGCGTTGGCCCATTATAACTCCATTACTTGCTAATTTAACAATATGTTCTTTGCCATTGGCACTAAGTTTAGAGAGTTTTGATACTCCATCGCGAACACAATAAACACCATCAAGTTTTTCGCCTTCTTCAAAAATAGATTCCCCCTTTTTAACTGATTTTAAAACTTTCGAATTAGAGACTTCTTTCAGTTCATCTTTACTAAGTGCTCTTAATGAATTATATTGTCTAACTATACAACTTTCGCATCTCGTTTCCATGTTTATACATTTATTCAGCGGCGAAGGTAGTATTCGAAGATATTTCAAAAACTGACAAATGTCATGTAAATTTTATGCATGTTAATTGAAATTTGTACTAGGTATAAGTAGATGTGAATATGGCTGAAAATAATTGTTATCATTGTGGTGATGCTTGCGGAAGTTCTGGTATAAAATTCGATGAAAAAGAATTTTGCTGCAATGGCTGTAAGACAGTATATGAGATTTTTGCAAGTAACGATTTATGTAATTTCTACGATATACAGGCAGCGGCAGGGACTACACCAAATGTGGTTGAAGGAAAGTATGATTTCTTAGACAACCTAAAAATTGTTGAAAAGCTTACCGAATTTAATGATGGTGCTATTCAAATAGTGAATCTTTATATACCACATATTCATTGTAGTTCTTGTATTTGGGTGCTCGAGAATCTTAATAAATTGAACCCACATGTAAATGCGGCTCAAGTTGATTTCCCTAAAAAGACAGTAAGAATCACATTTAATAGTTCGGATTTCTCCTTGAAACATTTGGTGAATTTGCTAGTGAGAATAGGCTATGAGCCCTATATTTCTTTAAATGATTATGATAAAAAGGATAAAACTACAGATCGTAGTTTAATTTATAAATTAGGCGTAGCTGGTTTTGCCTTTGGTAATGTAATGTTTCTTTCATTTCCAGATTATTTTGATTTGTCTTCTAGTGAAAATTCCGGAGGCGAATTTTGGTTAAATCAATATCAAGATGTATTTCGTTGGTTAATGTTTACTTTTTCATTACCCGTGGTGTTCTATGCCGGTAATGACTATTTTATTTCGGCATTTAAAGGGTTACGAAGTAAGATTTTGAATATAGATGTACCCATTGCATTAGGTATTTCGGTGCTATTTTTAAGAAGTACTTTGGAAATTATTTTTGATTGGGGTAGTGGTTTTTTTGATTCATTAACGGGATTGGTCTTTTTTCTCCTATTGGGGAAATTCTTTCAACAAAAAACTTATTCCTTTTTATCTTTTGAACGTGATTACAAATCGTATTTTCCAATAGCGGTTACAAGAATAACGAAAGAAGGTAAAGAAGAGAGCACACAAGTACATGATATTAAAAAAGGTAATCGTTTATTAATACGTAATGAAGAATTAATTCCGGTTGATGGTATTTTAATCAACGGTAAGGCACGTATTGATTATAGTTTTGTCACTGGTGAATCTGAACCAGTTGAAAAAGTTCCAGGCGATAAAATTTTTGCTGGAGGAAAACAATTACAAGGTGCTATAGAAATGGAGGCTTTAAAGTCCGTTTCACAGAGTTATTTAACACAACTATGGAGTAATTCGATTTTTCAGAATGATAAAACCAGTAAATTTCAAACACTAACAGATAGTATTGGTAAAAGGTTTACCATTGCTGTTTTAACCATAGCTTTTGTAGCTACCGGTTTTTGGTTGTTTTATGATTCAAGTAAAGCAATGAACGTTTTTACCGCCGTGCTCATTATTGCTTGCCCTTGTGCTATTGCATTAGCAGCCCCCTTTACGTTAGGTAATTTATTGCGGATTTTTGGACGTAAAAAATTGTATCTCAAAAACACACAAACTATCGAGCAGTTATCGCAAATTAATTCTGCAATTTTTGATAAAACAGGAACGATTACAACGTCAAAAAAAAGTACGGCGACTTATGAGGGAATGCCTTTAACACTGGAAGAGGAAGCTTTGCTAAAAAACACTTTGCGTGCATCTAACCATCCATTAAGTAGGTCCTTGTATAATCTCTTGGCCGAACAAAATATTGTTAGTCTAGATGAGTACGAAGAACATTTGGGTAGAGGAGTAGCAGGTAGTTTAGATGGGGAGTTTATAAAAGCTGGATCTGCTGAATTTGTTGGTGATAAGAGCACTAATGATGTATTAAATACTGCTGTTCATGTTAGTAGTAATGATATGTACAAAGGCAAATATGTATTTCATAACGAATACCGTGAAGGCGTATCAGAAGTATTTAAAAAATTATCAGAAACCATACAATTAGCAATTCTTTCAGGTGATAATGAAGGAGAAAAACAACGTTTAGAGCAATTACTGCCAAAATTGACTCCGCTGTATTTTAATCAGAAACCAGAAAATAAATTGAGCTTTATTAAGTCTTTACAAGACCAGAAAAAAAAGGTACTTATGGTTGGCGATGGTTTAAATGATGCTGGTGCTCTCGCACAAGCTGAAGTTGGTATTGCTATTTCGGAAAACGTAAATGTTTTCTCTCCCGCTTGTGATGGAATTTTGGATGCTTCGAAATTTCAACAATTACCAAAATTTATAAATGTGGCTAAAAAAGGAATTAAAATAATTAAATGGAGCTTTGCGCTTTCGCTAATTTATAATGTTGTCGGACTTTATTTTGCCGTAACAGGACAGTTGCAACCGGTTATTGCGGCAATACTAATGCCATTAAGTTCTATCAGTGTAGTAGTCTTTACAACAGTTATGACTAACCTGGTGGGTAAAGAATTAGATTAGTAATTTTTAAATATACCGGGGTTTATTTTAATGAAAAATACAATTTATTGGTAAAAATGCATGACAAAACAATCTAAAAAGTTAGGTTTGTGAATTCTAAAATATTACAAATTAGTATTAAGTTAAATGCCTACCAGTAACTCAAATATTTTCATAACACATTTCAAAAAAATATCATTTCTGCAAATTTCAATTGCCATTGTATACTTGTGGTTTGGAGGACTTAAATTTTTTAATAATACAAGTCCAGCAGAAGAAATTGCAAAAGATACTATTGGTATTTTAACTATGGGAATAATATCTAGAGAAACAACTATTATTCTATTGGCAATATTAGAAGTGGGAATCGGTATTTTCCTTTTATTGGACATTTACCGCAAGAAAACTATTGTTATAACACTTGGTCATATGGCGTGTACATTTACTTCTTTATTGCTTTTAAATGAAGCCTCGTTTACATTTAGTCCGTATGCTCCCACGTTGCTCGGACAATACATTATTAAAAATTTAATAATTGTTGCTGCCCTAATTTCTATTTATCAGAATTCTAGTAAGGCATAAACATTTTAGATTTTTTTCTACATATGAATAATTTTACTCTTTTGCAAAATTCTCATATTGTTTAGCGTCTTGTAAATCAATTGTTTACAATTTAATCAATCAACTTTTTTAATAATTATTCAAAACCTGATATATGTCATATTTATTGACATAGTCGCTATTTATTTTTACACAATAATTCAGGTAGGTATGAGTGCAATTTATATTCTTTTGGCGATTAGTATTGTGGTTGCCCTTGTTTTTTTTGCTGCATTTATTATTGCGGTTCGTAAAGGACAATACGACGATTCTTATACACCTTCAGTTAGAATGCTTTTCGAAGACGAAGTCGTAAAAGCACCTTCCCAAAAAATTAAGACCAAAATTAAAAAATCCAACTAAACACTATAATTGATTATGGAAGTACAGCAGTTTTATTATGATAACAAAATCGTAAAAAATTTCCTCTATGCTACTATTTTTTGGGGCATCGTGGGTATGTCAGTAGGGCTTTTACTCGCTTTTATGTTTCTTTTCCCTAATGTTACCGACGGTATCTCTTGGTTAAGTTTCGGTAGACTTAGACCACTGCATACAAATGCGGTAATTTTTGCATTTGTTGGTAACGCAATTTTCGCAGGTGTTTATTATTCGACACAACGATTATTAAAGGCAAGAATGTTTAACGACATTTTAAGTAAAATTAATTTTTGGGGTTGGCAATTGATAATTGTAGCTGCTGCCATTACATTGCCACTCGGTTATTCTACATCAAAAGAATATGCTGAATTGGAATGGCCAATAGATATAGCTATTGCTGTTATTTGGGTTGTGTTTGGTTGGAACTTGATTGGGACAATTATAAAAAGAAGACAGCGACATATGTATGTTGCAATCTGGTTTTATCTGGCCACTTTTGTTACCATTGCTGTATTGCATATTTTCAATAGTTTAGAACTTCCAGTTAGTGGTTTAAAAAGTTACTCGGTATACGCAGGTGTACAAGATGCATTAGTACAATGGTGGTACGGGCATAATGCCGTAGCATTTTTCTTAACGACTCCATTTTTAGGTTTGATGTATTATTTCGTTCCTAAGGCAGCTAATAGACCGGTATATTCTTATCGACTTTCTATTGTACACTTTTGGTCGTTAATCTTTATATATATCTGGGCTGGTCCACATCACTTGCTATATTCCTCCTTGCCTGATTGGGCACAGAATTTAGGGGTTGCTTTTTCTGTGATGTTAATTGCACCTTCTTGGGGTGGTATGATAAATGGATTGTTAACACTGCGCGGGGCTTGGGATAAAGTTCGTACAGATCCTACTTTAAAATTTATGGTAGTTGCTATCACAGGTTATGGTATGGCAACGTTTGAAGGCCCATTGCTTTCGCTTAAAAATGTGAATGCAATAGCACATTTTAGTGACTGGATTATTGCACACGTGCATGTGGGCGCATTAGCATGGAATGGTTTCTTAACCTTTGGTATGATTTATTGGTTAATTCCTCGAATGACCAAAACAAAGTTATACTCTGTAGGCTTGGCAAACACACATTTCTGGATAGGTACTTTAGGAATTATACTTTATACACTTCCAATGTATGTGGCTGGATTCACGCAAGCTTTAATGTGGAAAGATTTCAACCCAGATGGTACATTGGTATATGGTAACTTTTTAGAAACTGTAAATGAAATTATTCCAATGTATTGGATGCGTGCTATTGGTGGTAGTATGTATATACTAGGAGCATTTGTAATGTTGTACAATGTTGTACAAACAATTCGTTCTGGTGAAGCTGTTGAAGACGAATTAGTAGAAGCCCCTGCTTTATCCAAAGTTTCGAAAAGAAGAACATCTGGGGAAACTTTCCATACTTGGTTAGAACGTAAGCCTGTTCAATTAACAATTTTGGCTACTGTAGCCATTTTAATTGGTGGAGTTGTTCAGATAGTCCCAACTATTATGGTTAAATCGAACATTCCAACAATTACAAGTGTAAAACCATATACTCCTTTAGAATTAGAAGGACGAGACTTATATATAAGAGAAGGTTGTGTGGGTTGTCACTCACAAATGATACGTCCGTTTAGAAGTGAAGTAGAGCGTTATGGTGAATATGCTAAGGCTGGTGAATTCGTATATGATCATCCATTCCTTTGGGGTAGTAAAAGAACGGGTCCAGATTTGCTTAGAGTAGGTGGTAAGTATTCCGATAATTGGCATCTTAACCATATGTATGATCCGCAGAGTACTTCATCAGGTTCTATAATGCCAGCTTATCAATGGTTGGTTAGAAATGAACATGACCGAAGTAATATCGAATCAAAAATGCGAGTAATGCAAACTTTGGGAGTACCCTATACAGAAGAAGATGTTGCTAATGCGAAGCAGTCTATGGATGAACAAGCAACTAAGATTGAAAAAAATCTTTATACCGATCCAGATTTTGCAAAAAGCTATGAAACTGATAAAAAATATGCCCAAGAAAATAATGAAGAATTCATTGAAATGAGAGATCGTGAGATTGTGGCATTGATTTCATACTTACAGCGTTTAGGTACCGATATTAAAATTAAAGATGCATCTGAAACAGCAGCTAAATAATTAAGTTATGTTGAAATTTATAAAAGGACATTTAGAAAGTATTGATGGGGTAGCAACTTACCCGATGATATCATTATTAATTTTCTTCATCTTTTTCGCTATTCTTTTTTGGTGGGTATTTACAGCATCAAAAGCACACATTAAAGAGGTTAGTAAATTACCCTTAGAAGATTAAATAAAAAATAAAACTATTAACCGACCGTAAATAAGTACACATGAAAAATAGTTCAGTTTGGTGGATTCGTGTCCCCGTTATTTTCTTTATCATAATAGGAATAACAGAATATTTTATTGATTCTGGTGATAAACCAGCATTTATAGAATATCCAATATTACTCTGGTTTTTTGTATTGGTTTTGCTCATATTGGTGGCGATAGAAATTATCATTCAAGCCATAGAAGCAGTAATGTTTAGAACCTTAGATGAAGCTGCTCAAAAACGATATCTTGAAGCGAAGTCGTCAAATTGGGAATGGACATGGGGAAAAAAAACATATAATAAACTTCTCGGTTCAAAACCAATTGAAAAGGAAGGAGATATTACGCTAGATCATAACTATGATGGTATCCGAGAATTAGATAATACACTACCACCATGGTGGGTATATATGTTTTATGCAACCATAATATTTGCGGTAGTCTACTTAGTTCGCTTCCATATTGTAAACGATTATACACAAACGGAAGAATTTGAACAAGAAATGGCTCAAGCTGGTGAAGAAATTGAAGCCTATAAATTAACTGCTAAAGATTTAGTAGATGCTAATACCGTGGAATTGTTAACGGATGCTAGTGACCTTTCTGCTGGTAAAGCCATTTTTACTGCTAATTGTGTGGCTTGCCATATGGCCGATGGAGGCGGTGGTATTGGACCAAACCTTACTGATGAATATTGGATTTTAGGAGGTGGTATTAAAAACGTTTTTAACACGGTATCTGAAGGTGGTAGAGATGGTAAAGGTATGGTAGCTTGGAAACAAATATTAAAACCAGTGGAAAGAGCTCAAGTATCGAGTTATATTCTTGCTGAAATAAATGGAAAAACTCCTGCGAACCCAAAAGCACCAGAAGGTGACAAATGGGAGGAGACTGTTGAATAAATAAATCTGATTGTGCTTCTCATAATTTTGAGATGACTTAAATGATTTTTTAATTCGATTAGAGATTGTTGAATAGTCTTTATTTTTAAAGTAATGGCACAAGATCAAGAAAATTTTAGAGACTCAATTGGTACCATCAATGAAGATGGTAAACGCGCTTGGGTGTTTCCAAAAAAACCCAGTGGTAAATTTTACCAATACCGAAAGTTAGTAAGTTACTTTTTATTGACATTTTTGGTTGCTGCTCCATTTATCAAAATTAATGGGAATCAGTTTTTAATGTTTAATGTATTAGAGCGTCGATTCAATATTTTTGGTTTTCCTTTCTGGCCACAAGATTTTCATCTCTTTGTAATCTCTATGATTATTGGGGTGGTTTTTATAGCACTTTTTACCGTTGCTTTCGGTCGCATCTTTTGTGGATGGATGTGTCCACAAACCATTTTTTTAGAAATGGTTTTCCGTAGAATTGAATATTGGATTGATGGAGATCGAGGAGCACAAATGAAATTAGATCGCCAAGCATGGAATGCTGAAAAAATTAGAAAAAGAGTGTTGAAATGGACAATCTTTTTCATTATATCTTTTTTAATTGCCAATGTGTTCTTAGCCTATCTCATTGGTAGTGACAGATTGATGAATTATATTAATGATGGGCCTTTAGAGCATGTCAGTACTTTAGTTTCATTATTGATTTTCACCTTAGTTTTCTATTTTATATTCGCGTGGTTTCGTGAACAGGTTTGTATTATTGCTTGTCCGTATGGAAGAATGCAAGGAGTTTTACTAGATAATAAATCTATTATTGTTGCTTATGATCATAAGCGCGGAGAAGCCGAAAATGGTCGAAAAAAATGGAGAAAAAATGAAGATCGTGAAGCACTGGGCCATGGCGATTGTATTGATTGTAATCAATGTGTAAATGTTTGTCCAACGAATATAGATATTCGTAATGGCACACAACTGGAGTGTGTAAATTGTACAGCATGTATTGATGAATGTGATACAATTATGGAAAAGGTAAACCTTCCAAAAGGTTTAATTAGATATACCAGTGAAGACGAAATTGTAAAGAAAGAAAAGTTCAAATTTACACCGCGTTTAAAAGGATATTCGGCCGTTTTGGTAATACTAACAGGAATTTTAGTGGGAATGTTATTTTTAAGAAATGACCTTGAAGCAAATATTTTAAGATTACCAGGACAATTATATGAGCATAAAGAAGGTAATATTATTAGTAATGTGTACACCTTTAAATTGGTAAATAAAACAACCAAAGATGTTGAAGATGTTAGCTTTAAATTACTTTCTCATAAAGGAGACATTGAACTTGTACGACATGAAAATTTTGTGGTTCCTGCTCAAGAAATGGCAGAAGGGACACTTTTTATCGAAATAAATAATGCGGCTTTAGATGGCGATAAAACAAAGCTAAAAATTGGTGTTTTTAGTGGAGATGAAAAAATTGAAACAACAACGGCTAGGTTTTTGGCGCCTAGAAGTTATAACTAAATAATATGAAAATTAATTGGGGAACTAGTATTGTAATAGCCTTTATCGCTTTTATCTCATTTATCCTGTACTTCGTTGTTCGCATGAGTACAGAAGTGAAAGCTGAACATGATTTGGTGACGGAAGATTATTATAAGGATGAACTGGGTTATCAAGAGGATATCGATGCAGAACAAAACGCAAAAGACTTATTCAGCGAATTAGAAATTAATATTTCTGAAGAAGGATTGAATATTACTTTTCCTCAAAACCAAAATGTTTCAAATATTAAAGGTCATGTTTTCCTATATAGGCCGTCCAATAAGCGATTAGATTTTGACTTTCCTTTGAGTCTTTCTAATTCACATTTGCTCATACCTGACAAAAGTTTGTTGGATGGTCGTTGGAACATAAAAATAGTTTGGGAATACAATAATGAATCTTACTTGCATAAAGAAAATATAAACTATTAGTATGTTGTTGTCGGCATTGTTAATGGGGTTAATCGGCAGTCTGCATTGTGTAGGTATGTGTGGCCCGATTGCATTTATGTTGCCGGTAAGTCGAGAAAATGAGTTTAAAAAATTTCTACAAATATTCTTATATCATTTTGGAAGGCTATTGGCTTATGGTATCATCGGATTGTTATTCGGTCTGCTAGGAAAGGGACTGTATGTCTTTGGAATGCAACAGAATTTATCCATTGCGATTGGAATTTTAATGATTGCATTTGTCTTAATACCAACTAAAATATTAAATCGTTTCAGTCTATCGAGACCATTTTATAAAGCTATTACCAATGTTAAAAATAGGCTTGGAATGGCGTTGAAAAAAAAATCTCCAGATACCTTTTTAACTATCGGATTCTTAAATGGATTCTTACCTTGTGGTTTAGTATATATGGCATTGTTCGGAGCTGTCGCTATGGGCAGTGCAGCTGAAGGTAGTCTTTATATGATATTATTTGGAATGGGAACTATACCCTTAATGACTACTACAATTTACTTTAGTAGTTTATTAAAGGGCACATTAAGAATGAAGGTACAAAAACTCATTCCTGTCTTTGTAGTTATTATTGGTGTTTTGTTTATTGTTAGAGGCTTGGGAATAGGAATTCCGTATATCTCTCCGAAACCAGTAATAGAAATTGCATCAGATACTATAGCTTGCCCTAGTGATGTAACATTATCAGCAGAATGAAACCGCTGTCTAATGATATTGTTCTTCGCCCTAGATTTCAATTAGAAATACCTAAGACGAAAGAAGTAACCTTACAATCCTTTGAAAACCTGGAAAATTGCCCATTAATTGTTAAACGATTAGATGAACATGTTTTTATCAAATTTAAAAAAGAACAAAATAATTTCTGGTCACCTCAATTGCATTTAGAAATTGATGAGATAAGTAAAAGCAGTTGTAAAGTTTATGGTGTTTTTGGACCTAATCCAGTACTATGGACTTTTTTTATGTTTCTTCATTTTAGTGTTGCATGCTTGTTTATTATTCTTGCAATTTGGGCGTATTCTAGTGCAGCATTACAAAAGCCATATACATTGCAACTAATTCTAATGGCTGTAATGGTACTATTATGGTTTACTTTATATTTATTTGGTAGGGCAGGCAAGCATAGTGGTAAACCTCAAATGCATGAATTGTATGATTTTATGAATACTGTTTTGTCCTAAACTTCTTCGTTTTATCCTTAGTAAATCTTTATTGTTCTAAATTTTAAATTACAATATTCGTGATAAATTTCGTTAATTTTGAAGACAAATTAATCTCCTATGAAAGTTCGTGAGAAATTTATAATTATCTCCATTTTAGTGTTATTTGCAATTGGTGCAATTTACTTAGTGTGGAAACCTATTTTATGGCTATTGTTACTAGCCGGCCCTCTTATCTTAATGGGCATTTTTGACATAATTCAAAAAAGCCATACGATTCGTAGAAACTTTCCAGTTATAGGTCGATTCAGATATTTATTAGAATCTATTCGACCCGAAATAATGCAATATTTTGTGGAAACAGATACGGAGGGGAGGCCCTTGAATCGAATCTTACGATCGTTAATTTATAGACGAGCAAAAGGGGCAAACGATACAGAACCCTTTGGTACGCAAAAAGACCTTTATCATTCTGGTTATGAATGGATGGAGCATTCGATGTATGCTAAACATAATCCCAAAGAAATAGGTGATTTCCCGCGACTTTTAATTGGTGGTAAAGATTGTAAACAACCTTATTCATCGAGCCTTTTAAATATATCTGCAATGAGTTTTGGCTCTTTGAGTAACAATGCAATTATGTCATTGAATAAAGGGGCTAAAATGGGGAATTTTGCACATAACACTGGTGAAGGAGGTATTAGTGACCACCATTTAAAGTATGGCGGAGATTTGATCTGGCAGATTGGTACTGGTTATTTTGGTTGTAGAAATGAGGATGGTACTTTTAATGATACTACGTTTGCACAAAATGCAAATCGTCCTGAAGTAAAAATGATTGAGATAAAACTCTCTCAGGGTGCTAAACCTGGTCATGGAGGTATACTACCTGCTATTAAAAATACGGAGGAAATCGCAAAAATCAGGCATATAAAACCAGGAGTTGCTGTGCATTCACCACCATCACATTCGGCTTTTTCTGACCCTATTCAATTCATGTATTTTATTAAAAAATTACGTGACCTTTCTGAAGGAAAACCAATAGGATTTAAACTTTGCTTGGGTAGAAAACAAGAGTTTATGGATTTCTGTGAAGCTATGATTCATACTGGAATTACACCAGATTTCATTACCGTAGACGGGGGAGAAGGTGGTACGGGTGCTGCACCAATTGAGTTTTCGAATACCATGGGAATGCCTTTAAGAGAAGGGTTAATTTTTGTACATGATACTTTAGTCGGATTCGGTTTACGAAAAGATATTAAAGTGATAGTTGCTGGAAGAATTATTACAGGGTTTCATATGGCGCGTGCTATAGCCTTGGGTGCAGATGCTTGTAATAGTGCTAGAGCTATGATGTTGTCAATAGGCTGTATACAGGCTCTACAATGTAATACGAACACTTGTCCTGTTGGTGTAGCTACACAAAATAAATCGCTTGTAAAAGGACTTGTGGTGGAAGACAAAGCTCCACGTGCTAAGAATTTTCAAGCAGCAACTATTCATAGTTTCCTAGAATTAGTTGCTGCTGCAGGACTTGATTCCCCGAGTGAATTAAGACGTGAACATATTAGTAAACGTGTAGGAATGTACATTGTAAAAACTTACGATGAAATTTACCCTTACATGGAAGAAAATTCGCTTTTAAGAATTGATACTATTCCTGACAGCTATAAAAAGTTCTTCCAGTTAACGCGTATTATGAAATAGACTATTTGCTCGTTTTAAAACTTATATCTTAAAAGTTACCACTGGAATGGGTGAATGGTTTGCCACATCTTCGCCTATGCTTCCCATAAAAAAATGTGAAAGACCCGTTCTACCATGTGTTGGAATAGCTATTATATCTGCTGCAATACTTTTACTATAGTTTAAAATACCATTTTCAACCGTGTAGTCATTGTATATTTTAACTTCATCAGAAGCATTCGCTGTAGCTAAAAAAGTGTTTATGCGTTGATAAATATCTTCGGTACTCATAAAATTATCACCAGGAGTATTAATATATACCAGTTTCATTTCTGCCGTTAATAGTTTAGCAAACTGCTGAGCTTTTTTAAATGCACTCAATTTTTCTACATTAAAATTGCTAGCAAATACAAAGCGGTCTACTTTAAAATTGTCGAAATTTTCTTTAATTACAAGAACTGGTATATCTGCATTACGAACTACACGCTCTGTATTTGAGCCAACAAAGAACTCCTCTAAACCGTCGGTACCGTGTGAACCCATGACAATTAATTCAGCACCAGTATCTTTTGCAATGGTATTTATTTCACTAAATACCTTGTAATGTTTTATAATAGGAGTTACTGTAATTCCTTTTAAATAATCCTTTTTTAAGAACTCTGAAAAACGTTTCTCTGCTAGTTTAATTAGAAATACTGTCTGTTCAGGATGAAATCCTTCAGATGAAGAAATCATATTATAATTCAATTCTAACATATGTACTGCTAAAATCTCAGAATTATGTTCTTTAGCTAATTGTGCTGCAACTTTTAATGCATTTTCTGACTGTTCAGAAAAGTCAAGTGGGACTATTATTTTTTCCATGATTATTCTTTATAAGATTCGACTAAATTAGACAAGAAAAGATTCCCTTAAAATGATTTTTGTCATATAATAAAAACGAAAATCCTTATATTTTATTACAACCGACTACTTTGTAAACCTTCCCATTACTTTTAGCAAAGACATAGATTTCACCTGAATTATCTTGTCCGAATCTGATTTCAACTCTCTGATTATTAACCACATCTGTCATTTTAGTGACTTTGCCATTAATTTCTAATCCTATCCTATATGCTGGGGCAACTTTGCCATCAGCGATATCTGCTGTGTTGGAATAAAAGAATGTGCCTCGTGGGATATCGCCAAATATGTATTTCCCTTTTAATAATGGAATTTTATCTCCATAATAAACATAACCTCCACATACTGCATTACCTTCATCATGATCATACTGTATTACAGGATTTGTGTAATTAGTACCCTCTTCCTCAGGCAACGGATATACTAATTCGGTATTTGCATTTACATCATATAAAAAGGTTCCTTCTCTGTTAGGCCAGCCATAATCTGCACCTTTTTTTATTAAATTAACCTCTTCTACACTATGTTGACCAATATTAGACACTAACAATTGATTTGGCTTTTCTTTATTCCATGCAAAGCGATGTGGGTTTCTAAATCCAGTAGCCCATATTTCGCGAACTTTTTCTGGGTCATCCGCAAATGGATTATCCTTTGGAATGCCATACTTGCCGTTTTTACTATTATTACCAAGCGGATCAATTCTAATAATACTACTCCAAATATTATTAGGATTATTGCAAAACTCAGGATGACCTCCTAAGGCTAATGAGCCATCACCAATACCTAAATAAAACAAACCATAATCGGCATCACCTTTTTTAGCGAACGGATTAAAAGTTAATTCTTGCACTCCATGTGCTCTTGCAAACATTTCAATTCTAAGGACTTCTCGTTTTGTTCCAGAAAATTCTTTAGCATTAGGGTCATCAGTTTTCCATTCTGTTAATATCCATTGTAAAGTACTACGTACTCCTTCAGGCATTGGGAAATCTGCCGGTGCCTTATTTGCGGGAACAGTATGCGTTGTATACATAAGTCCATTAGTTTCGAATTCAGGGTGAAATGCGTAACTACCTAAACCATTTGCCCAACCTGGACTATGAAAGAAGTCTGGCTCTTTGGATAAATCCATATACACTTGTACCGTGTCATTTACAATTTCAAACAACTTTCCGCGTAAGTCAGAAATAAATAATCGTTCTCCCGAAGACATTTTTAAGGATGCAAATTTGTTAATGCGTGCCAAGGGTGTTTCATCAGCACTTGCGGGTATAGTAAGCCATTCTTCAAGTACTAAATTTAAATTTGAGTTTTCAATTTTTTCTGAAACTGGATTTACCAATCCACCAGGTCTATTACTTTTATTCTTTTTTTCTGCTTCTGAGAAATGGTGAATGAATCCTAACAGATTTTCTAGTTCCTCACCTTTTATATCTGGAAAAGCAGGCATATATAATTTATAAGTTTCAAATTTTGCAACAGCGCGTTCATCACCACTTTCAATTACTGCTTGTGGATTATTTATAAAAGTCTTTAGCCATTCTTTGTCTACTTCCGAAGTAATTCCACTTAAATTTGGTCCAATTTCAGACATTTCAAAATTGTGACAACTGGCACATTTATTATTAAAAATTTCCATTCCACTAGCCCAGACCATTTCACCTCTTGCATATTCATTTTCTTTAGCTGAATCCTTTTGATCTTTACTTTCCTTGGCGCTTTCTTTACAACTAGTAAAAAAAATGAATAGAAATGTGATTAATGTGTTGACAAGCAGCGTTTTATTTGAAATCATTGTATTCTTAAGTTTCTGGAAGTTGAATTGGACTTTTATTTAAATTTTTGAAGTGCTATAAATTTCAACAAATTAATTGGAAAACACTATTAAGACTGCTAGTTATTTAAGAGATTAACAATTTTAGACTAAAATTTTATAGAACTATGGTTAAAGGTAAAAACTACTAAGGTTGGCATTTGATAAATTAATTTCTAATGTTCACTTACTATAAAGTTTAGGAAACTATTTTATAACCTAAGGTTAAATTTTCCTTTACAATCTTATCCGAATTTATTTACAAACTTTGATAATATCAATATACAGTGATATGAAAAAGGTTGTTGAATATTTTTCAAGCATAATAGATTATTATCTCATTTTGCAAATTAAGAGTTACTTGGCTCCATCCAAATTTAGAAGAACCCCCAAAACTAATCGGCAGAAATTTATATGAAGAAAAGACCAGTTGATATTGTTGTTATTTCTGATGTTCATTTAGGCACCTACGGCTGTCATGCTAAAGAATTGTTGAGATACATGAAGTCCATAAAGCCTAAACAAGTAATATTAAATGGTGATATAATTGATATTTGGCAATTTAGTAAACGCTATTGGCCGAAAGCCCATATGAAAGTCATTAAGCTTTTGATGGAATGGATATCTATAGGAGTTCGTGTACATTATATTACGGGCAACCATGATGAAATGCTTCGGAAATTCGCGGATTTTAAGATGGGTTCTTTTAGTATATCTAACAAGCTTTTACTTGATATACATGGTCAAAAAGCATGGTTTTTTCACGGTGATGTTTTTGATGTAACCATGCAACACTCCAAATGGATTGCAAAACTTGGCGCTATTGGTTACGATTCATTGATACTTTTAAATCGAGCAATTAACTACGGTTATAAAAAATTTGGTAAGGGACCAGTATCAATGTCAAAGAAGATAAAAAACGGAGTGAAGTCTGCTGTAAAATTTATCAATGACTTTGAAAAAGTTGCAGCAGAAATAGCAATTGATAATGAATTTGATTACGTAGTATGCGGACACATACATCAACCAGAAATTAGAAAAATTGAAACTAATAAAGGAAGCGTTACCTATTTAAATTCTGGTGATTGGATAGAGAATTTAACAGCTTTGGAATATAATGACCGTAAGTGGAAATTATACAATTACGAAGATGATATAGAAACTAAATCGAATGATATAGAAATAACAGATTCTGTAGAAGTATTAGAGCAAAGTCAACTTTTTAAAAGCTTAATGGATGAATTTGAAAAAATGTCAGTTTCTAGAGCACCTAAATAAATAAAGCAACTATGAAAGTACTTTATGCAATACAGGGCACCGGAAATGGACATTTAAGTCGAGCTCGTGATATTATACCTATTCTTCAAAATAGAAAAATTGACTTAGATATTTTAGTTAGTGGTACGCAGGCCGATGTAGGTTTGCCGCATCCTATAAAATATAACTTAAAAGGTTGGAGTTTTATCTTTGGTAAAAAAGGGGGAGTAGATATGTGGCGAACATATTTAAAAACCAATTCGGCTAGATTACAAAAAGAAATAAAGGCCGTTCCTGTAGAAAAATACGATTTGGTAATAAATGATTTTGAACCGGTATCAGCATGGGCTTGTAAGCTTAAACATATTAATTGTATTAGCTTAAGTCACCAAGCGGCAGTAATTTCTCCAAGAGCTCCGAAACCCAAAAAAAATGATTTAATTGGGAAAACTATTCTCAAGAATTATGCGCCGACCACAATACAATACGGCTTGCATTTTAAAGAATACGATGATAAAACTTACACGCCTATAATTCGACAAGAAATTAGAACTATAACACAAAGTACAAGAAATCATTATACCGTTTACTTGCCTTCTTATAGCGATGCTAAAATTCTAAACATGCTTTTGAACATTAAGAATGTTGATTGGCATGTTTTTTCTAAACATACGACCACAAAATATTACTGGCATAATATTGCTGTTCGACCAATTGATAATAATGCTTTTATACATAGCATGGCCAATAGTACTGGAGTATTATGTGGAGCTGGATTCGAAACACCTGCAGAGGCACTCCACATGCGAAAAAAATTGATGGTAATACCAATGAAAGGACAATATGAACAACAATGTAATGCCGCTTCGTTAAAGGAAATGGGCGTTCCTGTTATTAAAAGTTTAAAATTAAAACATTTGGAAAAACTTCGAAATTGGGTAGATGGGGATTCAAAAATAGAAGTGAATTATCCGGACATTACTGAAAAAATTATAGGTCGTGTTTTAGAAGAGGCTATTGTAGGTACAAGAATTTAATTAATGTCTCAAAAAAATAATCCCCAAGATTTCCAATTAAAGGCATCTAATTTCGGCAAAAATTTTGTTTGGGGAGTTTCTACAGCTGCATATCAAATAGAAGGAGCTCATAATGTAGCTGGTAAAAGTGAATCTATATGGGACCGCTTTGTTCTTAAAAAAGGTAATATTTACAATGGTCATCATGGACAAGATGCTTGTGAATTTTATGCGGATTACGAAAGAGATATTCTTTTAATGAAATCGATGAACATTGAAAATTTTAGATTTTCAATTTCGTGGACAAGGGTTTTGCCAAATGGAGTAGGTGTTGTAAATGAGGCGGGAATAAATTTCTACAATAAAGTAATTGATTTTTGTATTACATGCGGAATTACTCCTTGGGTAACGCTATATCACTGGGATTTACCACAAAGTCTTGAGGATAAAGGCGGTTGGACCAATAGAGAAATTTTAGGTTGGTTTGAAGCTTATGTGAAATTATGTGCCAAGCGTTTTGGAGACCGTGTAAAACATTGGATGGTATTAAATGAGCCCATGGTTTTTACTGGCGCAGGGTATTTTTTAGGGGTTCATGCTCCTGGTAGAAAAGGATTAAAAAAATTCTTACCAGCAATTCATCATGCCACAATGTGTCAAGCAATAGGAGGTAGAGTTTTAAGAACTGAAGTGGTTGATGCCGAAATAGGCACAACCTTTTCTTGTTCTCAAATAACTCCTTTTTCGAATAAAAAAACGGATGTTATTGCTGCACAAAAAGCCGATACACTATTGAATAGACTTTTTATTGAACCGTCATTGGGATTGGGATATCCCTCGGATGATTTGAGAGTTTTAAAGCGCATTGAAAAATATATACAACCTGGCGACAAAGAAAACATGGTTTTCGATTTTGATTTTATTGGTATTCAGAATTATACCCGAGAAGTTGTTAGACACAGTTATACGGTGCCTTATTTACGAGCTAAAATTATTAAAGCTACCAAACGTAATGTAGAAACCACTTTAATGGATTGGGAAGTTTATCCTCCGAGTATATATGAAATGCTTAAAAAATTCAATAGTTATGAGGGTATTAAAAAAATTATTGTTACCGAAAATGGTGCAGCTTTTGAAGATGTTCGAAGAAATAATAATGTAAAAGATTTAAAACGACTTTCTTATTTACAGAATTATTTGAAAGAAGTAAAACGAGCGCAAAAGGATGGCTTAAAAGTTTCAGGTTATTTTGTGTGGACCTTCACCGATAATTTCGAATGGGCTGAAGGTTATTATCCCAGGTTTGGTTTAGTTTATATCGATTTTGATACGCAAAAAAGAATTATTAAAACTTCAGGAAAATGGTTTCGAAATTTTTTAGCCAAAAACAAATAGTTACAATTAGTTGTTATATACCTTTTTTATGGTTTCCTTAATTTTTATAATAAAGGCATCAACTACTTCTGTTGGGTCACCTTTTTCTAAAGTTTCAATAGGAACATAGCCACTATAACCAGAATCTCTGATAATTTTAAATATACGCTCTATATCTGCTTTTTCCTCTTTTCCGTTCATATAAATCATCTCCTTAACCTGCCAGTTTACAGCATATTGAACAGTTTTTTCTATTTGAGCATAGCTATCACCTTCCCAATAACTTCCGGTGTCCAGAATTAAACCAAACCAGTCTGAATCTACTTTTTTAATTAAATCAATAACTTGATCTGCATTCGCTATAAAATCGTGATGATTTTGTATAGCTACAACTACACCATGTGCTTTGCCAAATGCAACACATTCTTTTATGGTTGTAACTAACCATCCAGTAACTTCTGTTCTACTGTAATTTGAAACATCACTGACACCTGCAAAAATTCGAATTACCGGAGCGCCCATTTTTTCGGCGGCTATAATCCAATCCTTTACTAATTGAATACTTTCTTTCCGTTTAATTATATTAGGATTTGTAAAATCATTTTTGACTCCAGTGCCACTAATTGCTACACCTAATAAAAATGCATTTCTTTTCACTTCATAAAGAAATTCGTCTGACGGAACTTTGGGGTATGTTGGAAAATAATATGCGGTGAGGTCGACGGCATCAATTTTTCTAGATACGCAATACTCGAATAAATCATTAATATCCATTGTCTTTTCTACAGCGAGAAGGGAATTGAATGAATATGCATTTAAACTTGTTTTTATATGGGATGTTAGTCTTGTTTTCTCTTGTGCCGCTATAGAAGATGTGAAATTAACTGTAAGGCACATGACAATAAGTAATACATATCGCTTCATTTTTATTCTTTTTTAGTTGGTTGTAGCCAATTAAGTTACGGATTTAAAAAATAAATTTAGGAGTGAAAGTAAATTAGAAGCTATTCGATCCTTCGAAAAATGGGAATACTATTTATATATCCAATCAAGACCTATTTGAGTAATATTTGTGGTGGCCAGACCGCTGCCACTAGCTCCTTTTTTGCGAACACCAGCACAATAACTAAGTAGAACTTGGTCACCTACAAAGTCTATAGCCGTATAGCAATACCAACCTTCAGGATTGTTTTCAATATTCTTTATATTTTCCCAAGTTTTACCTTCATCTTTAGATATTGCCATAGTCAAAGGTGTTCGTTTACCTCCAATCGATTTTTTGGTACCATCATTATTATTCCAGACTATTAACCAATCACCAGTCGCAGGTATTTTTTCAATAGAAGCAGGGGAAAGTGGAGAAGGAATGGTAGTGTTTTGAATGCTATTCCAGGTAACTCCATAATCACTTGAATAGGAATTCATTTGAAAGCCATCACTAGCTCTTGCATACATCATAATACGACCATCGCTCATTTCAATAAGTCCAGGTTCTTGTACTGTTATGTTCGTTGTATCTGGAACTTGAGTGCTAGACAACCAAGTGTTACCATTATCATCAGAATAATAACAAAACAAATCACCTTTATTACGCCATTCACTATCAGGAGTGTTATGTCTTGAAACAGGGAGTATAATTCTTCCATTTTTTAATTGAATAACTCTATCATTGTTTAAGACAAAATATCCCGGTTTGTTGGTAATACATTGTATTGGATCACTCCATGTTTTAGCCTCATCATTTGAAATACGCATCATAGGAGAAGCATCCTCATTTGAATTTTTCTTTATATAAAACAAGACAATTTTACCATTTTGCAAGCGCAGCAAAGAAACGGACATTACGTTCATGCCACCTTCATTGGTAACAATAATTTCATCTTCATTTGTCCATGTTTTTCCCCCGTCACTAGAATATCTTCCAGCTAAAGAAGCAGGGGCATGGTCGCTTGCCGAATCCCCACTATATCGACTGTAGATAAATAATATTCGCCCATCTTTTAGGGAAATAAAATCCCCTTCACTATTTCGGGGGTTATTTTCCGAGGGTTTTAATTTTAATACTGTTTTTGAATCTTTTTCTCCGTTTGTCAATTTACTTTTGGTACTTGAACAAGAATTAAAAAGGTTAATTAATGTAAATAGGCTTAATGTAACTAAGACAATTTTTATAAATGGATGAGGAGTGTTGCGGCTTTTACTAAAGTTCATTTTTAATATTATTTGTTAAGTGTCTCAATTAGGATTAACTATTTACTCTCATAGTTAATACCCAAATCATTAGTCCTAACTGTTGCTAATTTCTTTTTTAGCTTTTGCTGCATTTCTTTTAATACAATACTATATTTAGGATTAGGCGCTAAATTATTATACTGTTTTGGATCCAAGTCCATATCAAATAACTCCATCCCAGAACCAGCATCTTCGTCGTATTGAATATATGCCCATTTGTCTGTTCGCACTAAAAAAGATTGCCCACCCTGACTTACAGAAAAAGCCATATCCCGTACCGAATGTAACGGATTGTCTAACGTAGTCTTAATACTTTTTCCTTGTAAATGTTTGTTGTTTTTAAGGCCAGCTAAATCGGTTAAAGTAGGGTAGAGGTCTAGTAATTCTGTAAACGAATTACATACTGCCGGAGATTTCCCTGGTACTTTAATAATCATAGGTACACGAACAGACTCTTCATGCAAACTAACTTTCATCCAAAACCGATGTTCTCCTAAATGAAAACCGTGGTCCGAGGTAAAAACAACTATCGTATTATCTGCTAATCCTTCCTCATTTAAAGTCTTTAAAATTTCCCCTATTTGGGCGTCCATGTATGCAACGGATGCATAATATGCGGCCACAGCTTTTCTTTCTTGTTCTTCAGACATATGCCCATTTACACTTGTAACATAATTAATTCCCCTTGCAGGAATATCATCCCAATCATTTTCCACCTTTGGCGGTAAAACAATTTGTTGTGGTGGATAAGGTTCAAAGTATTTTTTAGGGGCAACAAAGGGTACATGTGGGCGCACTAAACCGACCGCTAAAAAGAAAGGTTCGTTTTTATGTTTGCGAAGTAATTCAGAAGCTTTTTGTGCTGTTTTACCATCGGAATGTTCTAAATCATCACCATCGGCTTTAACGATAGTCATAACATTACCGCCTTTTCTAGGAAGTTTTCCATACGGATTGTTTTGTACCAATTCGGCATCTCCTTTTGCTTGCCATTCAGGCCCTTGACTATTAAAACGTTCGGTCCATGAGGCTTCGTCATCTTTACCGTTAGATCCTTTTTCAATATCTATGGGTACACCCATATGATAAATTTTACTTACTCTCGCTGTATAATACCCGTTGTCTTTAAAAACTTGTGGTAAGGATTTGCGAGCAGGACCAACATTTTCTCTTCCACTTACATAACCAAAGGTTTGTGTTGCGTTGGGGTAGTAACCAAAAAGCAAAGATGCTCGTGAAGGACCACAAACAGGATATTGCGTGTATGTTTTGGTATAGCGTGTTCCCTGTGCAGCTAGTGCATCGATGTGGGGCGTATGAATAGCTTGGTTTTCATAAGAAGAAATTGCCGTTGCTGTTAAATCATCAGCTATAATGAAAAGTACATTGGGCTTTTTGTTTTTTCCGTTGGACTGTGCAATACTAGTATGGAAATTGAGCAGACAGAGGGTAATGAAAATCAGTAGTATTTTGTGCATTGGTAATTTCAATTTTTTGGTTTTTCAGGTTGTTAATTCAGAACCTAGTTGTTCTGTCTTAGTCAATAGCCGTAATTATTTATCCTTTTGAATAAGAACTTTGGTTGGCTTCATTATTATATAATTTGAAGATAGGTGAATTATATAAAACAAAAAACCTATAACTTTCGATATAGGTTTTCTTTTGGTGGAGATTATGAATTTTTAATAATTTTCTTCCATTTTTCTGCTCTCAATAGTTCCAGATTTTCACCATATAGCCGATTATTATCGTAAAAATTTAGAGTCTTTATAGCAGTGTTATTGCCATTATAGTCAACTTGTAGGTCAACTTTTTCCAAAATATTAGCTTTCTTGTATTTTGTCTTGGCTCTACTATATACAGCATTTATATTGCATTCTTTATAGTTTGTTAAGTCAATTATATTTTCTTCAAATGACTCGTTTTCGTAACGTAAAAACAACAACTTTTGATTTTTTAAGTCTATCGCAATAATCGCATTACCCCAAAATTCTTTTTCCGATATTTTTAATCCGTTTTTAACGGCTATTGTATTGCATCTTTGACGTAACTTTCTTTTGTTGGTATTACCAACTCTGATTAATAAAAATATTGGGACGAAGATAAGTGCAATTATAAACGCACTTACCAATATTAGATTTGTATCCATTATAGGTGTTTTAATATGTTTTGTAGTATTGAGAAATGTTCGTTTTATAGTCGAATTTACTTGTCAATTTTTAGATTATTATCGCGACAAAAAATGCAAGCACATGTCTTTCTAGCTTATTTCGATTTCTCAAAAAAAGAGTAAAGACAATAAGTAAAGTTCGAATTGTATAAAGGAAGAAATATTATATTCTAAATACTTCAAAAAGTAGATACCTTCTATAGGATGAGAACGTATGGCGCTTTTTGAATATTGAGCCTAAACTGTTATAACTAAAAAAAGTGTTATCTAATGCTAAATGGAATCTTGAATGGTTAGGATATAACCTTAGGTTCGTTGATTGTTCTTCTTCATTGCCAAACTTAGATATTTTTGCAGCTGGTAAGACCACAGCCGTTGGCAGTAGTGATTTAGCTTTGATATTAAGTCTAATACTACTTACCTCACTATCTAAACCCCTACCTGTTTGTTGGTTTTCAACAGCAGTTAAAAGCCCGTTTTCATCATTTTGATGAGTCGATATTTGATTGCCGCTGATAAACAGGCAAAGTGCAAAAAGGTATTTTAAAACTGCTTTCATAATTATGGAGGCCAAAATTATGGCGATAACATTAAAACTACCTAACTGTTGGATATAAAAATTTGTTAAGACTAGTTTTTTTTAAACTAATTCCATAATTAAGATTTCAAAACTATTATGGATATCTATAAATCAAAAAAACCTATAATTTTCGTTATAGGTTTCCTTTTGATGGAGGAAGAGAGATTACCTTCTGTTTTCCCTTATCATCCTGTTCTGTATATGTAACTTCTTATCTTTTGAAGATTAACATTTTGTAATAAAAAACCCCATAAACATTGCTGTTTTGGGGTTTTCTGCGGAGGAAGAGGGATTCGAACCCCCGGAGGTGTGACCCTCGCCAGTTTTCAAGACTGGTGCATTCGACCACTCTGCCATTCCTCCTTTAGCGGTTGCAAATATAACAACCTTTTTCAATTCGGTAAAAGGTTGTTTCAGTTTATTTTTATAGATAATGCTATTTTTTTTTAAATGTGTGCTATTTGCACCAATTGAATGATGACTCCGACCAATGTTTTAGGGCTTTTCAACCATCGAGTAACTTCTTTGCTAAAGTGAAATAAAACGTACTTCCCTTATTAATTTCGGACTCTACATGGATGGAACCTCCATGCATTTCTACAATTTTTAGACAATGAGCAAGTCCAATACCCGTTCCTTCGTATGCCTTTTTAGTATGTAGACGTTTAAAAATGGAGAATATTTTTTCTTGGTGCTGTGGTGCAATACCAATACCGTTATCCTTAATACCAAATTTCCAAAAAACTGGATCTTCCATCATAAATACTTCTACCGTAGGTTTAACCCCAGGGTTCTGGAACTTCATCGCATTATTAATCAAGTTTTGAAATAACAGCCCTAAAGAAGTTTTATATCCTGAAACTTCAGGTAGTTTATTAATCACTAAATTGGTTTTGGTATCTTTTACTAATTCTGATAAATCGTTTTGTACACCTAACAGTAATTCATCACAATCAATAAGTTCAGTATATTTATCACTTCCTAAGCGACTGTAGTCCATTAAATCTTTTACTAAATATTGCATACGCGAAGTTGCTTGCGAAATAAAATGCAAACTTTGATTACCAGTTTCATCTAATTGGCCGTTATACTGTTTATCCAATAATTGTGAAAAACTGCTAATAGTTCGTAAGGGTTCTTGTAAATCGTGAGAAGCGATATAAACAAATTGTTCTAATTCTTTATTCTTACTATTAATATGTTCAAAACTATTACTTAACGAGTCGGCCATAGTATTAAAAGTATCTCCAAGCTCGTTTAATTCATCTTTTCCATTTAATGCTACACGATAATTATAATCACCTTCACTAATTCTTTTTGCACCTTCTTGTAAAATTTTAATCGGGTTAACAATAGACCGTATTGTTCTATAGGCTACTAATAGGCTAATTAATATAGCGACCGTACCAGATAAAATTATTATTTTATTAAGATTGACTAATTGTTTAGAAAGTTCTGCTCTTTTAATTTTATTTTCTTGATTAAAATCAAATTGTAAAGCAGATACTAGGTGGTCAATCTCGTTAAATTGCAGTGCTATTTTATCTCTTAATAATGATGAAGAAACGGTAAGCTTTTCGATTTTAGCATAATCGTTTTTGGTTTGAAGAATAATAAACATATCCTTTACATTAATAATGGCATTATCAGTAATGCCTATTATTTTACTAAAAGCGGAGAATTCAGGATTATCAGTATGGAAAGTTGCAACTAGATCGAACGCCATTTTATTTAAATGTGGCAGTTCAACCTCAGTAATAATTTTCATGCGATTGGTTAATTTATCGCTTTTGGCCGTTGAAATTTTGTTTAGTGATATTAAATACAATTCATTATTATAGGAGCGATAAGCATCTAAAATTTCTATGGCAGGTTCAATTCTTACATCAATTTCATTTTGGATTTTTTCGGCCTTTTTTGAATATAAAGATTTCAGCACCATTACCAATAGGAGGACAGTAATGGTAGTACCAAAGGCAATTATTAGCTTAGTCTTTATATTTCTCAAATCTTCATATTATTAACGCCTTACTTGTACCAAATTACCTTTAGACTCATATTGGTAAAGTGAAAAATAAATCCCTTTTGAAGACCCATTTTCAGCGATTAATAAATTTCCACAAACGCCTTGATAATATCTTACCTTTTTCATTTTATCACGTAACATATCACTTAAAGTTAAGGATTCATGCATTCCGTCTTTTAAATCTCCTAATTGATTCAATACCAAATTCATGGCATCATATGCTTGCATTGCTGGCCAAACTGAGGTTGGTTTTTTGTTGTACATGTCTTCATACTGTTCTATAAACTTATTTGCTAGCACAAAATTGCCATCAGCTGGGGTAAAATAACAACATTCTGTACCTACAATGGCGCCTTCAGAATTATCATAATACTCTGGATCTAATAAAACTGTAGATCCGAAAAATGGAGCTGTGATTCCTGCATCACGTGCTTGTTTCATAGCATAACCAAATTCCTTGTACCCAAAGAAAACTAAAGCATCAAAACCTTCTTCTTTAGCTTCTGCCATTTCTTCTTTAAAATCTACTGCTCCTATATTGGCTGTGACTACTTTATAGGCTACATTAGCTTCTTTTAAAATATCGATTGCTGCATTGGTCGCTCTGGTCATAAAATCGTTAGGATATTGTAAAAAGAGTACCTTTTTTAATCCTAATTCAATGATGCGAATGGCAATTATACCATTGGCTTCCTCGGTTTTCTTGGCTATTCTAAATGTATTTTCGTTGGTAGTGGATAGTAGGTCATCACTATTTAATGGGTTAACAGCAATAACACCATCTTTTAATATATTGTTTTGTACGGCCATTGTGCCGTCGGTATTGCTAATAAATAACACCTTTATATCATGTTCTGCTTTCAATTTTTGATAAGCAGGTATTGCATTTTCCATTTTCCACTTATCATCTTCCATATAAAGATTTATCTGAGGCTGCTGTGCGTGTTTAGTTTTATTGTACTGTTCAACGGCTAATTTCATAGCATTAGCAGGTGGTATACCCAAATCTGTCGCTCTTGTTGATAAAGGACCGATATAACCAATATTAATTACCTCGGCACTAGTACTATTGCAATTGTAGAGTGTGATTACTAAAACTAGAACACCTAGTATTTTTGAGTTTTTGGTGATAAATTTTAAGCGTTGGTTTTTTAAGAAAGTTGTGTTCATATTCCCCTTGGTTTAAAAATTAATTTTGTATTCAAGACCATATCCTAATCCGTAGTTATCTTCGGGGAGAAAATCGTTAATTCTAAACTCAAAAATGGCATAAAATTCTTTAATTAATCGAATGCCTAATTGATGTTCACTTACATATTTAAATGCTAAACCACCATTTTCTAAATAACTAAAATTTTGATCAATAAATCCTGCTAAATATAATCGGTTATTAAATGTTTTGGGGGATATATTAATGCGATATACATGTTCTATTATGGACATGTATTTTGTTTTTGTATTTCTT
The DNA here is from genome assembly GCF_039941195.1 of Aurantibacter sp. Lineage (GTDB taxonomy): Bacteria > Bacteroidota > Bacteroidia > Flavobacteriales > Flavobacteriaceae > Aurantibacter_A. The sequence continues at coordinate 64,748 of NZ_JBDVFA010000093.1, read as the reverse complement.
CTAAACTGTATAAACATAGGGTTAATAGAATAACTCATGTTTAACTTCTTAAAAAAAGAACTTATTTTTTTTATTGATTGTAATCGCGCTCTAAATCCGAATCTGAAATCATCATTATCCGCTCCATTTCGCATTACATATTGCAACGTAATATCTAAAGGCGACGTTTTACTTAATCGATATCTTACATTATGTTCCGCATAATTCGTTTCAAAATCAAAAGAGCGTTTACCACTTTTGTAATTTGTAAGCGAGAAATACTGAAACCTATTCATATTGGCAAGTATATTGTACGTAAGCACACTAAACTCTCTTGTGTCATAATAGCCGTTAAAATCTATAAACCCGCTAATTTTAGTCTTTTCCTCATCATTTTGAGCTGTAAGATTTAAATTTGTTACGAGTAATAGTATTAAAATCAGCCAATTATATCCTTGCACTTTTTGGTTGGTCGCCATGCAATAGTTTGGTAAAATTAGTATATTTTTTATCTATAACGAGACATTTGTAAGAATATTCTTATTGATTTGAAATTATTGAACCATTAACTAATAGGTTTTTAGTATTAAAATTGAGGCTATAATTCTATTTGAGCTTACTTTTACAAAATGGAAGAATGGTACCATTACCCGCTTTTAATTTTTGTCGGTTTTATTGTTGGTTTTATAAATACTGTTGCTGGTGGTGGATCACTATTAACTTTACCTGTCTTAATTTTTTTAGGATTACCACCAAGTGTAGCAAATGGCACAAATAGAGTAGGAGTGGTAATTCAGAATTTAATGGGTACTGCCGGATTTAAGAGTAAAGGTGTTTCTACTTTTCCGTTTGATATTTATTTAGGAATATCAGCTTTTTTTGGAGCTGTTTTAGGAGCTTATATTGCGGTAGATATAAAGGGTGAAACCTTTAATAGAATTCTAGCTATTGTGATGATCATAGTAGTATTAATTATCATATTTAAGCCTAAAATTAAATCGGATGAATTATTAGAAAGAGTAATAGGAAAGCATTTGTGGATAGGAATTATTGCTTTCTTTTTCTTTGGTATTTACGGTGGATTTATAAATGCAGGCCTAGGATTTATAATTATATTATTTTTGCATTATACTAATAAGTTAACATTGGTTAAAGCCAATGCAACTAAAGTTATGGTTGTACTTATATATTCGACCGCTGCACTGGTTGTTTTTATATTGAATGATAAAGTTATATGGTTAGTTGGTTTAGTTTTGGCCATAGGTACTGGTTCCGGAGCTTGGGTTGCTAGTCGTTTTTCAGTACAAAAAGGGGATGGTTTTATAAAATCCTTTTTAGTAGTGATGGTTGTAATCATGGCGATTAAGTTGTGGTTTTTTAATTAAGCCATTAGCTTATTATTCTGTAGTACTCGATACTAAATTTTTACGTTCCGCGATAACGGGATTCAAATATTATTATGAAAGACATCATTGAACATATGAATTGGCGGTACGCCGTTAAAAAGTTTGATCCAAAAAAGATATTAGCTAAAGAGAAAATCGAAAAAGTAAAAGAAGCTTTTAATCTAACTGCAACCTCGTACGGACTTCAGCCAATTAGTTTACTAATTATTGGTAACAAAGAATTACAGCAACAATTAGTACCTTTCTCATATAACCAAGCGCAAGTAGAACAAGCGTCACATGTATTGGTATTTTGTATAAATGATACAATTGACGCCACTTATATTTCTAAGCATTTTGAACAAATAAAGAAAATACGGCAGGTTAGTGATGAGATTTTAAAGCCCTTTAGAAATGATTTAGTCGAAAGTTTTTCCAATAAAAATATTGAACAAATTAAAAACTGGAGTACGAATCAAGCTTATTTGGCAATGGGAAATATTTTAACAGTTTGCGCTGTTGAAAAAATAGATTCTTGCCCTATGGAAGGATTTCAACCGCAGTCGTATGATAAATTATTGAAACTGAAAGAGAAAGGGCTCACTTCTGTTTTAGTTATGCCTATTGGATATAGAGCCGATGACGATATATTTGCGGACTTTAAAAAAGTCAGAAAAGATATGCATGAAAGTGTCATTGAAATAGAGTAATTTCCCAAAATTCAACAAATCATAATTTTTAAGTAAATGCCAGGATTCGAACTTTTTGGTGATGCCGAGAGAAAACAAGTTAATGAAGTTTTAGATACAGGAGTATTAATGCGCTATGGCTTTGAGGGTATGCGTAATAATATTTTCAAAGCAAAAGAATTAGAAGGTGCATTGGCTGCACGATTTAATTGTAAACACACCTTATTGGTTAGTAGTGGAACAGCTGCAATTACTACAGCTTTAGCGAGTGCAGGTGTAGGTGCTGGAGATGAAGTAATAATTCCGACTTTTACTTTTGTCGCAAGTTTCGAAGCTGTTTTAGCGCTAGGTGCAGTGCCAATTCTTGCAGATGTAGATGCAACTCTTACCTTAGAGCCAAAAGCTGTTGAAAAGGCAATTACAGATAAAACAAAGGCTATTATGCCAGTACATATGTGTGGTTCTATGGCAGATTTAAGAGCTTTAAAGACTATTTGTACTACCCATAATTTAATATTGTTAGAAGATGCTTGCCAAGCAATTGGAGGTACTTATGAAGGTAAGGCACTAGGCACTTATGGAGATTTAGGGGCTTTTTCTTTCGACTATGTAAAAACCATTACATGTGGTGAAGGAGGAGCTATTCTTACTAATAATGAGAAATTTATTAATAATGCAGATCATTATTCGGATCATGGTCATGACCATGTGGGTAATGATAGGGGAGCGGAAACTCATCCGTTTTTAGGGTATAATTACCGCATCTCTGAATTGAATGCTGCAGTCGGAATAGCACAATTAAATCGGTTGGAGGAGTTTTTAGCAATTCAAAAGAAAAATTATACGATTCTAAGAGATGCTTTGTCTTCAATTGCCGAAATAGAGTTTCGAAAAGTTCCTGAAGGGGGTATAGAAAATTATTCGTTTTTAAGTTTCTTTCTTCCAACCGAAAAATTGACAGTTCAAACTCATAAAGCGTTAGCTGAAGTGGGTGTAGATGGATGCTTTTATTGGTATGCAAACAATTGGCATTATTATAAAAAATGGGAACATTTGACAGAAAAAAAGTCTTTAGGTAAATTGCCGCAAGAAATGTTAGACGGACTTCAAGATTTCTCAAAAACAAATTTCTCAAATTCTGACCAATGGATATCAAGAAATATATCCTGTTTAATTAAATTGTCATGGACAGAAGAACAAGTAAAAGAAAGAGCTCAGCAAATGGTTGAGTGCATTAAAAGTCAATTATAAATAAAATCAATACAATTAAAAGCTATATAAAATGAAATTAAGAGTATTAAGTATTAGTGTTTTTGCAGTATTAGTTTCCTTCGGCGTAGAAGCACAAAGTAAATATTCGAGTACACCACCTGAGGTGTCTCCAATGCCCATGAAACCTGAAATGACAGAGATATGGGAACCAGAAGTATCTGTTGTAACCCCCGCTAAAGCATTGGGAGACGCTCCCTCAGATGCTATTGTTTTATTTGATGGGACAAACCTAAATGAATGGGTAAGCCAAAAAGACTCTTCTAAAGCAGCTCCTTGGAAAATTATTGACGGAAAGTACTTTGAAGTTGAACCAGGTACCGGAGGAATTCGGACAAAAATGAAATTTGGTGATATACAATTACATATTGAATTTAGTGCCCCTGATAAAGTGGAAGGTGTAAGCCAAGGAAGAGGTAATAGTGGATTGTTTTTACAAAATAGATACGAATTACAAATTTTAGATTCTTATCAGAATAGAACCTATAGAAATGGTCAAGCAGGTTCTATTTATAAAGATGTGGCACCATTAGTAAATGCTATGCGCAGTCCGCTTGAATGGAATACATATGATGTAATTTATACTGCACCTCGCTTTAAAGCTGATGGCACATTAGATGCTAAAGCAAGAATTACTGTTTTGCATAATGGTGTATTGGTACAGAATAACACAACTATAAATGGTAATACATTCTATATTGGGTTACATCATTATCCTGAAGCACACGGAGATGATTTTATCGCTTTACAAGATCATGGTAACAAAACTCAGTTTAGAAATATATGGCTAAGAAAACTATAAACTGTAATTCTTAGTAAATGTAAAAGAGGTCTAAGGTATATTTAGAGCTCTTTTATTATATGCTGTATTGGCCACTTTAATGACCTATGTCTTATAGTGTTTAATAGGGTACATACTCAACAATTTCTAATCCATAACCTACCATGCCCACTCTTTTTATTTGAGAAGAATTACTAAGTAATTTTATTTTAGAAATATTAAGGTCGTGCAAAATTTGAGCTCCAACACCAAAATCACGTGCATCCATATCTATTTTAGGCGCTTTAAAAATCGCCTGTTTTTGCAGTTCTTTTAATTCTGACAATCTATTCAATAAATTAAGAGATTTCGGTTCTTGATTTATAAATACAAATGCTCCTTTACCAGCCTTGTTTATTGTCGAGAACATATCTTCTAGTTGCTTATCCGGATTATTGGTAAGCGTTCCTAAAATATCATTATTAATTAATGTGGAATTTATCCGAGTTAAAACCTCCTCGTTTTTATTCCAACTACCTTTCGTAAGCGCTATGTGAACTTGGTCGTTAGTAGTTTGTTTATAGGCACGTAGTCTAAAATCTCCAAATCGTGTACTAATATCAAAATCTTCTTTTTTCTCGATAAGACTATCATGCTCCATTCGGTAGGCAATTAAATCTTCGATAGAAACAATTTTTAGTTTAAACTTTTTCGCAACTTCAAGTAATTGCGGCAATCTCGCCATGCTGCCATCTTCATTCATAATTTCCACAATAATTCCGGCAGGTTTTAAACCTGCTAACCTTGCGAAATCTGTAGCTGCTTCGGTATGGCCCGTTCTTCGTAATACTCCACCTTCTTTCGCCACCAATGGAAAAATATGTCCTGGTCTTGCTAAATCGTGTGGTTTAGTTTCTTTATTAACTAATGCTAATACTGTTTTAGCACGGTCTGATGCCGAAATTCCTGTTGTAACACCTTGTCCTCGTAAATCTACAGAAACCGTAAAAGCTGTCTCCAGAGGGTCTGAATTATGAGTTACCATCATCGGTAAACCTAATTCTTTACATCTACCTTCTGTAAGCGGAGCACAAATAAGTCCTTTACCGCTTGTAGCCATAAAGTTTATCATTTGTGGTGTTACTAGTTCTGCAGCAGCAATAAAGTCTCCTTCATTCTCTCGATTTTCATCATCCACTACTATTATTACTTCACCATTACGTACTGCTGCAATGGCTTCTTCAATAGTATCTAGCTTTATCTTCTTTTCAGTACTTGTACTCATGTGACTTCTATTTCTTCCTTTTTACGAAATAATTTTTTAAAGTAATCTAATGCATTGCCAAAGTTAATCATACCCTTATCAGCAGTCGCCCTATTGGTTAAAAATATACTCAATGGGAGCATTATAATAGTTGATAACCAGGCACCTAATATAGGGTGAATATTACTTTGTTTAGCATAATTCTCAGCAAAAACGCCTATAAAATAATATACTAGAAATAGTAATACTGCAATAACCAAAGGTAATCCAATTCCACCTTTGCGTATAATTGCCCCAAGCGGTGCACCCACAAAAAAGAGGATGATACACGATAAGGCTAAAGCATATTTTTTATGTAATGAAAGTATATGCCTATTGTAGATTTCATACCTTTTATCGAGTTCTTCTCTTTTTCCTTTAATTGATGATAAAATATTGGTTACCGTATTTTTTGCGGAGCTATACAATTGAACTTTTTGCCATTCGTCATAAAGTCCAACAACATCTGCAATCTCATTTAAAGAATCACTTTTAACCGTCGTCTCTATTGCATTAGGTTGCCGCAATAAATTAGTAGAATCTATTGCAGTTAATTCTTTTTCCTTATTGATTTTAGCCGAATCAATTTTTATTATTGGAAACGCGCCTGCACGATGACTAATATTTTTAGAAAAAGCACGAACTATTTTTAAATTATCTTTTCTGAGAGAATCGATGTCTTTAGTCAAGCGCCCTACACTTTTCATTTTATCGGTACTTACACCACCATCAGCTTCTAAATCTTCACCACCAATTTGTGGAGCTTCAATATTCATACGATAAATATTGAATTCACCTTTTATAAAAGGATATTTTAATTTATCCCTTCCGTTTTTAACAGTTAGATCCTGGTAATGATGACCATCTCTAAGCACAAGTTGAATAAGTTCAGAATCTTCACTACTAATTAATTCGCCAGTTTTTGCTTTGGTAACCGTTGTATTCACTTGTGTTGCTGACTTTCTATGAATAATAACATTATTTAAAAAGCGGTCTTTTTCACCATGCTTACTATCAACTTTAATGCTCATGCCTTCAAAATCACTAAAAACACCTTCTTCTATTGCAGCAGCGGGCTTTACTTTCGCAATATTTTTACGCATGTTATAGATTTTTTGTTCCGATGCGGGAATAACGCTGTTGGCAAAATAAAAGGTTACCCCACCTAAAAACGTAACGAATACGATTAGCACTAACATAGAACGTTGTAGTGAAATACCCGAGGCTTTCATCGCAGCAAACTCGTAATTTTCTGCAAAACTTCCGAAAGTTAAAATTGAAGAGAGTAAAACGGTAAGTGGCATTACCTTTTCAGATAGACTAGGCATCATGTACAAGAAGAACTTGCTTATTATTCCAATGTCAAGACCTTTTCCTGCAAAATCATCTATAAAAAGCCATATCGCTTGAAAGATGAAAATGAACATCAATATAACGAATGAACTAAAAAAGTTATAAAGAAATCTCGATAGAATATATTGATCTAGAATTCGCAATTTACCAAGGTTAGATTAAGAACTCAAGACAAGTCCTATACTAGTTTTTTATGATGTAATAGCCATCAGCTTCATACTTGCCTTCATCAAAGGTAAATAAGGTTTCTGACAATGGAAGATTCGTTTTAAAAGAATTAACAATAATCGTCGTCTTCGTTCCATTTTTTCCCGTCATAATCAATTTATGAATATGCTTTGTTTCTATATCTATTCCTAATAACTGCGATGCAATTTCAGAATCCGTATCAATTGGGGTAAGTTTAACAAATTGAATTTTTCTTCCCTGAACATTTTGCTCTATATCCCAAGAATACGTCTGTCCCTGCTTATAAAATGTTAGTAACTCGGAAGGGGAGAAGGCGTTTGGATCATCTGATTTATCTTCAATGGAAACTTCTTCATTTTCTGGAGTTATGGTATATACTTTCTTACCATCATACATTTGAGTTGCTCCAAAGAAATTAGCAATATATTTATCACCTTTCATCGTAACATCGCCTCTTGTCTCCTGATTTATATCAGCTTCTGCATTGTGCAGACTATATTTGAAATCTACAGCAATATTGTCATAACTCTTAACTTTGTTATACACTTCATCAAGCAGATTTTTAGCCTTATCAGCGCTTTGTGCTGAAGCTACAGTGGTAATTGTTACTAGTATTAAAAATAAAAACTTTTTCATTTTTATTGATTTATTCGTTTTTTAATAATTCATCTAAAGCAATTAAATCGGGTACATACACCTGTCTTGCTTTGCTTCCTTCAAAGGGACCTACGATTCCCGCAGCTTCCAATTGGTCGATAATTCTACCTGCTCGGTTATAGCCTAGTTTTAGTTTACGCTGTATTAAAGATGCTGAACCTTGTTGCGCCGTTACAATTACAACTGCCGCATCCTTAAACATTGCATCGCGATCGGCTTTATCTAACTCAAGAGTTGTGCCAGAGTCTTCACCAACATACTCTGGAAGTTCATGCGCATTAGGATAGGCTCTCTGAGCCCCTATAAATTCAGTGATTTTGGCAACTTCTGGTGTGTCTACAAAAGCACATTGTAAACGCGTAACATCATTCCCTTGCGTGAATAACATATCTCCTCTACCAATTAATTGATCCGCACCTTGTGCATCTAAAATGGTTCTCGAATCTATTTTTGAAGCCACTCTAAAAGCAATACGAGCAGGAAAGTTTGCTTTGATAATACCAGTAATTACGTTTACGGAAGGCCTTTGGGTAGCAATAATCAGGTGAATACCAATGGCTCTTGCCAATTGTGCTAAACGGGCTACCGGTGTTTCCACCTCTTTACCAGCGGTCATAATTAAATCGGCAAACTCATCGATTACCACAACAATGTAGGGTAGGAATTTGTGCCCATCATTCGGATTCAACTTCCTAGACTTGAACTTTACGTTATATTCTTTAATGTTACGCACCATTGCTGCTTTCAACAATTCGTAGCGATTGTCCATTTCAATACAAAGTGAATTTAAGGTATGTATAACCTTAGTATTATCTGTAATTATCGCTTCGTCAGAATCAGGTAATTTTGCCAAAAAATGGCGTTCAATTTTGTTGTACAGTGTTAATTCAACCTTTTTAGGATCTACAAGAATAAATTTAACCTCCGCAGGGTGCTTTTTGTATAATAAAGATGTTAATACAGCATTTAAGCCAACAGATTTACCTTGCCCTGTTGCACCTGCCATAAGCATGTGTGGCATTTTCGCTAAATCAACAACAAAAGTTTCGTTACTTATGGTCTTACCAAAAGCAATTGGTAATTCCATTTCAGCCTTTTGAAATTTGCTTGCAGCAATAACCGAACGCATAGAAACTACGGTTGCATTTTTATTCGGTACTTCAATACCAATAGTGCCTTTTCCTGGAATAGGAGCAATAATTCTAATACCTAAGGCTGCTAAAGAAAGCGCAATATCGTCTTCTAAATTTTTAATTTTTGAAATACGGACTCCAGCTTCTGGTACAATTTCATAGAGGGTAACGGTTGGACCGATGGTTGCTTTTATCTGGGCAATTCCAATTTTATAGTTTCGAAGCGTTTCAACAATCTTCGTCTTGTTTTCCTCTAATTCTTCCTGATTTATGGTTATGCTTCCCGTAACACCATGTTGTTCTAATAAGTCTATGGTTGGGAATTTGTAATTGCCTAATTCTAAGGTTGGGTCAAATTCTCCAAAATCTTCAACAAGTTTATCTGCAATGTTGTCAGTTTCTTCCGGTTCAACTGTTACTTGTGCAACTTCCATATCTAGTACTTCTTCTTCAACGGGTGCTACAACTGGCATTTCTAAGTCAACGTCTTTTTCAATTTTTGGAATATCCTTTTTATGAGTATAGGTATCCACTATAATCGGTTCTTCTTTTTCAGGAGAAAGTAATATTTCTTCGTTCTTTTCGGCTGTTTCTGAATCAGATTCGGCTTTAGGAACTTTCTTAAATTCGGAGGCTATTGATTTACTTTTACTGTTTACAAAATTACCAATGCCTTCTGGAGAGAATTTAAAAAGGCGAACCATAATAAACACCAATCCGAAAAGCAATAATAGAATGACACCAATTTTACCAGTGTAATCTTGGAGGAAATCATTCATTTCATAACCTACCATGCCACCTAATAGTGGACGTTCGATAGCAAAGAAACCTAAGGCGATGGAAATCCAAATCATAAAAATTAGACCCCAAATCCACTTTTTCCAAAGACCTTTCTTTTCTAGACTTAAAAAAAGATACAGTCCTGTAATGCACAATAATCCGATTAGAATAAACGAGGCTAAACCAAAACCGCGGTACATAACTATATGACTTATGCTAGCACCAAATTTTCGAAGTAAATTCTCCGCTTCAGCATTCCGGTCGCTGAACTGATTCAGTAGGCTTTGGTCGAACTGCCAAGTGAAATAAAAAGATGCGAAACTAAAAAACAAGGCAATGCTAAGTAATATTAATAAACTACCTAGAATTATCTTATTCTGTTTCGAAGGCTTAAATGAAACGCTTTTTTTAGGTGCAGGAGTTTTCTTAGTTTTTCTTCTGACCGTTTTCTTTTTTGCCATTAACTTGGGTTGTATTCGGCACAAAAATACAAATAACCTTTGTTTTAAAAAGTTTTATATGCTGTGCTTCTTTTGCAATTTTTAAAAGCGCAATTTATTACACATTCAATTATTACTGAGCGCTTAATTCTCCATCAATAATTCGGTTCATGTAATCTTGTTCAAATCCGCGTGCCTTTTGTTGTATTTCTGACATCGCTTTTGTTTGTTCAGATTTTAAGTTTTTCGTTAAACCTTTATCAGCAATGTTATAAAAACCTAAGGTGTCATCTTTAGAAAATACACCAATAAGACTGTCTTGCATGAACATCATATTAGAACCATTGTGCGCAATAGCATATGGTTCTTGAATGCTGTCGCTTACCAAACTTCTTCCCCAACTCCTAAATGGTTTATTGTAGCCTGTTAAATCCATTAAGGTGGGATAAATATCTATTTGCATGGTTAGGTTTTTGTCAACGCCAAGTAAACTTTCATTGGGAGAATAAAACAAAATAGGCACGGCAAAGCGATTAACCATTTTTAAATATTCATCATAATATATCTGATTGGTATGATCTGCAGTCATCACAAATATTGTGTTTTCGAACCAAGGTTCCTTTGCAGCGGCTTCAAAAAAAGTTTTTAGTGCATAGTCCGTATAACCAACACATTTATGCATCGCAAGATCACCTTCAGGAAATTTACCTTCATATTTCTCTGGAATAATATACGGAGTATGAGAAGTTACAGTGAAAATCGTTCCCATAAACGGTTCTTGTTTTTTTGATAATTCTTCATTCACATAACCGAGAAAAGGCTCATCCCAAATCCCCCAAATACCATCATAATCTTCATCGTTATTATATTCTGTTTTGCCGTAATAATGATCAAATCCTAGAATATTTGCATAGCCAGAAAATCCCATAGAGCCATTTGGCGCTCCGTGAAAAAACGAGGTGTCATAGCCCATTTCATTTAATCCTGAAATTAAGGATTGTGTTTTTTGTGTAGCGAACGGGGAGGAGGTATAGGCGGTTTTAAATGATGGGATACCAGCTAAAATCGAGGACATAGCATGAATCGATTTTCTACCATTGGTATACGCATTCGGAAATATTAAACTATGAGCTGCTAAAGAATCAATAAATGGAGTGTAACCTACATAATCCTTAATACCCATATCCGTATTGAAACTCCCAATATATTCTCGGCTAAGACTTTCTAATATGATTAATACGATATTTGGTTTTTTGTCAACCTCGCGCTTATATTCCTTTATAGGATGGAAAGCTTGTTCGATTACGGCTTCAGGAATTCCGCTTTTTTTCTCAAAATTGTTATTGCCATAGGTTCTTATAATGCTAAAAGGTGTGTTGAGCACAATGTTGGCGTACTCTGGCATATCTACATGTCTACTGGCATCAATTAGCGTAATAGGGCGGGTACTGTGTTTAAAGTCACCTCGAATTCCACCTACAATTAATACACCAATTACTATAAAGGCAACTATTGAAAAAGAAAAATATTTTATAAAATTATAACCCTGAATGGGAGCCAAACTCTTTCGCTTATATAATTTAATCCAGAAATAGGCGCAAATTGCAAACAGTAGAAATATATGCCAATAATCCCCTACAAAGGAAAATAATAAGCCCGATTTATTAGGTTCATTATTTATGGATTCCAATGATGCCATAGAAGCTCTAGCAAAAGTAAACCGATAGTACGCAAAGTCAATAAAGTTAGTGGCAAAAGCAATAAGGTTTGGAATTATATAAATCCAAAAAAGGACTTTTTGATAACTTCTAGAAGTGTTGATTAACAACGGTATTACACTAAGAAATATAAATAGAAGGTTGGTATACAGTATAGCTGTTGTGTCGAAAGTTAAACCCAAAAAGCACAGTTTTAAAAAACCACCAATCGAATCGATTGCTATTAAATCTTGATTGTATATGTAAAAAATTACACGTGCAACAAAATAGAAGAAATAGGCCAATAATAGGCGATAGGCTAAAATCTTATATTCCTGTATACGGAAGGATTTATCCATAATTGTTTACAATCAATAGGGATTATTAAAAATAGTCTTACACTATCTTTGGAAGGTAAATAATGAAACCAATAATAGTTGCACCAATAGATACTAGCATAACTGCACCTGCAGAAACATCTTTAATGAATCCAATTTTAGAGTTAAAATCGGGGTGAATAAAATCACAGATTTTTTCAATTGCTGTATTTGCGCCTTCAACACCCATAACTAACGAAATAGCCAAGATTTGAAGTATCCATTCCGTATTTGAGATTTCAAAATAGAAACCAAGTCCAGTCATTACAATCGCAATAAACAATTGAATTTTAATACTTGCTTCAGTTCGAATCAAAAGTATAGCGCCCTTCATTGCGAAACCTACACTTTTGATTCGGTTTACTAAAAAAGATTCTTTAGGCATTCTTCAATGCGTTGATTGCTGCCTCATAATTCGGTTCATCAACAATTTCACCCACTTGTTCCGAATAAATAACTTTTCCTTCAGCATCAAGTGCTACAACTGCTCTTGAGTGCAAAGGTGTTAAAGGTCCAGAATCAAAAGATACATTGTATGCTTCACCAAAATTACCATCTCTAAAATCAGAAAGCATTTCAACATTTTCTATGCCTTCAGCACCACAAAAACGCGCTTGCGCAAAAGGTAAATCTTTAGATATACAAAGTACAACGGTATTATCTAAACCAGAGGCTTCTTTGTTAAATTGACGAACAGATTGAGCACAAGTACCCGTGTCAACACTTGGAAAAATATTTAATACAACTTTTTTTCCTTTAAAGTCAGCTAATGTAGCTGCAGATAAATCGCCTTTCGTTAAATTAAATTCTGGGGCAGTACTGCCAACTGCTGGCAATGTACCAATAGAAGTTATCGCATTGCCATGTAAAGTTAATGATGCCATATTGAGGTTTTAATTTTTTGTGAAATTAAAAAATAATAATAGATTTTAAGAACTTCTTAAAATAAAATGCCTACCATAAAATGGTAGGCATGATTATTTGTAAAATTATTGGATTGCTTTAATTATCAATAGCACCCATTACACGTTGCATAAACTCGTTTAAAGCTTCCTTTTTAGGTTTGCCTTCTTTTATCGACTTGTTTACTTCAAGTGCGCCATACATATTAGAGATAAGTTCTCCAATTACATCAAGCTCTTCATCTTTTAAAGAACTCAATTCTGTAAGATCTTCTAAGGTCTCTATTGTTTCAACCAAATAATCTTCATCGTTATTTTCGATGAAATTAGTTAAATGCTTAATTACTGGTAACTTCATGTATCAGTTCTTTTAAAACGTCGTATTTATTAGTTTGTACCTGATTCTTAAACGTTCCTTTCGTAAAAGAAGCAAAAGTAGGCAGGTTATCAACATTCGCCATTTTTCTAGATTCTGGAAATTTTTCAGCGTCCACAAGAACAAAAGTTACAGCTTCGTTTAACGTTGCTTCCTTTTTAAACTTTGGTTTCATGATGCGACAATTGCCACACCAACCAGCTGAATATTGAACAACTACATTGTCATTCTTAGCTACGATTTCTTGTAAATTATCTTGTTCTAATTCTAGTACCATAATTTTGCTATTTAAAATAGGGTCACCAGCAGAAATTACTGGTGACCTAATCAATTAAACTTAATTTTGTTGAACAGCTAAATAAGAAGCTACTCCATTTCGGTCAGCAGTCATTGCCTCTTTACCTTCTTCCCAGTTTGCAGGACATACTTCACCTTTTTCTTGAACATGAGTATACGCATCAACCAAACGAATAAATTCATTTACGTTTCTACCTAATGGCATGTGGTTTACACCTTCATGAAAAACAGTACCTTCTTCGTCAATTAAGTACGTAGCTCTGTATGTAACATTATCTCCTTCAACTTCAACTACACCAGTTTCCTCATTGTATTGTTCATCAGCAATATCTAAAATGCCTAAAGTATTGGCAAGGTTTCTATTGCTATCTGCTAAAATTGGATACGTAACACCTTCGATACCACCGTTATCTTTAGCTGTATTCAACCATGCAAAGTGTACTTCTGCAGTGTCACATGATGCACCGATAACCACGGTATTTCTTTTTTCGAATTCGCCTAAAGCTGCTTGAAAAGCATGTAACTCAGTTGGACATACAAATGTGAAATCTTTTGGGTACCAAAAAAGCAATACTTTTTTATTGTTTTTTTGAGCTTCTTCTAAAACATTTAATTTAAATGTGTCGCCCAAATCGTTCATTGCGTTTACTGCTAAATTTGGAAATTTTTTACCTACAATACTCATATGATATATTTTAATTGTTGTTATTTTCTAGTAACAAAATTATTAGATTACAGACTTTAAAAACAGTAATAGTATTCAAAAAATCGATGGGTCAATAAGGTTTATATATGCTGTTAAAAAGAAAGATGAAAAGTGTTAAATCGACAAAATTTAACCTTCAAATATAGCATATAGACAAAAAAACCTCTGAAATTTTTGGAGGTTGAAAATTGAGATTTTTAAGGGGGAAAATTATTTTCAAACTTTTGTGGCCAGCATGCGAATTTTAATGCTAAAAGCGGCAAAAAGAAGGGTTGTAATCGGACTTAACCAATTAAAAATAGCATAGACAAAGTATTCGCCAACTCCAACACCAAGAACACCTGATTGATATGCTCCACAAGTATTCCATGGAATTAATACCGAGGTAACCGTACCCGAATCTTCTAATGTTCTACTTAAATTCTCTGGAGCCAGGCCTTTGTCTTCATAAGCCTTTTTAAACATTTTACCCGGAATCACTAATGCTAAATATTGGTCACTGGCGATAATATTTAATCCCAAACAGCTGATTACTGTACTAGCAAAAAGTCCGAATATGGTCGTAGCTACAGAAAGTAGGGCGTTGGTAATTCTTGATAATGCTCCAATACCATCCATAACGCCACCAAAAACCATGGCACAACAGATTAAATATATAGTCCATAGCATTCCTTGCATACCGCCGGCACTAAAGAGCTCGTTTAATTTCTCGTTTTCAGTAACGATTTGTGTATCGGTAAAAATAGCTTGAAATAAAGAAGTTGTTTCAAATTCAGAAATCTGTAATAATATGTCTGTTTGAAATATCATTGCAAAAATTGCCGCTGCACCAACACCTACACCTAAAGCAATTAAAGGCTTCGTTTTAAATAAAATTAAAATAATCACCAATACTGGTACTATAAATAGATAGGGTGTTATATTAAAAGTAGTAGCTATGGTCGTAAGTAGGTTGTCAACATTTGCCGAACCAGTCGTTGCAATATTCATACTTAAGATACTAAAAACGGCTAGCGTAACTACAATTGAAGGAACTGTAGTAAACGACATATAGCGAATATGTGTAAACAAATCGGTGCCAGCCATCGCAGGTGCTAAATTGGTAGTGTCACTTAAGGGAGACATTTTATCACCAAAATAGGCGCCAGAAATTACCGCTCCAGCAATCATTCCAGTGGGAATACCCAATGCGGTTCCAATACCCACTAAAGCAATACCTACTGTAGCCGATGTCGTCCAAGAACTACCTGTTGCAATAGATATCAATGCTGCAATTATGACAGATGCTGGTAAAAATATTTCGGGACTCAATACCTTTAAACCGTAATAGACCATTGCTGGAATAATTCCACTTACAAGCCATGTACCTGCTAATGCCCCAACCAAAAACAAAATCATAATAGGAACAAAAACACTTCTTAGGTTTTCCCAAATTTCAGCAAGCATCGATTTGATAGATACTTTGTTGAATAAACCTACTATCGCAGCGATACCGCCTCCAATTAAAAGTATAAATTGATTTGAATATGCACCTAAAGCTTCACCATCAGCAAAAAAGATATTGTAGGCTAGCATTAACATTAATAGAATAACAGGAATAAAGGCTTCCCAAATGCTTAGTTCTTTGTTTTCAACGATATGTTCATCTTCTCGATGTTCTGCAAATTCTTTTTCACTCATACTTAGAAATGGTCTCTTGCTGTAATATTACGATTTTGGCTTGTGGCGTGCAAACTTGCAATAGAATTGCGTTAAACTTTAATACTATAGTAAATAGTAGTAATTTTGAAATATAATTAAAACACCAAATTATGAGTCAATACGATGTGGCCATTATCGGTTCAGGCCCCGGAGGTTATGTAGCAGCAATACGTTGTGCGCAATTAGGAATGAAAACAGCAATTATAGAAAAATATTCCACATTAGGTGGCACTTGCCTTAATGTAGGTTGTATTCCTTCAAAAGCAATGCTCGATTCATCGCATCATTACGAGTCAGCTATAAAACATTTTGATGATCACGGAATTGAAATACCTGGCGATATAAAGATAAATTTAGAGAAAATGATTAGCCGCAAGCAGGCAGTTGTTGATCAAACTTGTGCGGGTGTAAAATTCTTGATGGATAAAAACAAGATTGATATCTATGAGGGTGTTGGTAGTTTTAAAAATGCTACGCATATTGAAATAAAAGGAGAGAAGACGGAAACTATTGAAGCTAAAAATACCATTATAGCTACAGGTAGTAAGCCTTCAACTTTGCCATTTATCAAATTGGATAAAGAACGTATCATAACTTCTACGGAAGCTTTGGAGCTTAAAGAGATACCAGAACATATGATTGTTATTGGTGGTGGAGTTATTGGTTTAGAATTGGGTCAGGTTTATAAAAGACTTGGTGCAGAAGTTACCGTTGTGGAATATATGGATCGCATTATTCCAACTATGGACGCTTCACTTTCTAAGGAATTGATGAAAGTATTGAAAAAGCAAAAAGTAAAATTTGCACTTTCACACAAGGTAAAATCTGTTGAAAGAAAAGGCAACGAGGTTATCGTTAAGGCCGATGATAAAAAAGGTCAAGAAGTGGAATTTAAAGGAGACTACTGTTTGGTTTCTGTTGGAAGAAAACCATACACTGATGGATTGAATGCTGAAGCTGCCGGTGTAAAACTTGATGAAAGAGGTAAAATAGAAGTGAATGAATATTTGCAAACTTCTGCTTCAAATATATATGCTATTGGCGATGTAATTAAAGGTGCCATGTTAGCACACAAAGCTGAAGAAGAAGGAACTTTTGTTGCAGAAACATTAGCGGGACAAAAACCACATATCGATTATAATTTAATTCCAGGTGTTGTGTACACATGGCCAGAAGTTGCCGCTGTTGGTAAAACAGAAGAGCAATTGAAAGAGGCTGGGGTCGCATATAAAACGGGACAGTTTCCAATGCGTGCTTTGGGTCGTTCTCGTGCTAGCATGGATTTAGATGGATTTGTAAAAATATTGGCTGATAAAAATACCGATGAAATTTTAGGCTTTCATATGGTAGGGGCAAGAGCTGCAGATTTAGTTGCAGAGGCTGTAGTAGCGATGGAATATCGTGCTAGTGCTGAAGATATCTCTCGTATGTCTCATGCGCATCCAACATTTGCAGAAGCTATTAAGGAAGCAGCGTTAGCAGCAACTGACGATAGAGCGTTACACGTATAATATTACACTATTTAATTTATAAAAATAGGCTGTCAGTGAAGACAGCCTTTTTTAGTTTTTATGTGTTCCGTCGCAATAGGGGGGATTGCTGGTAAGTTTGCAAGTACACAAATGTGCTTTTTTGTCTTCAACGATTTCAAATTTTAAAGGCGGTGTTGCTTTTGCTTCGCGATGTGCACCATTACAAAAAGGTTGTGTTTCACTATGGCCACAAGTGCACCAAGCATATTTTTTTCCTGCTTCTAATTCGCAAGCTATGGGAGTAAATTTAATTTCGCTCATTTTTCAATTTCTAGTTTAAAAACTAAAAATAGTGCAATCTAATTCAGAAAATGGTCACTCGGATTAATTTGAATTGAGTTTAAATAATTATTGTAGCGTTATTCTTGTATGCTTGTCTCTCCTGGTATGCCGTGTAGACATTTTATTATTTGATTGCCGCCTGGAGCACCTGCATGGTAATGATATCCACGTTGATTGTCTGAATGTCCACCACAATCATCCAAATCGGAAGACATGTGATTTTCTTTATCTGCCAAACCATAAATTCCAAAGCCATCAATAGCATAACCGATTATTGGAGAATGCACATCGGGTTGTTCAACTTCTTTGGTAGATCCAGTTACAGCATGATAGTGATAACCACCATGCGGATTTACATGACCACCATGGTCGTCTAAAGGTGCAATGGTATGTGCAGCCAATATGGCATGTGTTGGTGCTGGTGGGTCAAATTTCACCCCATTAAAAGCGACTCCAATACCACCACGTCCAAAACGTTGCGAAGCTTCTTGGTAGGTAGGTGTTACTGGTATCTTATAGGTTGTTATTTGATTTTTAAAATATTCTGGTAAACATTCTACACAATGGTTTCGGTACGCTTCTTCAACATCCGGTTTTGCAGCTCCCTCACATTCTTCTTGGGTTTCAGTAACTTTTATGGAACCATCATCACGAAATAACTCCCATGCTTCATCTTCATAAAACTCATCGAGGTTGGCAATAAAATGTCCGGTGACATCATACACTTTTCCGTCCTTAAACCAAATGCCTGCTTTCTCTTTACCATCATCAATATGTCGTGGACACCAAGGTCCCATTTGGTGTTCTGTAGCTTGTGAGTTCGTCTGAAATACATAACACAGTGTTTCGACTCCATTTAGGTTTACCATTTCTTCTTTTATCTCCCCAATAATATTTTCCGTAATAAAATAATCTTTGTTTACAGTAACCGTTTTAATTTCATTTTCGGTAGCTGTTTCATCCTTCTTTTTTTGATTCGATTTACAGGAAAAAAATAGGGTTATGCTTAGCAATAAAAGTGCGGAATTTTTCATTTTTAGGGGTTTAGAATTTCTTGCAACAAAAGTGCCTAATTTATAAGCACTTATCAATGCGAGATTATAAATATACTCAAACATTCGATGCTAAATTCTGATAATAAAAGCGATTATATTAAGAACTTCACTATAATGCGAAAAATGGTCATTTTGTTTTGGTAAGGTATTGACATCGAAGGTTTTCTATATTAATTTTGTGGCGTACATAAACAATAATTAAAATGGCATTAGTTAAAAAATCAAAAAGTAAAGGTTCAAAATCTTTAGTGACTTTTACAGTTGCTGAAAATGAAGCTCCAAGTTCAGCTAACGTTTTATTGTTAGGGGATTTTAATAATTGGCAAACAAATGACAGTTCTTGCCAAATGGAAAAAAAAGGTTCTTCTTACGTTAAAAGTATCGAACTAGAGAATGGTAAAAGTTACGAGTTTCGTTATTTAAGTGAAGATAAAGGTTGGTTTAATGACCATGCTGCTGATGCTTATGTACCATCTCCTTATGAAGGTATTGACAATAGCGTTGTTGATTTAAGCGCATTGCCAGAAAAAAAGACGCCAGCAAAAAAAGTTGCTAAAAAGCCAGCTGCAAAAAAACCGGCAGCTAAGAAACCAGCAGCTAAAAAAGTAGTTGCAAAAAAGCCAGCTGCTAAGAAACCTGCTGCTAAGAAAGTGGTTGCTAAAGCTAAAAAAGACGACTTAAAAAAGATAGAAGGTATTGGTCCAAAAATTGCTTCAATTTTAACTGAAAAAGGTATTGGAACTTTTGCTCTTTTAAGTAAGGCTTCTGTAAAATCTTTGGAAGCTATTCTTAAAGAAGCTGGTCCACGTTATACTATGCATAAGCCAGGTTCTTGGCCAAAACAAGCGAAGCTTGCCAATGCTGGTAAATGGGACGAATTAAAAAAATTACAAGATAAACTTGACGGTGGTAAGTAATTCCCTCAAATAATTAGTGTAAAAAAAGTCCTAGGATTTTCATCTTAGGACTTCTTTGTATTTTGTAATTTGTACGCCACTTTTTTTGCTTTTTCGAAGTCAGCTTTATACAACCAGATTTTTAGTTGTCGATTTTCAAGCGCTATATATAAGTTCGCTTTATCCTTATATTTTCCACTATTTCCACTGCTAGTAAATAAGTCAATCAGGACGGTTAAAGCAGAAAACCACCAGTTTGTTTTTTCTGAATTTAAGACTACCGAGTTAACTTGTTGATACAAATAGCTTCCATTATTCGTTGGTTCTGCTGCATCAACAATTTCAAATGCCTTTTCATTTAAATTTATTTTTAAATATGGCTTAGCTCGTAATTCGAAGGTTTCTGTCATAGTTTTTGTTATAATTTAAGAAGGTTTCTAGCCATTTCTATTTCTCAATGGTATACAGTAATAATTCTGTATTATCATTTGGGAGTGTAATAGTTCCCGATAATTCAAGCCCTAATTTTTTCAATAGTTTATGAGAACCACTATTCCCTTTTTTTGTAATCGCCAAAATACGTTCAATGTCAAATTCCGTGAATGCTGCATTCTTTAATCTATTTGCTGCTTCAAATGCAAATCCTTTGTTTTCATATTCCGGTAAAAAAGCAAAGCCAATATCAATTCCATCTAATCCATTTCTGTTATACAAACCACAGGTGCCTATTTTTTGCTGGTCCTTTTTACGTATAATCGTATAGCTTGAGTATCCTAGTTTTTGAAGTTGAGGCATCATATTATCATTTATATATTGTTTTGCGTTTTCGACAGATTTAATATTTCTATCCCCAATATATTTGAGCCACTTCGGAGAGTTGAAAAGTTGAAATATAAATTCCGAATCCTTTGTTGAAGTGGGTTGTAAAATGAGTCTCTCCGTTTCAAAGCTTTTATATTTCATTTGTTAATTGAATTGACTTGCATTTATTTATGTAGTAATGATATTTCTAAAAGTTCAGTTTTTCCCATATTACTTTAGGTTTTTTTCATTTCAAATTTGTAGGTATATCCTAAGGTTCTTTTTATCGTAGCTAATTGTCCGCAGTGCCACATGGTATGCTTTATATTCCAATCGATGGCTTCAAACTTATTCTTAGCAACAGGGTGTTCAACTTTTCCGGGAATTAATTCTTTATCTAGCTCTTCTGGGGTTAACGAATTTATAATTTCAATTGATTTTTTTTCCATCAATATTAGGTGTTCTCTCAAGGTTGCAGCAGCCATTTTTCCAGCAGATTTTTTTGGTGAAGAATTGAACGAAAACAATTCAGCGTATTCTTTTAGCGGAACTTTTTCTAAAATATCTTTTTGATGTCCCCGAATAACTAGAATAGAATGATAATACATACTAAGTACTACATGCCCAATTTGCCACGATACATTCGATGCTAAAATTTCAGGTGTATCATTCCACTTTTCATCAGGAATCGAATCCATCAATTTATAAATCCACGCATAAGCATCTTTAGTTTGCTTGCTTAAAATTTCGATTGCTGTCATTTTGCTTCCTTTAACGTTATCAATTTGTATTCTAAAAGTAGCAAACGATATAGATTCCCAACATCTAAAAGCGTAACACCATTCTTTTCCGCGATGTCTATAAAATCTTGTATTGCTATTTTTATTTGATGCTAAGCGCAGTTTTAATCTTTAAATGTTATCGACCCACTTGGTACAAACTTATCCTTCTGGGAATTTAAACCCTCTAACTTATAAAAAAGATCTTGTCCATCTAAAAAAAGTCCTGTTCGTATTACGCCTCTATCTGTTGGCGCTAAATGACTCAGTAAAATAACATAGAACATGGCATCTTCATTCGGTTTAATGGTTTTTTGTAAATAACTCGGTTTATAGAAGTTTTCAGCTACAAAATCTTCAATATAATCTAGTCCAAAACCAAATGTGCTTACTTTGTCGGGGGTCATTTTATCGGGTGGAACCAAAAGTTTAAAGTACGTATGGGTTGCGGGATCAATCACAATAGAATCAGCAGGAAAATGTAAGTTCAATGCTATAGGTGTATCGGCTTTGTTGATAACACGCGACCAGAATAACGCATGGCCATATTTTCCATCAGGTGTATTAATAGGTCCACCTCTTGGATAGCTGTTTTGAATAATAATTCCTTTTCCAGTTGTATCCAAATAAGAGGCTTCGGTATGCAAATAGCTGTCTCTGCTAAACCCCTCGGTTTTAATTTCACTTTTGTATTTCGTTTTGCTGGCTGCTGTTTTTGCGGTGGCGTTATTAGTACCTTGCCCACAAGCATAAAATGAAGGTATCGCTAATAAGAGTAGGAGTATATATTTTTTCATTTTTTATTGACGCTTTTGCTCTTTAAAAGTAGTCTTAAAACGGCAAGTTTTCCAACTACACTTAAATCCTGTTATTTATATCCTTCCAGGTAATTAATTCAATATTATTTTCTTCAAGAATTAATTGGTTCTCTTTATTCGTAAAAAAGTCAAAATCGATTTGCCTCCACGCAGCACCAAAATTGGGATGATTTACAGTAACGCCTTGCATCTCGTTATCATCGAATGCCGGATGGATTAAAAGTAGGTTTAAACCGCTTTGCAAATCGTTTAATACTGCACTGTAGAAATCACTTAACTTACCAGCTTCAAAATATTTAAACTCGCCCACATAGGTTTTGTCAATGATAAAATCTTCGGCATCAATATTCTCTGCAGGAGGTAAGCCTACCAATTCCATTAATTGCTTGTTTAGTAATACTGGTAAATCGTATTCTTTGCCCAATTCTTTATAGATTTTAAAAAATTGAGTGTCCGAACCCACACTATACATATGCGAATCGATGTGTGTTGGTTTTAGTCCGAATTGTAAGGCTTTATCAATTTGTGCTTTCAACTCTTTTTGTACATGTTCTGGGGAAGCGTTTTCGCGCAACTGCTCTCTTTTCTTATAAAAATGTCCATTACTGTCCACCAAACTTGGGACTTCAGAAATTGGTAAAACGGGTCCGAATTTATAATTCTCCCATTCGCAGGTGAGTGTTAAGTGAATGCCGCAATCGTGGCGGGGATTATTTTTGGCATATTGCGCCATTTCATAAAACCACGGACAGGGAACCATAATACTATAGGAATTTACAAATCCATTCTCTAGCACTTGCATGGTAGCCCTATTTTCGGAATGGGAAAGTCCGGCATCGTCAGCATGTATAATTAATAATTTGCTGTTTGCTGAAAAGCCTAATTTTTGTGCTGCGTTCATATTTTTCTGAGGTGTACTGCCCAAGGTAGTTGTTTCTAATCAGTTTGATTTTCCTTTTTATTGCCCTTATAAAAGATTGCAAATGCTAGTGGTATTCCAATAACTGTTCCCCAACTAATGTCTTTAAAAGTAAAGGCATCATTAAAAATAAAAGAGATGCATTCCAAAATAAAAATTACAATAACACCTGATAAAAAATACTGGACTTTTTTCATGATTTTGACTTTAGTTTAATTGTTTGGGCGCAGGCATTTTACTATTCAATACATTGTTCGCTTGTAATATATGGCGTTCGTTATGATATACTACTACTCGAAATGTATCTCCGATTCTTAATTTAATTAATTTTGAAATACTTATTGCTGTTTTAATTTTGTTTAAATCTACGGCTCTCGATTTGTCCAAAAGATTCAGGATTTTTTCTTGCTGAGCAATAAAGCGGTTCATGGTAGTTTTGTCTAAAGTGCTGCCTATTGGGTTTTTATCTTTAAAGGTTTTCATCTTGTTCAACTTTTCTTTGGGGAGCATACTTTTTGCAAAATAGTTCCCTAAAACACCGGATTTAAAATTTTCTTTGGGTTGCGTTTTTGAACTTTCCATGCGCTTCTTGAGTTCAGGAATATAGAAATCTCCGTATAAGTTTAAATGCTCAAAACATTCTAAAATGCTCCAACTGTCATTGGCAACTCGCCAATTCAATGTTTCGGTAGGGAGTGATTTAAATTTTTCGGCTTCATTAATATGTTTGCGCGTGCGCTCAATTAAATCTTGTAGTAATGTTTCTGCATGTAGTACCATTATTTTTTTAGCTCAAAATTCGATGTTCTGTTGTTCAAAAACATTGATTTAAATTAAGACTTTTTAATTCGTGATAAGGTTTCTGGTGTCATTCGTAAGTAAGAGGCAATATATTTATTGGGAATTTCTTGAAACAATTGCGGACTTCTGGCTAAAACTCTTTTGTAGCGTTCTAAAGGTGAGGAAGTCAAAATATCGCGTTCTCTTTCCATTTGCTGGAAAATTAAATTCTCCAGCAATGTATTCCATATTTTGGTGTTTGCGGGTGAGCTTTCAACAAATGCAATAAAAGTGGTTTTATTAATGACTCTTACTACTGTTTTTTTGATGGCCTGAATGTATAAATCAGATGGTTTTTCACTGATAAAAGAGTCCAACGCAGCAATAAAATTATTTTTATATCCAAAGCGAATTATACTTTCTTCATAGTCATCTAACGCATAGATTCGTAAACTTCCGCTAACCACAAAATAAAGGTTGGTATCAACACTACCCTTAACTTTTAGGAATTCTTTTCGGTTGACTACAAGTTGTTTTTCCCATAAATTTTGCTGGTCAATTTTTGCTATGAAGTTGGTGATTGGGTTCATTGTTTGTATTTCAAAGGTCTCAGACCTGTATTTAAGTCTTAGTTTGTTAATAGCATTTTAAAAATACCCTAATGGCTTTTTACCATGTACTCCATTTTTCAATTCAGCAGGAATTTACCAAATATCCAGTTTAGTATTCCAATCCGTTTTATAACCTTCCTCTTTTGGTATAAACTTAAATCGACTTTTTGCAAAATCATCTGCCCTATACCTCTTTAAGATGCTTTGCAGTAAATTCCATATATCTTTTTCATATTCGTTTATTGTTTCGGCTGTAAAATCGAAATAATAGTCTGGTTCTGAATTCCAAAAAATTTTACAAGCTGTTCCTTTGTCACATTTTGGACTATCGATTATCCATTGTAAAACAATTGGACCGTCATCCCAATTACATATGTCTGCTAAATAATATTGCTCAGCTGAATTTAATGATTTAAACTTCTGGTAATCAGGAATGTAATCCTCATTATTTTCAATATCATCATTGGATGTAAATTGGAAAAAGTTTCTTTTAATCAATACTATTTTATGTGGACGAACAATCATTTAGATTTATCTTATTTTATAGTTATTGTTCTTTTCTTATGTTTAGAAGAAAATAATCCTAGTTATAGTTAATAGCGGTAATAATGTTTTTTTTTAAACGCGCAGAACGTGTTTTTAATTTTATAATTATGCTTGCATAGGTTCTTAAAAATTTTAAAACGGTAGATCTTGCCAATCAGCCGTTTCTACTTCGATTTTTATGTTTTCTTGTTCAATTGTTTTTTCAATAGTCTCAATAAATTTTATCGAGTTTGTGATATTATTGAAAATAAGAACACTTTCAGAATAATTTAAAATTTTATTATCGTGAGCGAAACTTCTATTGTTTCTAATATCATTAAATGCTTCTATGACGTGGATAGAATATTTTAAAATCCTTTCAGTCATTTTAGATTCTATTTTTTCATTAGCTACAATGTACTTTACATATTTACCAAATATTGCATTAAGAGATTCATCTTTTTTAATTTCAATATTATGATTCTCACATAGTTGCCTGATAAATTTCATAACGTATGTATGTAACCTGTCTAAAGCAACTTCAGGCTCATTTTTATCTATGCTTTCTCGTATAGATTTTGCAAGCAGATTGAAATCTCTATCATCTTCAATTTCATTTATTACATCAATTTCCTCAACAATTGTTTCTTCTTTTAATCTACTTGCAATTTTTAAACACTCGTTATAAATGTTTTTATCTTTCTCAAAATCGAATCCGTCTTCTTTTGCAATTGCCTTAGTGTACCAATAATCTATAAGTGCGGTCAAAAGTTCTCCTACTTTATAGCTCGGTTCTTCACTAAAAAATCCTCTAAGTCTATTTGCCTTAGAACCACTCGCATAAAAGTATTTGTCGTCATAAATATTGATACGGATACTATCGTAAATAAATTCCTAAAAGGTTCTATTGGAGAAATCCAGTACGTAACCCGATGGCATATTAAATAATTTTTCAATTAAAAATTTCTCTTTATATTGTAATTCAGCCAATTTTAGGTTCTTTTTTTAATTCTACTTAGCGTACAGATAAACAAACATGTTTATTTATCCCCAGTCTCTAAATTTCTTACAAATCGGCAACTAAACCAACTACATTTTAAGTAAACGATTACAAAGTTTTTAACATAAGGTGTTGAAATGTAGTCGCATAGCAATCGTGTCGGAGGACTACAAAAAATTTAAAATGTGAATTCTGAAGTCACTTCGAGTGTCTGCTTTTTTCAGTGGAGGTATGGAGAAGGAGTACTAGTTAAAAAAAGAAGAGAATCTTAATTCTTAGCAAAACCCAACACTTGCAGTGTTTTGGTAACTACTGCTTTTAAAACACGTTGCACGTGTATTGCAACAGTTTCTACAAAACGCCACAATTGCTTTTGTACCACCGCTAATTTCGATTTTAGGGCAACTTCATGTTTATCGTAAAGCAATGCCATATAGGAACAAGTAATCATGAAGGCTATAGCGCCTACAATCACCACCACCGGATTCAACGCATGATTGAAAAAGCGATACAAGCCTAAACCGGTAAAACTTCCGTAAAGAATAATAAAATGAATGACATAAATGGATAAGGTGTTCTGCCCAATGCGCAAAAAAGTTGCATTTAATACATACTTCCGCGCCAACATAAATAAGGCAAAGGCTACCAAAACATCACCCAAACGAATAAACAGATAATTATTAAGCGCTATGGCATTAAACAATTGAATGTCTGTTGCAACATACAACCAATCCAATAATGGCGACGAGGTGAATATAAGTAGCAGACCTGCAACTGCTGCAATGGGAATGGCATAGGTATACAACTTTGCACTTTCGCGATACCGATAAAAAAGCACCGATAAAAAAGCGCCAAAACTGGCATAGCCAAACCATGGAATAATGGTAAATACCGACCCATTGGCTTTGCTAAAATAGTTGGCAATAGCATTGGGTAAGGCAGCGAAATTGGCTGATTTATACAGTGGTTCAAATGCAAAAAGCAATAGCGTAGTGGCTAGCAAAACAATCGATAAAAGCCATTTTTTACTTTTTGAAGTTAGTAGGTAGATTGCAATAATCCCCAGAATAGAAAGGCCGATACAATGCAAAACATCTACCAATAAAAACCCATGGTAAATTTTGCCTTGCAGCAGTCCAAAAATATTAGAACGCAGTAAATAGCCAATAAAAATAAGTTGTACGCCGCGGCGTATTCCTTTTTTAATCCGTGGGTTATCGAATCCTTTTTGTGGTACTTTTATTAACAGGTAGGTGAAAATAAATCCAGATACTGTAAAGAATATAGGAGCGGTAATGCCTCTAAAGTATTTCCAAATGCTGTAAACGATATTGGAATTATCCCGAAAAGCATCTGCCAGAAGTCCGTCTATAAAATGACCTTGCAGCATCATCAGAATAGCCCATGCGCGCATGGCATCAATAAAATACAGTCTGTTTTTATTCCTTTCCACAGAATAGTTTTACTTGCTCAGCATCTGTTTTTTAAACGCTGGTCTGTTTTTAGTACGCAGTCCACTGGTTTAAAGCAGATTTGCGCCGCAAAATTATACAAAATTTGCTCATAATACTTTGTAATGCGCTATTTTTGTAACAACCTTTAAAACGAGATTATGTCAACTATATTGGCCTTCGCAGGCAGTAATTCAAGTACTTCAGTAAATTTTAAATTAGTAAAATACACGGCTTCGCTATTAGCAGGGCATAAAGTGGAATTGTTGAACTTAGCGAATTACCCTTTTCCAATGTATAGCGAAGATGTTGAAAAGGAAAGTGGATTTTCAAATTCTCTGGTTGAATTTAGAGGATATATTTCCAATGCAGATGGCGTAATCATTTCTGTTAACGAGCATAATGGCAATGTTTCGGCATATTTTAAAAATCTTACCGATTGGTTATCGCGACTAGATTTAAATTTCTTAAAAGATAAAAAGGTATTATTAATGAGCGCCTCACCAGGCAAAAGAGGTGCTATTGGTGCATTAAAAGCTACCGAGCAAATTTTACCACGTTTTGGTGCGGCCTCGGTTACTACTTTTTCACTGCCTTCTTTTTTTCAAAATTTTGATGAAGCAAAGGGTATTGTTGATGCTGATTTAGCCGAAGCTCATGCAGCTGTTGTAAAACAATTTGTGGAGAGCCTTTAAGAATAGGATCACTAAACTACATTGTGTAACTTTGGGCTTATGTTGGCCGAATTTAAAACCCATTTTCAAAATAATTTTGAAAGTTTAAAAGACGACACTTTTTTACTTGCCATTAGTGGTGGTATCGATAGTGTGGTTTTGGCGCATTTATTATTTAAGTGCAATATTAAATTTGCCTTGGCGCACTGCAATTTTCAATTGCGGGGCGAAGAAAGTGATAAAGACGAGTTGCTGATTCATGATTTATCGGAACAATATAATTGTAAATTACATGTAACTACTTTTAATACAGATGGTTATGCTGATGCGCATAAAGTTTCCATACAAATGGCAGCGCGGGAATTACGCTACCCTTGGTTTGCTGAAATAGTACGTGATTTTGGGTATAAAACGGTACTTACAGCGCATCATGCTGATGATAACTTAGAGACTTTTTTAATTAATTTATCGCGTGGTACGGGTATTGAAGGATTAACAGGAATGCCCGAAAAAACAGAAGCTTTAGCACGCCCATTACTTATATTTTCCAGAGCTCAAATTGCAGCATATGCAGAGGCTGAAAACCTTACTTGGCGCGAAGATGCTAGTAATGCAGATACCAAATACCTTCGGAATAAGATTCGACATGATATTTTACCTACCTTAAAAACGTTGCATCCTACTTTTGAGGCAAATTTCGAGCATACCTTAGCACACTTACAGGGCAGTGCGGCCTTACTAAAAAATTATATTGGTGAAGTAAA
The DNA here is from genome assembly GCF_039941195.1 of Aurantibacter sp. GTDB lineage: Bacteria > Bacteroidota > Bacteroidia > Flavobacteriales > Flavobacteriaceae > Aurantibacter_A. The sequence goes on along the minus strand of NZ_JBDVFA010000093.1, from coordinate 35,868 downwards.
AAAGAGATTGTTTGTGGCCAAAGAAGGGGTGGATTACATTTCAATTCAAGAATTACAGCAATTAGAACCCTTGGATGCCTATTTGTATGAACTTTTTAATCCATACGGATTTACATCCTATACTGATATTCGAAATTTACTGACTGCTTTGAGCGGAAAAGAAGTGTTTTCGAAAACCCATCGTTTATTAAAAGATCGTGAGCATTTGCTATTACAAGAAATTGAAACTAGTGATGATCAGAATTATTTTTTGGAAGATGGAGTCACCGAAATTAATCATCCTATAAAATTATCGGTGTCAGCAGCTGAAAACATTGTATTTAGTGATGATGCCAACATACTTTTTGTAGATAAAAAAACGTTAAAGTATCCGTTGGTAGTAAGAAAGCGACAAGAAGGCGACTACTTTTATCCTTTGGGAATGAAAGGGAAGAAAAAAGTATCTAAATTTTTCAAGGATGAGAAAATGGATATGATTGCCAAAGAGCAACAATGGCTGCTTTTTTCGGACAACAAATTAGTATGGATTATAGGAAAACGAGCGGATGAACGCTTTAAAGTTACCGATAGTTCAACCAGCATATTAAAATTTACTTTGCACTAATGCGACACAAATTATTTTACGTATTATTTTTTCTCATCGGATTTAGTTCGTTTGCTCAAGACGATGAAAATCCTGTTTTGTGGTCACAAGAATTGAATAAAATATCGGATACGGAATATGAATTAATTATCTCAGGAAAAATACATGAAGGTTGGCATGTGTATTCACAATTTACTGCCGATGGCGGGTCGATGCCTTCCGAATTTACATTTCATAATGTGGATGAGCATTTTGAATTGGTGGGGAATACTAGCGAAAGTGAAACCCTAACGGAATACAGTGAAATCTTTGAAGTCGACGAAACCTTTTTTAAGAAAGATGCGGTTTTTAAACAGCATATTAAATTATTAAATCCTGATGTGCGCCAAATTGATGTAAACCTTTGGTACCAGGTATGTAAAGAAGTTTGTATTCCAGCTGAAGCCGATTTTAGTTTTGTACTCGACGGTGGGGCTGTTGTAAAAACTGAGAAAACAGTGGATGAAAAAAGTCTGGCTATGGGCGAAAACCTAAAACTCGATTTAAAAAATAAAGAACGTTTGGTGTCCACTGAAGATACTGTGGCAGGAGGGTCTAGCAAATGGATGATTTTTGGTTTGGGCTTTTTAGGCGGATTAATTGCTTTATTGACCCCGTGCGTATTTCCAATGATTCCGTTAACCGTTTCGTTTTTTACAAAGCATTCAGGCAACAAGAAAAAGGGCATTGCCAATGCTATTTTATATGGCTTTTTTATTGTGGTGATATACTTTTTACTAAGTCTGCCTTTTCATTTATTCGATTCGGTAGATTCTCAAATATTAAATACCATAGCGACTAACATTTGGCTAAACTTGGCCTTCTTTTTAATCTTTGTATTCTTTGCTTTTTCATTTTTTGGTTATTACGAATTAACCTTACCAAGTTCTTGGGCGAATAAAATGGATTCCGCCTCTTCTAAAGTAGGTGGCGTTTTAGGCATATTTTTTATGGCAGTTACCTTAGCCATTGTTTCGTTCTCTTGTACAGGTCCTATTTTAGGTGGATTGTTAGGCGGAACAGTATTGGGCGAGGGTGATGTTGCTGCTAATCTTTCTGCCGGGATGACAGGCTTTGGCGTTGCCTTGGCATTTCCATTTGCGTTGTTTGCTTTGTTTCCGGCATGGTTAAATTCATTGCCGAAATCTGGTGGTTGGATGACTACTGTAAAAGTTGTACTAGGATTTTTAGAATTGGCGCTGGCATTTAAGTTCTTATCCAATGCTGATTTAGTAGGTGGATGGGACTTTTTAAAGCGTGAAGTTTTTATTGCTATTTGGATTGTTCTTTTCGTGTTACTTGCTTTATATCTTTTCGGAATATTTCGTTTTCCTCATGATGGTCCAAAACAAAAATTATCTACGCCACGTAAAGCTACTGGGGTATTAAGCGTACTTTTTGTCTTGTATTTATCACTCGGTTTAATGAATACCGTACAGCTAAAGTTATTCGGATTTTTACCTCCTGATTTTTATACGCTCGCAGAAAAAGAAACGGATTGTCCGTTAGGATTAAATTGCTTTAAAGATTTTGAGGAAGGAGTTGCTTTTGCTAAAAAAGAGAACAAACCAATTTTATTAGATTTTACAGGCTGGGCATGTGTCAATTGCCGTAAAATGGAAGAAAATGTTTGGAGTGAACCTGATATTTTTTCGATTATAAACGAAGATTATGTTTTAATATCGCTCTATGTAGATGACCGAAAAGAACTCAACGAAGCCCAGAAATTCAATTTTCAATACGATTCAGGTAGAGTGAAATCTATTGAAACAATAGGGCAGAAGTGGGGTACTTTTCAAACCATTAATTTTAATGCAGCTTCGCAACCTTATTATGTTTTACTTTCTCCTGATTTTGAAGTCTTAAATTCAGCGGTACAATATACCGATGCAGCGGAATATAAATTGTGGCTCGAAAATGGATTGAAAACATTTCTATCTGCTGAGAAATAAGAAATTCTGACACATTTTTCTCTTTTATTTTCATAGAATAGTTTTACCTTAGGGTGTAAACTACCTCCAATGCGAATACTAAAAATAATAGGATGGCTGCTTTTAGCGCTAATCGCCATTCTAGCTGTACTTACAATCTATTTTAAGGTTTCACTTTCCCCTGATTATGAAGGTTCTAAAGATTTAATCGGACTTACTAATGCCGTAAATGTACATTACGACACCTACGGTATCCCTCATATTTATGCTGAAGATGAAGTTGATGCGATGCGTACTTTAGGGTATGTGCATGCTCAAGATCGCCTATGGCAAATGGAATTGTTGCGACGTATAGGCAGTGGTGGCTTATCAGAAGTATTTGGAGCTGATTTAATTCCCACGGATAAAATGTTTCTTTCCTTAGGTATTGATGATAATACCGATGAACTTATTTCTAAGTTAGATATGCATAGTCCGCCAGTGATTATGGCAAACGCATATTTAGATGGAATTAATCAATTTATAGCAGAAGGGCCAACTCCTGTTGAATATTACCTTACGGGTTTAGATAAAACCGAATTCCAGTTAAAAGATGTTTACAATACCATTGGCTATATGGCTTTTAGTTTTGCGATGGCTCAGAAAACGGATCCATTATTGACCAACATTAAGGATAAATTAGGCGTAGCCTATTTACAAGATTTAGCTATCGATGCAGATACCACAACTGTGTTGCTTAAAAACCATCCGGGTACACCGTACACTACTATTTCCAATTCCATAACTGCTATGGCTACAAAGGCCTTGGATAAATTGCCCGTTCCTCAATTGGAAGGCAGTAATAGTTGGGTGATAGGACCAGAGAAAACTAAAAACGGGAAAGTGATTTTTGCGAATGATCCCCATATCGGATTTGCACAGCCTTCGGTATGGTACGAAGTTCATGTGGTGGCTTCAAATTTTGAAATTTACGGATACCATATAGCAGGGATGCCTTTTCCGCTGTTAGGTCATAATCGAGATATCGCTTATGGTTTAACCATGTTCGAAAATGATGATATCGATTTTTATTACGAAGAGCTCAATCCAGAAAAAACCAAATACAAAACTGAAAACGGTTGGGATGACCTTCAGAAAGTATCTAAAATTATAAAAGTAAAAGATGCTGATGATGTGCTTTTTGAATTTCATAAAACGAGACATGGTGCGCTAGTAAATGAGGTCTACAATACAATAGACACTGAACGACCGGTTAGCATGTCATGGGTATATACCCAGGCAGAGGGTAAGGTTTTAGATGCTTTGTATGGTATTTCTCGAGCAACCGATTTAAACACTTTTAAGACCGCTTTGCCCAATATTCATGCACCGGGACTCAATATTATGTATGGAGATGCCAAGGGAAATGTAGGGTGGTTTGCAACAGCGAAATTGTATAATATGCCCGATAGTACAAGTACCAAGTTTATTTTAGATGGTACAACAGGAAAAGATGAACACTTGAACTTTTACGACTTTTCACAGAATCCGCAAGCTGTAAATCCTGAAACTAATTATGTATATTCGGCTAATAATCAACCGGATTCTATAAACGGTAAATATTATCCCGGATATTATCTGCCGGAAAATAGAGCCAAACGAATTACAGAATTATTGGATGCTAAAAGCGATTGGGATATACAAACGGCTAGCGAGATGTTGAACGATGTAACCTCTGCTGTAAATCCGTCTATAATTAAAAACCTAGAAACCGCTGTTGATGCAAAACAATTGAGCGAAGCTGAAACTGTTGTTTTGGATAAACTAAGCAATTGGGATGCAAATTATACTTTAAAAAATACAGATGGGGCATTATTTCATCGTTGGTTGTTCTTAGTTATGAAAAAATCGTTGTTTGATGAATTGGGGGAAGCGCAGTTTTCGCAACTAATTCTAACGCATTTCTTTAAACGTATGATTGCACCGTATATCGCAAATGATACTTCTGTATGGTGGGATGATATTAATACTTCGGATATAAAAGAATCTAGAGAAACGATTGTTACAACAGCTTTTAAGGAAGCTTATGCATCGTTGGTGAAAGATTTTGGTGACGATGCTTCACAGTGGACCTGGGATAAAGTACATACCATAGAACACGGACATCCCTTAGGGCAAGTTGAAGCCTTGCAGGAATATTTTAATGTGGGGCCTTTTCCAATTAATGGAACTAGAGAAGTGATAAATAACCTGGGTTTTAATTATTCCAACGAAGGATTTTTTAAAGTGAAATCCGGACCTTCTACACGGCGACTCATCGATTTTTCTGATGTTGAAAATAGCTTGAGTATCCTTCCTACAGGGCAATCTGGTAATTTGTTAAGTCCTCATTATCAAGACCAAGCGGAGATGTATACCAAGGGAGAATTCAGAAAAATGATGCTGAATAAAGCCGAAATTCAATCAACTTCAAAATCTTTACTTACATTTAAGCCTACAGAATAGTTACGTGTATGCTTACAAAAGTTTACGGAAGTGCCGTCTTTGGGGTTGAGGCTACAACGATTACCGTTGAAGTCAATATCGATATTGGAGTAGGTTACCATCTGGTTGGTCTGCCCGATAATGCTATTAAGGAAAGTAATTATAGAATAGCGGCTGCATTACTAAATAACGGCTATAAAATTCCGGGTAAGAAAATCACGATAAACATGGCTCCGGCCGATATGCGAAAAGAAGGTTCTGCCTATGACCTTACTTTGGCCTTGGGAATTTTAACGGCGTCAAATCAAATTCAGTCTGAAAATTTAGAGCAATATTTAATTATGGGTGAGCTTTCTTTAGATGGAAGTTTGCAACCTATAAAAGGAGCTTTGCCGATTGCGGTAAAAGCAAAGGAAGAAGGATTTAAAGGATTTATTTTACCAAGTGAAAATGCAAAAGAGGCCGCAATAGTTTCCGATTTAAAAGTATATGGTGTAGACAATATAAAACAGGTGATTGACTTTTTTGACACTGGCGCCCCATTAGAACAAACGATTGTTGATACCCGAGCAGAGTTTTATAAAAGTCTAGATTTTCCTGAATTCGATTTCTCTGATGTAAAGGGACAAGAAAGTATAAAACGCTGTATGGAGATTGCCGCAGCGGGTGGTCATAATATCATACTTATTGGCCCACCGGGATCTGGAAAGACCATGTTGGCCAAACGCTTACCTTCTATTTTACCACCGATGACACTACATGAAGCTTTAGAAACAACTAAAATTCATAGCGTTGTGGGTAAGGTGAAGAATACAGGATTAATGAGTCAGCGTCCGTTCAGAAGTCCCCATCATACTATTTCGGATGTTGCCCTCGTCGGCGGCGGTGCCTATCCGCAACCGGGAGAAATTTCGCTTTCACATAATGGAGTTTTGTTCTTAGATGAATTGCCAGAATTTAAAAGAGGCGTATTGGAAGTAATGCGACAACCGCTAGAAGATCGGGAGGTAACGATATCGCGAGCACGTTTTACCGTAACCTATCCGAGTAGCTTTATGTTGGTGGCTAGTATGAATCCGAGTCCCGGTGGTTATTTTAATGACCCCGATGCACCGGTAACCTCATCACCAGCAGAAATGCAACGGTATCTGGGAAAGATATCAGGACCTTTATTGGATCGTATTGATATTCATATTGAAGTAACACCAGTGCCTTTTGAAAAGCTCTCTGAAGAACGAAAAGGAGAGGGGAGTGTAGATATTCGAAAACGAGTAACTGCAGCACGTGAATTACAAACCGTTCGCTTTGCAGTTTTAGAAAATGTGCATTATAACGCCCAGATGAATACCAAACAGATTCGTGAATATTGTAAGTTGGATGAGGCTTCTAAATTGCTATTGAAAAATGCTATGGAACGCTTGAATCTTTCTGCACGCGCCTATGACCGAATTTTAAAAGTTGCCCGAACTATTGCGGATTTAGAAAATAGCAAAGAAGTTTCGGGCAATCATATTGCGGAAGCCATCCAGTATCGTAGTCTAGATAGAGAAGGCTGGTTGGGGTAGAATTATTTTATTTATTTGGTCTCAAACTTCTTTTAGTCAATTCGAATTTTTCGCGAAATTGAATGTTGATTAATTGGGATGGTTTGTTAATAATTTAAAATACCTATTTTTTATTGCTCTAGAATGCCCTTATATATTATAGTCTTTAATTTTTTGTATTTTATAAAGAGCAAAATTTTTTATAGCATGAGTATCAAGTCATATTTCATTTATTTATGGATTGTATTAATTCTTAGCTGTTCTAATTCAGATGAATCTCCTTCAACAGGAACGCATTTCGAACCACCCTCATGGATTATTGGTATTTGGGAAGAAACCATGCCAATATTTTCGAATAATCCTCGAATCTATGAATTTACTTCCAACAATTTTATACATAGATCATGGCCCGGATCCACTGAGGGTTTAGATTATAATAAATCAATAAATAACATGTTTACACATAAAATTGTGGAGCGAAATCACGATACGACATATGAAATTGATTTGTATATAAGCGGAGATGAACCTACAACTTTTTGGAAGTTTATTAAGATTTCAAATTTAGAAATTAATTGCTGGTTAAAAGATGGACTTTTAAATGCTCCACAAGAATTTAATCTAATAAAACTTAATTAAACGATTGTGCAATTATATATCCAAGTAGTTTTACGTTTATCGTAGTCTGGATAGAGAGGGTTGCTTGGGGTAGATTTATTTTATTTCAAGAATTAAATTATCCATAGCTCTTGCAATAGCATCCGGGTTTACACTTTCTTTTATGGACACAATGGTATGCTTTTTGGTTGGCAGTTGTTCGCCAGCATTCCATTTATTGCTACCATCGTCTGCTACAGATACATATCCATTCGAATTGAAGTCAAAATAGTTCGATGAAGTTTCATCATCTAAAAGCATAACTGCCACTTGATCCCAAGCGGGTCTCCCTGCGAAATTATTGTACAATTCATACCCTAAATAAACGGGGTTATTTTTGTTTAATTTGGATTTTAAATAGGCTCCTCCAGTTCGAATTTTATTGCCTACTTCCCAACCGCAAAATACAACTTCTTTTTCCCAATTGGCTATACAATATACTGTAGAAGTAGGGTCAGGTCGATAAAAATTAGCTTCTTTGCCTTCGGGATACGTACCTCCCATACAGAGCCATTTTTTAACCTTTTTTGTGGCTAACTCTTTACCTGATAATGTTGAGATATCATCAGCTTTAGATTGTAATAAATTCTGAAAACTCGTTAAATGACCTACAGTAATAATTACGACGGAGTTATCTTCACTTTCCGCTAAGAGCTTTCGGTATAATCGTGCTGATTCTGTTGTCTGGCTCAATGCATGTATATCCTTTGGAAAAGAATTGCTTACTTGTTTGGTGTATTTTGAAAAATTTTCAAGGTTCTTCTGTTCTTTTAAAAATCCTATAGGAATATCTGGTTGATTGTAGAAAGTATTTATAGCATCAACACCTTGATACGAATAGGAATCGTTACTTGTGACAACAACACCCAGTAATTCTATTTTTCCTAATTGTTGATAGGCATGTAGCATGGCTAAAGCTTGTACATCGTCTACATCAGAATCAATGTCGGTATCGAAGATGACCTTGGTTTGAGCCGAACAAGTTATTGTGAGAAATAGTAATAGGGCTGGGAAAATAAATTTCATTAAAATAATAGCTTAAAATAGAAAAATATAAATTTTTGTTGGCTCTGAATGATATGCTAAATAGTGCATGGTTAAAGTTATAAAGGTCGACTGTTGAAAACAATGTTTTTCAAACAATTGTAAAGCGCAAAGCATGCTTATATTTGTTTAACAAGTAATCTGTTGAATTCTACTACAAATTTGTTTGAGAAATGAGTCGGAAGACCAATATTTTTGCGATTTACGCTTGGGAAGATAAAAATGCTTTATTGCAAATAAGACAATCTTTGAGTGCATTAGAAGCGAATGAAACCATAAATATATGGGCCGATGACCCTATTTTACCGGGGCAAGAATGGAAGCCTAAGGTAGCTTCTCATATGGATTTTGCTGATGTTTTTCTGCTTTTTGTGAGTACAGATTTTATGAAATCGAAGTTTGTTCAGCAATTAGAATTTAAAAATGTAATTGATAAATATAAAGCGAATGATGCGGTAGTGATACCCATATTAGTAGATGATTGTCAATGGCAAATAGATTTTAAATCAGACGAATATGATTTTAATCTGAATGAATTACAAGTTTTGCCGAATCCAAAAAAGCCCATTGAAAACTGGACCTTACCGGAAGATGCTTTTAATGCTATTGAGACAGATTTAAAAAAGGTAATTGCTTCGGTTCGTGGTGAAAGTGTTGAAGAGGCACCTGAAGTAGAAGAAGTAGTTTCTGAAGTAGCAGAAATAATTCCTACTAAAATAGTTGAGGATCAATTAGAACTTAGTTTTTTTGATGAAGTTGATACAAATGAAGATAGTATAGCTGCTCAAAATCGCGATGCTGAGGCTGAACGATTACTTGAAGAGGCAGCAGCTAAAAAGCGAGCAGCAGCTGAACAAGAAAAGGCAGCAGCAATAGCAGCTGAAAAGCAGACTATTGCTCTTGAGCAACAACGAATAGCAGCTGAGAAAGAAGTACAGCGAAAGGCCGAAGAAGAAAAGAGAATTTTAGCGGAACAAGAAGCACAAAAAAAACTTGAACGCGAGCAGCAAGTGCAAGCTGAAGCTGAAAAGGCAGCACAATTAAAAGCTGAGCAAGATAAATTAAAACAAGAAGAACAAGAAGCGCAACAAAAAGCGGCTGCAGAAAAGCAAAAGGCTGAGGAAGCTGAGAGAATTGCTACAATAAAGGCAGCTGAAGAAGAGCGTCTATTTTTAGAAGAAGAAGCGCAAAGAGAAGCAGAGGAGGAGCGAAGGATTATTGAACAGGCTGAAGCAAATGCTGCTTATCAGGAGCATGAAGAGGACAATGAAGAAAGTATTGAGGAGTACGAACAAGAAGAAGATTCGACTTCGAGTAAAAAAAGTCTCTTAGTATTGGCAGGCGTGCTACTATTGGGAGTAGCGTTTTATGTTTTTTATGATTCCGATGGCGATACGAAAGAAACAGCGCCAGTACCACCAGAAACTAATACAGAGGTGGTAGAAGATGCCATGAGCACAGAAGATGCAGAAGTTAGTGCTGAAGCTGATGAAGAAACGAATGATGAAACTATTCAAGAAGAATCGGTAGCTGAAACGCCTGATGAAACAAATGTTACAGTAGACAATTCAAATTTTATGGATTTAGAAGTTGGCGATTCTTATGCAGGTGGAATTGTTTTTGAAATTGATAAGTCCAATAAAACAGCTTTAGTTGCACAAGCCAAAGATGCTGGTCCAATGTCATGGAAAAGTGCCATGAAAATTAATGAGCAATTGGGTGAGGATTGGCGATTACCCACGCAAGATGAATTAAAAACTATGTATAACACTATTGGTAAAGGAGGCGATAATAGTGGTGGTTTTACTGAAGAATTGTACTGGAGTTCAACCTTATACCAGAAAATACAATCCCGCATGGTTCGCTTTAGTGATGGTAATATGTCGTTTCATTATAGCAATGTGCGCGAATCGCGAAAATTTCTTGTTCGAGCAATCAAAAAAATTAGTGCATAATTTTAGAATTTAAAGTAACTTGACATTCTCATTTATAAAAAGCTCAATTTATGAAAATGAATATTCAAAGGATTCTAAAAAGCCTTCTACTCATTTCTGTTATTATGATTTCACAAGTTAATTTAGCTCAGGATACTAAAACATTACTATTTGCTGGTTCATATACCGGTAACGTTCCCGGTGAAGCGATTCATGTATTTGAATTTGATGCTACTAATGGCAGCTTAACAGAAATAAATAAAGTTACAGATGTTGTTAATGCTTCTTATTTAGCCGTTTCGCACAGTGGTGATTATTTATATGCTGTTACAGAGTCTAAATTAGAAACGAGCGGTAATGTCTCAGCTTTTACTATTGATAGCAATACGGGAGCGCTTAAGTTCATAAATAAGCAAACTACGGATGGTAGAAACCCTGCACATTTAAATATTTATAAAGACGATAATTATATCGTAAGTGCCAATTATACCGATGCGGTTGTTAATCTCTATGAAATTAATGCAGATGGGAGTTTAAAACCATCGGATCAGTTTATTAAATTGACAGGTAGTAGCACCGTATTACCGAATCAGGAAATGGCTCATGCGCATTCCAGTAATTTCTCACCAGATAGTAAGTTTTTATATGTAATGGATTTAGGGGCGGATAAGATAATAGCCTATAAATTTGATGCTGCCAAAACTCCGAAACTTGAAGAGCTTAAAGACAAAACATTTTCGGCTATCCCTGGTAGTGGTCCTAGACACTATACTTTTCACCCAAATGGCAAGTTTGGCTATTGTATAAACGAGTTAAGTGGCATGGTTTCTTCTTTTTCTTATAAAGATGGGAAATTAACACCATTAGAAAGTTATTCATCGGTAGTAGAGAAGCATGAAAAATATGCGGGTGCCGATATTCATATTTCTAAGGATGGTAAATTTCTATACGCCTCAAACCGAAGAGAAAATAGTATTTCTATCTTTAAAATTGATACTACAGACGGTAGTTTGAGTATAGTGGGACATGAATCTACTTACGGAGATCATCCAAGAAGTTTTGTTATTGATGCTACGAATAACTATTTGTTGGTAGCGAACCAGAATTCTGGCAACATTGTAACCTACAAAAGAGATACTGAAACTGGTAAACTGACAAAACTTGAAAAAGAAACTCAGTTGAAAGCACCAGCTAGCTTGAAGATGAAGGTGTATTAAAAGACATTAGTTTTATATCCAAATAGTTTTAATAGTGATTACACTTAAAAGAACCGACTCCGATAATAAAGATTTTATACAATTAGTTAAGGCTTTGGATGCGGATTTAGCTGCATATTATAAAGAAGAAATTTTATTCTACGATGCATTAAATAATATAGATTTTATAAAATCAGCTGTAGTTGTATATAATGAAAATGATGACCCAATTGGTTGCGGTGGAATTAAAAAATATTCCCAAACTGAAGTGGAAATAAAAAGAATGTATGTACAATCCGAATATCGCGGTAAAGGGATTTCTTCCATTCTATTACAAGAATTAGAGAACTGGGCAAAAGAACAACATTATAAAAAATGTGTACTAGAAACATTAAAAGAGAAACCTTATGCGATAAAATTTTATGAAAAGAACGATTATAAGGAAACTTCTAATTTTGGAGAGTACATAAATGCCGAGAATAGTATCTGTTTTGAAAAGAATTTGTAAAAGGCTATTGTAATTTATTAACCGAAATCATCACCTCTTTATCTGATTTTATTGTTAGTGGATTTATTAATGCTCTTCCCATCCCATACCATTGTACCAGCATTTCATCATCTTGTTGTAATGCAATGCCTTCGCCAAAACTGAAGGCGTCTGCACCAAAAAAGTGAATATGTGCTTGATTGGGTAAACAATGGTTTTCATATTTAAAATGATGGTATTCTAAATTCTCAAGGCTATGCGACATGTTTGATTCCCCTGTTTTAATAGACTTTTCCCAAAGTGCTTTTCCGTTTCTGAATACTTGAACTTTTCCCGAAATATTATTAAAATCTTCAGTAATATTTAATTCTGGACCAATGGAACAATTTCGAATTTTAGAGGGAGCCAAATACAGATAGTTTTTACGTTCCATTACATGGTCAGAAAACTCATTGGCAGTTGCGAATCCAATACGCCATGGTGTACCGTTTTTATCATTGATGTAAATACCTGCAATTTCAGGTTCTTCGCCACCATCATTACCGTAATTAGGAATTTTTAATGGTTGGCCGTGCGCTTTTAAAACTGAACCATTGCCTTTATAAAACCATTCGGGCTGAATTCCAATTTCCCCTTTTTCAGGTTTGCCACCTTCAACACCCATAAAATAAATCTTCATGCTATCAGTTACATCACTTTCAGCTGCTGCCTCGTGCATTTTTTGTCGGTTTTCAGCACTTGCCTTATGGGTGAGTCCTGTACCGGCTAACATCAGGTTATTTACATTGGTCGGATGATCAAATGCTGGTAACAACTGCCATTCCGAAGTTCCATGATAAATAGTATCATATTCTAAAAGCTTATCCGATAGATAATCATTAATCAACTTACTTAGTAATCTTCCGCTTTCAATAACAAATGCCGCTAACTCATAGACGGATGTAAATTTGTCGATTAACCGCAAATTGGGTTCTTCCACAAAAGCAATTTTTCTACCTTCTTCAGGGTGATATATTTGAACTAATCGCATCTTTTTAGTAACCTACTTTAAACTTCTTATAATTTGACTTGACAATTTTGCGCTGCGGACTTATACACTGCTTCAACAACAGTAATGTCTCGCAAGCCTTCTTCACCAGGTACGATTAAATCGGTGCCATTTATTAAAGCCAGGGCATCGTCATCCATTTGCTTAGCTTGTTGATTTTCAATAGGAAAATTAATAATCGTGCCATCGGACATACTGCCATTGTTACCGCGATACGAAGAATGTGGTTCCATTTGTAAGGAGCCTTTTTCGTAAATAACTTTTAAGTAATTCATTGATATTCCATAGCTCGTATGACAAGAAGCTCTAGCACCACTTGGAAATTCCAATTGAAACATAGCAGATTCCTCTACTTCGTGATATATTTCTGGGCGTGTTGTAAATGTATTGGCTAAAACTGCTATTGGTTCTTCTCCGGTTGCTAAACGAGCGCCTTGTATTGCATAAACACCCATATCGCCCATAACTCCACCACCCATTTCTTTTTGTTGTTTCCAATGGTTTGTTCTTCCATCGAAATAACCTGCTGCGGAATTTATCATTTTAACTTTGCCAAAGGGTTGTTCTTTGCCAACTTTCATATACGCTTGAATATTTGGATCGTGCTGACAACGATAGCCGATGGATAATTTCACATTGTTGTCTTTACAAGCTTTTATCATAGCCTCACAATCAGCAACTGTTGGTGCCATAGGTTTTTCACACCACACATGTTTGCCGGCTTTTGCCGCTCTAATGGTATATTCGGCGTGCATAGATGGCGGTAAAACTACATAGACCACATCGATATCATCATTGTTTGCAATTTTATCGAAATCATCATATGTATAAATATTTTTGTCATTCAGATTATATTTCTCTTTCCAAACAGGAATTTTTTCAGGACTGCCGGTGACAATACCTTTTAATTCGCAGTGTTTAGTTAGCTGTAGGGCAGGAGCGAGTAAATCGGTACTGTAATAACCTAGGCCCACTAAGGCTACACCTAATTTTTTCTGTTGAGGTAGAATACTACCGAAGGCGAAATTTGGTAGAATTGTTGTTGAAGCTGCAATGATTCCAGCTTTTTTGATAAAATTTCTTCGTGGTTTTTCCATTGTGTGTTGAATTGATGGTAGAAATTACAACAATGGTTTCAAAAAACAATGGGAAAATTTGAGGATATAATTGAAGAATAGATATTATTCTTTCACATTGATTAAAACTGCTTCACAACTTTTTAAATCGGAGTTTAAAACGATATTTTCAGAAGTTTTTCCATCCGTTATTTCAATAGAAACGGTGTTTGGAGGAAATTTACCTAAGTTATGTGCATATAAGAAAAGATCATTCGCTTTATTTGGGTCTAAAGTTAATTCAACCTTTTTCTTATAATATTCAAGTGAATATTTGGATATCACTGCTTCCCCGTTTAAATATATCGAGACGATATCTCCATCTTTTCTACTATGATCCCAGATATAGATATTTATTTTGTCACTTGCGACCGACATTTCATTAACGTACGTAAGTTTTCGGCCATCGAAGGTATCACGAACAGCTGGCTCTTTGACTACTTCTTCAGTAACAATTTTCTTAGGTCGTGGTAATTTTTTAATCGTAAAAAAAGGCGTAGCATATTTAGCGATGCTTTTTTTGTTATCAGGAAATAGTTCAATGCCGATAACTCTATAATTATCTCCATTTTGTAAACCACGGTCCACGGTAATTTTATTTACAAAACCATTGTTTTCAAAAATTCCTAATTCCTGAACAACCATGTCATCTTTAGAAAGATAGAATTTTATAGTTTTATTCGGAGGAATATTTTTTGTGTCCCATTTTAACTCAACAGTACTAGGAGCTTCCCATACGGTACCCGTTGTAGGGTAGTTAATTTTTATGGAAGTTTTAGGCAACACTATATCCTGAAAGCTCGTTTGTACTACATTAAAACTATTTGCCTGTAATATTGAGCTTCCGGAAAGTAGAAGTACTAAAAAAGTAAAAAAACGCTGCATCATTTTAAATAGTGCTGTTTTACACAATACTAGTAAAACGTAAAATTCACACTCATATTGCCAATAAAACCCGAAGGTTTTTACATTAGATAAGGTGTTGTGGCCGAGAAGAATTAAGTTCTCGACCTACCCAACAACCTTTTTATTGTATGCATTTTATTATGCTAGCTAAACTTTCTTTAAAAGAAAAGAATGTATAGCGACCAGCAAAAACAAAATCCGCAGTATGAATAGACTAAGTAATCGTTTATTGTAGTTTTATTTTCCATAATAATGGGTTTTATTTATATATAGAAAACTTGGAAAAGGAGCTTTTGTAGTTTCTCAATCTATGAAATGGTAGAATACTCGTTTTGGGGTGCGGAGTCCCGTTAAACGGTTTTTATGATCTATAAAGGGAAAAAGTGAAATCACGCCAAAACCTTGCAATACGGCACTTAATCGATGAATGGATGTTGCTAAAACTGCTAATTTTCTCTGAAATTGTATCTTTTTGAATTTATAGAATACAGTTTATCCAGAGGTTTTTACATTTGATAGATGTTCGAAAATTCTTGTAATTACCGCTTATGTAGTTTTGCAAGCGTGCCTAAATAACAGCAATTAATGCTTTTAGTGTATTATATATTAATTGCGATCCCATTTGGTTCAATAAAAGTAAATTAAACTGCATAAATACCTTAAAGATTAGAATCTAATGAAATCGATAGTAATAAAGCTCTTATAAAGGATTACATACGAATTCAGCTTATTCTATATGGGAATTATAAATAGGGGATAAAATAGCGCTAAAAGGACAGGAAAATGCACTTTAAATGGAAATTTAATAAGCCATTAGCTTAGAATATATAAGATAAAAAAAAAGCTTTGCATTATGCAAAGCTTTAGTACGTATTAAGATTTTAACTAAAGTTGAAATTCTCCGTTATTGTTTTCTTCTTTATCATATTTTGAGGCTACAAAAGCATCTTTTAGAATATATGCAGCCACAATCAAAATTCCCAATATTAGTAGGGGTATCGCAAATTGCCATTGAAGGATGTTCAGTAAGGTACCGGCAATTATAGCTAAAGTTCCTACAACCATTGCAAAATTCCATAAGATTTGAGTCATACTATTTCGTGCTCTTCTATCTTCGTCTAGAAAATATGCAGTGCCCTCTAAAAAGAACCATGTTAAAAAAGAAATGGCTATAACCACTTGAAAAACAACGGTATATTCGAATTCCATAATTTGAAGTATTCCATTCCCAATCCAAAATACTACCAATACTAATTTGACATAATCAACAAAGTGTTTGTCGATTTTTTTCCAAAAGCGAATACTATATAGAATTCCAATTCCTGAAAAGGCTACAAGTAAAATTTCGCTAGCAAATTGCCAATGTAATACCTGCATCAAAATACCGACGAGAAATAGTGCTATTAAAATGCGTAGTGGTGTGCGTAAAATTTTCTTTGCGAATGCCATAATGTAATGAATTAGATAACTTTTATATTTGCTCGAAGCCCCTCCATAATTCCTATAATATTATCAACAGTTTCTTTTAGATAGTAGGTAACAAGGTCATGTGGTATACGTATGGTGGTGAAACCATTTTTGAAGGAGTGCATTGCTTCTTCAAGATCATTAATTGCTTGCTCATGCGTGAGCATATTATACTCCGTATCAATTTCAATATTCAATTTCACTCGAGATATTGCTAAATCGATTGATTTTTTACCATCCCACCATTCTAACATTGCAGTTACGCCGGCTTCTTTTAAGCCATAGTACAATTGTATTGCTTCGACGGGGGTATCATGTTTTTCTTGAAGCTGCAGCATTAGATCGGTGTGACGTGCGCACAATTCAACTCCAAATATGTCCATGGAGTTTTTATGATCTAAATAGCTCAGCTCTTTTTTACATTCCAAGCATTTCATTAATTAGGGTATTAAGATTTGGGACTATTATAACCTCATATCTTTTGGGATATTATGTTAACTCGTTTGAAAACACCCCTATTTTAGACGAACGGTAAATTATTAGATGAAATGCATCGAAAAGTGTTAAAACTGTGGTGAAAATATCTACGGAAGCGTGTCGTTATCGATGATAGCCAATTTTCTATTTGGCATTCATTTTTTTGTAAATACTTCAAAATCTTGGCTATTTGATTTGCTTACAGTGGTTTATGCACGATTTTACTAATTTATTCAATTCTTTTGTTTAAAGATGGTGTTCTGTCAATAACTTTTTCTTCTTAGATTAGTGTCGATTAAAGCTGTTTTGAGTTTTTTGGTGAATTGAAATTTAATGCAAAGAGATATTTTTATTGATATTAATTGTGATGTTGGTGAAGGTTTAGATAATGAAGCGACCCTAATGCCATTAATTAGTTCATGTAATATAGCTTGCGGTGCGCATGCTGGGGATAAGGAGACCATAATTAGAATTGCAAAGCTTGCCAAAAAAAATGCTGTAAAAGTTGGCGCACATCCATCGTATCCTGATCGTAAAAATTTTGGGCGCATATCCATGGATTTGCCCAAAGCTGATTTTATTGCTAGTATACAGCAGCAGGTGAATTTATTTTCTGCGCTATTGAATATTGAAAATATTAAACTCCATCATATAAAAGCTCATGGGGCTCTTTATAATGATATGGGGCATAATCATATTCTCGCTAAAAGTTTTTTGAAAGCAATTGCGAACTATAAAGATGAAATACTTTTATATGCACCATATGGTTCAGCACTTGCAATTGAAGGACAAAAACAAAAATTTTCGATTGTATTTGAAGCTTTTGCTGATAGAAATTATGATGAAGATGGCAATTTAGTATCACGTAAGGATGTGAATGCAATAATTAGTAATCCGGATAAAGTGTTTACACATATGCTTAGAATGGTTAAGGAGCAATACGTTTTAACAAGTAAAGGTTTTCGAATTCCTATAAAAGCAGAAACCTTTTGTATTCATAGCGATACGCCATCAGCATTAGAAATATTACGTTACCTTACTGCTCAATTGCCGAAAATGAAAATTAATATTAAAAAATAATGCCATACCCGATTTCCATAAGACCCTTCGGAATTCATGCTGTTTTAGTCGAATGGCCAAATGAAGTTGAAGAAGGTATATTAAATGACATCCTCCATTTTAAACACTATTTGGTTAACGAATGCTTGCCAAAAGGGCAATGGGAGTTGGTACCTGCTTATAATTCTTTAACCCTTATACAATTAAGTGAGACTATCGATTTTAAGAAGTTTTCAAATAAGCTGAATACATGGTACAATGATATTAAAGAACTTAATATTCGTGTACAAAGGTATTTGTGCAAATTACCTGTATGTTACGACTTAGATTTTGGTATTGATTTAAATGAAGTGTCCGAGAAACTAGGATTGAGTGTCGATGAAATAATTAAACAACATACCGAGCATATTTACCGTGTGTATGGCATTGGCTTTTTACCAGGGTTCATGTATTTGGGCGGACTACCAAAATCATTAGAAATTCCAAGAAGGGCAGAACCTCGTTTAAATGTTGTGGCGGGAGCTGTCGGATTAGCGAGTAAACAAACTGGTGTTTATCCCCAAGATTCTCCTGGTGGATGGAATATAATTGGTAATTGCGCAGTGCCTATTTTCAGTCCGAAACGCGAAGTACCGTGTTTAGTTAATGTTGGTGATCAAGTGCAATTCCATGCAATATCTCGAGCAGAACACGATTTGCATGTTATTGAAGGACAAGTGGGTATTTATAAAATTGAAAAAACTCCTATTAATGCTTAAGATATTAAAATCTGGATTTTATACTACCGTACAGGATAAAGGTAGGTTTGGTTTTCGAGATAAAGGAGTTCCTGTTGCCGGTGCTATGGATAATATTGCATTAGAAAGAGCTAATAGACTTCTCGAGAACGAGGACGAAGCAGCTGTTCTTGAAATTACAATGACCGGACCAACAATTGTATTTGAAGAAAGTACCTATATCGTATTATCTGGTGCAACTATGTCTGCTACACTAAACAACAAACCGGTATTGAACTATAAAATTTATAAAATAGAAAGTGGCGATATTTTATCCTATGGAAGGTTAGAGCATGGAATTCGAAGTTATTTGGCCATTAAGTATGGATTTGAGACTAATGTAGTTTTAAATAGTCGTTCTTTCTCTAAGGCAATCACTAAAATAGTTTGTTTAAAAAATAATTATGAGGTTCCATATACGTCTTGTGAATCCTTCGACCCTAAAATATCAGAATTAAAAGTAGATGACTATTACAATGAAGAGGTTTTAGGAGTGGCAAAAGGACCTGAATTCGAAATGCTAACCGACAAACAATTAGAGAAAGTTTTTGGTTCGGACTTTACTGTATCTAAAGATAATAATCGAATGGCTTATCAATTAAATGAGAAAATTGATGGTCATAATAAATCCATGTTGACTTCAGCCACCTTACCCGGTACCGTGCAATTTACTCCAAATGGTAAGTTGATTATTCTTATGAAGGATGGACAAACGACTGGAGGATACCCCCGAATTCTTCAATTAACAGATAAGGCTATTTCAATTTTAGCTCAAAAAAGAGCAGGGGAAAATGTGTCGTTTAAATTACTTTAGAATCAATTTTATTTAAAGTTTAAATTGTCAAATAAAATATTTAATTTTACTACGTGATAAAAAATAACAACATACTAGCAGAGGTCATCGTCATTCGAAATTTCGAATGATATTGCTTTATAATGTTGTAAGAAAGCCTGTATCAGAAAAAAATTTGATACAGGCTTTTTTCTTTTAGCACTATTGAATATGATAAAAAAATACACTTAAACTATTGACAGTAAGCGTGTTATGTAAATATTATCAAAATTGACTTTAGACAGGGTGCAAACGTTAAAAATGACTGTTTTTGTAAACTTCTATATTTGATTAAGGAAACCTTAATAGAATCCGAAAGAATACTTATAAATAGACAAATGGAATTGAATAAATACAGCAAAGCCGTAACACAAGATCCAACTCAACCGGCAGCTCAAGCAATGTTATATGCAATTGGTTTTAAAGATGAAGATTTTGAAAAACCGTTAATTGGAATTGCCAGTACTGGGTACGAAGGTAATCCATGTAATATGCACTTGAATGACTTGGCGAAATTGGTGAAAGAAGGTGTCAATTCTAAAGAAACTGTCGGACTTATTTTTAATACAATCGGCATTAGTGATGGTATTTCTATGGGTACTCCAGGAATGCGTTTTTCGCTTCCTTCGAGAGATATAATTGCTGATTCTATGGAAGCAGTGGTACAGGGTATGTCGTATGACGGACTTGTAACTGTAGTTGGTTGCGATAAAAATATGCCGGGAGCTTTAATGGCTATGTTGCGATTAAATAGACCTTCAATTTTGGTGTATGGAGGCACTATTGCTTCTGGATGTCATAATGAAAGAAAACTAGACATAGTATCAGCATTTGAAGCTTGGGGTGAAAAAGTGGCTGGAACAATGGAGGAGTCTGAATTTAAAAGTATAATTAAGAAATCTATTCCAGGTGCAGGAGCTTGTGGAGGTATGTATACGGCTAATACTATGGCATCGGCTATAGAAGCTTTAGGAATGTCTTTGCCTTACAATTCATCTAATCCAGCGGTTAGTGATGATAAAGAAGCAGAAAGTATTGCTGCTGGTAAGCAAATGAGAATGCTTATTGAAAAAGATATAAAACCGTTGGATATTGTTACGCGTAAGTCGTTAGAAAATGCGATTCGTTTGGTAACCATCACTGGTGGTTCTACTAATGCTGTATTGCATTTTTTAGCTATAGCTAGAGCTGCGGATATTGAATTTACCTTACAAGATTTTCAACATATTAGTGATACGACACCTTTTATAGCTGATTTAAAGCCTAGTGGTAAATATTTAATGGAAGATGTTCACCGAATAGGTGGTATTCCGGCACTTTTAAAATATCTGTTGAAGAACGGTTTATTGCATGGTGATTGTATGACTGTTACTGGTAAAACACTTGCTGAGAATTTAGAAAATGTTCCTGATTTGGAAGAAGGACAAGATGTAATAAGACCTTTAGATAAGCCAATTAAGGCTACTGGACATTTACGTATGCTTTATGGAAACCTTGCTGAAAATGGTTCTGTGGCTAAAATTACAGGTAAAGAAGGATTGTTGTTTAAAGGAACGGCAAAAGTTTTTAATAGTGAGTACGACGCAAATGATGGTATCAGAAATGGCTTAGTGAAAAAGGGCGATGTAGTAGTTATTCGTTATGAAGGACCAAAAGGAGGACCAGGAATGCCTGAAATGCTTAAGCCTACTGCAGCCATAATGGGTGCTGGTTTAGGAAAAGATGTGGCTTTGATTACTGATGGTCGTTTCTCTGGAGGTACGCATGGCTTTGTCGTAGGACACATTTCTCCTGAAGCACAAGAAGGTGGTACCATAGCCTTAGTAGAAGATGGTGATATAATTACCATTGATGCAGAAACCAATTCTATTGATGTTGCAGTTTCAGAAGATGAAATCGCAAAAAGAAAAGCAGCTTGGGTACAACCAGAATTGAAATTTAAAAAAGGAGTCTTATACAAGTATGCTCGTTCAGTGTCATCTGCAGCGCAAGGTTGTGTAACTGATGAGTTTTAAAATATAGAGTAGAGTACAAGTTAATACGAATGAATTGTCAGTTTTGAATACTTAAAATTGACATTTGAATTTGAGTTTTAGTATGGAGACAATAAAAGAGAAAAAAGTAAAAGTAGACAAAAAAGCTACCATCAAAATTTCTGGTGCAGAGGCAATAATCCACTGTTTGTTAGCTGAAGGTGTCGATTTATTATACGGTTATCCAGGTGGTGCTATAATGCCTGTGTATGACGAATTATATAAATTTCAAGATAAATTAACGCACATACTTACACGTCATGAGCAAGGCGCAACGCATGCAGCACAAGGGTATGCGCGTGTTTCAGGTAAAGTTGGAGTAGCCATGGCAACTTCTGGTCCAGGAGCAACTAACTTAGTAACAGGTTTAGCCGATGCCCAAATAGATAGTACGCCAATGGTATGTATTACGGGTCAGGTACCAAGACATTTGTTAGGTTCTGATGCCTTTCAAGAGACGGATATTATCGGAATATCTACTCCAGTAACTAAATGGAATTATCAAATTACTAATGCTTCAGAAATTCCTGAAATAATGGCAAAAGCATTTTATATTGCTAAATCAGGAAGACCAGGTCCCGTTTTAGTTGATATTACAAAAAATGCTCAATTTGATGAATTCGAATTTTCTTATGAAAAATGTAAAGGGGTTCGTAGTTATAATCCGACTCCGAAACCAAACACAGGTTCTCTAGAAGCTGCTGCAGAATTGATTAATAATGCTAAGAAACCATTTATTGTTTGGGGACAAGGAGTTATTTTAGGACAAGCTGAAGAAGAGTTAAAAGCTGTAATTGAAAAAGCTGGAATACCAGCTGCTTGGACAATTATGGGCGAATCTGCAATACCAACGAGTCACCCACTTAATGTTGGAATGGTAGGTATGCATGGCAATTACGGTCCAAATGTACTTACTAATGAATGCGATTTGTTAATTGCAATTGGTATGCGTTTTGATGATCGAGTAACCGGTAATTTAGAGACCTATGCGAAACAAGCGCAAGTGATTCATTTTGAAATTGACCCTGCAGAAATTAACAAAAATGTTACGGCTGATGTCGCTGTTTTAGGTAATTCCAAAGAAACATTAGATTTATTATTGCCTTTATTAAATGAGAATAAGCATGAAGATTGGCATAATGAATTCAAGAAAAAACATCAAGTTGAATTTGATACAGTAATTAATAACGATATTCATCCTACCAAACCTGGTTTAACAATGGGTGAGGTAATTGAAGAAATAAATATAGCCTCTGGAAACAAGGCGGTAATTGTTACCGATGTTGGTCAACACCAAATGATTGCATGCCGCTACGCAAAATTTGAGCAATCTAAAAGTAATATAACCTCTGGTGGTTTAGGAACTATGGGCTTTGCACTTCCGGCAGCGATTGGTGCTAAGATGGGTGCTATGGATCGTGAAGTCGTAGCTATTATTGGCGATGGTGGATACCAAATGACTATTCAAGAATTGGGTGTAATTTTCCAACATAACGTACCTGTTAAAATAGTTGTTTTAAATAATGAGCATTTAGGAATGGTCCGTCAATGGCAAGAATTGTTTTTTGACAGACGCTACGCTTCAACTGTGATGACCAATCCCGATTTTGTAAAAATTGCAGAAGGCTACAGTATAGAAGCAAAAAGAATAAGTGAACGTAAAGATTTAAAAAGCACAATTGCTGAAATGATTGCGTCTGATAAACCCTATTTCTTAGAAGTAAAAGTTGAGCAAGAAGATAATGTTTTTCCAATGATTCCTTCTGGAGCTTCGGTTTCTGATGTTCGATTGAAATAACAGTTTTTCAAAGTAATAATGAACGATTCGAACATTAACGACATTCCTGTTATTCATAATGCAATAACACGTAAATCTAAACAGATAGGTTTTACAATGCCCTCTGATTTGTATATCGGAACGTTGCTGAAAACATTGATTAGTTCGAAACCAGGTGCACATATATTAGAATTGGGAACCGGTATTGGGTTATCACTATCATGGATGATTGATGGCATGGATGCGAATTCAAGTCTTATTACAGTTGACAATGATTCAGAATTAATTGTCATTGCTAACCAATATTTTGGGAATGATGGCCGAGTACAAATCGTATGTGAAGATGGTAGCAAATGGATTAAAAATTACAATGCAGATAAGTTCGACCTCGTCTTTGCAGATGCATGGCCTGGCAAATATAGTGAGCTAGAAGAGCTGCTAGATTTAATCAAGATTGGTGGATTTTATATTATTGATGATATGAAAGTACAATCCAATTGGCCAGTTGGTCACGAAGATAATGTAGATCGTTTAGTTGCTTATCTCGAAAAAAGAGATGATTTAAATATTACAAAAATGGATTGGTCCACTGGATTAATCATAGCAGTGAAAACAAAATAATTAAGTTTTTGACGTAGCCTAAAGGCTTAGAAAATAATAGAAATAGTAATAATGGAAAAACAGTGGTTCACCATATCAGTATACTCCGAAAATAACGTGGGTTTATTGAATAGAATATCTGGAATATTCTTAAAAAGACACATTAATATAGAAGGCTTAAACGTTTCTAAATCAGAGATTGATAATGTTTCTAAATTTACAATCGTGGTAAATACTACCGATAAATGGGTTAAAAATATTGTGGGACAAATCGAAAAGCAGATTGAAGTGATAAAAGCTTTTTATCATACAGATGATGAAACTATTTATCAGGAATCAGCTTTGTTTAAAATTGATTCAGCGCTGTTATTTGATGAACGTCAAATCCAGAATATTATTAAAGAAAGTAATTCACAGATTGTTACTGTCGCAAGAGAATTTTTTGTTCTAGCAAAATCTGGTCGTAGAAATGAAATTGACGAAATGCACGAGCAATTAAAACCTTTTGGTATTATGCAATTTGTACGTTCAGGACGTATTTCGGTTTCTAAAGAAGAAATGCAAATTTCAGCAATGCTTAAAGAATTTCAACCTAATCATAATTAATTTATAGAATCATTAAATCCTTCTTTTGAGGGAAAGCACTTAAAAACACTATTTAAATGGCAAATTATTTTAATACACTATCACTAAGAGATAAACTAACACAATTAGGAAAATGTAGATTCATGGAATCTAGTGAATTCTCTGATGGTGTAAATGCATTAAAAGGGAAAAAAATTGTAATTATTGGTTGTGGAGCTCAAGGATTAAACCAAGGATTAAACATGCGTGATTCAGGTTTAGATATTTCTTATACGCTTAGAGCAGCTGCAATTCAAGAAAAAAGACAATCTTTTTTAAATGCTAGTGAAAACGGTTTTACTGTTGGTACATACGAAGAATTAGTACCAGATGCTGATGTTGTTATCAATCTTACCCCAGATAAGCAGCATACGAATGTTGTAAGTACAGTAATGCCTTTAATGAAGCAAGGCGCTACATTATCGTATTCTCATGGATTCAATATTGTTGAGGAAGGGATGCAGATTCGTGAAGATTTAACGGTAATTATGGTGGCTCCTAAATGTCCTGGTTCTGAAGTACGTGAGGAATATAAAAGAGGTTTCGGTGTGCCAACTTTAATTGCGGTACACCCAGATAATGACCCGCAAGGAAAAGGATTGGAACAGGCTAAAGCCTATGCTGCTGGTACAGGTGGTCATAGAGCTGGTGTTTTAATGTCTTCATTTGTTGCTGAAGTAAAATCAGATTTAATGGGTGAGCAAACGATATTATGTGGTTTACTACAAACCGGAAGTATTCTTTGTTTTGATAAAATGGTTGAAAAAGGTATCGATGCTGGCTATGCTTCTAAATTGATTCAGTATGGTTGGGAGACTATTACAGAAGGTATGAAATATGGCGGTATCACTAATATGATGGATCGTTTATCAAACCCAGCAAAAATTAAAGCTTTTGAATTGTCAGAAGAATTAAAAGATATTATGCGTCCACTTTTTCAAAAGCATATGGATGATATAATGACAGGGCATTTCTCAAAAACTATGATGGAAGATTGGGCTAATGATGATAAAAACCTTTTAGGATGGCGTGCTGCTACCGGTGAAACTGCATTTGAAAAGACACCTGCTGCAGATGTTGAAATTTCAGAGCAAGAATATTATGACCATGGTGTATTAATGGTTGCAATGGTGCGTGCAGGAGTAGAATTAGCGTATGAAAGTATGACAGAATCTGGTATTATTGGAGAATCTGCTTATTACGAATCATTACATGAAACTCCTTTAATTGCAAATACAATCGCAAGAAAGAAATTGTTTGAAATGAACAGAGTTATTTCTGATACTGCGGAGTATGGTTGTTATTTATTTGATCATGCGTGTAAACCATTATTGGCTGATTTTATGACTAAGATTGAGACTGATGTAATTGGTACGGCATATAGCGAAGGAAAAGATACGGGTGTTGACAATGCTAAATTGATTGCAGTAAACAAAGCTTTACGAATTCATGATGTAGAAGTTGTAGGTACTCGTTTAAGAGAATCTATGACAGCTATGAAACCCATAGTTTAATACTTTATATTTGGGTTTAATAACTAATTGAGGCATTGTTTCTATGAGCTATTTTCCCAAAATAGACGATATAAAAAAAGCGGCGTTGAAGATTCAGCAAATAGCTGAACCAACGCCGCTTTTGCATTCCATTCGATTATCTACAAAGTACGATGCAAACATTCTCTTAAAAAGAGAAGATTTACATCGGGTTAGGTCCTATAAAATTAGAGGAGCTTACAACAAGATTAGTTCACTAACTGCTGAAGAATGTAAAAATGGAATTGTCTGTGCTAGTGCTGGTAATCATGCACAAGGAGTAGCTTTCGCATGTAAGTATTTAGGAATTAAGGCAACAATATATATGCCATCAGTTACGCCTAAACAAAAAGTGGAGCAAACTAATATGTTTGGTGAAGACTGGGTAACTATTGTATTAGAAGGCGATACATTTGATGACTCTTTTAAAGCTGCTAAAGACTTTTGTCAAGCAAATGATAAAGTTTTTATTCACCCTTTCGATGACCCTAAAATTATAGAGGGTCAGGCTACAGTTGGAATCGAAATTTTAGAAAATGCTAAGACTCCCATCGATTATGTTTTTGTTGCTGTAGGCGGTGGTGGATTAGCTTCAGGGCTCATAGGAGCATTTAAGGTATTATCACCCGATACAAAAATTATTGGGGTAGAGCCGAATGGAGCGCCATCCATGAGTACTTCTATTGCAAATAATAAAAATACAGCACTGACTCATATTGATAAATTTGTTGATGGGGCAGCTGTTAAACGCGTTGGTGATTTAACTTTTAATATCTGTAAAGATAATTTGAGTGAAATGGTTACTGTACCAGAAGGCAAGGTTTGTGAATCTATACTGGAATTATATAATAGGGATGCTATTGTTGTAGAACCTGCAGGTGCATTAACTATTGCTGTTCTAGATAAGTTTTCTGAAAAAATTAAAGGTAAAAATGTTGTTTGCATAATTAGTGGAAGCAACAACGATATTACCAGAACTCCAGAGATTAAAGAAAGAGCTTTATTATATGCTAAATTAAAACACTATTTCATTATTAGATTTCCGCAAAGACCAGGCGCTTTAAAAGAATTTGTTGCTGAAATATTGGGTGAGAATGATGATATAACCCACTTCGAGTATTCCAAAAAATCGAGTAAAGAAACTGCTCCGGCAATTGTCGGTATCGAATTAAAAAGTCCTAATGATTTGGCTCCTTTAGTTCAAAGAATGAAAGAAAATAACTTTTATGGCGACTACCTAAATGACAAACCCGATTTGTTTCAATATTTAGTCTAGTGAGTTCATTTTTATAGTAGAAAAAACTATTTTTAATTAGAAAATAAACCAAATGAGTAATACAATACCCGCAGAATTTCAAATTAAAGAGCAAATACATCAACAACGTTACCTATTAAATGGTGAATTGAGAGCTTGGGCAGGTGATTCAACAACGGTTTATTCAACAATATCTTCAACAGAAGAATATGCAACAACAGCCTTAGGTAGCATTCCAGATATGGGAGAAAAAGAAGCTTTAGAAGCTCTTGATGCAGCACAGAAAGCTTATAATAAAGGGCAGGGAGTTTGGCCAACTATGCATGTGAAAGACCGCATTGAGTGTATGGAGAAGTTTGTAAAACAAATGGAAACCAAACGCGAAGAAATTGTGAAGCTTTTAATGTGGGAAATTGGGAAGTCATTACCAGATTCTCAAAAAGAATTCGATCGAACTGTAGAGTATGTTTATGACACTATTGAAGATTACAAGCAGTTAGACCGCGATGCAGCTAAATTTCACAAGCACGATGGTGTTTATGCACACATTAAACGTGGCCCATTAGGTGTGGTATTATGTTTAGGACCTTATAACTATCCATTAAACGAAACTTTTGCTTTATTGATTCCTGCAATTATTATGGGGAATACGGCGATTTTTAAACCAGCTAAACACGGTGTATTATTAATTACACCTTTGTTAGAAGCTTTTCAAAATAGTTTTCCAAAAGGAGTGATTAATATTTTATTCGGTAGAGGTAGGGCAGTAGCTGCTCCGATAATGCAAACAGGAAAGGTTGATATTTTAGCACTTATCGGTAATAGTAAATCTGCTAATGCATTGCAAAATCAGCATCCTAAGAGCAATAGGTTGCGTTTAGTTTTAGGTTTAGAAGCTAAAAATCCAGCAATAGTGCTACCAGATGCAGATATGAAGCTTACAATTAATGAAGTTGTAGCTGGTACCACTTCATTTAATGGACAGCGTTGTACAGCATTAAAAATAGTATATGTTCATAATGATGTTAGTGAAACCTTTTTAAAACAATTAGCAACTTCTGTTGATGGATTAAAATTTGGTAACCCTTGGGAAGATGGTGTTAAATTAACACCACTACCTGAGCCCCAAAAACCTGAATATATTCAAGAGCTGATTGATGATGCAATTGCCAAAGGAGCTAAAATCATAAATAAAAAAGGAGGAAAACGTTTCGATAATTATATTTGGCCTGCAATACTTTATCCTGTGACTAAGGATATGCGCGTATATCAAGAAGAACAATTCGGACCCGTTATACCAGTAGTTTCATTTCAAGATATAGAAGAACCATTGGATGATATGGCAGATAGTAATTACGGCCAGCAAGTAAGTTTGTTTGGCAAAGATGTTTATGCGCTTTCTCCATTAATTGATGCCTTGGTTAATCTTGTTTGTCGTGTTAATTTAAATAGCTCATGTCAACGTGGACCTGATGTATATCCTTTTACTGGTAGAAAAGATTCTGCACAAGCTACATTAAGTGTACATGATGCACTGCGCTCGTTTTCAATTCGAACATTTGTGGCTTTTAAAGACAATGACTTAAATAATGAGACAATAGAAAATTTACTAGGTGCTAAACTATCTAACTTTGTAAGTACAGATTATATTTTATAAAATAGAATATGTAATTGAATTTATTGGCCTGTTACATTAATAAAAATGAGCAGGCCTATTTTTATTCTTATTACCAAGATTGAATCTTCATAACTTAAAATATACTCTTAAAATCATACAGCATTCTTTAGTTTGAAGCGAAGAAACTACTGAAAACAAGCAATATGTGCTTAATTACCCCAATTATGTTTAATAATAAAATAGGGTGTCAATTTAGCATACATATTGGATAATTGCACATATGATCAAACTAAATGTCCACCATAACTTTGTACCGACAAATATAATTGTTTTACAAATTTTAAAAAGAACACTGCTTTTTTGAAAATGTACAACCATTAAAAATGTTAGCTATGAAATTAAAAACATCAAACAAAAAAGCCTTAATCGCCTTAGCATTGGGTGGTTTTGGAATCGGATTAACAGAATTTGTTATCATGGGTATATTACCTGATGTGGCAGCGGGATTAAACATTACAATACCACAGGCTGGGCATTTTATTGCTGCATATGCCTTAGGAGTTGTGGTTGGAGCCCCTTTATTTACAAAGTTTGCCTCCAAAATAGATGCAGAAAAAGTATTACTATATTTAATGCTTTGGTTTACTGTATTTAATACCATATCTGCTTTTGCTGATAATTATAGTACATTACTTATTTATCGATTCTTGTCAGGTTTACCTCATGGTGCTTTTTTTGGAATTGGAGCCGTTGTTGCAGGAAAACTTGCAAAACCTGGAAAAGCGGCACAGGCTATTGCCACCATGTTTGCAGGCTTAACGATTGCTAATGTAATTGGAGTGCCACTGGGAACTTATTTAGGGCATGAATTTGGATGGAGTATTTCATTTTTAATGGTCGGTGTAGTAGGTATTGCTACAATGGCAAGTATTTACTTCTGGATGCCACATTTTGAGCCTGAACCAGAAACATCTAAAGCCGAAGGAAATCAAGGTTTAAAGAATACAGAATTATGGATTCTTATTTTGCTTACAACAATTGGTACCGGAGGATTTTTTGCATGGTATAGCTATATCGCTCCTTTAATTACTAAAGTAGCGGGACATCCAGAAAGTGTAGTAGGCTACGCAATGATAATTGCAGGTTTAGGAATGGTTGTTGGTAATTTTCTCGGAGCTAAAATGGCAGAATTGTTTTATCCTTTGAAAGCGGTTGCCATTAGTTTAAGTATGATGATTGTTGTACTATTAATTAATGCTTTTATTGCAACTAACCCGTATTTAATATTGTGTTTAACCTTTATAATCGGTGTTGTTTCATTTAGTGTTGCTACGCCAATTCAAATGGCAATTATAAACTCTGCTAAAGGTTCAGAAATGCTGGCCTCATCAATGAATCAGAGTGCATTTAATATGGGGAATGCTTCTGGTGCTTATTTAGCTGGCCTTCCTATTGCATTAGGATATGGTTATACTTCAGCTGGACTTGTTGGTTGTGTTTTAGCGGGCATGGGCGTGGCAATGGCTGTTTCCATTATATTGGTTAGGAAGAAGAAAACTGCAAAAAGAAGAAGTATGGCCTACGGTGGGCAATAGTATAAAAGAAAATTGAAAAAGGGAAAAACCCCAGAAGTAGTGAGAACTATTCTGGGGTTTTATAGTTCTAGAATGTTTTATTTCACATTTGTTTAACAAGCATTCATATTCATTTGTAATGGGCTTTTTATAATTTCACATCCAATGAAAATTAACTGGATTAGATATAGTATTTCCATTCTCTTCCTCGCCATTTATATATTAACAAAAATGGGAGGACTTCATGTTTTTACACATGAAAGTGAAGAGGATCATGGAGATGATTGTAATGTATGTATACATGTTAATACCACAAATTTCACACCAGCTATTGTCCCTAATTCACAGGATGTTGAAATAAAAAATATTGAATTCCTTCATAAAGATGAGCTATCGAAAACATATAGCTTTGTGGTTTCTAATACCATTAACTCCGACCAGCTCTTTTCACGCCCTCCTCCTTATTTTCTATAATTACCCCAATACATTATTGTTATTTATGAATTCTTCTATCATCGGTTGTGTTAAATAGCATGGTATAAAGTCATTAATTTTCGGGTCCAGAATACAGAAAACAACTTAATTCTGTTCAAGATTAAATTTGATTTATAACATAAGCTTTGAAGTTAAAACTGTTGATGGAGACAGGAATGGTCTCAAATACTTGAATGTAGAGCATAAAATTGAGTTTAGATTTAATGGTTGCTTTGAGTAGTTCCTATAAAACTAATAGCTAGATTAAAAATAGAAAAAAGATGAAGAAACTTCCCGTAACTGTATTAAGTGGTTTTCTAGGTGCAGGAAAAACTACCTTGCTCAATCATATATTGCATAATAAAGAAGGTTTAAAAGTTGCTGTAATTGTTAATGATATGAGCGAAGTCAATATCGATGCCCAATTCATTGAAAATGAAAACACCCTTTCGAGAACCGAGGAAAAACTAGTGGAAATGTCGAACGGTTGTATTTGCTGCACCTTAAGAGAAGATCTTATGGTAGAAGTTGAAAAACTGGCTGCCCAAAATAGATTTGACTACCTTCTTATTGAAAGTACAGGTATAAGCGAACCAATACCTGTAGCACAAACCTTTACGTTTGAAAGCGAAGATGGTAACATAGACTTAAGTCGTTTCAGTTATATTGATACCATGGTAACTGTAGTTGATGCTTTTAATTTTCTGAAAGATTTTTCTAGCTCTGATTATCTTGCAACAAGAGATTTGACTAATATTGACGGTGACGATAGAACAATAGTAAATTTATTAACTGATCAAATAGAATTTGCCAATGTTATTATTATTAATAAAATTGATTTGGTAACCGCAGACCAGTTAGAAGAACTACGTGCAATTATTCATAAGTTAAATCCAGAAGCTGATATTATTTTAGCTAACGAATCAAAAGTTCAAATAAAACAAGTTATTGATACAGGTTTGTTTGATTATGAAAAAGCTGAGGCCTCTGCCGGTTGGATTAAGGAATTAGAAAACGAGCATACCCCTGAAACTGAAGAATATGGCATAAGTTCCTTTGTGTTTAAGAGTAAAAAGCCATTTCATCCAGAGCGCTTTCTTTGTTATTTAAATGAGCGTTTTCCTCAAAATATTATCAGAAGTAAAGGTTTGTTTTGGATGGCTTCTAGGTCTAATCAAGCACTTTTATGGAGTTCAGCAGGAGGTTCGTGTAAAGCGGATACGGCAGGTGTTTGGTGGACATCGATGCCTTTTTCAGAACGAATTAATTATGCTTCATTTACCGAGAACCAAAATCAAATTGAATCGGATTGGGATGTTATCTTTGGAGATAGAAAAATTGAATTGGTTTTTATAGGACAACATATTAACAAAGAAAAAATGATCACTGAATTGGAAGATTGTATACTTACAGAATCTGAAATTCAGAAATGGAAAGGAGAATTATTTCCGCAACAGGATCAATGGCCTATAGCGTATTAATTAATTGCATACTATAATTTTAAATGGTACAAACAGATAATCTTACTTTTCAATATACTAAAAAGGAACATGCTTTCAACTTTCCAAACATCACATTAGGGGAACAAGAAAATTTGCTCATACTAGGAAAATCTGGAGTAGGTAAAACAACTTTTTTACACCTTTTAGCGGGACTTTTACACCCCAATAATGGATCAGTGATTATTGATGAAGTGCCTATAAATGGAATGTCACATTCAAAATTAGATAAATTTAGAGGGCAAAACATTGGACTCGTTTTTCAAAAGAATCATGCCGTAAAATCGTTAAACGTTTTGGACAATTTAAAGGCTCGTCTTTTTTTTAGTAAAAAATCTATTGATTATGCAGCAATTGACACATTATTAGAACAATTGGACTTAAAAGAAACTAAAAAGAGTAAAGTTAATGAGCTTAGTGAAGGTCAATTGCAACGACTAGGTATTGCCATGGCGGTAGTACATAAACCTAAAGTTATTCTGGCTGACGAGCCAACGTCGAATTTGGATGATGAAAATTGTAGTACCGTGTTACAGTTGTTACAACAACAGGCCGAGGAAAACAAAGCGAATTTGGTGGTAATTACACATGACACTCGTATTAAGTCTGGTTTTAAAAATATCATCACATTATGAATAATTGGAAGATTAGTCTTAAGAATTTTCTGCATAAGCCACTTTATGCATTCCTTAGTATATTTTCACTATCCATTAGCATTGGTTTATTACTTGGTATACAACAATTAGATACGTCCATTCAAAACCAATTTGAAAATGGTTTGGGTAAAGTAGAAATGGTGGTCGGTGCTAAGGGAAGTCCTTTACAGTTAGTACTTTCTTCAGTTTTGCACATTGATAATCCTACGGGTAATATTGCTTTTAGCGAAGTGGAAAAAATGGCGAAGAATCCATTGGTAAAGTCTGCTGTGCCTATTTCTTATGGAGATAATTACAAAGGCTATCGAATTGTAGGATCCACATTAGATTTTGATAAGCTTTATGATGCTGAAATTTTGGAAGGAAGAGCGGTTGAGACTTCTATGGAGACCGTAATAGGTAATGATGTGGCACAACAATTAGGTATGAATGTGGGAGATACTTTTTTAAGCTCTCATGGATTAACTGAAAATTCAATTGAGGAGCATAACCAATCGTTTACCGTTGTTGGAATTTATAAACCAGCGTATAAAGTTATCGACAGATTAATCGTAACAACTTTAGAAAGTATTTGGGATGTGCATAATCATGAAGATGAAAATCACGAAGAGCATAAACCACTTGAAGATGAAGAACATGAAGATGAAGAACATGAACACAAAGATGATTCGGACCATGCTCATAAAGAAGAAGAACACGTACAAGATCACAATCATGATGAAGAACACGAGCACGATGAAGAACATGATTTAGTTCATGTTGATGATAGAAAAGTCACCTCAATATTGGTTTCGTTTAGAAATCCTATGGGGTTAATGACAATGCCAAGAACTATAAATGCGAATTCGAATATGCAAGCTGCCTTGCCCAAATATGAACTGGAAAGATTATTTCGTTTTACCGGAGTGGGGGTAAAAGCAATTTCCTGGATTGCATATATCATATTACTCATTTCTTGCATTACCATTTTTATAGGCTTTTATAAAATGGTTAGAGAGCGTGCTTTTGATTTAGCCTTAATGCGAACCTATGGGGCAAGTAACTTTCAATTGTTTCGTATTGTAGCAATTGAAGGCATTTTAGTACTATTAATATCTTTATTTTTTGGTTTTGTGTTTTCGAAGATTGGTTTACATTTTATAGTTAATATCTTTAAATCACAATTTCAACAAGATATTATTTTGACATTTTCAGCGCATCAAACAGTACAAACAATTTTTATAGTAATGTTTATAGCTATGGTTTCAATATTATTGGCGATACTTCCGCTGTTTAAAATGAATATCTCAAATATAATTAGTAATGAAAAATAAATTTTTAAGCATTCTTCTACTATTCATTACAATGAGTGCTACAGCTCAGGTAAATCTCACATGGGAAGATCTTGCTAATATTGAATACACTGAAAAATATTTTGAAGCTTATGATTCTAATTTTCTATATCCAGACTTCAGTAATAAAATGACAAATCTTGAGGGTAAAGAAGTTTCACTTACAGGGTATTTTTTGGATGTAGATCCAAATGGAGAACTGCTTATTTTATCAAAAAATCCGTTGGCATCCTGTTTCTTTTGCGGTAATGGAGGTCCAGAAACGGCAGTAGAAATACAATTTGAATCGAAACCAGATTTTGAAACTGATGATGTAGTGCTGATAACTGGTAAATTGAAACTTAATAAAGACGACGTAGAACACTTTAATTACATACTTACTGATTGTGAAGGGTTTATCCCAAAATAAACGACCATTTAATTCCAAAACAACTTAAAGATGAACAGAAGAAAATTTTTTAGAAACGGATCACTACTCACCCTAGGGAGTACTTTACTACACCCTTTCAATGGTATGGCTAATACTAATCCAATTGGTGTTAACAACAAAAAAGCAAAAAACATTATTGTAATTGTTAGTGACGGTATGAGTATTGGTACTTTGAATATGACCGATTTATATTTATCTAGAAAAACAGGTACCGGAACAAATTGGTTGCAATTATATAAGGATAATAAGGTAAGTAGGTCTTTAATGGATATGGCCTCCGCAAATTCCATTGTAACAGATTCTGCGGCGGCGAGTTCCTCTTGGGGTGGCGGTGTTCGAATTGATAACGGCGCTTTAAATGTGAGTAAAGATGGGGAAGAACATTTGCCTATTTGGCAAAAATTTAAAAAAGCAGGAAAAAAAGCTGGTTGTGTTACTACGGTTCCTATTACCCACGCAACTCCAGCAGGATTTTGTGTAAATTCTAAATCTAGAAATGCGCAAGAACAAATTGCTGAAAAGTATTTGGAACAAAAGTTTGATGTGATGATGGGTGGTGGTGATAATTATTTTACACCCGAGAAGCGAAAGGATAAGAAAGATATGTATAAAGCTTTTGCATCTAATGGCTATGAAGTGGTTAAAACTAAATCAGCTATGTTAGCTGCAGCAAATGACAAACCAATTTTAGGTGTTTTTCATGAGGGAGGTCTACCATATTCCATTGATAGAGAAAATAATAAGGAGTTACTTCAAAAAGTTCCTACGCTCGCTGAAATGACTAAAAAGGCAATTGATGCAATGAAAAATAACCCCGAAGGTTTTGTGCTTCAAGTAGAGGCTGGAAAGGTTGATTGGGCGGCACATGCCAATGATATTGCGGGACTTATTTATGATCAAGCAGCCC
>NZ_JBDVFA010000092.1:0-8792 GCF_039941195.1 Aurantibacter sp. | reverse complement strand
AGCAAAATTCTCATTTTACCACTGAACGCCGGTGTCTTTCCAACTTTTAGACTTGGCAGAATCTAATACAGCTTCACAAACCTTTTGAGTTTCTTGTGCTTCTTTAAAAGTAGGTGAGCATGGTTTGCCCTCTCCTAAATTTTTCAAAAAATCAGCAACCTGGTGTACAAAACTCTGTTCATATCCTATGGAAAGGCCTGGTACCCACCACTTGTCCATGTAAGGGTGGTCTCCGTCGGTAACATGAATTGAACGCCAACCTCTTTCTAAAGATTCATCTCGATGATCAAAATATTCCAATCGAGATAAATCATGCAGGTTCCATTTAATAGAAGCATTTTCACCATTTATTTCGAATGTAAATAAAGCCTTGTGACCTCGAGCATATCTTGTTGATTCGAATAAGCCTAAAGATCCATTGTCGAAGTGACAATGAAAAACGCAAGCATCATCAATTTCTACTTTTTGAGTTTCACCAGTCAGTGAATGTACTCTTTCTTTTATAAAGGTCTCGGTCATCGCGGAAACATCTTTTATACCTCCGTTCAGCCACATTGCAGTGTCTATGCAGTGCGCTAATAAATCTCCTGTTACACCTGAACCGGCTGCCTCATTATCTAATCGCCAAGTTCCTTCGCCTCCTTGTGGTAGTTCTGGGCTAATGGTCCAATCTTGTAAGAAGTTAGATCTAAAATGGAATATTTTGCCAAGTTTTCCTTCGTCAATTAATTGTTTTGCTAATGTGACTGCAGGAATTCGTCGGTAGTTAAAGTACACTGTATTTGGAACTCCAGCTTTCTCAATAGCATCAACCATCGGTTGCGCTTCAGCTACGGTTCGTGCTAATGGTTTCTCACAAAGAACCATTTTACCTGCTTCAGCGGCGGCAATTGCTATTTCAGCATGCATATTATTAGGAGTGCATATATCAATAGCGTCAATGTCATCGCGGTCTATTAAGGTTTTCCAATCGGTTTCAATAGATTCATATCCCCATTGGTCAGCAAAAGCTTGCACGCGTTCTTTATTTCTTGCACAAACAGCTTTTAAAATTGGTTTGTATTTTAATTCTGGAAAAAAATCTCCAACTCTTTTATACGCATTAGAGTGTGTACGCCCCATAAAGCCGTAACCCACTAATCCTATTCTTAATTCTTTTTTAGTGCTCATATTAATTATTGCTAATTGAAAGTTTTATTCAGCTTCATACCACCCGTGTTTCTCACGAACTTTTATCATTGTCCCTAAGATGTCATTCCAAGTTTTAGGTTGCATCATAACATCATTTGGGAACATGCATCCATCCCAACAAATGTGTTTAAACTTCTTAGTTAAAATCCCATTTTCATCTCTAAGCCAATGTCCAGCATCAACTGGTATATCTAATTTACCATTTGGGTCAGTAGCTTGGCAGTGTCTGCCTGTTTTATCATGTGAGCCAGCACCAAAAACAGTTCCATCGTTCTGTGCAACATGAAAATCTATGGTCCATGGTCTAAGGGCTGTAGTTAATGTTTTTAGTCCTTCAGTAAGTGTGGCTCGGTCACTCCATTCAAAGTCTTGCGGTAAAATGCGTTCATCTTCTTTGTTATAACCCAATAAATATAATAAGGTGTGCGCCATATCTGCTTGAAAACCAATGTTTGGTCTATCTACAGCTTCTAGGGTCTTCAGCATAGTTTTCCAGCCATGCATACCACCCCAGCAAATTTCACCTTCAGCAGCTAAAGATTCTCCATAGCTAGCTGCTACATCACAAGCTTCTCGAAAAGTTTGCGCTATAAGTTTTGTGTTTGCAACTTCATCCTTTGCCCAGGTCTCCGGATCTATTGAAGAATCAATTCGGATAATTCCGTTAGGTCGAATTCCTATATCGCGTAATTTTTTTCCAATTTCACAAGCTTTTCTTACTTGAGTTACAAAATTCTTACGCTCTTCTGGTGATCCCATTGCAGATCCTCCACCAGTTCCGGCCCATATAGGCGCTACAAAACTTCCAATTTCTAAATTATAGGAGCTTACTTTGTCTACTAATTTTTTTAAATCGTCATCAGAAGAGTCAATACTCACATGTGGATCAGCTAAGAATAAATCTATTCCGTCAAATTTTTTACCGTCTACTTCGGCGTTTGCTGTCATTTCGAGTATAGTGTCGAGGTCAATTGGTGGTTCGGAATCTGGACCTTTGCCAACTACGCCTGGCCATGAGGCGTTGTGCAGTTTTGGAAAATTGTTGTCTGGCATAACAGTTGTTTTATAATTAGTACTTAATAATTTAAACAATTAAACTTTTCTAATAAATAGCATAAAGCTTTATAAAAAGTCTAATTTATGTTCTTTAAATCGCTAGTCTGCAAGGGATTATTTTAAAGAAAGGTAAAAATAGCGTTTGGTCTAAATGCTTTCTAAAGTTACTTGCAGGTTTTCTGTATCAATATCTAAATTTATTCTAACTTTTTATGCACTATTCATAAAAATTGTTTCAATAAAATTCGACTATTAAAATATAGCTGTACAAAGCTATACTACTATGGGTTTTGATATTTCCTTTATCTTGCTAAAAGGTGACACTTTTTTGTCCTATATTTGAACAATTCTCAATTAAAGAGAAAATTTATGAGTACTCCTAATATAGAAAAAACACTTACCACTAAAGAGACATTTATTTTTAAAGACTTAGTTGGACCGTACTTTAATCCGAATTGGCATTTTCATTCTGAATTTCAAATTTCTTTTATCGTTGAAGGAAAAGGTACTCGTTTTGTGGGCGACCACGTGCATAGCTTTGAAGAGGGTGATTTAGTAATTACAGGGCCTAGTTTACCTCATTTATGGCGAAGCGATGATAAGTATTTTGAAAAAGGGAGTGAATTGTCGACACGAGGGTTGGTAATCTATTTTGATCAGCAACTTTTTAATGAATCACTACTGGATAGAGAAGAGTTTTATAAATTAAATAAGCTGGTTGAGAATGCTAGCCGTGGCATTGAATTTTATGGAGTAACTCGTGCTAAAATTAAAAGTCTGTTTTTACAAATAAACTTTAAAAAGGGATTTCAGCGTATATTGAAGTTGCTTGAAATATTGGATGTGTTAGCTACAAGTGAGGAGTATAATTTATTAGCTAGCCCTGGTTACACTAATGTTTTTAAGGGAGATGATGCTGAGAAAATGCGGTTGGTTTATGAATATGTAAT
The DNA here is from genome assembly GCF_039941195.1 of Aurantibacter sp. Taxonomy (GTDB): domain Bacteria; phylum Bacteroidota; class Bacteroidia; order Flavobacteriales; family Flavobacteriaceae; genus Aurantibacter_A. The sequence continues at coordinate 5,595 of NZ_JBDVFA010000092.1, read as the reverse complement.
GAATAATTTTAAGACTAAAATTTCATTGGAAGAAGTTTCTACGATGTTGAATATGACCACCACCTCGTTTTGTAGATATTTTAAACCAAGAGCTAACAAGACATTTACCCGGTTTGTTAACGAAATTAGAATAGGTCATGCACGTAAGTTGTTGCTTGAAGACAATCTCAATATTTCTCAAATTAGTTATGAATGTGGTTTTAATGCGCTATCTAATTTCAACAGACAATTCAAATCAATTACTGAAATGAGTCCGCATGAGTATCGAGGCTTATTTTTGAATATTAAATCTAGTATTTCTTAAAATGACAAAAAAGTGTCATCATTTAATAAAATAAAGGAATCTTGAAGTAGACTTTTGCTATAGATTTGTTTGGTTGAGCCGTTTGTCATGATTTTTATGAATTATGTGGTTGAAAATCAGCAATTTCGCAAGTATGTTCTATTGTGATTATGAATATGACAAAAAAAGCAGTAAACTTATAGGCTCAAACAATTCGACTAACTAAATTAAGAACATTTTAAAAATTAAATTATGGAAACAAAATCAAATGCGAATAGATTGTTTTATGGCAGTTGTTTTGCACTTATAACGACTGCTTTTTCATTCGCAATTGCTGCGGGTATTTTAGATCAACTTAAAACAGATTTAGGACTTACGGCAGGTGAAGCTGGGTTAATAACATCAATGTGGTTCTTGGGCTTTCCAATTTCTATGGTTATTGGTGGACTCATTTACCATAAGGTAGGTGGTAAAGTTATTATGCAATTTGCGTTTTTTGCGCACGTAATAGGCATTTTATTATTAATATTTTCTGGAAGTTTTACAGGATTGTTAGTGGCAAATTTACTTATAGGTTTGGGTAATGGTTGTACGGAGGCCGCTTGTAATCCAATGATAGCAGATGCCTATGAAGGTAATAAGATGAGCACTATGTTGAATCGTTTTCATATGTGGTTTCCAGGTGGAATTGCTGTGGGTAGTTTGTTGTCTGGCTTTATGACTAAGATGGGTATAATGGGGGTAAACCAGATTTGGTTACTTTTAGTTCCGGCATTTATATACGGGTATTTGTTTTTAGGTCAAACTTGGCCTAAGGCTAAAGTTCAGGAAGCTTCTACCTTAGGAGGTAATATTAAGGCGATGTTCACGCCTTTGTTTTTGTTTATAGCAGCGTGTATGTCTTTGACAGCAATTTCAGAATTTGGCCCTAATCAATGGGTGAGTTTAATCTTATCTAAAAGTGGTGCTGAACCAATGATTATTTTAGCACTTACTGCTGGTTTAATGGCAGTTGCTCGTTATTTTGGTGGAAATATGGTGGCAAAATTTGATCAAACGGGAGTATTACTAGGCTCTGCAATTTTGGCTACGATTGGTGTTTATTTGTTTAGTACGCAAACAGGGGCAATGGCTTATGTAGCGGCAATAATATTCGCTTTAGGAATCGCCTATTTTTGGCCAAACATGATAGGTTTGGTGGCTACTAAAGTCCCTAAAAGTGGTGCTTTAGGAATGTCGTTTGTAGGGGGAGTAGGAATGTTTGCAAATACTATATTTCAGCCCATTATTGGAAGTTGGATTGATTCAGATAGAGCGGAAGCAGCTGCTGCAGGTTTGACTGGTGATGAATTAGAACTCGTGGCAGGGCAGGAAACAATGTTGACTATGACAATTTTTCCAGGAATATTAATTGTCTTATTTACACTTTTATATTTCTGGCTGAAAAATAGGAAAGAAGATGTTGTTCCAGTAGCAGCCCATTAAAAATTAAATGATATCTAATGGCCCCTTACCAGATTTTGGTGGGGGTTGTTTGTTTAATATAAAAATAGATTTCTGGTTATGAAAATAGGAATGAACATGTTACTCTGGACGAACCATGTAACCGAAGAACATTTTCCCATTGTAGACACTTTAAAAAATGTAGGATACGATGGTGTAGAATTGTTTTTAGGTGAAGGTAATGAGGCGCACTATTCTAAATTAGGCACTTATTTTTCAGATTTAGAAATGGGTGTAACTGCTGTCGCAGCATTATCACCAGAAGAAAACATTGCGAGTCCTAACGAGGGTTTTAGAGCGGCAGGTTTAGACAAACTCAAATGGTCTATTGATATGGCTGCTGCTTCAAATGTTGAGGTGATATGTGGTCCTTTTCATTCTACTTTCGCATATTTTACTAGACAGCCGCCAACTGTTGAAGAAAAACAATGGAGTGTAGAGGTGTTACGTAAAGCTGCAGAATATGCTGAAAAATCGAATATTATTCTTGCTCCTGAGGCAGTGAATAGGTTTGAGTGCTATTTATATAATACAATGGCTGATTTAAAGAAAATGGTGGAAGCTGTGGATCATCCTAATCTAGGAGCTATGTATGATACACACCATAGTAATATAGAAGAAAAAAGTCAATCAGGAGCATTAAAAACAATAGCTCCAGTATTAAAACATATTCATATTAGTGAAAATGATAGAGGTACACCGGGTAGTGGTCAAGTGCAATGGGATGATGTTTTTCCAGCTATAAAAGAAATAGGATATGATGGCTGGTTAACTATTGAAGCTTTCAGTACTATTATACCGGAATTCGCAAATGCAATTAACGTCTGGCGTAATTATTCTGAATCTGAGGAAATCTATACCAAAGGCATAGAGTTGATTAAAAAGGGAATGGGCATTTAGTATTCCTTTTTTGGCTAGATATTGTAATAATTGAAGAAAAATAAATTTAAAATAGTTGGAATGAAGAATGCGTATCTGTTACTAATATTATGTTTTACACTTTTTTCTTGTAAAGAACAGAAGTCAGAAAAAAAGGAAGTTGTAACAGAAATTGAAGCACCCAAACAATGGTTGACTTTTGATGGAAGTATTGATAATACAAAGCATATTGTTTTGGTTTCTGGAGATGAAGAATATCGGTCTGAAGAAGCCTTACCACAACTGGCGAAGATTTTATCAAATCATCATGGTTTTAAATGTACAGTACTATTTGCTCAAGTTCCTGCTGAGCCGGGTATTGTAAATGCAAATTATGTAAATAATATTCCAGGACTCGATGCACTAGATTCTGCAGATATGTTAGTGATGTTAACTCGTTTTAGAGCATTACCGGATGATCAGATGCAGCATTTTGAAGATTACTTAAAATCTGGAAAGCCTTTAGTTGGTTTAAGAACTACTACACATGCTTTTAATTTTCCGAAAGAATCTACCTCGAAATTTGTGAATTATGGAAATTACTATGATGGTGAATTGTCTGAATGGAAAGATGGATTTGGTCGATTGGTACTTGGTGAAAACTGGGTAAATCACCATGGGCATCATAAACATCAAAGTACACGCGGTATTTTTGCAAAAGGTGCAGAAGAGCATCCAATAACAAATGGTATTGTTAGTGGTGAAATTTGGGGACCTACAGATGTTTATGGCGTGCGCTTTCCTATGCAAGAAAATGTTGAGCCAATTATACTAGGTCAGGTTGTGAATAGGACAGGTGAGTATGATGAGAACGATGTGTTATTTGGTATGAAACCAACGGATATAGAATTGGCGACGGAAAATAATGTGGGAGAAAAGGTAAATGATAAGTTGATGCCTATTTCATGGACAAAAACATATCAAATTCCCAATGGGAAAGAAGGAAAAGTATTTACTTCTACAATTGGTGCTGCCACAGATTTGTTAAATGAAAGTGTAAGACGCTTAATCATAAATGCTGTTTTTTGGACTATGGATGAGACAGTTCCAGAAAAAGCAAATGTTGATTTAGTTGGAGACTATAAACCTTCAGCGTATGGTTTTCAAACTGATGAATATTGGTTGGAAAAACAGTTGAAAGTTTCTGACTTAGAATAGCTTAAAACCGATATCCAACTCGAATCATAGTACTTGTTGGTAATACAGGAACTACAACAAAACTAGCGTCTGGATTTTCAGCGATATATTCTTTTGTAACACCGTTAGCACTTGCCCCAAATTCGTTTGCTCCGAAGAAATTTGCTAATCCATCAGAGTTGAATAAGTTATTCACTAATAAATTAAGTGTAATTTTTTCACTAACATTAATGCCAATACCTAAGTTGAAAATACTGTAGGCTGATAACTGAAAAGCATTTGCAATGTTACCTTCGCGTTCTCCCATATATTGCCACCTAAAATAGCCATTTACAACCTGATTGGTGTATTCTGCTCCAAGGTTAAACATTAAGCTGGGATTGAATGGTAGTCTGTTATCGGAATAGTCAACAGTAGTGTCGTCTACAACATCCACAGATCCTCCTGCGTTATATACAGTCCATTTAGTAGCTTTTCCTTCTTGTAGGGTGCCATTAAATCTAAAGGTTAAGTTTGTAGTCGCAGTAAATGCGGTTTCCCATTCTAAACCAATAGTTCTTGAGTCATTAAATTGTATTGGTGTGTAGAACACACTATTAGTGTCGCCGTCAAAAGCAAAGTCAGCAACACCAATGTTTGAAAGTGTGCTGTAAAAAGCAGTTGCCGTCGCAGAAAAGTTACTTTCAGAAAATTTCAAACCTAATTCTGCTTGATTTATTTCTTGTACCTCACCAGCTTGATTTATTGGAACATTAGTGAAGTTGTTAAAATAATAATTCAATTCTGGCGCTTTATTGCCAGATGAATACCTTCCAAACACCGCGGCATTGTCGTTTAGTTTGTAATTAATTCCGGCGGAATATGAAACATAATTGTAATTATAATCGAAGTTGTCTTGCTCACCAGTAGGCACTAATAATCCATTGTCGTAATCAGTGAGTGGATTGCTATCTACACCGCCAACTCGTTCTAAAGGAGCTGATTGGTCTTTGCTTCCTTTATGTGATATTGTTTCGTAGCGTAAGCCTAAATCTATATAAATTTTGTCGTTTAGTCTCCAGTTGTCATTTGCAAAAAAAGCAAGTTGTGTAACATCTGCTCTAGAATTGTCGAAAAATAATCCGCCATAATTACTCAGACCATTTTCATCGGAAAGTTCAATAGTCGGTTGTCCAGGATTTTGCAAGCTTACCTGTAGCATCCTTGGGTTAGGTTCGTATGTCACGAAGCCAAAGCTGCCTTGTGTGTATAATGATGTAGATGATAAACCGCCGGCGAAACCAAAATTAAGGTCATGATTGTTTGCTTTTTTACGAATAGTTATTTGGTTCATCCATTCATCAGATTCGTTCTGTTTTAACCAAGATGCCGTTCCCATAATGGCATCATTAGGAAGGCTTCCAGAAATATAATTAAATGGTTCACCGCTAAACATTCCGCTATTATCTACACGAGCTACCTCAGTTTGCGATACTGCATCATTAAAAACAACTTGGCCTACTGGAAATTGAGCTCCAGTAATAAAATAGGCTAGTGGATTGCTCAATGAAACAAAAGCATTGCTTATAGCTGTTTGCCAATTTGCACTTTTGTCTGAGTGTTTTAAATTAAAACGTACAGACCAATCATTACCTAAGCTTTGTAATAAGTCGACTCCAAATGCTTTGTCTTGGGCATGTGCACCTTGAGAAGGGTTAAAGGAATTTGTAGCTCCTTCATCAACACGTCGTCCGTCAGGAACACTTGCATTAAAG
>NZ_JBDVFA010000091.1:0-15933 GCF_039941195.1 Aurantibacter sp. | reverse complement strand
TTCCTATTATTAAAGTTTTATTGAGTAATAAAGAAGATGTATCCGATCCAGATATTCCTATGTTATTATGGTGGGCATTAGAATCAAAATTTGTAAATAATCAAAATGAAGTTGTTGCTCTTTTTAAAGATAAATCGCTTTGGGAAAAACCTATTGTTCAACATTTTATTTTAGAACGAGTAATGCAGCGTTTAATTCTAGAAGGAAATGTAAAAGACCTTGAAGATGCTACTTTTCTATTTAAAAATATACCAAGTAAAAATCAGGCAAAATATTTGTGGAATGGTTTGCAAGAGGGAATGATTGGTAAGGATATGACAGATTTACCAAAAAATCTTATTGCAGTCATTCAACCTTACGTGGGTATGTTTGGTAATGCGCCTTTAAGTTTTGATATCAGTCAAAAGAAAGAGAACGCTATTACGGAGGCGATAGAAATTATTATTGATAAAAATGAAGACGTAGAAAATCGGCTTGCCTATATAAAACTTATTGGGGAATCTAAAATTGAAAAAGCAGTACCTGTTCTTTTAAGTATCATGAGAGATAAAAACTATCGTGTTCTTGTAAGAGAGGCCTGTTTAAAAGCGCTGGTTAATTTTGATACTCCTGAAATCAGTAGTCAAGTTTTAGATTGGTATTCAATTGATTTAAGAAGTAATGAGACTTTAAAAATGGCAGCACTAAATTTATTTGCAAGCCGACCTAAATGGACTAAAGATTTTTTACATCTTATTGAAGTGAAGAAAAAGATACCGGTTGAAGATGTGCCAGAAGAACTTGTTCGACAGATGCAATTGTTAAATGATACTGAAATTACTAAATCAGTATCAAATTTATGGCCAAATAATGGTCCGGCTTCTTCAGAGGATAAGAATGATCGTATGACTGATATTCTTATTGTTTTAAATGATGGAGAAGGCAACGCAACGGCTGGTAAATCTTTATATTCAAATAGATGTGGTCTTTGTCATAAGTTATTTGATGAAGGGGGTGATATCGGTCCGGATCTAACAGGTTACGATAGAAACAATAAAAAATATATGGTGTTTAATGTTGTAGACCCGAGTGCTGATATTAGAGAGGGGTTTGTAAACTATCAAGTAGTTTTAAATGACGGAAGAACCATCTCAGGTACTTTAGTTGAAAAAAGTATTAAAGCAATTACTTTAAAATCGATGAGTGGCGAACTTACCACAATAGCCACAAATCAAATTGATACAATGAGTCCTAATAAAATATCTTTAATGCCAGAACGTCTTTTAATGGGTATGAAAGATCATGAGATTCGTGATTTATTCGCATACATCGCTAAATAGTACTGCATTTATTAAAATAAATTAGAATTTCTTAAAATCATCCTACTTTGATTTTATGTATTTTGCAGGCCCAAAAAAACCCCATTGCAAGAAGCAGATTTTATTAAAGCATTAAGAGAGGGATCAAACCAGGCATATGGTCAGCTCATTGACGAATATCAACAAAAGGTTTTTGGTACTTGTATTTCTTTTGTTCCAAATGCTGAAGACGCTGAAGATATTGCTCAAGATGTTTTTATCGAAGTCTTTGATTCAATCAATAAATTTAAAGGTGATTCCAAACTTTCTACGTGGATTTATCGAATTGCTACTAACAAAAGTTTAGAGTTTATTCGTAAGAAAAATACAAAGAAACGCTTCGGATTTATGCAATCGATACTAGGAAATGAAACGCCCATTGATCGAAGTTCGTATTTTACAGAATTTAACCATCCAGGTGTGCAATTAGAGAATAAAGAGAAAAGTGAAATACTCTTTGCAGCTATTAATAGGCTTCCGGAAGCACAGCGAACAGTTTATACATTAAATAAAATAGATGACTTGAGTTATCAAGAGGTTGCTGATATTACTGAAAAAAGTATATCTTCAATAGAGTCTCTTTTGTTTAGGGCAAAAAAGAACCTACAAGAGCTATTACAAGATTATTATAAAAATACTGAAAGTTAACGCAAGTAATTAGTGATTTTAGCATCTAAATAATAGATACAAAGATTAGGAGTATGAAAGATAAAATTAATATTAACCAACTTGTTGATGAAACAATAAATAGTGTTTCAAAGATTGATAGCGTAAAAGCACCTCCATTTTTTAAGGATAAAGTGCTTAATCGTATGGTACAACAGAATGAACAACAGGAAAAAGGCGTTAGATATCTTAATTGGTTTACACCGAAATATCAAGCGGCAGCTCTTATTTGCTTCGTGCTTTTAAATACTGCTGTATTGTTATCTAATTCTAATACCACAGATAGTTATACGGAAGATGTTTCGGATTTTGCCGATGTTTATGGTATTACTTCAAGTACTTCTGATACTTACATTTATTAATTAGCGATTATGAAGAAAAACTTACTCTTATATATTTTATTAGGATTCTTAATTATAATGAATGGCTTTTTCTTGGTCAGGCATTTCGGAAATATAGGTAATAAAAGGCCAGATAATATTCGACCTTCAAATTTTATTGCGAAAGAATTGCAGTTTGATGAAAAACAAATGAAACAATTCAAGAAGTTAAATACTGAACATAGAAAGGAAATAAGAATATTATTAGATGATATTAGAAAATCAAAAGATGATATGTTTGGTTTACTAACTGCTCAAAATGTTAGTGACCAGTTAATTGACTCGATTACTACTATTGTAGCAAATAAAAATAAAAAGAAGGAAATAGCGACTTTTAAATTTTTCAGAGCTGTAAATGAAATATGTAATGAAGAACAAACAGAAAGATTTTCATTAATTTTAAAAGATGCTTTACATCAAAGAGGTCCTGATAATCAAGACGGACCTCCACCAGGTGGTCGTGGACCAGAAAGTGGACCTCCACCACCTCCAGGACCTTAAACTTTTAAGAATTACGCTTAAAGTAAATAGTAATTATTATCGCAATTACGCTAAAATAAAATGCTGAAAAGACCCTTTTTTTAAAGGGTCTTTTTTTTTGCATTTATTTAACATTGAGTTGCACAAGTTTTAAAATACAATCTCATCTAAACTATCAAACATAAAATAATAGACATGAAATTAAACACATTTAAAACAGCAATAATCGTTTTTGGAATGGCCATTTTTGGTTCTACTAGCGTATTCGCCCAAGGTGGTGATAGAAAAGAACCGCCAACTTTTGAAAAATTGGTTAAAGAAATGGATGCTAACGAAGATGGTAAACTTGCTAAAGATGAAGTTAAAGGGCCTTTGGCTGAAAATTTTGATACCATCGATGCGAATGAAGATGGATTTATTTCTGAAGATGAATTTGAGAAAGCTCCAAAGCCAAAAAGACCTTCTAAGAAATAATAGCTAATAGATAATCAAATAAATAATCAAATGAATTTAACTAGCAAGAAATTCCATACACCTTTTTGTATAATACTTTTTAGTGTGTCTTTGTCTATTTTTTCTTCATGCAGCGATGATGACGAAATCGCTACTCTTATTGATGAAGAAGAAGTTATAGAAGATGAAGATGAATCGGAAGATGAAGTCGTCATTGATGATGCTGACTTTGATGCTACCGATTGGACAACAGAAACACATAGTAATGATGTGGATCCAGATTTCGAGGAGGTTTTTGAAGATAATGCTGTAAAGCGAATCGATATTGTAATTACTGAAGACCGTTGGCAAAGTATGTTGGATGATATGACAAGTTTGTATGGAACTTTTGGTAGAGGAGGCGGAGGTACTTCATTTTCTGATGAAGACCCCATTTTTGTGCCGGCTGAAGTTTATTATGATGATAAAGAATGGTATCGAGTAGGGGTAAGGTTCAAAGGGAATTCAAGCTTGCAAAGTAGTTGGCAATCGGGTATCCTTAAATTATCTTTTAAACTAGATTTTGATGAATTTGAAGATGATTATCCGCAAATAAAAAACCAACGCTTTTACGGATTCAAAAAGTTAAGTCTTAAAAATAATTATAATGATAAATCGATGCTTCGCGAGAAGGTAGCTGCAGATGTATTTAAAAATGCAGGCTTAGCAGTTTCCCATACTGCATTTTATACGTTGTATGTTGATTATGGAGATGGACCACAATATTTTGGTGTGTATACAATGGTAGAAGAAGTAGATGATACTGTTTTAGAAGATCAATTTGGTGATGAAGATGGTAATCTATATAAACCCGATGGTGATGCCGCTAGTTTTGCTACAGGTACATATGATGAAGATGAATTTGTAAAGAAAAATAATGAAGATGAAGCCGATTTCACAGATGTAGAAGCCTTATTTGATATTTTAAATGATGGCTCTAGAACAACTGATGCAGCAACTTGGCGTACGAATTTAGAAGCAGTTTTCGATACCGATGTATTCTTAAATTACCTAGCAGTAAATACAGTGATACAAAATTGGGATACGTATGGCAGAATGACGCATAATTATTTCCTGTATAATAATCCTGATAATGACAAATTAACATGGATTCCATGGGATAATAACGAAGCATTGCAAAATGGAAATCAAGGTGGTTCTCTCGAGCTTGATTTTTCTGACTTAACTGCAGCCCAATGGCCATTAATTTCATATTTATATGAAGATCCTGTGTATAAAGAAATTTACGATGGTTATGTTCAAGATGTTGCAGAAGGGCCTTTTAATGTTAGTACTATGCAAGCATTATATAGTTCTTATTCAAGTTTGGTAGAGCCATATGCAATTATAGAAGAATCTGGATACACATTTTTAAATAATAGTTCGGACTTTCAAGCAGCTATAAGTGAACTTAATTCTCATGTTTCACAAAGAGCATCTGCAGTAAATAATTATTTAAATAATTGAGTTAAAAGTTAGAGTTGAGTTGAGTAGTGTGTTTAAAAGCTTCGTGAGTGATTGCGAAGCTTTTATAATTTAAACACTAAACCTAGAACAGCAAAAATGAAAGTTTTTAGAAAGTTAAGAAAGCAGTTATTGCTTTCAGGTAAAATAAAAAGTTACCTCCTATATGCGCTCGGTGAAATTTTATTGATTGTAATAGGGATTCTTATCGCATGGAAAATTAATAGCTTGAATGAAATTAGGAAAAATAGAATTGTTGAGTTAAAGATTTACAAGAGTTTAAGTCAAGAGTTAGATACTAATTTGATTGTTTTGGATAGTGCAATTGTGAGTTATTCTGATAGTATAGAAAAACTTGAAAATACACTCAATTATTTAGGCGAACAACCAAATGAGCTAACTGTTGAAGCTAAAGACCTTATTGTAAACTTAAATTATAATAAAGTTATCATGCGTAATGAGTCTATAAACTCAATTAATATTACGAACAAGTTTGAGTTTATTGATAGCGATTCATTAAAAGAATTGATAGCGGTTTACCCTAACGAGTTAGATAAATTTGATGAGCAAGAAGAAAAAATTTCCGATATAATCACAAATCGATTAAAACCAGTAATTGAAAAACATGTTTCTTTAATAGACCTCCTTCCAGAAGATAGTTTTAATTATAAAAGAATAAAACGATCCAGTAAAAAATCTAATTATTCAGATTTATTGGATAGTAAAGAATATCAGAATAGTGTAATAGATAGGTTGATACAGACCAAAATGATATTGGGTATTGCCGAAAATTTAAAGCATAAAACTCAGTCGATTGCTGTTAAATTAAACAAGGAATTAAAAGGTTCATAGTATTGATAATAAGGAAATTATGAATCTTTTTTGATCAAAAATGAATCAAAGCGCAAGTTTTTCTTAAAGAATGCATCTAAATAACAAACAAAAGAATTTAGAATGATTAATACATATAAACATTTAGCAATTATTCCAACAATGGCCATCATTATGTTGGCCGGAGTTGCTTCTTGTAGTACAGATAATACCGATGATGCAGTGATTGATGATTCCGTTACAGATACAGATGATGAAAGTTCAGATGATGATGAAATTGTAACGGAATTACATGCTGCGTTTGCCGAATTTAATACAGACGCTACTACAATTTATTTGGATGGATCAAATGTTGTGATTGAAACAACTGGATTACCAAATCACGAAACTGTTTATTGGGGAGAAGGCAACGAATTGTATATTGAGGAAGATGGAGTTGCAACCACACCTAGTATAATGTCTAGTAATAATAATGCAACAACAATTACGGTTGATGCTACTCCAGATTTAACGGGTAACACAGTGGCGACGCAGTTAAATACTATTGGAATAGCGGTAAGCGGAGCTTCTATTTTTAATGACCAAGAAGGTAATGGAGCTTTGGATCAAGCAGCAGCTAGTTTAGATTGGACAGGCGCACATATTGGACCTGGAGTATACCATTATCATTTAGAGCCAAAGGCGTTTACCAATGATGATGACAATCTTGTAGGTATACTTTTAGACGGTGTATTTTTGTACGGTAGACGAGATTATCCATCAGATGAATATCCTACTGACTTAGATGGATCAGGAGGTCATTTCGGGCCCACACCTCATAATCCTGATGGAGAATATCACTATCATATTATTAATGAAGTGTATTCAACAACGGGATCATATCTTGCTTTTGCTGGACCATATCAAGGATACTAAATGAAAAATATTTCGCAACTATTTTTTATCTTTTTTGCAGTTGTTTTAGTAACGAACTGCAAGAATACTTTACCAAGAAATACAGCTAGTGAAACTATTACTATCAATGCTTTGGAAGTGGATAAAAAAGAGCTTGAGCTTAACCCAATTGAAGCAAAATGGTATTATAAAGGTCATCCATTTAATGGATACTCCATAAAATATTATCCAAATGGTACTGTCGAAGAACGTCTTGGTTTTTATAAGGGCAAGCGAGAAGGTATTGCGAAAAGATGGTCAAAAAATGGCGTGCTTCGAGTGGAATCATTTTATAAAAATAACCGTTTAACCGGAACTTATAAAAGTTGGTGGGAGAATGGAAATTTAGGTTCGCAGACCGCTTATTTAAAAGGTGAAATAAATGGTGTCGAGAAAAAATGGTACCCTAATGGTGTGCTGGCTAAAGAACGTCAACTCGTAAATGGTAAAGAAGAAGGCATGCAAAAGGCATGGCTTCAAAACGGAGCTTTGTATGTGAATTACGAAGCTAAAAATGGTCGAATTTTTGGAATGAAAAGAGCCAATTCATGTTATCAATTAGAAGATGAAGTCGTTGTTAGAAGTAAATAAAATTAGGTTATTAACAATTTTGTTTTTTGCACTATTAGCATCTTGTAAAGAAGCAGAAGTTAAAAAACCAAAACAAGTTGTAGAAACGAGTAGGGTAGTATATTTACCTTATTATTCTGATGAAAGTTTTACACCGCAATGGATTACACCTAATAGTGAAGAGGAAAACGTTTTTCATAAAATTCCTGATTTTCAGCTTGTAAATCAATTGGGTGATACCATTACCCAAAAAACTTTTGATGATAAAATATATATTACCGATTTCTTTTTTACAACTTGCCCGGGCATTTGTTTAAAAATGACAGGTAGTATGCAAAAGGTACAAGAAGAGTTTAAAGAAGATTCGGACATCCTATTACTGTCACACTCTGTAACGCCGTCAATAGATTCGGTATCCGTGTTAAAATCATATGCGGAAGAAAATAATATTATAGATAATAAATGGCACTTAGTTACGGGGGATAAAACTGAAATATATAACCTGGGTAGAAATCAATATTTCGTCGAAAACGATTTAGGAGTTCCGAAAGATATTAATGACTTTTTACATACCGAAAACTTTCTTCTTATCGATAAGAAGAAACATATTCGTGGTATTTATAATGGTTTAAATAGAGCTTCTATTGCCCAATTAATTACCGATGTGAAAGCGCTAAAACTAGAAATTTAAAATTTAGTTCCCTTCAATTATTAATTGTCAATAATTTTTGGCTTGACTTTTTGATAGTTGATTTATTAGAAAACTTCGTAAGCGATTACGAAGTTTTTTTTGAAATAAATCGAAATCGAGCGCAAGTTTATTGAGACTATGTCATCTAAATATTAAAAAAATAGAATATGAAAAAATATGCTTTTTTGCCCTTATGTTTTGCTGTAATTTCAATCCTAAGTTATGGCTGTAGTTCCGATTCGGATAGTGATATAATTATAGATGAAAATGAAGATCAAGATGATTTAGATGACGCACCTGATAGCGAGACTTATTTTTTGATTGCGGATCAACAAAATAATGAAGCTCATCTTATTAATTATGATGGTGATGAACTTTTTAACTGGGAATTTGGTCAATCCCTTGGTAATGATATTAATTTACTATCTGATGGAAGTTTGGTGGTTTGTCTCAAAGCTACCAATGCGTCCATAACCTACGGAGGATACGGAGGTATATTTCGTAAAATTAATGCCGATCAATCTATTGATTGGGAAGTTTCGTATTCAACGGATGATTATACAGCACATCACGATGTTGAATACCTTTCTAACGGTAACATAATCTTTCCTGTATGGAGTGAATTATCACAAGCCGAAGCAAGTGAAGAAGGGTTTGCAGCTAATTACAATTTAAACCCAGAATCCATAATTGAAATGAATCCTATTACCGAAGAAATTGTTTGGGAGTGGCATGCAATGGATCATATTATTCAGGACTATGATAATACAAAAGCTAATTTCGGTGTAGTTAGTGAAAATCCAAATAAGATAGACGTAAATTATAATTATCAAACTAGAAATGATGGTGATATAATGCACATTAATGGTCTTACTTTGGACGAAGAAAAAGACTTGCTTTATTTGACGGTAAATAATTATAGCGAGATATGGGTTATAGACCATAGTACAACAACCAATGAATCGAGCACCAATACAGGAGGTAATTACGGTTTAGGTGGCGATCTTGTTTATCGTTTTGGCAACCCAGAAACTTACGACAATATTGGGGAGTCTACATTAAGTAATGTACATTATCCAAATTTGTTAGATACAGGTAATATGTTAGCATATGCAAATGATGTATTTAATAATCAATCTCAAGTGGTAGAATATGAATTGAATCCTCCATATCAATTAATTGCAGGTCAAGATAATGAACCCACCGTTGTATGGTCTTTTACCAATAGTGATCTTTATTCTTCTGGACTCTCGAGTGCAGTGCGGATGGATAACGGTAATACGTTGATTGCCGAAGGTCGAGATGGTACTTTATGGGAAGTTAATAGCCAGGGAGAAATAGAATGGCTTTACAAAACAAATTATGCAACGATATGGAGAGCTTATGTGTTTTATTCTGAGGATCCAGCAGTTGTAGCACTTGGTTTATAAGTTACCATTTTCCAAGTTTATTCGATTAAGAACTTCGTAAGCGATTACGAAGTTTTTTTTGAAATAAATCGAAATCGAGCGCAAGTTATTTTTAAGAATATCATCTAAAGATAAAATCAAAAGCAATAGCTCTTAAAGTAGCTTAAAAAACGGAAACTAGTTTTCAATAAATTAATATTCTAAAATTATGAATTCACCAATTTTCAAATTTCCTTTTCAAATATCAGCAATGCTTTTTATTATATTTCTAAGTTTTACGTCTTGTTCCGACGATGATACTAATACGGAGGGAGATGAGGAAATAGCTGATGATGACACTGGTGACGACACTTCAACAGTGAGTGTGGATGCAAGTTATTTTACAGCAGATAACGTCACAATTACTACTGTGCCTTGTACCTTGTCAGATGGCACCGAAACAGATTGCTATCAAATAGTTACTTCTAGTGCACCAGCTGATCATGATATGGGACCGTGGTGTCCTGATAATATTTCTGATAGTGCTGAAGCGGGAGGAATCTGGCTGGAAAATGGTGAGGTTTATGATGTAGATGGAGCATTCGTTGAAAATTTAGCCACTTTTTATAATGATAATAACTGGCAAATGTACGATGCTAATGGAGATATCTATATTACCGATACGCAGGAAGATTGCGAAAATGCAGCTAACCCAAACGTAGGTTCAGAATATGAAAATTTTTGTGTTGAATGTCTGCCTTCGTATATAACTGATCTTAGCCAAACTTGGCTTATTCCGATATCGCCGGTACTTCAAGACAATGCTGTACTGTTTTCCACAGGACCTGGTGGGGCTGGAAATACAGCGCCTTCAACACGTGGTGTGGCACTCAATGGGATAGAGTTCTCAGCACCTGCACCAGTTGATAATATTCTAGGTGCTTACACACTTGCTCCTTTTGATGATGCTGGTGGGCATATAAATGTAAATCAAGGATATCATTACCATGCTGCAACAATGGGTGTTGCCGAACGACATGTGATTGTACAAGAAGATGGACATTCTTCTTTAATAGGTTATGCATTAGATGGATACGGAATTTATGAATTAGAAGATGCGGATGGTAATGTTCCTACAGACTTAGATGAATTGCGAGGGCATACAGATGATATTCGTGGCTACCATTATCATGTTGATGAGGCAGGTAATAATAATTTTATAAATGGTTTAAAAGGCGCTTACGCCATTTAAAATATAGGACTATGTTAAAAAAAATTCTTTTTATCGGATTGTTATTGATTGCCACTGGGGCAAATGCTCATAGCGCAGACACTTCTACAACCATGTTAGTTGAAAAAGAAAATGGTACTTGGGTTTTGCAGGTTAGTGCTTCATTGACCGCTTTTCAATATGAAATAAGAAAACATTTTGCAGAAACTCCGTATAAAACCCCCGAGGAGTTTCAACAAATGGTTTTAGAGCATCTTAAAAACAATCTTGAATTTAGTTTTAATAAAACTGATATTTCTTTTGGTAAAGGGATGGTAAAATTGGGACATGAAACCAGAGTAGTTTTTGAAGTGTTTGGAATTCCATCAGAATTTGAAAATGTAATAATAAAGAATACGGTCTTTGAGGACATTCAAAAAAATGAGAGTGCTTTAATTCTTTTAAAAGAAGGTTTTAATAGAGAACATTTTGTTTTAAACGATGCTAACAATCACACATTATCGTTGGATGTTGATGATCATAAGTTTGTAGAAATCACAGAAGCAAAAGCAAGTTTTTTCTCATACGAAATGCTCTTAATAGTGTTCGCAATATTTGGATTTTTATTTTTAATTAAGAATGTATTTAAAGAAAAAGATAATACACTAGATTCCATTAAAAATAACAAATAAAAAAATGAAACGAATAGTATTTTGCACAATCCTAGGTTTAGTTCAGGTGTTTTTTCTTGCTTGTAATGAGAAAAAGGAAAAACACTCGCATGATGATGAATCACATACGCATAGTAGTGATACTCATAGCCATGATGCAAAGACAAGTGCTGGTTTTTTTGGAGCGTATGATTTAGAAGATGAAAATTTTGGAACTAAAACTAAAGTCAGTTTAACGGCTAACAAACGTTTGATAATTACAAATGCATTACCAAATCATACTACGGGAGAATTTCCGAATGTTGGAAATCCGAATACGATTTCGGCACAAGATAAAACGTATGAGATTCCTTTAAACCCTAAATTCACAGGTAAAGCTGAATGGGTGAGAACACCTGGAATTGCCCTAAATGGGATAAAGTTTGAACCACAAACTGCTGAAGTTGTGGTTTGCGAATCTGGTGAGAATTATAGAGTTGAAGCCATACAAGAATTAATAAGTATGGGATTAGATTCTAACTATGCCCATGTACAACCAACTGGGGAATATCACTATCATGGTACGCCAACAGGAGTAATTGAAAACTTTGACAATGGTGAAGATTTAGTGCATATAGGTTTTGCTTTTGATGGTTACCCCATGTATTATTCTAAAAGTAACGCCTATAAACCAAGTTTTAAGTTGGTTGATGGTAATCGTGATGGTGAAGATTGTACCTATGCAAATCCTATGGGGTCGATTGATGTTGCTGTAGGCGGACACCATGATGGTAGTTTTGGTTCGGATTTTGAGTATGTTGAAGGCTTAGGTGATTTAGATGAATGCAATGGCATTACCATTGATGGAAAATATATGTACTTGGTTACAAATGAATTTCCTTATGTGGGTAGATGTTTAATGGGAGAATTTGCTGCTGAGCAACACGGCGGACCTCCTCCACATGGTAAAGATAAACTAAGACTTGAAGGAAGACCAAATGATAAACCCCAAGGAAATCCACAAGGTAGACCGGAAAGAGGTCCTCATGGAAATGAGGATGGTAGACCTCAGGGAGGACCTCCTGAAGATCGCCCAAATGCAGGTGAACTTATGGAAGAAATGGATTCGAATAAAGATGGTAAACTTTCAAATGAAGAGGCTAAGGGACGTTTGAAAGAAAGTTTTTCATCAATAGATAAAAATAGCGATGGTTTTATTTCTAAAGAAGAATTAATGACCCACTAAAAAGAATCTAAAAAGAGAAGGTAAAAGGTTATTTAAAAAGTATTTTTACAATCAATCCTAAAGAAAAATTAATTGAGACACATATTTACGGCATTAGCAATTGTTATTGGAATACTAAATTTGAATGCTAAAGAATTAAAAATAGGTTTTGAATCGGATACAATAATTATAGTTGATGAAAACGTAAGCTATAAGTTTAACCATGACCTGCAATCTGTATACTTAAATATTAGTACAGCAGACACCAATACGATTATGTCTATGTTACATATGGGCGTATCCGTTTTTTTTGATGTAAAAGGAAAAAAGAAACAAAATGTGTATGTGAAATATCCTTTAGAACCCTCGCGCCCAAATAGTAAAAGGGGAGGTGAAGAAGTATTGGGAGAAGAAATAGCGGATAAAAGAAGCATTCAAATTAAAAATATAATTGAAAATGAGCTTCCACAAGAAGCTATATATAGCTATTTTGAGGTGGATGAAGAATTTCATATTCTATTGAATACGGTAGGGATATCTTTAGGATATACCTATGATGAAGCGACCGGATTATTAGATTATAGTTTGACTATTCCTAAAAATAAAATTAGCGATAACCCTAAAGCTGATTTTAATAAATTAATGATTGGTATTAAAACGAATGGGCCTGAAGAAAAATCTCAAGCTGAACGTCCAAATATTAGTATGGGAGGTAGAGGTGGCGGTCAAAGAGGCGGCGGCGGTCGACAAGGTGGTGGCCAAAGAGGTGGTGGTCGCCAAGGAGGCAGTGGCCAAAGAGGTGGTGGACAAGGAGGTTCTCCAAATGACGCCCAAAATGATAAACCCAAAATTGAAACACTTGATTTTTGGTTCGATGCACCAATGTAATAGGTGCTAAATTAGATTTAGCTGTTTAATTTAACAGCTATTCTTTAAATTAATGCAATTGTATTTCAATACTTTTAAATTCGTCTTTAGAAGTTTCGCATACAGAGCAGCAATAATTATCAGGTAAATTTTCAAAAGCTGTTCCCGCATCAATATTTGCGGTAATGTCTCCAAATGTTGCATCGTAAATGGTTAGGCAAGATGGACATTGATGTACAAAATGTAATTCATTTTCATCAGTATTTTTAACTTTCTCTTCTTTTGTTTTTATTGTCCCTAATTGTTCAAAATATTTTTTACTAAGCTCCATAAGAAGGCCAGGTAGCTCTATTTTGTCTACATCGTGAGCATGTGCGAGATATTTTTGAGTATTTGGATCAAAGTTTTCAAAATGCAAGACGTTATAAGTCGGTCTTACTTCAAAATCCATTACTAGGGTAGGGGCACTATTTTTTTCAATTACAATTGATGAAAAATGTGAACGTTTTCCGACATCATTACTAATGCCAAAAGTTAATCCATAGGTGCTAATATCATTTTGGTCAAAACTTCGTACTAAGAATTTTTTAAGTTCTAAAGCTTCGCTATCATCAACAGGTACATGCCAATTCATTTCTAATTGTGAATGCCTTACATTGATTCCTCTTTGACCTAAAAATCGCTCTAACTCTGGCCTACTTTTTTGTTTGATACCTTTTACAATGAATGATTTCCAAGGTGTAATGCATATTTTTCCAATACTATTATCTAGACAAAAACCGCAAAAATCTTTTAAGAATGAAAGGTCGTAATTGTTATTACGCCAATATAACCCCAACCAGTATTGGTCAATACCCATTCGGTTCATCCCTTCATAATATGGAAATGTTAGAAAGGGTACTTCTAAATCTTTTTCAATAGTCTTATTATTGGTATCAATCTTTTTGTTTAACACAAAAAATAATTCCTCTACGTCGGTAATATCTTCATGTATTTCTTCAATAGTTTTCGAAATAATATTTATATCCCAACTATAAATAAGAACAGGATAATATTGTGCTGTTTTCCAATGTGGTAATTTTATATTTAAGTACCAATAATCTTCACTTTCCGACGCAATAAAATTTAAATTTCCGCTAAATAATGGTACTAATCTTTGCTTTGGGTCTGTAACATTTATTTTAAGTTTTGGTAAGTAATCAAAACCTTCTAAAATGTATAAATAGGTTGAACCTTTAAGCCAATACGTCATTTCAAAAACATCAGCAGATACATAGGAGCTTATAATATTTTGATAGCTTCTATTGGTAACAATATCGGTATTAAATTTCGACAATTGTTCTAATTGTAATTCTTCTTTTACATCTTTTAAGGGAAATAATAAATCTTGTCGTGATCCAAAAAATACTTCATTTAAGCCAGCGGATTCAAGCATTAGAATAATGTCTTTTAATTCACCAGGAGAAGTAACTCCTCCTTTTAGTAAGATGCGATATAAGTCGTCGTTCATATTATCTTCTTTAGCTTAGTTTTAAGCGTTTACCAATTGATTGTCTAAGAGGGCTTTAATTTCTGGTTTACAACTGCCACAACCTAACCCTGCACCAGTTTGCGTGCATAATTTTTTAAATTCAGTACATCCGCCAGCAATGGCATCCGTAATATTTCCTTCACCAACTTGGCTACACGAACAAATTAATTCTCCTTTTAAAGGTTCTGTGTTTGATGCTCCACGAAGTAACTCATTACGTTTTTCCGATAATTCTATTTCCTCTTCAATAAGTCTTTTAAATTCAGCGAACTCATTTTTGTCACCCATTAAAATGGCTCCTTTTAATGTGTCATCTTTAACGATACATTTTTTATAAAAGCGTTGACTAACATCCATTAAAATTATTTCTTCATAACTACTGTCGTCTGAAGGAACATTTACCATTCCAATACTACACAAATCCAGATTTTCAAATTTTAAAATGTTCATTAGAACTGAACCATTGTACATACTACTGAAATCTCCTAAAATATAATTAGCTGCAATATCAGCTTGCTGTTCGGCAGCTGAAGTTATGCCAAAAAGAGCGTTATTAAATTCTGCTATTTCACCCAAACCAAAAATAGAAGGATCGCTAGATTGTAAATAAGAATTTACAATAAGTCCACGTCGTGTTTTTAAATTTGCTCGTTTTGCTAATTCTATATTAGGTCGTGTACCAATTGCGTACACAATGGCATTACATTGTAATGTTCTACCAGTTTTTAAATTAACTAATAGCGTATGTGCGTTCTCTTTTTCTTCAAAAACAGTACTTACCTCATTGTCAAAGTAAAGGTCAATATTTCTTTCGGATACATCTTCTGCTAGTAATCTACTGGCTACATCGTCTAATTGACGTTCCATTAATCTGTGTGCACGTTGTACAATGCTAATATTGATGCCAATATGTTTTAAGGCAGCTGCAAGTTCTAACCCTAGAAGTCCTCCACCCACAATCACTACGTGTTGCTTTTCTACCGGTAATTCAGTTTTTTTTAAGTAATGGCGTAGTTTATCTGCATCGCCTCGTTCACGCATTGTAAACCTACCAGGCTGATTGATTTGTACTTCGCTTGGTACAAATGCTCTACTACCTGTTGCCATGATTAACAAGTCGTAGTTATGTTCTTCACCATTAGAATCAGTAACTGTTTTCTTAGTCGCATCAATATCTTCAATTCCTAAACCACAATGTAAATGGACACCTAATTTTTT
>NZ_JBDVFA010000090.1:0-43644 GCF_039941195.1 Aurantibacter sp. | reverse complement strand
TACCTATGATAGCTTCTTGGCCTGCTAAAATAAAAGCAGGGTCTAAAAGTGATAAAATTTCTGTGCATTATGATATGCTTGCTACTTTTACAGATATAGCAGGATATACAGATACATTTGATACTGATGGTATAAGTTTATTGCCAACCTTTTTGTCTGTAGAAAAACAAAATGAGCATGAATTTTTGTACTGGGAGTTTCCAAGTTATGGAGGACAGGTGGCCATGCGTATGGGCGACTGGAAAATAGTTCGACAGCATCTAAAGTCAGAAGAAAAACCTACCATCGAATTGTATAACTTAAAGGATGACCCAGCAGAGCAACAGAATATTGCAGATGAGCATCCTGAAATATTAAAAAAAGCTTCTGAAATATTTGCGAAAGAAAGAGATGAGCCTGAGTTACAGAGTTTTGCAATTCCATTACTTAACAGTGGTTTGTTGAGCGAATGAATATTAAAATCTTGACTGTAATTTCTTAAGTATTAAGTAAATTGCTGCCACAAAAAAATAAGGATAAAGAGGAATGCAATTTTATAAATGTTTAGTAGTAATTGTTTTAGCAGGATTAGTTTTTCAATGCAAGGAGGTAAAGAAGTCGGAAGCTGCCAAACTTGAAAGTGTTGAAACTGAAAAAAAGGAAATTATATCAAAAGTTCCTGAAGAACTAGTTAAAGAAGTGCCAGAAAATGTTGAAACTCCTAAAGGGATGACATGGGTTGCAGGAGCTAGTTTTTTACAAGGTGCTGTAGCGCAAGATAAAATGGCAATGGGACACGAAAGTCCTAATTTTAAGGTGGCCGTTGATGGCTTTTTTATGGATGTAACTGAAGTGACGAATGCGCAATTTTCAAAATTTGTAAAAGAAACTGGGTATATAACTGTAGCAGAACGTGCACTGGATTGGGAAGAAATGAAAAAACAATTGCCTGCAGGTACACCAAAACCACATGATAGTATTATGCAACCTGGATCATTGACTTTTAAAAAAGCAAAAAGCTCGGTTCCTAATTTATATGATTTCTCGCAATGGTGGAATTGGACCATAGGTGCAAATTGGAAACATCCAAACGGACCTGATAGTTCTATAAAAGGATTAGACAATAACCCTGTTGTACATATAGCTTACGAAGATGCCATGGCATATTGTGAGTGGATAGGGCATAGGTTGCCTACAGAAGCAGAATGGGAACTTGCAGCAAGAGCTGATAACACTGATAAAATATTTACTTGGGGCGATGATGCCTCAGGTTTGTCTACAAAAGTGAACTCTTGGGAAGGTGAATTTCCAGTATCGAATACAAAAGCAGATGGATTTGAAGCTAGATCACCAGTAAAATCATATCCACCAAATGATAACGGTTTATATGATATGGCCGGGAATGTATGGGAATGGACTAGCGATTGGTACAATACAAATTATTACAACGAAGTGGCCAATCAAGAAAACGAACTTTATAATCCACAAGGGGCCGCTAGTGCTTTTAATGAGCGTGATCCGTATGCCAAAGAGAAAGTGATGAAAGGTGGTTCGTTTTTGTGCAATGCTTCTTATTGCGCTAGTTATAGAATTTCAGCACGTATGGCAACAAGTCTGGATTCATCTTTAGAACATTTGGGATTTAGAACAGTGGCTACCCCTGCGATGCTTGCAAATAAAAAGAACAAATAGTTTATGGAATTTATTAAAAATTTCAAATCAGAATTAATAGTAGAATCTCCTGGACGAATTAATTTAATTGGTGAGCACACCGATTATAATATGGGGTTTGTGCTTCCAACGGCCATTGAAAAAAAAATTGTTTTTCAGTTTGCTAAAAATGAATCGCCCAATAAATGTCAAGTATATAGTACAACTTTTAATACTGGTTTTGAGCTAGACTTAAATACACTTGAAAAAAGTTCTGTTGAATGGGAAAATTATATTCTAGGGGTTTTAAATGAGATTTCAAAACGCACAAATAAGTTAAGCGGTTTTAATTGTACCATAGAAAGTAACTTGCCTACGGGTTCTGGTTTAAGTTCATCTGCTGCACTTGAATGTGGTTTAGCTTTTGGTTTAAATGACCTTTTCGATTTAGGTCTATCGAAAATGGAAATGGTAAAACTATCGCAAATTGCAGAACATACCTACGCCGGTACGCAATGTGGTATTATGGATCAATTTGCTTCCGTAATGAGTCAAAAAGGGCATATGCTTTTATTAGATTGTAGAACGCTGGAATACAAACCCATTCCAATTAATCTGGAGCCCTATAAAATAATATTACTAAATACTAAAGTTTCACATAACTTGGCTACAAGTGAGTATAATACGCGAAAAAATGAATGTGAAGAAGGTGTTGCTATTTTAAAACAAGATTACCCGGAAGTTAACTACTTACGTGATGCTAGTATGGCAATGTTAGAAGGGGTGAAAGAGCGTATTTCTGAAACAGTATATAATCGTTGTTCTTTTATTATCGCTGAAAACAAAAGGGTTCATCAAATGGCTGCGGCTTTAACAGCTAATGACCTGGAAACAGTAGGACAAATACTCTATAAAGCACATGAGGGTATTAGTAAATTTTATGAAGTGAGTTGCGCGGAATCAGACTTTTTAGTTGAATTTTCTAAGTCAAATATACATGTGCTAGGAGCGAGGCAAACTGGTGGAGGATTTGGAGGTTGCACTTTAAATATTGTTCATAAAAATGCAGTGGATGATTTTGTAAATGCAGCTACGCAAGCCTATAGAGAAAAATTTAATATAGAATTGGATGCTTTTGAGGTTAAGCCAAGTACTGGGACATTCAGTTATTCTAACTAAAACGGTTAAGCAGCACCCAAAGCTTCCTTAAGTTCTGTTTTTCTTTTTCTGCTTAGAGGTAGTTTTTCACCACAGAGCTCAACAGAATTGCTGTTAAATTTATCAACCTTGTGCAGGTTTACAATATACGATTTGTGAATCCTTAGAAAATCATCTTCAGGTAGTTTTTGAGAAAATGATTTCATTGATGATAAAACCAAAATGGAAGAATCGTTTAAATTAAGACGAACATAATCACCTAAAGCTTCTACCCATTTAATATCCGTTAGTTTAACTTTAACTTTTTGGAGACTGCTTTTTACAAAAATATGGCGATCATCTTCTACAACCTTCGCTTTATTTAATGAAGCATCCAGAGTTTTCCTCACTGCGATATTAAACCTGGCTTCATCTATTGGTTTAAGTAAATAATCGGTAACATTAAAATCAAAAGCCTTTAAGGCATAACTGGGGTCAGAACTAATTAAAACTATTTGCGGAGTATGCTCCATTGAACTTAATAAATCAAATCCATTAACTAAGGGCATTTCAACATCTAGGAATATAACATCTATTTCATTGCTTTTTACATTCTTTAGTACTTCTACACCATTCCTGTATTCAGCAACTAATTCAAGATTCGGATGATTGGTAATTAATTTAGCAACAATCGTTCTTTGTATTTCAGAATCGTCTACGACTATACTCCTCAGTTTTCTATTACTCATGATTGGCAATGTTCGTTAATTTTTTCGTCCTTGTTTGTCAGATTATTATTTTCAATAATCTTGCCAAACACTTTAAAACACTAAAAATTGGGGGAACAACTTTATTTTAATCCAAAAAAATATTAAAACTTAATATTTAATTTTAATTCAATTGGAATTCGGAGTTTACTTCCAATCAACATAAACAGCTAGCACCATTTGTAATCCGAATTAGTGGACAAATGTACCGAAAACTTTTGATAATTAAAATGTAAGGTTTTTTGCAAATCAACTACTTTTGTATAAGCATTAAATTAAAGAACATGTCAGAAAATATAGAAAGAGTAAAATGTTTGATTATCGGATCTGGCCCAGCAGGATACACTGCTGCGATTTACGCTGCCAGAGCTAATATGTCGCCAGTATTGTACCAAGGTACACAACCAGGTGGACAATTGACAACTACGAATGAAGTTGAGAACTATCCTGGTTATCCAGATGGGATAACAGGACCAGAAATGATGATGGAGTTTCAAAAGCAAGCTGAGCGATTTAACACTGATGTTCGCGATGGTTGGGTAACTAAAGTTGATTTTTCGGGACCTGTACATAAAGTTTGGGTAAATGAAACTAAAGAAATTCATTGTGATACGGTAATTATTTCGACAGGTGCAACTGCTAAATATTTAGGATTACCTTCTGAGCAAAAATATTTGAACTTAGGTGGTGGTGTTTCTGCTTGTGCTGTATGTGATGGATTCTTTTATAAAAATCAGGAAGTTGTTCTTGTAGGTGCAGGAGATTCTGCTGCCGAAGAAGCGCATTATCTTTCTAAGCTATGTAAAAAAGTAACTATGTTGGTTCGTAGAGATGCTTTTAGAGCTTCAAAGATTATGGAAGCTAGAGTAAAAAATACAGAAAATATTGAAATCTTGTTTAATACCGAAACTGAAGAAGTTATAGGTGACGGACAAGTGGTAACTGGTGTACGTGCAAAGAATAATATTACAGGAGCTATTTTTGATATTCCTGCTACAGGATTTTTTGTTGCCATAGGCCATAAACCAAATACTGATATTTTTAAGGAGTATTTAGATCTAGATGAAACAGGGTATGTTATTAAAACTCCAGGGACATCTAAAACCAATGTAGAAGGTGTATTTGTTTCTGGTGATGCTGCGGATCACGTATACCGACAGGCAATAACTGCTGCAGGTACAGGTTGTATGGCTGCGCTAGATGCAGAGCGTTACTTAGCTTCTAAAGAAGTTCCTGAAGAAAATGAACTTGCATAATATTTTTTGATTAGAATACAAAATGCCCTGCTTTTGCAGGGCATTTTGTTTACAAGTATTTTAATTTAGTCTTTTGTAATTTTCAGAGTTTATTCGATTGCCCTCTTCGTCTGTGAAAATTTGACTAAAAGAATTGTTTTTTAATTGAAGTTCCATTGTCCAGGTCATATCTTTATTTGCAACCTTTCGCATAGAAGCAGACATATATTCTAAGGTCTCTTGCAGTTGATTTTCTTCAACTTCATAAGAGCCATATCCAAACCATTCTACTGAATCATTCGGTACATATCGCGTCCACATAACTTTATTATCATAATACATTTTAATTTGCCGATAACCATCAGTAGCTGGTATGGTATCAGAAACATTTTCGCCATCTATATAATTATAATGACTTACTAATTCCCAAGTTCCTTCGATAGAAGGATGCATTTCAGGTTTTGTAGATGCCATTTCCGTTGCGGAAATGAGGAATAGCATCAGAAAAACCAATCCTAGTAATTTTTTCATGGTCGTATCTTTTTAGGTTAAAAATGTGTATATTCTAAGAAGTTACGATAAAATTTAATAAAAGTGTTGGTTTTTGTTTAAAATATCACGAATATGATATTTTTATCAACGTACACCTGCTTATTGTTTTATGAAAAATTATTAATAAGTGTAGTTAGCCTTTTTATATCGTTTTGCGTGTGATTAGCATTCAATACTATTCTAAGGACTAAATGGTCTTTTTCTTCGGGATAATTAAAATTTGTTACAAGTATTTTATTCTTTTCCAGATGCGCAGCTAATTTTTCATTTTCAAAAGCAAAACAGGGATAATTTGGCAGGAATTTAAATTGTTCAATTCGCGATATATTTGAAATGAAATGTTGAATGTTTTCTAATAATATTTTTCTCTTTATATCGGTAATTTTTTTAGATGCTAGTAAGGTAGCCATTGTAGCCGGTGCAGCAGGGCTAGCTGCCGCATACATATTTGTAGAACGCAGGTTTTCAATGCTCGTTTTAGTGCCTGCAATAAACCCAGCTTGTATGCCAAACCCTTTTCCTAAGGAACCACAAACAAATAGTTCACGTGGATTTAATTTAGCCAATAACTCGTAGACTCCTGTTCCGTTTTTACCAACGATTCCAAAACCATGTGAGTCATCAACTGCTACTGTAATTCTTTCGAGATTAATTTTACCTAGCCATTCAAAATCGGGATAGTTTTTACCGTTAAGAAGCATCGAATCTAAAAAGAGAACAGGATTTTTGTTTGTGGTTTCAAGATTATGATTTATATCATGAACTAATTCATCAAAACTTTCGTGATTTTTAGTGTTTAATACATGTAGAGCTTCATGTGTTGCAGGAGCATAAAAGCATTGGCGATTTGTAGCATGAAAGTATGTTACAAGCATCTGACCTGTTAAAAAACCTGATGATAAGGTAAGACAGTCTTCACTACCAATAAAATCTGCTAAATAATTTTCAGCTTTTTCATAAATAGCTAATTGAACATTGGCCTTTCGAGAAGCACCATAATTGGTACCGTATTTTTTTATGTTGTCTATAAATATTTCTTGAAAATCTTTATCAGTTTGTAACCCTAAATAGGCGGTTCCTCCAAAATATAGAAACTTCTCATTTTGAATGGTAATTTCACGGCTGGGAAAATTTTCTACCTCGTAAATCATTATAACAACGTTATTCCACTGCCAGCTAATTCAGGAAAAATAACTTCAGCATTGGAAGTAATTTGTACACCTTTGGCTATATCGTTACTTAAAAGCATGGCACCATCCATATCAACATAATCTAATTGTGGTAATAGTTGAGCAATAGCTGAAATACCAACCGTAGATTCCGTCATACAACCTACCATAACTTTTAACCCCAATTCTTTTCCTTCTTTAATCATTTGTAGTGCAGGGGTAAGGCCGCCACACTTGGTTAACTTTATATTGATTCCCGTAAAATGCAAGGCACATTTTTCAACATCAGATGCTACAATACAACTTTCATCTGCAATAACAGGTAAGACACTTTGGTGCATCACCTTTTCCATGCCTTCCCAATCATCAGCTTTTAAGGGTTGCTCTAAAAATTCCACACCTAAATCTTTTAAAAAGGGTGCGTTGAAAATTGTTTCTTTAGCAGTCCAGGCACAATTTGCATCTATTCTAAAGATGGCATCAGAATGTTTTCTGAGTGCTTTTACAATAGCTACATCATCATCAGTACCTAGTTTTACTTTGTAAATAGGCCATGGTACTTCTTTCATTTTCAACACCATTTTATCTATCGTATCTAAACCTATGGTGTAATTTGTAATCGGATAGTTTTCTTTTGATGTACCCCAAATTTCGTAAAGCGGTTTTCCTTTTAATCTTCCATAGAGATCATGTGCAGCAAGATCTAAAGCACAAATTGCAAAATTGCTTAATTTTCTATTTACCAAAAATGCGTGAAAAATTTCTGGAGAAGTAAAATCAAAATCTTCAATTTCATTTTTAATTGAAGTGATTTCTTCCATCATGCTTTCAACCGAAATTTTGTAATACGGATTGGAAGTTGCTTCTCCATATCCTGTTTTTCCATCCAAAGAAAGCGCAACAATTAAAGTATTCTGAAAGTCATGAGATTCTCTTGAGATACTAAATGTGTGCTTTAGCGGAAGTATATATTTTTTGAGTTCTATATGCATGAAAAAAGTTTGTACTAATATATATAAACCCGTGATGAAAAAGTAAAACTCACCTAAATTTCAACAGTCTTTTTGGAATAATTTATAATCTTAAATATTGATGCTAAAATCTAATTAATACGATAATAAACATCAAAATAATTAAAAATTTATTTTTGGAATCTATTTTATAGAAATAAAAGTAGTTGATGTGATTTAAAGGAAAACCTCTAATTGATTGAATACGTTGTAGATGGAGCGCATATTAAGTGTTTTTGTCGATAATAGTTCAATACAAAACTGAGAAATGGTAGATTTCTGGTTCGGTTGAATGGGAATAGAATTTTATATGATGAAAAAAGTAATTATCCTAGTTTTTTTGCTCGTGGGTGGTTTAGCATATTCTAGTGCTAAACAGTCAAGGCATGTAATGCAAGATACGCTTAATGAATCTTTAAAAGATTTAAAATGGGCTTCAGAATTTAATTTGTTGACTACCAATTCTCCTTCTGAAAATACAACAGCTTTACGGAATATTTTTCGTGAAAATGAATCTGGAAATTTAAATACAATTTGCATTGAAAAAGGAGTGTATAATTTTGATGATTCTATACTACCCAATGGAATAAGCGATTTTAAAATATTGGCAGAAAAGGGTGTTGTTCTAAATATTACTACAGATCAACCGATTATAGACTCTAGATTAAATTCGGGTGGCATCAACAATCTTTATATTGAAAATATAACCTTTAGTTCAAGTTATAAAGGTGTTACCAATGAAAATGAAAATCCTGCGCTATTTTTTGTTGGAGCTACACCTATAAAAAATATAACCTTTAAGGAAGTGAATTGGACTGCACCTGGTGGAACTATCAATGGTTTTAAATCGGCTAATGAATCTAATTATAAAACGGAATCTGTTCATTTTATTAATAACAAATGGTACGATATTAGTCGAATGGCAATAGAATTAATTAACCATGTTGATCATGCCGTTTCTAGATATAATGATATTAAAATTGAAGGGGGGTCTGTAAATAATATTGGCCTTGCAGGAACTAATGGAATTGGTATTAGCTTTTCGGGTAGGGGAGATTATAATAGTATTAAAAATGTAACCTTCAATAATATTCCTATTACAGCAATTGAAAATGTTGGTTCCTGGAATACAGTATATGCTGAAAATGTTTTTGAAAAAAATGTGGAAGTGCCAATACTAATTACAAACACTTATGAAAAGAGGCAAATAAAAATTATTGACAATGTAGATACTGAACAAGCAAAGGAGGGTAGTGGTATGGAGTTCACCAATATAACAGGTTTAACAATGTCGGGGAATACTTTTCATACCGGTATTTACTTTAATAATGTACGCGATGTAAAAGTTACTAATGATGTTTGGATTTCAGATGTTTATGGTACTGTTTATGTCGATGGTAATTCGGGTGATTTTCAATTTAAAAATGTTTCTATTGAAAATAATTCAGAATATAATCCTGCTATAATTACGAATGGCGATTCCGTAGAGAATATAGAATTTATAAATGGATTCATAAAGTTTAATGGACCTAAATCTGCTCATACAGGTTCTGGAAAAAGTGCACTGCACATAGAGAACACAAAAATTAAAGATGGATCAAAAGCAACTATTGTAGAGAATCCCAAATAAAAAATAGTCCTTAAAATGTTTTTTTAAGGACTATTTAGAAGTGTTTAAGTGTAGTTGATTGGTTGTACTATATAGTAGTTTTAAGTTCTAATATTGATGTACACTCCCAGAAACAGATTTGTTTTTTTTCACTGTTGGGTCACCGTCATATCTGATGTTTCCTCCACTAGTGGCGTCAGCAGTTAAACTCTCCATAACATTTACGGAAATATTGGAGCCGCTACTAGCATCAGCATCACAAATTTTGGACTGCAAATCTTTGGTGTTGATATTTGCACCGCTACTACCATCTACTGATAACATTTGTGTTTTACCTGTAATGGTAAGGTTGGCACCGCTACTTGCATCGATGTCTAAATCATTTGTAGCTACTTCTGCTTCAATGCTTGAACCGCTACTCGAATTAATATCAAGCTCGTCAGATTTTATTAAACCTTCGGCATCCATATGCGCGCCGCTGGAGCTTTTAAGTGCGGTAATTTCTGGTAGCGAAACAAAAACCTTTTTGGTGGCTCTACCTATATTTTCAATAGCATGAATTCGAAGCTTTCCATTATTAATGTCAGTACCAATAAGGTCGATGATGTTGGAATCTCCTTCCACATTAATTTTGAATTCATTGGCCTGCGTTACATAAACTTCTATGCCTTCCGAAGCTGAAATTTCAGTAAAATCGTCAGTTACTTTTCGTTTGTCGGTTACTACTTCACCGTTTCCCTTTACTCCGGATCCAAAATCTCCGATGTTAATGTCCATGCCACAAGAGGTGGCTAAAAATGCTAAGATGAATCCGATTGCGATTCTTGATAATGTTGTCATGATTGTTGTTTTATTGATTGATGTAAATTTGATAATTCTATTTTTCCTATTTAAAATCTATTTTCCGAACTGTTGATATTTTAAGATGAATTGTAATTTTAGTCTTCGTCAGTATTTATTTTAACCCCATCGCTATCGATATTGATGTCTACATTGTCTCCATTATCGTTGGCATTTATATTAACACCGTCTTCGTTTACTTTCAATTTAAATGCCTCTCCGTTATCATTAATATTAATATCAATGCCGTCTTCATTTATTCGAATGTGATTTTCGTCTTCCTCTTCTTGTTCTTCATCCGGACATTCTAAACAAATTAGTTCACTGTCATCTCCCATTTTCCAATAAAAATCTTCTAGGTCACCAGAGTTGCGATTTGTATCTGCACTCATGGTCCAGTTACGATCACTTTCAGAATTGTATTTTAGTGTTGTACCCACTGGGATAAATATTTTAACGTGAACTTCTTGATCCTTGAACTTACTTTCACTATTAGTAGTTAAATAATCGTTTAGTATTATTCTATTGCCAATTACCTTGTAATCATAGTTTATTTTTTCAGCTACCGATCTAGCTTCTAAGACCGAAGGACCATTAGCTTCTCTTTTTACTTCAATTCGTACTACCGTGTCATTCGATTTCTTTATTCTAAATCGTACATCGTCTGAAAGTAAGATTGGTTCGCCATCATCATCGTAAGTCATCACCATATCATCCATACGCACATTAGAACGGTTATCCCATAAATCGGTGCGTACTAATTCAATATTTAATGTGTCAGAAGTATTTTCTAAATAAAGCTCTTTCTCAGTTGTAATTCCACCACTATACGCATGTGCCGCTGCCTCTTTTACTCCCATAATAATTAGAGAAATAATAGAAATTATCCAAAGTCCTAATAGCGAAAACTTAGCAATACTTCCAATCGACTTTAGATTGTTCACCATTATCTTTAATCCCAAATAAAGGAGAAAGAAAAATGGAATTCCTATCGCAAAGAATAATAATAACGACCATACCCAAACTGATGTACCTGTAATATTATCTAGCACATTTTCTAAACCTGGTAGATGTATCCAGTCCAATGTGCCGACAGTTAGCATTCCTATAAACATGCCAATAATTACAGATGCTCCTATTAAAATTAATATGATACCGATAAACTTGCCGAAAATTTTAAATAAGAACATGATGATATCGCCTACAGTGTCGAAAAAAGTTTTTCCACTGTTCTTAACTTTACTGTAGTCGGCATTTTTTACTTTATCTGCAACATCATCAAATCCTTCCTTTACTTTTCGCTCTATATTGCTAATGTTAATAGCTTCACCACGCATATCTAACTTTTGCGAAGTGGTTGTTGCTTCTGGAATTAAAATCCATAGTAAACCGTAGATTAGAATAAATCCTCCAGTAGAACCAATGGTTAGAACAATCCATAACAACCGAATCCACAATGGGTCTATATTAAAATAATGGGCCAAACCTGCCGAAACACCAGCTACATATTTTTGCTCTGTATCTCTATAAAATTTCTTAGCACGCTTTCCAGAAGTTTTCGCTTTAGACGAAATTGGTTCATCTTCGAAAATATCCTCGTCAACCATATAATCTTCAGGTTGCCCCATAATAGCGATTACTTCGTCAACTTCTTTTACGGTAATAACTTGTCTTTCATTTTCTAATTTATCATGAAAGAGTTCAGCGATACGCGCTTCGATATCTGCAATAATTTCATCGCTACCTGCTGTATTTGCAAAAGAGCGTTTTACCGATTCGAGGTAGCGTCGCATTTTGTTGTACGCCTCTTCATCTATATGAAAGAGTACGTTTGCTAGATTTATATTTACTGTCTTGTTCATTGTTAGCTGTTTTTTGTATTGGTAACCAAGTTTGTGGCGTTCCTTAATTCGTCCCACGTGGTGTCTAATTCTTTTAAGAAAAGTTTGCCTGTTTCGGTTAATGTATAGTATTTACGTGGTGGTCCTGAGGTAGATTCTTCCCAACGATAATTGAGAAGCCCAGCGTTTTTTAACCGAGTTAATAGGGGGTAAATTGTACCCTCTACCACCAGCATCTTGGCATCTTTTAGAGTGCCTAGAATTTCAGATGCATACTTGTCTTTTCCATTTAAAATGGAAAGAATGCAATATTCTAGAACTCCTTTGCGCATTTGCGCTTTTGTATTTTCTACATTCATAATATCTTTTTGCTTTTTATGCTTTGCATATCCGCTTCCTGGCGGTCCTTTTTCTGTAGTGCTTGTCCGCATAGATTAACTGTTCGTTTTTGTTGAACTTTATTCTGCATTGGCTGAAAAATGTTCCTATTAATTTGATTGATGATAAACTCCGTTTAATTAATTACTACAAGGTGTGATTAAGACCTTGCTACTTTACTTTATAAAATTTATAGTGATGGGGTATTCAAATTCTTGCCCCTCGTTTGTACGTATGGTTGCTAAAATGGTATATACAATGTTGACTATGAATAGTGCTCCTTGTACCAATCCTGCAATGCCTATTGGAAAAAGCCATTTACCAAATCTAAAATCGTCGCTATTAAAATGAATATTTAGATTATTGAAATTATTAAGTCCATCAAAACCAAAATCGAAAATATTCGGTAAAAACCCGATAAAGAATGGT
Source organism: Aurantibacter sp. (assembly GCF_039941195.1). Classification (GTDB taxonomy): domain Bacteria; phylum Bacteroidota; class Bacteroidia; order Flavobacteriales; family Flavobacteriaceae; genus Aurantibacter_A. The sequence goes on along the minus strand of NZ_JBDVFA010000090.1, from coordinate 31,048 downwards.
ACACTTATTATTCCCAAAATTATAGAATAAAGGAGCATGCTAATTTGAAAATTTAAAGCTTGCTTTCCATTATGGTCTACAAAACTATATTCATTTTTATTAGCTGTCCATAAGACTAATGGAATAATAAAATTCCCAAATGGGAAAAAAAACTTAGAAAAAGTCGAGGCATGTATTAAGGCAGATAAGTTTTTTTCGTGTTTTGTTAATGCGCTTTCCATGGTCTACTGGTATTAATTTTTACTTCAATTATGATTGATAACATAATAACTTACTATGCAAATATATGTCTAAAAAAAGGTACTATGCAAAACAAAGTACTAAAATTTAAGATAATTTTAACAATTATATATTTCGAATATTTTCAATACTTTTACCTAAAACATAATAATAATGGGCGCTACGGCTAGTAAATTCAATAAATTCACTTTTTTTAAATTGCCTGCCGCATGGTGGACAGGAGTTCGTGTAAAATCGATAAATGAACAAAAATGTGTAGTGACAGTTAAACATGGTTGGCGAAATCAGAACCCGTTTAGGTCTATGTTTTGGGCTGTACAAGGCATGGCTGCGGAGCTTAGTACAGGAGCTATGGTAATTAATCAGATTCAAGAAAGTGGTAAGAAAATTTCAATGTTAGTTCAAAATAACAATGCTAATTTTTCTAAAAAAGCAACCGGCGTAATAACATTTACATGTGAAGACGGACACCGAATAGGGGAGGCTATCGAAAAAACTATTGCGACAGGTGAAGGTGAAACTTTTTGGATGAAATCTATTGGTGTTAATACAGATGGAGTAGTGGTTAGCACGTTTAATTTTGAATGGACGGTGCGACTGAAGAAGTAATATAGAATTTAACTACAGAAGACAGAAGACAGAAAATAGAATAGCTCGTCAAGTTAGATTTTGACATTTTTTTTAATTTATATACTATTCCACAATTGCACTGGATGTATAAAAGGCAATTATTTTAGTCATTTTTTATATTCAATTATTCCCTTCAACTGAGTCTACTTTTGGCCTTTCCTAAAATTATCCTAATGAATTTAATTTGGTAGATAGAATTTTGCCATTGCTCTATGTACTTTTCATGGATATCTATTAAGGTTGATTTTACATCATAATTTAAACACTTTTATAATGTGTAGCGCGAAATGTCGCTCGTATAATCATTATTAAAGAAAGGTTGTTTTATGAAGAAATTGTGGATGCTTTTAGTGATAGTTGTTACCAATTGGTCATATTCCCAAGAAACAGATGATATTTATATTAACTCAGAATTGTTACCGGATTCGGAAATAGGAAGTTTATTAAAATTAGAAGCAGGTGCGGCCATACCTATAGTTAACACAATCAAAGAAAAGGTTACTATTGGAGGTAAAATTCAAAATACAAGTATTGAATATGTAGATAAGAATGTTCCCTTTGAAACTGATCAAATCGAAAATTTTAATTCTTTTAGTTTAAAATTCACATACCAAAGAAGTTTAAACGATAATTGGGGGCTTAATGTTATGGGTGAGTCTCAGGTTGCTTCCAATTTCGATAGATCGGAAATTAATGGCGAGGATGTGTTTTTTAATGCTATGATTTCTCTTGATAAATATAATGAAGAACAAAATAGTATTTGGACCTTTGGAGCCGCTTATGATATTAAATATGGTTTGTATTTTCCAATTCCTATAATTGCCTACACCAAAAGAATAAACGAAGCTTTGGCGTATAAAATAGGTTTGCCAGATAGTCGAGTTAAATGGTCTTTTACTGAAAATCATGATCTTGAGGGGTTTGCTACACTAACTGGTTTTACAGGAAATTTAAATGACGAAATAGAAGTATACAAAGAAGATTATACCGGAGTGTTAAGACAAACTAGTTTTGTTTTGGGGTTAGGGTACGAGCTCAGTTTTATGCAAAAATTCAAGGCCACATTAAGAGGAGGACATACTGTTTATAATCGTATGCAACTTCAAGATTATGATAATGACGAAATTTATGATTTTGATATGGCAAATAGTTTCTACGTAAACGTTGGTGTGAAATATACTTTTGATAACAAAACCAAAACTAAAAGTGTGTATTAAGTAGTTTCTGTTTGGAGATAAATCACACCCTATTCATAAATGATAAATTGTCGACATAAGCATATGTCTTTCTGATATTCCTGTTTTCGTTCCTATAAATTTTTGAAATTATTTTGTAACAATTGTATATTTAGAACTACTTATTAGTTGAACAATAAAATAGACACTACACTATGAACGCACACGAAATAGACTATCAAATATTTGGAGAAGAAATGCAATACGTCGAAATAGAACTCGACCCGCAAGAAGCTGTAGTAGCAGAAGCTGGAAGTTTTATGATGATGGATTCGGGTATTAAAATGGATACCATTTTTGGTGATGGATCTAATCAAGAGAAAGGTATTCTAGGAAAAATGTTTTCGGCAGGTAAACGTATGCTTACTGGTGAAAGTCTATTTATGACCGCATTTTTAAATATCGGTCAAGGGAAAAAACAAGTGAGTTTTGCATCACCCTATCCTGGTAAAATTCTACCCATAGATTTATCCGAAAAAAATGGAAAATTTATTTGTCAGAAAGATGCTTTTTTATGTGCGGCACAAGGTGTTTCTGTCGGAATTGAATTTTCAAAAAAGTTAGGTCGAGGTCTTTTTGGTGGGGAAGGATTTATTATGCAAAAGCTCGAAGGTGATGGAATGGCATTTGTTCATGCTGGCGGAACTATGGCGAAAAAAGAACTTGCTGCGGGCGAAGTTTTAAAAGTGGATACGGGTTGCATTGTCGGTTTTTCGCAAACAGTAGATTACGATATTGAATTTGTTGGAGGTATTAAAAATACGGTTTTTGGAGGTGAAGGCCTTTTCTTTGCTACACTACGCGGACCTGGTACAGTGTATATTCAATCGCTGCCATTTAGTAGACTAGCTGGTCGTGTTTTGGCTTCTATTCCCCGAGGCGGAAAAGATAAAGGAGAAGGAAGTCTTCTCGGAACTATCGGCGATATAGTGGGTGGTGATAATCGTTTTTAGCAATAATACGCTTCAGTAATTCTAAATTTTATTTACCTAAAAAGTCTATCCTGATTTAAACGTGTGTAAACCATAAACTTGTTTTTTCATAATACACACGATATTGTACCATAGGTACAACTATAAGTTATATTGATACGGAAAAGAATATATTGTGTTACTTTAATGCGTATTCTTGATTATTTCCGCAAATGAGATATCATCATTTTTGGCCTACTAACCTTTTAAAACGGTCTGCCTTAATATTGGGCTTAGTATTTATATTGGTTATTATTGGTCTGTGTATTGGTCCATATTCTTCGTCAAATCTTAATGTAGGTTCTGAGATTGCCATTCAGCAAAACACTAGTAATGATTCAATTCTTACCTATACCGAGATTTTTCCAGAATATGCTAGTGATATCGAGTCTAACCCGTACTTGCAATTCTCCGATATTGAAAAAATTACTTTTGATAATCAAGAAGTGGCAGTTGAGCGAATGGGCTATCACTATTGGTCTCGCTTTTCATTAAATGAATTAAAGCTTCAAGTCTCTGCCGAATATTATGAAATACAATTGGGTACCGCGGATAATTTAAAATTATACGTACCTAATAAAAATGGATTGTATACAGTGTATGCAATGGGTCGCAGTATTAAGAAAGAGAAAAGTACATCTCTTAATGATTTAAGTCGGTTGTTTTTAGAAGACGAAAAAATAGATTTTGAACGTCCGTTTTATATAAAAAATAAACCGATGACTATTTTTGGACTTAATGCACTCTACGAACCTGTAAAAGTTAGTTTGCACAATGCTACACCTTATTTGTTGTCAACTGAAGGTAAAAATAGATACCGGAATAATAAAGTATATGATTTTTGGTTCTATACCCTTTTTGGTATCATATTTTCGGTGTTTCTATTTGCAGTGATTCGATATTTTTTAACCAATACTTTATATTATTTACTATACGCGGCTTATCTCTTTTTCTTGGGAATAAATACAATTCATAGGATTTTTATTTTTCAAGAATTATTGGCCGATTGGCACCCGCATTTGTACTTTTATTTAAATCAAATGGGTGCTGTTTTTGGTACTTTTTTTCATGCGTTGTTTACTTTTTATTTTGTAAATGTTCGTAGAAATTATCCAAAATTATTGCCGTACTATTTAGGATTTTTAAATGCTCAGATTCTTTTCTGTATTGGTTATTTTACCCTTATAGTATTTTTTCCATACAATAAGTACCACGAAATAATTATCGACATTCAGATTTATTTGATGGTGGCGATGAACGCTGTTCTTATAACGTATATGATGTATACTAAAAGATTGTTGGCTACCACACTTATCTTAATCGGAAGCCTATTGCTTATTATAGGTAACTTTTTTGTGATTTTGTTCGACAATACGTTTATTCTTATGCCTATTGTAACGCTGGAGAGTATTTTGTTTATCACAGTCTTTTCATATTTAGATAAAATTCAATATAAAAAGGCTTTTGAAAGAGATCAATTGGAAGAACTTAATCTGCAAAAATCAAAAATGTTTGCTAATATAACTCATGAATTTCGCACCCCTTTAACCGTTATTCTTGGTATGGTAGAAACCATAAAAATAAATTATACAACCGCAACAAAAAGTAGTATAAACGAATCGTTAGAAATGATTCAGCGTAATGCTAAGAATGTTTTAGGTTTGGTTAACGAGTTATTAGATTTGGCTAAAGTGGAAAGTGGTTCATTAACCTTAAAGGTAATACAAACCGATGTGGTGCCTTTTGTAAAATACGTGAGCGAGAGTTTTCACTCGTTAGCAGAAACTAAAAAAATTAATCTCGTTGTATACTCTGAAATAGATAGCTTGTATATGGATGTAGACACCCATATCCTTTCTTCTATTATCTCTAACTTACTATCTAATGCTGTTAAATTTACGAACGAAGGTGGAAAAGTAATAGTACATCTGAATAAATTAGAAGTGAAAGGGAAGAAAATTTTTGTAATTAAAGTAAAAGATAATGGCATTGGTTTAGCTGAAAAAGAACAAGAACAATTATTCAATCGTTTTTATCAAGTAAATAGTTCTATTTCAAGAGATTATGAAGGTACAGGAATTGGACTTTCGTTAGTTAAAGAATTTGTAGAACTTATGAATGGTACAATATCTGTAGCTAGTGAATTAGGGCAAGGAAGTACATTTACGATGGAGATTCCTATTACAAACAATGCATTAACTATTGAAAATACTTCTTTTGAATTGGATGAGTTTGTGCAACAACCTGTAGCGGTTATAAAAAATGAAACACCCATTTTTGAAGCTAATAACGGAACTCCTTTAGTTCTTGTTATTGAAGATAATTTTGATGTTGCACATTATATTAAAACATGTTTGAACGGAAAATACAGAATAATTCATGCTGAAAATGGTGTTTTAGGAATAGCTACTGCTTTTGAAAAAATACCAGATATTATTATTTCTGATGTTATGATGCCAGGTAAAGATGGCTTCGAAGTTTGCGAAACTTTAAAGTCTGATCAACGTACTGATCATATTCCCATTATAATTTTAACTGCGAAAATTACTACAGAAGATAGGTTGACAGGATTAGGTTGTGGTGCAGATGCTTATTTAGCAAAGCCTTTTAATAAGGTTGAATTATTTACTCGTTTAGATCAATTGCTATTAGTTAGAAAAAAGCTTATTCATAAACTCGAAAATAAAGGCTTTTCATCGGTATTAAAAGAACCTGTTGAACATCCACAAACTAAATTTTTACAACGGATTATTAAAAACATACATGAAAATTTAGAGAATAGTGATTTTGGGTCAGTCCAATTGGCTGAAAATATGGGTTTAAGCGAATCTCAAATTTATAGGAAACTAAAAACTATCACCGATAAATCAACCGCGATTTTTATTCGATTAGTTCGTTTGCAAAAAGCAAAAGAATTGATTTTAACTACAGATAAAAGTGTTTCTGAAATTGCCTATGAGACAGGTTTTAACGACCCTTCCTGGTTTAGTCGTGCCTTTAAAAAGGAATTTCATTCTGCACCAAGTGAGATTAATTAGATTAACAAGATTTGCTTCTTTAAATAGTATATGAAGTGTTTTCAGTTTTGTATTTATTAATTTAGTTCATTTAATAGTCTATTGCGAATCCACAAGGAAGTAATTAATCCGCTTCAATTAATGAATTTCAAAAATCAAATCAACTTTCTTAAAGAACTTCTAAAAAATAATAATAAAGAATGGATGGATTTAAACCGTAAATGGTATAAAGAAGTCCGTAATGATTTTATTGGTTGGCTAGATAGCATGAATAATAGACTATCTGCTATTGATGACGAATATTATGATACCCCAGGTAAAAAAGGAATTAACCGTATCAATAATAATTTAATGTTTCACCCTAATAAACCAATCTATAAAGACCATTTTGGGGCTGGATTAGATAAGCGTCCAAACTCTGGAGATTTCTATATAGAGATTGGTATTGAACGTTGCATTTTTGCTGGTGGACTTTGGAGGCCAGATCCAAAACGTTTACGCAGTATTAGAGATGCTATTGATTATGATGGGGAAGAACTTAAGAAAATATTAAATAAAAAATCATTTAAAGAAACCTTTGGTGGACTTTATGAAGATGTGAAACTAACAAAGGCACCAAAAGGATTTTCAAATGATCATATACATATCGATTTATTGCGGAATAAAACTTTTGCCGTAGCTACAGAATTTTCTACTCAGGAAATTTTTAAACCCGATTTTGAGAAAAAGGTGATAAATGTTTACAATGAAATGCTTCCATTTAGACGGTATTTGAAAAAAGCAATTTCGGTTTAATAAAATTTTAATTACCGATTACTTATAGAAACTCCTTTTGTGGTAAATGAAACACCTTGTTGTCCTTGTGTGGATATCATTACGCCTTGAAAAATTGGTTTAACGACATCACTTTTAGAACCCCAATTAACAATAAAGTTAGCTCCAGCACCTCCGCTAGTGTCGCTTTCATCAATAACATATTCAGCTGTTTGCAAAGGTTTTAATGCAATTGGTTTGGTTAAAAAACTCTTTGTTTTTTCTCCAAAGGAATTATAATAGTCTACCTCACTTACATATATTGTATGTTTTAAACTTGTATTACGCAGGCTTAAAGTAGCTGTTAAATTGAACCTTATATTTTTTGTTTTAATATAAATCTCAGAATATATGGGAACATATGTGGTGTCGTTGTAGTGCACACCAGCAGGTATTTTATCTATTTGAAGCCCTTTAAAATGTTCTTCATGCAATTTATTTTGCTGACTATCTGTACAGGATTGCACTGCTAGAATCGCAAGTAAAAGAAATGTAACTTTAGTTATGTTTTTTATCATTCGTATTTTATTAATTTAATTTACGCGAGCACGAATAGCCATGTACGGTTTTTGAGGTAACTCAATTTCGATAGTGCCTGAATATAATTTATCTAATTTACTTATGGTCATGTTCCATGTGTCTATTACCTCTATAATATACTTTTTATCTTCTGGTAATTTTATAATGGCACTCGCTTGCTGACTGTTGCCGTAATAATAAAGATAATAATCATCTTTTTTATAGAGTTCCATAGCTTTATTCCATTCGGTGTGTAAAGGAACCAAGTCAACTTCTGGAGCCTCTTTCATAATTTGATGAAAAAAAGCAATTCGCTCCGGGCTTTTTCCATAGAGTTTTCCCCCTTTTGCCCACCATAAAATGTTTTCAGGATGCACATAAGTTTCTCCGTGAGAGCCATAACCACCTCTTGTGTATAAGGTCCAAAACCTAAGAACAGTTTCTTCTGCTGTAAGATTTCCCCAGTCGAAAGGTATATTACCCTCATAAACAAATTCATCATTAATTACAGGTTTGTTATAGGTTTCTCGCCATTCCTGAGTTTTTTCAAGAAAAGGGGTTTGTACGCTTAGGTGGGTTATCCATGGTTTGGAATGATTATACCACCCCTTACCATTGTGTATAGATTTTAAGTGATTTGAAGGGTCTGCATTTAAAATTGTTTTAAAATAAATCTCCCACTCAGAATCTGGTTTGTTCATTATATCATATTCATTAGCCATACTCCACCAAACATTTCTATATGCACCTAATCTTGCAATTAAATACTTAAGGTATAATTGATTTTCTTCAATACTACCTTTGCTAAATCCCCACTTATCATAAGGATGAAATAGAATAATATCTGCTTGAATATTTAATTCTAATAAAGCTATTACCTGATTTTCTAGATGCTTAAAAAAATCTACATTAAATCTATCTCTTTTCCACCCTTTTTCTTCAGAACCTTCAAAAGGATAAAATGGAGGTTCATTAGATACATACTTGCCATAGTACTTGGGCATAACCGTCATTCTTATTTTATTGAATGTATTCTTCTTTAAAGTGTTTAGGGTTTCTTTAATTAAGTCGTTCTCTTGATGTATCCATGAATAGGCTGTTGTCCCTACAGGATAAAAAGGTGTGCCATCGTCATAACCGAAATGATACGTGTCTCTAATTTTTACCCGACCGTGGTTATCGGGTGTGGGCGGCGTACAAATAAAGCTACCATGCTTAGCCTTAATCTTATTTGAATTGCTTTTTATGGTATAGGTCCATTCGCCCTCAAATTCGGGCATAAATCGAATTTTATAAGTTTGGTTTCCATCATAAAATCCATCGACATAATAAATCTGGTTTTTATACTTGAATTCCGCACTTACCCAAATATCTATAAAAGGATTTTCTGTTTTAGGACCTTTCAATTCAATTTCAAAAACTCCCCATCGCTCCGCGGCGCATAAATTTATGGTGAAGAAAAAAAATAAAATGAAACTTAGCTTATTCATAGCTTTTTAAATTGTTTTAAACGTATTTGGTGCTATCACATTAATTCCTGTTCGAGAGCGCTTTTTCGACGGTAGCATGTGTTTTTTCATAGCAGGTTTTTAATAGTGTTTTAGCATCCATAGTATTCCAATACCCTTTATTAAATAATTCAACTGAAAAACCTCCTCGAAATCCTGCTTCGCATAATTTAGGTATTACTTCATTAAACGGACAAATACCATCACCTGGGAAAATACGATCAGCATCTTTTAATTTTTCATAAGATGGTGCTGCTGGATAATCATTAATATGCATTACCGGCATTCGTCCTGCATTAAGTACATCTATAGTGTCCCAATCATTTCCGCCACGATACACATGATAGAAGTCTAAAAGCATAGTTGCTTTGGGGTGTCCTGTGGCTATTGTAATTTGAGCGCAATCTGCAATCTTATTTAAAGCACCCATACCCCATAATTCTATAATTGGTGTTACACCTGTTTGATCACCTAATTCTAATATAGCATTATAACGCTTCGCATATTCGTTGTATTTGTTTGGGTCTATTTCGGTTATCCCTTGAACAGGAGCGGCAATAAATTTACCTCCTATAGCTGCAATAATTTTCATTTCTTCAGCTAACTGTTCTAGTGCTTTTTTTCTTTCTAACGCATCGTCACTGCACCATTTAGAAAACCCTATAATATTTTCTAATACAAGTGAACTTTCTTTTAATTTAATTTTTAGTTGCTTAGCGGTACCACCGTTTTCCAAATACTTTTGAATGTCTCGCATCCATAATTCAATGCCTTTAAATCCAGCCTCGGCAACCATATCAATTTGAACGTCAACAGGCAATTTATAATGCAATAAAGTAGATGTGTTGAGGCTTATTCGAATAGGTAATTTGTTAGAAATTAATTTCTTACTGACTGCTATCTGTGTTTTTGAATTCGATGTAAAAGCATATCCGCTAAGGGCTGCGAGCGAAACTTTAAGACTTGTAGTTATTGCTTTTCTCCGCGTTATTCTATTTATCAATTTGTGGTTTTTATTGTTTTGATTAAAGATAAGACCTATTTTCTTTTTAAAGAAAGAACATTCTTATTCTTATAAATTCATACCTTGAAAACTTAATCAATGTACAATTAATGGCAAACTATAATATAGATGCTCAAAAGGAAACAACATACGATGCAATTGTTGTTGGATCAGGAATTAGTGGCGGATGGGCAGCAAAAGAACTTTGCGAAAAAGGTTTAAAAACGCTCGTGTTAGAACGTGGTAAAATAGTAGAACACGTTGTGGATTACCCTACAATGAATTTAGACCCCTGGGATACGGAATTGCGTGGTGGACTTACTCCTGATCAAAAAGAAAAGCACTATAAAGCAATTCGTTCAGGATGGATTGGTACCGATACAGAACATTTTTGGGCAGATGATGCAGCAAACCCATACACTGAAGAAAAACCATTTCTTTGGTTGCGAGGACATCAAATGGGAGGAAAGTCATTATTATGGGGTAAGCAAACCTATCGCTGGAGTGATTTAGATTTTGAAGCTAATGCGAAAGATGGTTATGGTGTAGATTGGCCAATTCGTTATAAAGATATTGAGCCTTGGTATACTTATGTTGAGAAGTTTGCTGGAATTAGTGGTGAAGCCTTAGGATTACCACAATTACCCGATAGTCATTTTTTGCCACCAATGGAATTAAATTGTGTGGAGAAGCATGTAAAAGAAAGAATAGAAAAAGATTTTCCTGGCAGGAATATGACTATTGGGCGTTGTGCACACTTAACGGTGCCACATAACGGAAGAGGACAATGCCAGAACCGAAATAGATGCAGTAGAGGTTGTCCATTTGGCGCTTATTTTAGTTCCAATGCGGTTACCTTGCCACCAGCAAATGCTACAGGTAACTTAACCATACGACCATTTTCAATTGTGCAATCATTGGTGTATGACGAGAAAAAAGGGAAGGCCACAGGTGTAAGAATTATTGATGCTGAAACCAATGAGGCTATTGAATATTCTGCAAAAATTATTTTCGTTAACGCATCAGCTTTGAGCACTACGCAAATATTATTGAACTCTACATCTAGTCGTTTCGAAAATGGTTTAGGAAATGATAGTGGAGAATTAGGTCATAACCTTATGGATCACACTTATAGAGTAGGTGCAATAGGTAGTTTTGAAGGTTTTGAAGATAAATATTATAAAGGTAGAAGGCCAAACGGAATATATATTCCTCGTTATTGGAATATTGATGAGAAGTCTAAAAATGATAAGTTTTTGAGAGGATTCGGGTTTCAAGGTGGTGGTTATCGTGGTGGAAATGCGGCCAATATTGAAGATTTTGGTGCTGATTATAAGGATAGTATTTTAAAACCAGGTCCGTGGGAATTTTTTATAACAGGTTTTGCAGAATGTCTGCCGTATCACGATAACAAAATAAGTTTAAATACAGAGGTGCTTGATAAATGGGGACAACCTACGTTAACTATTGATGCCGAATTTAAAGCAAACGAGAAAGCTGCTAATAAGCAGATTCAAGAAGACGCTGTTGAAATGCTTGAAAAAGCTGGATTAAGGAATGTGTTAGGCTTTGATGAAGAACATCCACCTGGGTTTGGCGTGCACGAGATGGGTACGGCCAGAATGGGGCGTGATCCTAAAACATCGGTATTAAATGAATTTAATCAAGTACATGCAGCTAAGAATGTATTTGTGACTGATGGTGCTTGTATGACTTCGTCATCATGCGTGAATCCGTCGTTGACCTATATGGCTTTGACAGCGAGAGCAGTTAACCACGCAGTTTCAGAATTAAAAAAACAAAACTTAGGCTAGTAATAACTGGTTTGCAACATTACAAATTATGGATAGAAGAAAAGCACTTAAGAAAACGGGTTTATTTGCAGGAGCGGCTATTGCTATGCCTTCAATTTTTTCACTATTACAGGCATGTAAAGACGAGCCGCGATTGAGTTGGCAACCGCTTTTTTTTACAGTAATTGAGGCTAATACCATTTCCATTTTAGTAGATATGATACTTCCAAAGACAGCAACTCCAGGAGCGTTGGATATGAAAGTCGACCTTTTTATTGATACGGTAATTGCTAAAGGTTATGATGAAAAAGGCCAGCAAGAAATGCGTGATAATATTGCTGAATTCAATGAAGCTTGTAAAGCTGATTATGGTGATATTTTTCCAAGTTTAACTGAAGCAGACCGAATTAAAGTATTAAAAAATGCAGAGACTACTTCGGGTAAATTTAGTCGGGGCGTATGGGGAAAAACTGTTGGTGAACAAGAGCCAATTGGTTTTTATAGATCTTTAAAAGCAATGGCTATTGGCGCATACTTAACTTCTGAAGAGATTGGAGAAAATGTATTGAGTTATGATCCAGTGCCAGGTAAATACGAACCTTGTAAACCTGTTGCTGAGGTGGGTAATAAATGGAGTTTGGGGTAATAAATACTACTCTTCTTTCGTGTATACAATATCACCATTGAATATTGTCATGGCTATTTCAGTTTTTAAAAATTCATCTTCAGGTATTGTCATAATATCCTGATTGTAAATCGTAAAGTCCGCAAGTTTTCCTTTAGTAATAGAACCTTTTATATTTTCTTCAAAAGCACCGTAAGCAGCATCTAAGGTGTAAGATCTTAAGGCTTGTTCTCGAGTCATTTTTTGTTCGGGTTCATAGCCACCTTCCGGAGTACCTTTTAAAGTTTTACGACTAATACTGGCATACAAACTCGCAATCGGATTTAATGGTTCAACGGGTACGTCTGTGCCATTTACTATAGGAATACCGCTTTTTAATAATGCCTGCCACATATAAGCACCTTCTTTAATTCGTTTTTCTCCCAAACGGTCTATGGCCCAAGGTCTATCTGACGACATGTGTACCGCTTGCATTGCTGGTATTACACTAAGTTCTGCAAAACGTGGAATGTCATCTGGATGCAAATGTTGCGCGTGTTCTATACGAAATCGATGATCTTTAGATGCTTCAGGTAGATCTTTAAATGCCGATTCGTAACGATCTAGTATTTCGCGATTTGCGCGATCCCCAATTGCATGAGAGCAAACTTGAAATCCATTTTTTAATCCTTTTAAAGCTGTTTCTTTTACAACTTCCATGGGTAGTGTTTCATGACCAAAGTGACCATGTTGGTCCGTATACTCTTCTAATAGCCATGCACCTCGTGAACCCAAGGCCCCATCGCAATTTAATTTTATCGAACGTATGGTTAACCGATTGTCAGGGTCAATTAATGGTCCCTTATCAAGCCATTCATCAACCAAATCCATATCACCTCCGGTAATCATAGCATACATGCGAACGGTCAATTTACCCTCAGATTTCATGGCTTCGTAAAAGGCAATGTTTTCTCTTCCGATACCCGCATCATGAAAACCAACGATTCCATTTTTATGGCATGCAGCAATGGCAAGCTCAAAAGCTTCAGTTATTTTTTCAGGGGCGTACATATCTGTAGGAACATGTTTCCAAATTAAATCTGTGGCAGTCTCGTTAAAAATACCTGTCGGTCTCCCTAATCCATCTCTTATTATTTCACCGCCTTCTACTGCAGATTTGTCGATACCTTCTTTTGTTAAAACTTGAATTCCTGCAATATCCATGGCCGCAGCGTTTGCAAAACCAGCATGTCCACTTACGTGACTTAAAAAAACGGGATTATTGGGTGAAACTGCACTTAATAAATCATGAGTTGGAAAGCCTTTTACCATTATCTCCGGTTTTACATTCCATTTACTTTGGTGCCAACCGGCACCAATTATCCATTCTCCAGGTTTAATAGTTTTGACTTTTTCAGCCACAGCAGCAACAATTTCTTCATAGCTATTGGTAGTCGTTAAATCTAGCTCTAGTGCACTAAAACCTAAGCCCATAAAGTGACCATGACCTTCAATTAAACCGGGTGTCATGGTTTTACCTTTTAAATCTAATACTTTTGTTTGTTCGTTTTTATACTTTTCGGCTTCTTCTAAACTACCGGAAAAAAGTATAATACTATCTTTTGCAACCACGGCTTCTACTTTAGTTTGTGTTGAATCTACGGTGTAAATAGGTCCGCCAAAAATGAGTAGTGTTCCTGTTTCTTGCGCGGGGTTCGAACATGAAATAAACATTAGTATAATTAAAAGGAAACAACTGGAAAGAGAGTTTGGTTTGTTCATTTGGAAGGTTTAGAAGCTATTAATGTACAATATTTATGATACTAATAAAACAATTAGAATTATATAAAAAAGTTTATAGTAAAACATAGCACTTTGTAGTTGAATTCCTTAAAGGCAGTTTGTACCTTGGTCATATGAATAATAATCGTGTAAGAAATATAAAAAAAGAGTTACTTTCAGATAATTGGTATACACTAAACAAATTTAGTTTTGAATACCAAAAAGATGATGGCTCATGGGAAGAACAACATCGAGAGGCCTATGATCGTGGTAATGGAGCGGCAATTTTACTCTATAATAAGAAAAAGGGCACCGTAATTCTTACGCGGCAATTTCGAATGCCTACCTATGTTAATGGTAATGAGGATGGTATGATGATAGAGGTTTGTGCGGGACTTTTAGATGGCGATAATCCCGAAGATTGTATTCGTAAAGAAACAGAAGAAGAAACTGGTTATAGAATTGATAATGTTGAAAAAGTAATCGAAACCTATATGAGTCCAGGTTCTGTAACCGAGATTTTATATCTATTTATTGGGGCATACGAAGACCAAATGAAAGTAGGTGAGGGCGGAGGTGCCGAAGATGAAACTGAGAATATTGAAGTTTTAGAGTATACTTTTGAAAAAGCAATGAGAATGATTTCTTCAGGAGATATTAAGGATGCAAAAACTATTATGTTATTGCAATATGCAGCTATTCATAAATTGGTCGGAAAATAGAGGCACCTAGTAGTTGTCTCTAATTTCTTCAAATATTCGTTGCATTCTATTTTTAATTTCTAAGGATGATTGCCTAAAGTGATTGTTCATAAAGCTAAATATCAGTGTTTTACCTGACTTGGTGAATAAGTAGCCGCTGATGCAGTGGTTGTTACTTAAACTTCCTGTTTTTGCAATTATATATGGTTCGTCAATACCAGGATACCAATCTTCCAAAGTGCCAGAAACACCTCCTTTAGGGAAAAAATCAAAAAGACGTGCTTTAGGTATTTCTGTATACATTTTTTGCAATACTTGTACCATAGATTCAGGAGTAAACAAATTGTATCGCGAAAGTCCTGAGCCATCTACCCAACGCGGTTCATGTTTTAGGTCGTTTAATAACTCTTTAAGTACATATTCTCTTGTGGTATTACTATTTAAGGTGTCTGATAATACTGAAGAACCTATAATTAACAATTGCTCAGCAAGAAAATTATCGCTTTCGTGCATCATTCTTTTTAAAACTGTATCTGTGGGTACACTGTAAATAATACTTTTTTCTCCTGGTGGAAATTTCGCTGCCAATTCAATTTCTTTTCCAATTTCATAAGCTAGTAGACTTTGTGTTAAGGTGTTATTAGTTTTATAGGGCACTTCTAAAGTGTCTTTTCGTTGCTTGGAATAGTAGAATAAATTTTTCTCTAATTCTCTGTTTTTAGTAGCATTTATGGCTAAAACACTATCACTGAAATATTTTGGAAGTATTGTTTTTTCTGGTTCATTGTATAAAGTAGTTACATTACCGTACATAGGAAAACTACCTCTTTCGGGTTGATAGTAATATTGGTAATCTCGCCAAGACCATCCAGGCCCTAATTTGGTGTCATCAAAATTATTAAGGTGTATGGCTATTTTTTCCTTCTGTTTAAGGAAATTTATGACATTAGAATTGTCAAAATAAGAATGCAATAACGTCGGATCGCCAGTACCTTCTATATATGTAGTATTATTATCATCAATATATTTTAAAGCAGGAATAGAATCAGGAAGTAAATTTAAGGATGCATAAAGCGTAAATATTTTAGTATTACTCGCAGGTGTAAAGTATTTCTGATGATTTTGTTTGTAAATAGTATCATTCGTTGTCGGGTCTATTATTAGAATGCCAGCAAAATAATTGGAGGTTTGTTCGTTTTGCATGGTGTCCGAAATGTTTTTGGAAATTATTTTTTTCGAACTACTACAACTGACAAAAAAAAATAGAATAATAGTCGTTGTAAATGCAAAATTTATCCTAAAGCATATTTTAGTAAAACTTCTTGAAGGTACTGCTTTCATTGGTGTTAACATGAATTTACATTAAATTTAACGTATAAGGAGCAATATAATTAGCACGAATGTAGTTAAATTTGATAGACAACTAATTTAATCTTTTTCATATGGCTAGAGCAATGCTTGAGTACACAAAAACTGTACTCAAAAAGGTTAGTTTCGATGCAAGTTTATTTCGCAAAGAACTACAGAAAGCGATTTCAAGATTACTCCCCCAAGAAATTGAAGAATTGAAACAGTGGTTGGAGGCTTATTTAAATGATAAACCTGAACTACACGAAAGTTTACTTTATTTAAAAGCTTAAATATACAAACCCGCAAAAATGCGGGTTTTTATTTGCTTCCTAATGGACTAATTATTTTTACGTCTTGGAAGGCTATTGCGCCACGTACCACTCCTGATATTACATCTATAAGTGCATTTGTAATCTGCATTTTAAGTTCTTTTTTATGATAAATTAAACTTACCTCGCGTGCCGGTGGGGGTTCATTAAAAAAACGTAATTGATTTTTCTTCGAGGAATCTAACTCAAGCGTGTTTAAGAAAGGTAATAAGGTCATTCCAAGGCCTTCATTGGCCAAATTTACAAGTGTTTCAAAACTCCCGCTCTGGAGCTGAAAATGTTCATTTTCGTTATTTCCGGCAGTTCTACATAAATTAATTACGCCTTCTCTAAAGCAATGTCCATCCTGTAAGAGTAATATATCGCTAATGTCTAGATCTTCAGGGTTAATTTTAGTTGAGCTGTACAATCTATGTCCATTAGGAACATAGCCAACAAATGGCTCATAATACAAGGGTCGCTCTTTTAAAAATTCTACTTCTAGCGGGGTAGCGGCAATGGCTGCGTCTAGATGTCCGTCGGTGAGATTCTTTATGAGTGTTTCTGTAGGTTGTTCTTTTATGATAAGATTTACCCTAGGAAACTTTTTAATAAAGTTTTTTAAAAACATTGGTAAAAGTGTCGGCATTATGGTAGGAATAATTCCTAAAGTAAATTCCCCACCAATAAAACCTTTGTCTTGGTCTACAATGTCTTGAATTCGATTTGCTTCGGCAACTATATTTTTTGCTTGCGAAACAATTTTTTTGCCAACTTCTGTAACTCCAATAGGTTTTTTTCCTCGGTCAAATATTTGTACATCTAGCTCATCTTCAAGCTTTTGTACTTGCATGCTTAAAGTGGGTTGTGTAACAAAGCTGTGCTTTGCCGCAATGGTGAAATTTTGATATTCAGCTACCGCTAAAATGTATCTTAATTGTGTAATTGTCATAGTCAATAGTTGATATCGATAAAGGTATAAAATCCATTGATAAAGCTTATTGTTTTATGCTGAAATCATGTTGTAAATTTATACCGAATTAAAATTAAAAAAGTCATGAAAACTAATAGCATTGGCTTAAACGCCGAAAAATCACAAGAATTAAGTACCGATTTAAATTCACTTTTGGCCAATTTTCAGACCTACTATCAAAACCTTAGAGGCATACATTGGAATATAAAAGGAAAACGTTTTTTTGAATTACATCCTAAGTTTGAAGAGCTATATAATGATGCAAATATAAAAGTTGATGAAATTGCTGAAAGAATACTCACTTTGGGTGGAGTGCCGCAGCATACTTTTAAAGATTATTCAGATAATTCGCAAGTACCAGTGGGTAAGAATATTACCAAAGATGATGAAGCAATTCGATTAATTGTTGATTCCCTTTCTGTGTTATTGCAAATTGAAAGAGGAATTTTAGAAGCGTCTGATGAAGCGTCTGATGAAGGAACAAATAGTATGATGAGTGATTTTATCACTGAACAAGAAAAAACTGTTTGGATGATGAAAGCATGGTTGGCTGAAGAAATTTGAAAAAGAAGAATTAATAGTAAAAAAAGGCTTGCAGTAATGCAAGCCTTTTTTATTTGATTGATGAATAAACTCTTTTTCAAATAATTAAAACCGAATATTGATTTCTTTATTTTCCGTAGTAACTTCAAATTTGGAGCTATCAAACATAGGCGGACCGTATAGATTCATCTCTCCTGAGTTGCCATAACTTTCTTGTGGCATACCGTTTAGCATGTCCATTTGTTTGTTGTCATTGGCATCGTGTATTACCATTACTGCATATGTTCCAGGTGTTATATTGTCAAATTTTAACGTTGTGCTGCCAACTTTTGCTGGTGCAGTCGTATTTACTACCCCTGGAGCTTTCATAAATGTTTCTGCTGTGTGTAAACCAGCTATTATAGTCCCTTTATCTGAAAGTACATTTTCTATGGTTACCGAAACTGTTACTCCGATAGCATCTTGTGCTGTGATTGAAACGGTTGCGAGGAATACGATTAGTAGTGCTAATTTTTTCATGGTATTTTGTTTTTAGTTATTTAACATGGGTCAAATCTCGAGCAAATCAAGTTGTGTAAGAAAAATGATGTACTCAACTGTGTAAAATATGGAGTGAGTTGTATTTTATTTAAAAAAACTGTAATTCTATATTCGCATTGTACTTATATTGTTTTTCGGAATGATTTTTGGTTCTTCCTTTGTATGGCTTTTCAAAAACTATTACTATGGCGTGCTATGCTTCTTATTGGAGGGTTGATAGCTGTTGCTTGTAGTTCTGATGATTTGGATGAAGAAATGCCGATAAATACTGAAAATGTGAATACGAATACATCTGAAAATAAAGAATCTGCACAAGTGCCAAGAATAGTGAGCAAAGAAAGCATATTGGCATATTTTGATACCTTAATTGAAAATGAACAAATAATAGTCGGGCAACAATGTGGCGATATGCCTAGTTCAACGGCTAGTTTTTATTCACGTTACGTAGACCGATTGGCAGATATGACTGGACAGTATGTTGGACTCGTTGGTGCTGATTTTGGTTGGTTTGCAGGTGATAAATATCCAGTACAGACTTTAATAGAGCATTGGAATAATGGTGGCTTGGTTACCGTAAGTTGGCATGCTGATAATCCGTTCACTGAAGGTGTGGACGTATACATGAATACAGTTGAAAATAAAGACAAAATAAATTTAAAAGCTTTATTGCGAGACGCTGAACCTAGTGCTGTTAGAGCAAGTTATCGTAATGAATTGGATAAGGTTGCTGGTGCTTTACAGGAATTGAGAGATGCCAATGTTACAGTTATTTGGAGGCCGTTTCATGAAATGAATGGAAATTTTTTCTGGTGGGGAATTGATGATTATGCGAATAAGCAAACAAATGAATCTGATTTTAAGGCACTATGGATTGATATGTATAATACGCTAAAGTGGGATTATGGTTTGGATAATTTAATTTGGACCTATGCAGTCGTGCCTAGCGAAACTTGGTATGCAAACGTAACTGCGTATTATCCGGGGTCTGATTATGTTGATTTAGTTGGAATGGACTATTATGGTTTACAGCCTGATTTTCCGCATTATGTTGAACTGAAAACTTTAGGGAAAACAATTGTTATGTCTGAAATTGGTCCTCATGAAGAAAGTTATGGGACCTGGAATATGATGGATGTCGTTGAAAATTTAAAAGGGAAAGCGGCTTATTTTATGCAATGGCATAGCTGGAATGGCGCTGGTGTATCCATAATCGATAATAGAAATTATAATGATATGATGAATAACGATGCCAGTATTACCCTTGAGGAAATATCACCTATTTCCTTTTAGCAGCTCTCTTTTTACTTTTTTTAGCCATAGGATTAAAATCGATGCACATTTGTAGCCAAAATTCTAAGTCCGCGTCTGTGTCAATTCCTTCTGCACTCACAAATACATAACCTTTCATAGAACGTCCAGTGAAATTCATTTCGCTGCAATGAGGTCTAGCAAGTGCTTCTTCATATTTGTCTATTCCTATTCTGGCCATTAATAGAGAACTGTCAGTATGTTTGTCAATATGCATACCAAAACACATTTTATCATCTACCATAAAACATAAACCGCCAATCATTTTCTTTTCTTCAAAATAAATAGATTTTTGGTTCAAATAGCGCCGTGCTCTGTCCGCTAGAAATTCGTCATAAGCCATGCTGTAGTCCTTTAGTAATTATTCTTTTTGAATATGCTATTGATCCTAGAGTCAGTAAAATACTGTTGTTTAATTAATCTAAAAATCAAGATCGAAGAAAGAATTTAATCTAGAAAATTTCGATCAAAAGAAAATGGTTTTTCATTGTTTGGGTTTACGGATATTTGCACCGCATTTGGGCCTCCTTCAATTTGTAATCGTAGTATATTCGCTTCGTCATAAGGTCTATTTAATAACCAAAAATGCCCATCTCCCTGCACATATAGAATAGGTTTTTCAAAATCTGTGGCGACCTCTTTTAATACGTTTGTAAAAGATTCAAATTTTACTGGACCAGCCTCTACCATATTCGCGTGTCCGAAAATGACTAATGCTTCTAGGTCATCGGAATTAGCATTAACGTAATCTTGTAAAAATTTTCCGTTATCGGCTAATCGAGCATCCCATTCTTCTTGATCGTGAACGGCGCTACCTACTAAGTTAAGACCCATAAACATTATTTTACTCTGAGACCAGACGAAATTCTCAGCTCGATCTTCTTGGAAAGAGACAACTTGATCGAAAGTCCAATTGTTCTGAAAATTTAAAAAATATTCGTTCCATATTTCTAACGCAGAAACGGGATCATCACAATCATTATACTCATTATCACCTAGTAGCATAAAAGTTGGTGCATCGAACTCTTTAAGAATCTCATTTACATCTTTATAAACAGGTTCAAGACAAGGATCAGCTCCAGGTTTTATGTCGCCTACATGAACTACAAATTCAGAATTTGCTTTAGTATTGTGTTCTTCTATCATAGCAATTAAACCGGTTCGTTGTTCATCTCCATAAGGAACATCTCCAATGGCTGTAAAAATTACACTATCTAAAAGAACTGGTTCTGGTGTGGGTGTAGTGATCACTGAATCAATAGGATCAATGGGGTCATCTGAATCTTTAGGTGGATCATTTTTTGAATTGCATGATAGGGCAAAAATGAATACCAGGCTAAAGAAAGCAAGTAAAATCAGCTTCGAATGTTTCATAATTTTGATCTATTTTCTTAGTATTACTAACGTTCTACGTTTTACTTATGTTGCTAATGCGTAACTAATTTAGTGAATTACTGTTTTATTGATATTTCTTGCATCTATTTGATGCTTAAAATTTAGCTACTTGTTAAATTTTAACTGATGCAAATATTGGCAAATGATCCGAAATATGTTTGTTGTTTTCCATTCGGTCATCAATGTGAATATAGTCTGAAAACTCCAGGTTCGCACCAAAAATATAATCGATTCTATGGTCTAATTTACGGTCAGGATTAAACCCACTAAAAGTTCCGGTAGGTCCATAAAATGCTTTAATAGTATGATTTTTACCATCTTTTAGTTTGCTTTGTAAAAATTGTATCGGTTCCGATTCTGGAGGTAAGTTTAAATCGCCCATTAGAACTACCGGAAGTTGTGTTGTATTAACTTCATTTATTTTTTGGAAGATCAGCTCTGCGGACTTTACACGAGCCTCATTCCCGCGGTGATCAAAATGTGTGTTAAAAACATATAATTGTTTGCCGGTTACCTTTTCTTCAAAAAGGCCGTAGGTACAAATACGTTCTAAAGAAGCATCCCATCCTTTTGAAATTTTATTTGGAGTTTTAGAAAGCCAAAAGGTGTTGGTTTTTACAACCTTATATTTTGTTGCATCATAAAGAATAGGGGAGTATTCACCTTTAGTTTTACCATCATCACGTCCAACACCTATAAAAGAATATCCAACTAAAGAACTATCGAGATAGGTTAGTTGTCGATGTAAAACTTCTTGCATGCCAATAAAAGAGGCCTCGTAATGTTTTAGTAAATGTACCATAGCCACTTTACGGTCGTTCCAATTATTTACGGTATCATTTACATTATCATATTTAATATTATATGACAATACTTTTATTTCTTGACTAAACCCTAAAAAGATGAAGGCAAATAGTACAAATATGGTAAGTCGTTTTTTCATTTTTTGGATTGTTTTTTTCGAATAGCCAATTTAAGGAATAACCCTCACAATAATCAGAGAAGAAACAGGGATATTGATAATAAAACATATTCTTAGTTTTTAATTTACCTAAATATAATAGGCTTAAATCGCTATTTAATAATTCTGTTTTAAGTACTTCAATTTGGAAGTTAAAGTCTAGTCTAAAAAGACTTCCTTTTACTAAATTTGGCGACTTACATTAAAAATTATGAAAAATATATTCCTCACATTTTTATTATTAACTTCTTATTTAGCCAGCTCGCAAGAATCTAAAGTTCCTGTTTACGCATGGATGGGTGGACCAGGTAAGGCAACTGATAAAGAGCTTGAAAAAGAGTTTACAGATTTAAAAGAAAAAGGAATTGATGGACTTATGTATAGTGGTGGTCATGACCCTGCAACTTATAAAAGAGTAGGAAAAATTGTTAAAGATGCAGGAATGGAGTTTCATACGTGGATACCTACTATGATCCAGAGTGATCCAAATTTAAAACCAGAATGGTATGGGGTAAGTGGTAAAGGTGAATCTGCATTCGAAATTCAACCCTATGCTCCATATTACAAGTTTTTATGTCCGAATAAAAAAGGAGTGCGTAAATATTTAAAAGATTTGTATTCGAGCGTTGCGGAAGTTGAAGAGGTAGATGGAATTCACTTAGATTATATTCGTTACCCTGACGTTATTCTAGCACGCGGACTTTGGGAGAAATACGATTTAATACAAGATCGTGAATATCCAGAATATGATTTTTGCTATTGTGATACATGTACTTCAGATTTTAAAAAGAAAAGTGGCATCGATATAAAAGCTGCAGAAGACCCTACTACCGTGCACGAATGGAAACAATATCGCTATGATGTAATTACAAGTTTAGTAGGTGAGTTAAGTGAAGCTGTTCGAAAAAAAGGAAAGAAGGTTAACGCAGCTGTTTTTCCTGGACCTACAATTTCTAAAACTTTAGTGCGACAAGAATGGAATAAGTGGAACTTAGATGCTTATTTTCCAATGAATTACAACGATTTTTATATGGCAAATCCTTTATGGGTGGGTAGCATGGTTAAAGAAGAAGTACTAGCTGCTGCCGATACACCAATTTATAGTGGCTTATTTATTTGCCCTAGACCATGGAACAAGGCAAACGAAGAAGATCCAGAAGGTAGTGGTTTGCTGCCAGAAGAGTTGGGAGATGCTATTCGAGAATCTATGGAAAATGGTGCTGCTGGAATCTGCCTATTTACACCTGGAAGAATGACCGACGCACATTGGGCTGCTTTTGAAGTAGCAGTACATAAAGAGTATGAAATTAAAAGTAAATAATGCCTTGGGCAGTCTATTGTATGTTCAGGTCTGAGCAATTTATTCTTTATCTCTATAGAAATTACAATCACTACTAATTGTTTTTGAAATAGTAATTATTCTGAATTCAATTAAAAAAGTCAGTCTATATAGGTATGTGAAATTTTAAAATTTAGTTCAACTTTCTACTTAATCGCTCATTTAATATCAATGGTCAAATTCTTTGACTATTTAATTTATTTAAAATTTAATTATGAAAAAATTGAACTTCCCCATTTTATTATTTTTTGTTTTTTTTGCTTTACAATGTGCAACCGCACAGGATAGATATGAGTTAAATAGTGATTGGTACTGTACACCAAGTACTAATTTAGAATCTGATGGATATGAATTATCCAAAACGTCATATGATTTAAAAGATTGGATGCCTGCCACTGTACCGGGTACTGTTTTGACGACTTTGTTAAATAACGATAAAGTACCAGATCCTTTCTACGGAATGAATAACGAAAAGATAAAAGATATATATGATACCGGTCGTGAGTATTACACTTATTGGTTTGTAAAAGAATTTGAAGAAGTTGCAAAAAAAGGGGAGAAGGTATGGCTCACTTTTCGCGGAATTAATTACAGTGTAGATATTTTTATTAATGGTGAGAAAGTAAATGAAAAACCATATAAAGGAATGTTTCTGCGTAAAACTTTTGATATAACTAACTTTCTAAATAAAAATGGTAAGAATAGATTGGCGGTTATTGTACATCCGGTGGATGTTGTAGGAAATCCTAATGGTGGTCAAGGTGGCGACGGAATGATAGCTAAAAATGTTTCGTCGCAATATGTTGCTGGCTGGGATTGGATTCAACCAATTCGCGATAGAAATACCGGTATTTGGGATAAGGTTTTCATTGAAAAAACTGGAGCTGTAAATTTAAAAAATCCACATATTGTAACGCTTGTGCCCGGTTCAAGAATGCCAGGTGTCGAACAAGAACCAGCAACACTTAAAGTCTCTGCGGAATTAGAAAATACTAGTAACAAAGCAATTTCAGGAACGCTGCAATATGAATTAAACGGAAAAAAAGTCACTAAAGATGTCACCTTAAATGCCAATGCGACTACTGAAATTAATTTACCAGACCACAGTGTTGAAAGCCCTAAATTATGGTGGCCGAATGGGTATGGCGAGCAAAATATGTATGCAATTGACATAGCATTTACGGCAAAAAATAAAATAATAGATACTGAAAAAGTTGATTTTGGAATTCGTGAAATTCAAACAGAATGGAACGAGCGTACCCGTAGTAAACAGATATCAGTTAACGGACAAAAAATTTTTATTAAAGGGGCTAACTGGATTATGTCAGATGCCATGTTGCGTTTATCTGAAAAACGTTACGATGCTGAAATTCGATTTCATAGGGATATGAATTTAAATCTGATACGAATTTGGGGTGGTTCATTAACCGAAAGACCTGAATTTTATGAAGCATGTAATAAGTACGGGTTACTTGTGATTCAAGATTTTTGGATAAGTGGTGATGGTAATGGACGTTGGTTGGATCCTAAGAAAAAAGAAGACCAATGGACAAGAAGACAATACCCAGATGATCATCAATTGTTTATTGAGTCGGCAGAAGACGTTGTGAAAATGATTCGCAATCATCCATCATTGGCTATGTGGTGTGGTGGTAACGAAATTACTCCTCCAGAAGATATCATGTATGCCTTAAAAGAAGAAATTTTACCAAAATTGGATGGCACTCGTTGGTTTATAGATTACTCTAATTCTGATGAAATGTCGTATAATTTTAAAGGTGGTAATGGAGACGGACCCTATAACATTCAGGATATTCGTGTGTTCTGGGAAGAGCGTACTTGGCCATTTAATTCTGAAGTAGGATCTGTTGGTACAGGTGATGCAGTTTCACTAAGAAGATTTTTACCAGAAGAAAATCAAGTAATGCCACAGAAAATTGTAAACAATAGAAAAGTTACCGACAAGGCATGGAGTTACCATAAGTATATTGGCTACAATAAAAGTATGGATGTTTATGGAGCACCTACAGATATGGAAGATTTTGCAAATAAAGCACAGTTGGTAAATTACAATCAATACCGTGGATTAATGGAAGGTTTTAGCGCGCATATGTGGGATTGGTATACCGGAACTATTATTTGGAAAACGCAAAATCCTTGGACGTCGCTAAGGGGTCAAATGTATGATTATTACCTAGATCCTAATGCTTGTTTATATGGCACTCGAAAGGGAAGTGAACCTTTTCACGGAATGTATAATTCCTTAAAAGGTGATATAATGATTGTGAATAATACTTTCGAACCGAAACACGATGTAATGTTGAAAGTGAGCTCATTTGACATGGACGGAAATCAAAAGATTTTAGAACAGGTATTTTGTAGTATTGAAGAAACAAGTGTTCGTTTAATTGGAAACTTACAGAAAAAAATAGATGTGGTATCCAAAGAAAAAGGAGCCTTTTTGTCAGTGCAATTACTTAATAAAGAGCAAAAAATACTTAGTGATAACTTTTACTGGATACCGGACAGCACGGGAGTTCACTCCGGCTTAAAAACTTTACAAAAGGTAAAATTAGATGCGAAGGCAAAAAAAGTGAACGATACTACTGTTACACTTACGCTAAAGAACAATGAAGATAATTCAGTTGCCTTTTTTAATCGTATATCTTTAGTCAATGACGAAATTAGTGAGCGGGTAATGCCTACTTTTTATAGTGATAATTATGTGTCGTTGGTTCCTGGAGAATCGAAAGAAATTACCCTAGAATATGAGAATCTCGCTCAAATAAAGCCAATTATAGAAATTAGTGGTTGGAATTCAGCTATGTCGCGTATTACAATTGAGTAGTTGTTTGGTTTTATAGATCGTATGCTTTTGGACTGAGGAAGATTTGTAAAGACTGGTAATTATATTAATTATCAGTCTTTTTTTCTGTTTTAATCAATAAGCAAATTCCTTGAAATTTATTTGCTACTCATTTTACTTTTTAATTATCAAAGTATCAGAATTGCGTATCGTTCCTAATTTTGTGGGCACTAAATAAATTCCAAAATTTGCTTTATTACCAATACTCATTTCTTTAGCAATTGTTCTTAGTGGCTCTTGACTTTTGCTTTTTTCTCCGGTGATGGGATTAATTGTTATTAATGAGCATCTTTTTGTTTGTGCTGCTATTCTAAATTCACAAGTTCCAATTTGTATTGCTGTCCATTGCTCTTCTTCAAAAGCCTTAAATCCTGATACTATTATATTAGGTCTAAATCGATTTAACTCCACCGGAATTTCTAATTTTTCATTTAGGGATGCCACAGATTCTTTGGAAATTAAATGAATAGGGTAGCAGTCATTAAAGGATATAGCTGTAGAATCTGTTTCTCGAAGTTTTTTAAAATTTATACGAACGAGTTTACTTTCTGTTTTTAATACGGCAGTTAGCCAATCGTTTATTTCCTGATTTAAAATTTGTCCTGCTGCTTCTTTTTTAAATAATAAAAGTTCAATATCCTGCATTTCATCTGTTAATGAAACTGTTTTAGATTGATTCTTGTAGGTAATTTTAAGAATCGTATTATTTATCTCAGTTTTAAGTTTAAGCAATTGTGCATTTTCTCGAGCAGTAATAATTTCATTGTTAGAATTTGCAATTCCAAAATATCTATCGTTTTCAAAGCCAATAGAAGTCACGTTAACTTCACTTAAACATATGCCTTCAGTTGACTTAACAGGATAAATAAATAAATCTTCTATTTTCAATATTTTATTTTTTAAATCTGTTTTACAAGTTTAACCTATCTTTCGATTTAATGCGATACCACTTTTAACCCAACAATAGATACAATTAAAGTGGTAATAAAAAATAGTCTCCAAAATGTTGCAGGTTCTTTAAAAATAAGAATTCCAACCAAAACTGTTCCTACTGCACCAATACCTGTCCAAACCGCATAAGCTGTTCCTATTGGTAATTGTTGTGTTACTTTTACAAGTAATAACATACTTATGGCCAAACAAACTAAGAATCCAATATACCAATACGTAGTGTCAATTCCGCTTGCTTCTTTTGCTTTACCAAGACATGCAGCAAATGCAACTTCAAAAAGTCCTGCTATTATTAAAAGTATCCAATTCATTCGCAATTAATTTTTACTATAGTTTTAGTTTTTTAAAATAGGTTTTATTTGTGGACTATTTTTTTAATAATTCTTTTGTTGATTATTATTTGTCGTGAAGGGACATTATTATTTTTAAAAATTAATACTCTTAATGAATTTTGACGATTTTATTTGTACAATTATTATAATGTAATGGGAAAATTCATTCCATATTATTAAACCTTTAAAACGCTAAGAGAAGATTTACTTTAATAGCTATACTAAGATATAGATTCTAATATTCTCAGGATTAACTTTAAATACAAAAAAGAAAATGGCGGTTAGGAGATGTAGCCGAATTGAATAAAATAATTTATTGAGAATTTAAAGGCTCACAGAGAGCAACCGGAATGACATTTTAAATTATCTATACTCTGGATTTTCGAAATTCCAACGTTTGCCATCATCCCATGAGTCACGGGAATTACCATAATTAGAGTAACCCTTATTCATCTTTAACATATGCGCTAAATGCAGTAAATTATATGTCATAAAAGTGGTGTTCCTGTTGGTGAAATCGCTATCAATACCTACTGGAGCTTCTAGTTTTTCTCCTTTCCATTCTGCGTCTCCATAACTTGGTCCCGGTCCTACTTTACCAATCCATCCGCAATCTGCCTGAGGTGGAATAGAATAGCCTATATGTTGTAAAGCATATAAAATACCCATAGCGCAGTGCTTTATGCCATCTTCATTACCAGTAATAATACAACCACCTACTTTACCGTAAAAAATGTATTGTCCTTTTTTATTAGTTTGGCCGCTTAAGGCATATAATCGTTCAATTAATTTTTGTGCTTCAGAAGACTTTTCGCCCAACCAAATTGGAGTGCCGATAATAGTAATATCGGCATTTAAAATTCGTTTTGCTAATTTGGGCCATTCGTCAAAATCCCAACCGTGTTCTGTCATATCTGGGTAGATACCGCTGGCTACATCATGGTCGATTAACCGAATCTCATCAATCTTCACCTGTTCTTTAGTCATAATAGCTTTTGAAACTTCCATGAGTTTTTCTGTATGACTTTCTTGTGGAGATTTCTTAAGCGTACAGTTAATATAAATGACTTTTAAATGACTAAAATCTATCTTTTTCATACGCTCGCGTTTTTAGGTATTTGAGAGAATTGAATACAATATGCAGTTACTAATTTAAGTGCTTTACGAATTATTGATGTGTTCAAAAGAATAAAGAATGAACTGGATACCGTTCAGTTACGTTACGAATAGGTAGACTAATACTTTAGGCTTTACACATAAAGAGTACTGTCTTGTTTAATTTTTTTTATCCTATATACAGTTGTTACCTGCTATGAGTTTCACTATTTTCAGATGCTCTACTAACTGTTTTGTATTGAATATTCAATTATTTTTCAGATGGATTTTCATACCAAACTACTCCCAAGCCTTCACTGTTTAGACCGTAATTTTCTTCGCAAATTAGAATATCTAAATCTCCGTCTTCATCTAAATCAATTAATTCAACCTTGTCATATTTCGCTTTATGCTCTCCCGAAATACTAACCCAATCACTTTCTGTGGAAGCTGTAAGTTTAGTTCCACTTAAGTATACCAAACCATCTTTTTTTTCCTTTAATGTATTGGTGCTTACTATTAAATCGAAAATCTTATCATTATTAATATCTCCAACTTCAATTGACTTTGCTTTACCAGTATTTGTTGGTAATTTAATTATTTGTTCTGTCCAACGGTTTTCATATTTCGAATAGATGCGAATAGTATTTTCAGTTCGTTCAGAAACAAGAATTTCATTTGTACCATCTTGATCAACATCTGCAATGCACATAAACATCACCTCTAAATCTTGTGCCCCGATAAAATGATTTTTCCAAGGTTGTTGCTGAGTTTTCCCTAATCCAGGATTTTCAAGCCAACGACAACCAGTAAGTGCTCCCATTCTGTCGGTGATTACTAAATCTTCGTCTCCATCTAAATCCATATCTTTTTTATAGATAGACATAATCCAACCTATCTTAGCTATTTCATGCCATTCCCAATTGTTTAACTCATCTGGATTATCAGGAGCTTCAAACCAACCAATAGCCGCATTTTCGCCTTTACCTGCTGCTATTAAATCCCTTCCATTTTTATTGCCAATTTGCATAGGTAAAGCATACATCCAACTCATTTTTTTGTCAGCTTCAGGGAATGTTGCTTGTTTCCAATTCTTGGGATTTAAATAATCATTTGTAAGGTTAAAATGCGCAAAAATCTTTTGTGTCTTTCCTTCTGTTAAGCTTACAACATCCAATTTGTTGTCGTTATTGATGTCAAAAAATATAGCATCTTCAACACTAGGAGTCTTTCCAATTAAAACACTAGGCCATCTTTTTTTTAAGTTGCGCTGCTCTGGTTGTAGATACAATTTCGTGAAACTACTTTCTTCCCATCCAGTAACAATATCTAACTTCCCATCATTATTAATATCTGAAAATCGAATACCGTCTGCCCCGCTACCACTGTCGTCTATAATATGCCGTTCCCACTGACACCAGACTTGATTTGTGAAAACAAAAAATATATAAAAAGCAAAATAATATTTCATGATTGGATTGCAGGAATAACTTTCAGTTTTATAATTAGTTAACTGAATTAAGGTTTTTTTTAAAGTATATAATATAGGGAATACTAATCAAAACACCTTTTATACAATTTAAATTTAAGCGAAGTATATTAATTAGTATACTAGCTTATCTTATTCGTTTTGAAGTTTTGTAAATCTATAAGTCTTGTTTAATATTTCTACTTTCTACTTTCTACTTTCTACTTTCTGATTCCAGATTCCAGTTGTTGCGGTTTCTAAAACGTAAGTCTTAAATGATTTTGCCTTGCGCCTGAGAATGTTTTCTATTTCATTGGAAATCTTTTGATTTTCAGGATTATTTAATACATGACTAAATAAATATTCTATTAACCAGACAAAGTCTGCCGGTACTTGCATTTTGTGCATGCCTTCAACATATTGTTCTAATGTTATTTCATGAAATTGTAAATTTCTATTCGTTGCAGCTGAAATAACTTTTACAATTTCTCTAAAGGTAATCGCCTCAGGACCTGTAACTTCGATAATTTTACCATTTAAATTATCATTTAATAAAGCTTCAACTGCCACTTCGGCAATATCTTCTGCATCTACAAAAGGTATTGGTGTATCAGCCATTGGTAAAGCAATTGCTCCTGATAAAATAGGATCTAGGAAAAAGCTTTCGCTCCAATTTTGATTAAACCATGAGGCACGTACGATGGAGTAATCGATTCCAGAATTGATAACTATTTGCTCACATTTTTCTGCTTCCACTTCGCCTTTGCCAGATAGTAAAACCATTTTTTTAACACCCATCTCTT
>NZ_JBDVFA010000089.1:0-24184 GCF_039941195.1 Aurantibacter sp. | reverse complement strand
AATAATTTTCTTAAGGTCGTTATTTGACTTTGGAAAAATTACCGCTATTGGCATACGACGGTATACCGAAGCGTCCGTTGCGTATAGTGTTCTCGAAAGGTCATCAAATTTCAACTCCCCCTCTAACGAATCACTTAAATTATTTAAGATATTTTTATGCACTGAAAAACAATTTTGAAAGCTAAATTAAGTTGTTTTAATCGAGAATACAATGCTAACTCGAATTAACACAGAACTTATGAAAATCGTAAAAATTATACCAATATTGACCTTATTTATGGGGTCAATCTTATACGCGCAAGAAATATCAGACAATACTATAGGCCTTCGTTTAGGTGATAGTGATGGTTTTGGAGCAGAAGTATCGTACCAAAGAGCAATAGGACGGTATAATCGAGCAGAATTAAATTTAGGCTTTAGAGATCACAGAGCATATGATGCCGTAAAATTATCTGGGGTATACCAGTGGGTGCATTCTTTAAGTGATATTTTCAATTACTATTACGGTTTTGGAGGAGGAGTTGGTAGCGTAAAGTTTGACCCCATTCCCTCAACCCTTGCCCCGGCAGTTGAACCCGATGGAGGAACTTTTGCTTTTGTAGCTGGTGACATAGGTATTGAATGTAATTTCGATTTGCCAATTTTAATTTCTTTGGACATAAGACCAGAAATTGGAGTATTAGGATACGACAATTTTAAAGACCGATTCGACTTTGACATTGCCCTAGGTATTCGATATCAATTTTAGCTTTTTAGAAGTTTAATAGTATAGTTGAGCTCGTGAAACTTCTGATTCACGAGCTCTTTTAATATCCCTATTATATAGCTACCTTTGTGCGCTAATAAATGAATCAAATGAAAAAAATAGTATTACCCTTTATTCTAGGACTTATTTTAATAGGATGTAACAGCGAACCAGATGGTTACACTATTACAGGAACTTTACGAGGTGAAGTTGCTGACAGTACTAAAGTCATCATGACTAAAATAAACGAACAAAGACAACGAGAAGATATTGATACTACATTTGTAGTAAATGGAAAGTTTGTTTTTAAAGGTGTTGCGGATACAATACCTGTTATGCGCTATTTATTTATTGGTCAACTACCAGGTTATTCTGCAGTAATTCTAGAGAATGGTAGTATTACCATTGAAGCTCAAAAAGACAGTCTGAATCTAGGAGAAATAAGTGGAACACCTCAAAACAATGCTTTTCAGGAATACATTGATAAATCAGCTTATATTCAAGAAAAAGGCCGTTCTGCCCAAATGGACATGCAAAAGGCGCAAGCTAGTAATGATATGGCTACTATGACCTCATTACAAGATGAGTTGAATGAATTACAAGAAGAGTATAAAAATTCTAACCTTGAATTTATAAAAAGTAATCCCAATTCATTGGTATCAGCTTTACTTTTAGATGCAGTTTCATCAGCAGGTGTTGTTACACCGGAGGAAGTTACCACGATGTTCGAATCATTATCAAGCCGAATAAAAGCTACTGAGGTTGGCTCAGGTATTTTAAAGAAAGTAGAAATTGCAAAAGAACAGGCTGAAAAAAATAAAGCTACTGAAGTTGGTGCTACTGCACCTACCTTCTCTGGACCTACTACCTCAGGTGATGAATTAGCCCTTAAAGATGTTTTAGGTAAAGTAACATTAATCGATTTTTGGGCAGCTTGGTGTAAACCTTGTAGAGCTGAAAATCCTAATATAGTTAGTGTTTATAAAAAATATCATTCAAAAGGGTTAAATGTTTTAGGTGTTTCTTTGGATAGAAATGCAGACGATTGGAAAAAAGCTATTAAAGATGACGGTTTAACTTGGAACCATATTTCGAATGTAAAATATTTTAATGACCCTATCGCAGAGTTGTATAACATTAGAGCTATTCCTGCTGCTTTTTTATTAGATGAGAATGGTGTAATAATCGCAAAGAATTTAAGGGGTCCTGCTTTGGAACAAAAGGTTGCTGAATTATTAGATTAGTATTTTATTGCTCACAATCTAAAAAGCCTTTAACAGATAACTGTTAAAGGCTTTTTAATTGCTTTATAAATATAATTTAGAACTTATTGTTGTAATCATTAAAAGTACCATTAACAGTGGTATTACCATTTCTAATAACATCACCAGCAATATATACCACAGAAGAGTTTCCAATAAACTCTAAAGTAGCACCATCTTCTAAAATAAGGTCACCATATATTGTTAGATTACCTTCAACTTTTAGAGTAGCATCTGCATCAACAGTAAAATTCTTTCTATTATTGTTTCTACCTACTACAAAAGTACCATTCATTTCAAAGATTCCATCTTCATAAACGTATGCACTATTTTGTACAGTCCATGTTCCACATAATAATAATGATCCATAAACATTTACTCTACTAAAACGTTTAGAGCCTTTGTATTCTTTAATTGTACTCGCCGCTACTGTTAAGCTTGAGCTACCACTATAGTAATTTAAATTTTCGCATCTTGATTCTAAACTAGAATCAGGCTTATTCATTTTAATAACTTGTAATCCATTCTTACCTGAAGCTGCAAAGATATAATCACCCTTAGACTCAACGTAGTTTATAGAACCATCAAGTTCAATAATACCCACCAAGCTACTGCCAGAATCTTGATCTTCCGAAAGACATAAGCCTGCTCCTCCATTCGCCATTAGTAAAGCTTCTTCGTTAACAGCAACTGCATTGGTAACTTGATCAGACTGATCAACACCTTCTGGGTTTATAGGTATAGCTATGTGTTCAATAAAATTTCCATTTGCAGCATTGTACACTCCAGCACCTTTAGCACCTTCAGCTACAATTATATTCTCATTTGTAAAGCCAATAGTTCTTTTTGTAGCTTGTCCAAAATCAGTATTAATCGCAATTTCTCTTAATACATTTAGATTAGCATCTAAAACACTAACACCTTTACTCGCATCCAAAACAGCAATTTCATCATTATAAATAGCAACAGATCTTAAGTCATCTGCTGGATATTCAGAGATTATTGATAAATCTGATTTATTAAATATCGTTAAGGATCCTTCTTTACCACTAGTAACTAGCACCTTATTGCCATCAATAACTATATCAGTACTATTATAACCGGTTTGAAAACCATAAGTAATTCCTGAACCAACATCAAATCTTCCACCCGAAGCATTAATTTTAGCTACAAATGAATTTGAAGTTGCAGTTACCGACTTTTCAGAATCAACACCACCAACTAAATAAACAAATCCACCGTCATACTTAACGGCATTAACATCTGCGTTTAGATAATAAAGTCTAGATGTAACATTTGGACTATTTGGGTCACTTACATCAATAATATCTATTGCACCCGCATATCCATCTTCAGAAGTATTATAGGATACATATGCATAATTTTCAACCACATCAATATGTGACGCTGTTAAATTCTCACCACCATCATCAAATGAAGGCGAATTAATTTGAGCAACAAGCGTTAAAGGATAATCACCAGCCTGCTCTTCAGCTTTACCGCTTAAAGATTTTCCAGCAATTTCATTTTCATCAATAATATCTAAAACACCAGCTTTGTCATAGACAACACTATTGCCTAAGACTGCATCGTTTTCTTCAACACTAATGTCGCTTTGTGGATCACTGTAGATTGTGGTTTCATCACTACAGGAAATAGTAATACCAAGTACCGCTAATAGGATTAGGGAAACTTTTTTCATAATAAGT
Organism: Aurantibacter sp.; assembly: GCF_039941195.1. Lineage (GTDB taxonomy): Bacteria > Bacteroidota > Bacteroidia > Flavobacteriales > Flavobacteriaceae > Aurantibacter_A. The sequence goes on along the minus strand of NZ_JBDVFA010000089.1, from coordinate 20,468 downwards.
AGGTTTTAATAAATTAGATTTTGGGCTCTAATTTAACGGCAAGATTACGCTAAAGGTATTTTTAGGCATATTATATTCGTTGAACCGCACGATTCCTTGATTATTTTTAAGAATTCCAACAAATAACAGGAAAGAAGTGACTAAATTTTACCCATTTTATCCATTACAAAAAGAATAATAATAGGAATAGCCAATAGAATTACCATTAAGGTTTCTGTAAAAATTAGGTCTGGTAAAAAAAGTAAAGTTGTAACATAACCACCAATCGCACCACCAAAGTGTGCAGTGTGTCCTATATTTCCTAGTCTACTTTTCATACCGTAAATAGAATACAATAAATAACCGATACCAACAACATATGCTGGTATTGGAATAGGTATAAACATTAAGTATAAGCTCATGTTAGGTTGTAGCAAAATTGCACCATAAAGTACACCAACTACAGCACCACTAGCGCCAACTGCAGAATAATAAGGTTCATCTTTATGAAAGAACATGGCCAATAAGCTACCAGCAACTAAACTAATAAAGTATAGTATTAAAAATTTTGTAGATCCAAACCAATTAATAACTACATCTGCAAAGAAAAATAGTGTTAACATGTTAAAAGCGAGATGTGCTATATCTACATGAAGGAAACCAGAAGTAAGCATTCGATCTTTTTGACCCGCATTTATTGGTCCTATCTGAAATTTATAGCGCTCGAAGAAATCAGTATCATTAAAACCCTTTAAAGAAACGAGCACATTTGCCACTATAATAATGATTGTAACTATTTCAATATTGCCCATGAAGTTCTACTAAAGTTTGGCGCCAAATATAGCTATATTTGTACACATTTTTTTTGCATGCAACTACTAGTTTTTATTCTTGCCTATCCACTTTTATGGTTTATATCTATTCTACCATATAATGTATTCTATCTATTTTCTGATTTTGTATACTTCTTAGTTTATCGCATTGTTGGTTATCGCAAAAAAGTCGTACACGATAATTTGAGTTTAGTATTTCCTGAAAAAAGTAAAGCAGAGTTAAAGTATATTGAAAGGGAGTTTTATAAACATATGTGCGATATGTTTTTGGAAATGGTAAAAACGATGAACCTTTCAAAATCTGAAGTTAAAAAACGTTATAAAATCAAGAATATTGAGGTTATACAAGAAATTGAAAAAGAAAAAAGCATATTAGTTCCGTGTTCACATTATGCAAATTGGGAATGGAACGTTAGTTTAAATCTCTATGTACAAAGCAAGGGCTATGCAGTATACCAAAAAGTAGCCAACAAGTATTTTGATAAAATGGTGAAGGATTTTAGATCGCGTTGGAATACCACATTAATTACCCAAAATGAAACCGTAAAAACTGTTATTCGAAATTACAAGCAAGGTCTAACGTCTATATACGGAATGGTAAGTGATCAATCACCAATGGTAATGCATGCTCATTATTGGGATAAATTTATGGGTATTACAGTACCTATTTTTGTTGGAACGGAGACCTTGGCAAGAAAAATGGATTTAGCCGTGGTTTTCCTAAAAGTTTCTAAGGTTAAAAGAGGTTATTACGAGGCAGAGTTTATTCCTATTACACTTGCTGGTAAAGAAACAGCGCCCAATGAAATTACTAAAAAGTTTATTGCATTAACAGAACAACAAATTAGAGAAAAACCAGAACACTATTTCTGGACGCATAAACGTTGGAAACATCGGGATAAAGTCCCTCCTGAATTTTCACAAGCCAATTAACATACCTTGTTTGCACTTATTTTTAGTTTTTTTATAAATTAGACCTACCAAACAACTTAACTAAAATGGAAGTACTCGAAACAATTTACAGTGAAATAATAGGTTTTCTTGGCATCTCACAAGCCTGGGAAATATTACAAGAAGGCGATTACAGTAAGTTTAGAACATACGATGGCATCGTCTCATTAATTTACCCTCTTATACCTCTACTGGTGCTTTTAGAATTAGGTTTAGGTTTAATTTACAAAAAACCCGACACTAAAATTTACAAAGTAAACTTTTTGATTTACGTATTCAATCGTTTTATAGGACGATTTATTGCCATTGCAATGACCACTCTATGTATTGGACTTTTTCAAAAATATGCTCCCTTTCAGACAGAAATGACCTGGTATTGGTTTATTTATGGTTATATCGTTTGGGAATTTGGACATTTTTTATATCATTATTGGGGACATAAAGTTCGGCTTTTTTGGTGTTTACATTCTACGCATCATGCCCCAGAAAACATGAATCTTTCAGTAACATATGCTCACTTTTTTTTAGAGGCACCTTATGCCGACATTGTTAGAACAACGGTTTGTATTTTATTAGGAGTACAACCAGAATTACTATTTCTAATTATGTTTATTGACGGTACCTATGGTGCTTTTATTCATGTAGGTGAAAACCTTATAAAAGACGGAAGATTTGGACCATTGAATAAAGTAATACTAACTCCCTCGCATCATCGGGTACATCATGCGAGAAATCCATTATATATGGATACTAATTTTTGCAATTTATTAAACATTTGGGATCATGTTTTCGGCACCTATCAAGAGGAAGAAAAAGAGGTGAAAATAGAATATGGTATTACCAGAAAAATGGATTCCGGAAATTTTATCGATGTCTATTTTGGTGAGTTTATTGCCCTTTTCAAGGATGTTATCAACGCACCAGGTCTCAAAAACAAACTAATGTATATTTTTATGCCTCCTGGGTGGCATCATACCGGTGAACATCAAACTTCAAAAATTGTTCGAGCTGCTTATTTTAAGGAACAAAAAATTAAGGCTTAAAAACTAAAGTGGCCATTACAATACAATGGTCACTTGCAAAATTTTCACATAACACCTCATAGTCAAGCACCTTCCAATGATTGGGCATATTATATAATATATGGTCAAGTAAAACAGTTGGAGCATCTGCAGGCCATGTTTTTTTTAAGGCATTCTCATGATTTGCTTTAGTGAATTTTGTATTCAATATTTTTAAAGTTGCGCTTTCAGTTTCCGCATTTAAATCGCCTATTAACAAAGTTGGAAAGTCTGTGCCCTCCATTATATTTACAATTGCCTCTGCTTGCATAATTCGGTCCTCCTCTTTCTTTTGGTGGTCTAAATGCGTAGCCACAAACTGAATTATATTTCCCTTTTCTGTTTTAACCTTGGTGATTAGTGCTGCTCTCGGTTCCGACTTTTCAAGGTGAGGTAATGCCATATTTTCACTTTCGATAAAAGTATAATTAGAAAGTACTGCCTCTCCATATTCGCCACCGTCATAATACATCGCTCTTGCAAACAAAGAAGCCATTTTAGTACGATAACCTATTTCAGTGGGTAAATCGTATTCTTTTGCTCTACTCGTCTTAAAATCTACTTCTTGCAAAGCAACTAAATGTGGTTTGTAAACATTAATTACCCCCGCAATAGTATCCAAATTAAAATCATTCTTTACCGTGGCACCATGTAAAATATTAAAACTCATAATCCGAAGTGTATCCGGCTCGTTTTGTGCGCTATTCTTAGTATGAAAGAAAAAAGCCAATATTGCAAATGCAAATAATGGCTTTTTAATTATGTTAAAAATTGAATATGTAATCATTTTAAATACCTGCAATTTCTTTAATTTCAGAAATAATTCTTTCACCTAAATCATTTGCTTCTATTTGGCTTTTGGCCTCAGTATAGATTCTAATAATAGGTTCTGTATTGGATTTTCTTAAATGTACCCAATTCTCAGCAAAATCAATTTTAACCCCATCTATGGTAGAAATATCTTCATTTTCATATTTTTCAGCCATTCCTTTCAATATTGCATCAACATCCAATTCTGGTGTCAATTGAATTTTTTTCTTCCCCATAAAATAAGAAGGGTAACTAGCTCGAAGTTCAGCTACAGTACCTCCTTTTTCAGCCATCAACATCAAAAACAAAGCAGTACCTACTAAAGAATCGCGTCCGTAATGACTTTCAGGATAAATAATCCCGCCATTACCTTCACCTCCAATAATAGCATTATTCGCTTTCATTTTCGTAACCACATTTACTTCACCTACAGCAGAAGCCTCATAGGTTCCACCATGTTTCTCGGTAATATCGCGTAGAGCTCTAGAAGAGGATAGATTAGAAACTGTATTACCTTTAGTTTTACCCAAAACATAATCAGCACAAGCAACTAAGGTATACTCCTCCCCAAACATTTCGCCATCATCACTTATAAAAGCTAAACGATCAACATCAGGATCTACCACAATTCCAAAATCAGCTTTTTCTTTAACTACTAATTCACAGATATCCCCCAAGTGCTCTTTTAAAGGTTCAGGATTGTGTGGAAAATGACCGGTTGGATCACAATATAATTTTACAACTTCAACACCTAATTCTTCAAGAAGTTTAGGTATCGCAATACCACCGGTAGAATTAACACCATCTACAACAACCTTAAATTTTGCTTGTTTAATGGTTTCGGCATCAACTAAAGGCAACGCTAAAACTTCATCAATATGAATATCTAAATATGCATCATTTTTTAAAATTTCTCCTAAATCATCAACTTCCGAAAAATCAAAATCTTCTTTTTCTGCAATTTCAAGAATTTTAGCTCCTTGGGCTGCATCCAAAAATTCGCCTTTCTCATTTAATAATTTCAAGGCATTCCATTGCTTTGGATTATGACTAGCAGTAAGAATAATACCTCCATCAGCATTTTCAAGCGGTACAGCAATTTCAACAGTTGGCGTTGTAGATAAACCTAAATCGATAACATCTATTCCTAAACCAACCAAAGTAGAAACAACCAAATTTTGCACCATTTCACCAGACAAACGCGCATCCCTACCAATAGCAACTTTTAATTTATCTTTTTTAGAGTATTCTTTTAGCCAAATACCATACGATGCAGCAAACTTAACGGCATCTAAAGGAGTTAAGTTATCTCCGGGCTTACCACCAATTGTTCCTCTAATTCCTGAAATCGATTTTATTAATGTCATAGGTTAATGTAATTTTTTGTGCAAATATACAAGTACCAAGATTATTCCGTCGGAACAAATTTGTAAATTCGACCATATGAATTTTTTAGCCCATATATACCTCTCTTTTGGAGATGACGAAATTAGTATAGGTAATTTTATTGCCGATAGCATTCGAGGAAACAAATACAAGCATTTACCTGAGCGCATTCAGAAGGGTATTATGTTGCATCGAAAAATCGACAGTTATACCGACTCACACGTTATACCAAAAATTAGCAGCAAAAGATTACATAAAAATTATAGCCATTATAGTATGGTGATAGTAGATATTTTTTATGATCATTTTTTGGCTAAAAATTGGGTTAAGTATTCAGATGAACCCTTAGAAGTCTTTGTAGACCGCTTTTATGACCTTTTAGAAGATAATTTTGAAATTTTGCCACACGGCGTACAGCATATGATGCCGTATATGATTACAGATAATTGGCTTTATAATTATTCAAAAATGGAAGGTATTGGAAGAGTTTTGAATGGTGTAAATAGACGGACCAAGAATAAATCGAAAATGAATTTTGCGATTCTTGATCTTGAAGAACATTATGAAGATTTTGAAAAAGAATTTACAGATTTCTTCGAAGAGCTACGGGTTTACTCGAAACAAAAATTCAATTCACTCTAACTAGCATGAAAGACCAAGATTTTTTATTCATTACTAAATTTTAAACCTATGAAAAAAACACTCTTGATTCCCTTCGTATTGTTACTATTTATTAATTGCCGAAAGGCGCCAGTATTGCCAACCGGACTAGTAACAAAAAGTGCCATGGTTGTTTCTGCAAGAGAAGAAGCTTCCAAAATTGGCTCCGATATATTAGAACAGGGCGGTAATGCTTTTGATGCTATGGTAGCCACTGAAATGGCTTTAGCAGTTGCTTATCCATTTGCAGGTAATTTAGGTGGTGGTGGTTTTATGGTCTATCGAAAAGCAGATGGCACAACTGGTGCTATAGATTATAGAGAAAAAGCGCCGCTTTCTGCACATGCTGATATGTATCTGGACAGTCTCGGCAACGTTATTCCAAAAATGAGTACAGTAGGCGCTACTGCAATTGGTGTTCCTGGTACAGTAGCAGGTGTATATGAGGTACATAAAAAGTTTGGTTCCTTACCTTTCGAAACAATTTTGAAACCAGTAATAGCACTAGCAGAACGTGGAGTTGTTGTTACTGAAAAGCAGGCTAAACGATTAGCAGGCTACCACGAATTAATGATAGAGGTAAATGGAGATAGTTTAGCTTTCCCTACCATTTGTAAAGCAGGAGATACTATAAAATATCAAGCATTAGCAAACACCTTAATGCGTATTGCTAAAAATGGACGTGATGGATTTTATAAGGGTGAAACAGCCAAAAAGCTAGCAGCATTTATTCAAGATAAAGGAGGGTTTGTTACCGAAGAAGATTTGGCTAAATATGAAGCCAAATGGCGAAGTCCAGTAACTTTTGATTATCGCGATTTAAAAATTATTTCCATGAGTCCCCCTAGTAGTGGTGGCTTTACCATAAATCAGATTTTAAAGATGATGGAACCTCATGATATATCGTCATTTGGTCATAATTCTGAAAAAACTGTCCAATTATTCACAGAAGCTTCGCGAAGAGCATATGCAGATAGGAATTACTTTTTAGGAGATCCTGATTTTGTCGATATTCCAATGGAAAAACTCTTAAGTGATTCGTATTTAAAAGAACGAATGGAAAGTTTCTCTTGGGATACAGCAACTAAATCAGCAGACGTTTCTCATGGTGAAGTTGAAATTATAGAAAGTATGGAAACCACACACTATTCTATTGTTGATTCAGAAGGTACAGCTATATCTGCAACTACAACGTTGAATGGTGGTTATGGTTCCAAATTATATTCTAATGAATTAGGTTTTTTCTTGAATAATGAAATGGATGATTTTAGCTCCAAACCTGGAGTACCTAACATGTTTGGTTTAATTGGTGCTGAAGCGAATGCCATTGCGCCAGAAAAACGAATGTTGAGTAGTATGACACCTACAATTGTAGAAAAAGATGGAGAATTATATATGGTTGTTGGTACCCCAGGTGGTTCTACTATAATTACAGCAGTGGTGCAAACCATACTCAATGTTTATGAATACAATTTAAGCATGCAAGAAGCAGTAAATGCACCCCGTTTTCACCATCAATGGTTACCAGATGCAATTATTTTTGAACCTGACGGGTTTTCAGGAGAACTCAAAGAAAAATTGAAGACAAAAGGATATCTAATTAATGAAGAATTTACACCAATTATTGGTAAAGTTGATGCCATACGAATATTAGATGATGGTAGTTTGGAAGGTGGCGCTGATAAAAGAGGTGACGATAAAGCAGTGGGGTATTAATGGTATGAAATTATTCAAAAGGCTTTTAAAAATTACGGGGGTTATTTTAAGCATAATTTTTATTGGTCTTTTAGTTGCTTATTTTATGTATAACCAACCCCTACCCGATTCTAATAATCCTGAAGGTGCAGATAAATTAGCAGAACAAATGCTAACCACAATTAATAATGATATTTATATAAAAACACGTTTTTTAGAATGGTCTTTTGCCGGAGGAAAACATACATACAAATGGGACAAAGAAAATGGTCGGGTTTTAGTATCCTGGGATGATTATGCAGTAAACCTAAATTTAAATAATCCTTCTAAAAGTACAGCTACAAATAAAGGTATAACGTTGTTATCCAATCATTTAGATGATTCAATTAAAAAGGCGCAAGACTACTTTAATAATGACTCTTTTTGGCTGTTAGCACCTTTTAAAGTTTTCGATAAAGGAACAAACCGAAGTATTGTGCTATTAGACGATGGTTCAGAAGGACTTATGGTAACTTATTCATCTGGGGGTACGACCCCTGGTGATTCCTATTTATGGAAATTAAATTCAAATGGTTTTCCCGAAAGCTTTCAAATGTGGGTTAAAATAATTCCAATTGGAGGATTAAGGGCTACTTGGGACGATTGGAAAGTAATGGAAAACGGACTTTTTCTGCCCGCTAGTCATAAGATTGGTAGTATGACTTTAGATATGGGGAATGTTAAAGCCTATAATTAATAGAATTAATGACAACAACTATACTCAAGCAAAGTGAAATAAATGATACAACTCAAAAACAAGTTGAAGCATTATTCAATGAGTTAAATTCAAACATAAAACAGCTATCATTATCAGAAACTCTAAAAGAAAATAATACTATTGTTTTAGCAGTTTGTAAAGAGGGTGATACCCTTATTGCAATGGCTGCAATGGTTACTTACAAGGTAATTTCTGGTCATAAAGGAATGATTGAAGATGTAGTAGTTTCGGCTAACTATAGAGGAAAAGGATTGGGTAGAAAACTAATGGAAAAACTTCTTGAAGAAGCTGAAAAAATGAATTTAAATGAAATTATACTTTTTTCGGGCCATCATAGAACGGCAGCCATAAGTTTATATAAAAGTTTGGGATTTAAATTAAAAGACAGCGGATTGTATCGACTAATACTAGACTGAATTAACTTGCCTGTTGTTTATGAATTTGAGTTTTTAACTCTTCCATAGAGGCTTGAAGTTGTCTTAAAAGTCCCGTTTCCGTTGTAGCATCCACGCCAAAAGTAATTTTACTACTTACTTCCCAAATTTCTTGAATTTGAAATGGTTTAATCTCATAAGGCGGATACGACTCATTCAATGAAATAAGGGTAACATTATTTGATTTGGGTTTACAAATAACTTTTTTAACAAGTACAGCGTCTTCCAAAACAACAACATACATTTTATTAGCACTAACATTATCAATACTATCAACAGCTTTTGAAAGTACCCATTCACCAGGTTTTAAATTGGGCAACATACTATCACCTTCTACTTGAAAACCCCGGTAAGAAGCATTTCTAAATTCTGGAATAGGTAAATCAAAAGCTGGTAATTCTCTATACCAACTAACATCTTGTATATTTTGTGGATAACCAGCGGCAGCTTTAGCGTTCACCAAGACTATATTTTCTCTATCGGATGAATCAACAGTAACCACTTTAGGTATTACACTCGCCTTAGAAGTTTCTAAGTGTTGTTGTTCACTCTGTCCAAATAACCAAAGCGGATTGATTTTAAATTGTTTTAAAAGCTCTGCTACAACCTTACCTGATAATTTAGTACGACCTCTTTCTATATCTGCAGTTGTGCTAGAAATACCTAATAATCTGGCAAATTCAGCTTGTGTATACCCCAACTCCCTACGAACATCCGTAAAACGTTTAAGCGTTAATTCATTTTCCATGTCTAAAAAATCTTTATTATAAAATCAGTAAGCGATGCGTTAACAATCACATCATAATCAACATCTCAACTAAAACTGAGATTTTGGAATAATTCCATAGCACCCTAACAATTCCGCAAAAACCACTCACAACCAATAACTTGTGTTCTATAAAATTAAGAAGCCTCTCCAAATTGTACTCTCAAAGATACTAAATTAGGAATGTTTCCAAAATATTTAATGGATTATTTCCATAATTAGGAATATTTCCATAATTTTGGAATAATTACAATATTACAGTAATTATTCATTAAAAAAATTACCATGGCAGATACAAAGGTTCTAATTTATGACGGAAGTTTTAATGGGTATTTAACGGCTGTATATATAGCCTATGAAAAGAATATTACAGTGAGTAATATTCAAAAAACATCAGTTAATATAAATGGTTTGTTTACCAATACTAAAACTATTTTCACAAACCTTGAAAAGGCAAAACGTGTCTGGCATGGTGTGGAAAGGAAAAGTATGACAGCTATAAAAAACATCTATTTCGCGTACCAAAGTGAAACCGAAGATGTGGAGATTCTTTTATTTAAATATCTTCAAAAACTATTTAAAGAACATGACCCTTTTCCTACTGAATTTTCAAATCCAATTGATTTAAAAATTGAACAATTAGTTAAAAGCGTTAGTCATGAAAAGCAACATATTGAAGCTTTTTCAAAATTCAAAAAAACTAAAGATAATATTAGCTTTATCAATATTGAACCAGAATTTGACATACTTCCTTTAATATCAAAGAATTACCGTTCAAAATACAATGAACAACACTGGTTAATCTATGATATAAAGCGGAATTATGGAATTTATTATGATTTAGAAAAAGTTGAAATTATTTCGCTCGATTTGCAAGATTTTTATACTTCTAACAGTTATTCTATAGGCACATTTGCAGAAATAGACTTTACCTACCAAGAATTATTTGATAATTACTTTAGAAGTATTTCCATTCATTCGCGCATTAATAAAAAGGTATTGAAGCAACAGGAACCAATTTTAAAACATGACAATTTTATTTTAAAAAGAGAAGCTGTTTAAAACGTATTTTTTATTGATTAAGTCCAAATGCGGCTAAGCTTGATATTAGCTCTCAAAATCATACCTTTGCGGTTTTGCCAAATTAATGACGGAATACGAAGAAAATATTGAGGTACAAGGCGCACGCGTTCACAACCTCAAAAATATAGATGTTACCATACCACGTGATAAATTAGTAGTAATCACTGGTTTATCAGGAAGTGGAAAGTCTTCATTGGCTTTTGACACTATTTATGCTGAAGGGCAAAGACGTTATATTGAAACTTTCTCAGCCTATGCGCGGCAGTTTCTTGGTGGATTGGAACGTCCAGACGTTGATAAGATAGACGGCCTTTCCCCCGTAATAGCTATTGAGCAAAAGACCACTTCAAAATCTCCTCGTTCTACCGTAGGAACAATTACCGAAATATATGATTTCTTAAGATTACTCTTTGCTCGCGCTGGAGATGCGCATAGTTACAATACAGGCGAGAAAATGGTTAGTTATAACGATGAGCAAATTAAGGAATTAATAAAAAAGGATTTTGACGGTAAAAAAATAAATATCCTTGCTCCTATTATAAAGTCAAGAAAAGGACATTATCGTGAACTATTTGAACAAATTGGTAAACAAGGTTTTGTAAAAGTTCGTGTTGATGGTGCAATAGAAGATATTGTGAAGGGCATGAAAGTTGATCGCTATAAAACGCATGATATCGAAATTGTTATCGATCGTTTAAAAGTAATTGATGGTGAAGACTTAGATAAAAGACTTTCGGAAACAATAAACACCGCTATGTATAGTGGAGAGAACGTTTTAATGGTATTAGAAGAAGGTACTGCAGAGCCACGTTATTTTAGTAGAGATTTAATGTGTCCAACCACCGGCATCTCGTATCCTTCCCCTGAACCAAATACGTTTTCTTTTAATTCACCAAAAGGCATGTGTCCACATTGCAATGGTTTAGGCCATGTATACGAGGTAAATGTGGATAAAATATTTCCAGATAAGAAGCTTTCCATCAAATCAGGAGGTATTGCTCCCTTGGGTGACTATAAAGATTCTTGGGCCTTTAGACAAATTGAGACTATAGGGCAGCGCTATGGCTTTACACTCACAGATCCGATTTCTTCAATTTCAGAAGAGGCAATTCAAATACTGCTGTTTGGAGGACAGGAAAGTTTTGAAATTGATTCAAAAACCTTAGGTGTAAAACGTAATTATAAAATTGATTATGAAGGTATATCTAACTTTATAAAATCGCAATATGAAGAATCGGGCTCAACAAGTTTAAAACGTTGGGCTAAAGACTTTATGAACAAAGAAGTTTGCAGCCACTGTAACGGTGCACGTTTAAAAAAAGCATCACTTTATTTTAAAATTGCAGATAAAAATATTTCAGAATTAGCTCATTTAGATATAGCTGAATTAGCTATTTTCTTTGACGGCTTAGCCACAAATATCTCCGGTAATCAGAAAAAAATAGCAGAAGAAATAATAAAAGAGATAAGAACACGAATTCGTTTTTTATTGGATGTTGGTCTTGATTACTTATCATTAAATAGAAGCTCAAAATCACTATCAGGAGGTGAAGCACAGCGGATTCGCCTCGCAACGCAAATAGGATCGCAATTGGTAGGAGTACTCTATATATTAGATGAACCTAGCATTGGTTTACATCAAAGAGATAATAATAGACTTATTCAATCCTTAGAAGCATTACGCGACATTGGTAATTCAGTAATCGTTGTTGAGCACGACCGAGATATGATTGAACGTGCCGACCATGTGATTGATATTGGGCCAAAAGCTGGTAAGCATGGTGGGGAGATAATTTCTGAAGGAAAACCATCATTATTGCCTACGTTTAACACGTTAACTGCTGATTATATTACTGGCAAAAAAGAAATTGAAGTCCCAAAAGTACGTAGAAAAGGAAATGGGAAGGAAATTAAACTTACTGGATGCACCGGTAATAATTTAAAGAATATTAGTGCAACTTTTCCATTAGGAAAAATGATTGGTGTAACAGGTGTTTCCGGTAGTGGTAAATCGACTCTTATTAATGAAACCCTCTACCCCATTATGAACGCGCATTATTTTAATGGGGTAAAAAAGCCTATGCCTTATAAAAAAATAACTGGTTTAGAGTATATCGATAAAGTAATTGATATTAATCAGTCACCAATAGGTAGAACACCAAGATCAAATCCAGCGACTTATACTGGCGTTTTTAGTGAAATTCGTTCGTTATTTACGAAAACTCCTGAAGCCGCTATTAGAGGTTATAAGCCTGGTAGATTTAGTTTTAATGTAAAAGGTGGTCGTTGCGAAACCTGCCAAGGAGGCGGACTTCGTGTTATCGAAATGAATTTTCTTCCTGATGTTTATGTAGAATGCGAAACTTGTCATGGTAAACGATTTAATCGAGAAACTCTAGAGATACGCTATAAAGGAAAGTCAATTTCAGACGTATTAGAAATGACTATTAATGAAGCTGTAGATTTTTTCGAAAATATACCTAAAATTCACAGAAAGCTTAAAACAATAAAAGATGTTGGCTTAGGCTATATTTCATTAGGGCAACAATCGACCACTTTATCTGGTGGTGAAGCACAACGTGTAAAACTAGCCACTGAACTATCTAAACGTGATACTGGGAATACGTTTTATATTTTAGATGAACCTACAACGGGACTTCATTTTGAAGATATTAGAGTTTTAATGGAAGTTTTGAACCGTTTAACAGACAAAGGGAATACCGTTTTGGTTATTGAGCATAATATGGACGTCATAAAAATGGTAGATTATATTATTGATATTGGTTATGAAGGTGGTCGTGGCGGCGGAATGATTGTGGCAAAAGGTACGCCTGAACAAGTTGCAAAAGATAAAAAGAGCCATACGGCCCGGTTTTTGAAAGAAGAATTATTTCCGACAAGAACAATTAAATAAGTATTTTAAATATTTAGATTTGACGCTCTTTTAAAAGAGAACAAAATAAAATTTTATTCATGAGAAACGATACACATTACAAAGGATGGAATGAAATAAAAACCAATGATTCTTGGGCACTATTCAAGATTATGGGTGAGTTTGTAAATGGTTATGAAAAAATGAGTGCTATTGGTCCATGCGTTTCTATTTTTGGTTCTGCCCGCTCAAAAGAAAACAATAAGTATTACGAACTAGCTGTTAGTATAGCGAAGAAAATTGCAGAATCTGGTTATGGTGTAATTACCGGCGGCGGTCCAGGAATAATGGAAGCCGGTAATAGAGGCGCTCACCTTGCAGGTGGTACATCGGTAGGGCTGAACATCGACCTTCCTTTTGAACAACATGACAATCCATATATTGATAGCGATAAAAGTCTTGATTTTGATTATTTCTTTGTTCGAAAAGTAATGTTTGTAAAATATTCACAAGGTTTTGTCGTAATGCCTGGCGGTTTTGGAACTTTAGATGAACTTTTCGAAGCTATAACTTTAATTCAAACACATAAAATTGAAAAATTCCCGATTATATTGGTGGGATCTGAGTTCTGGGGTGGTTTATTTGATTGGGTTAAAACCACGATGCTTGAAGCTGGTAATATAAGTGCAGGAGATTTAGAACTGATTACCATTGCCGATAATGAACAGGAAGTTGTTGATATTATCGATTCCTTCTATAAAGGACATCAACTTAGTCCAAATTTTTAATTCGATTTCGTTTGAAAAAAGCTGTGAAATTTCAATTATTTTTATGCGTTGCTACCTTTTCCTTAGGGTTCAATTCTGTGTTTTCGCAGCACATAAATCAAATTACAGCTAAGTTGAATGGCGAGACTAAAACAATAAACATTCAGCAAGAGTTTACCTATAAAAACAATTCTAATGATGTATTAGAAATTCTCTATTTTAATGATTGGGCACATGCATATTCAGATAAGGATACGGGACTAGCAAATAGATTTGCGGAAGAATTCAAAAGGAGTCTTCATCTCGCTAAGAAACGCGAAAGAGGTTACACAGAAATGGTAACTGTAGTAGATGATCAGTATAGAGGCATTCGTTTAGACCGTACAAGTGAAAAAGATATTCTAAAGATGTATCTTAATGAACCGCTTCCACCAGGAGCTTCGGTAAATGTTTTTATTACTTACAATGTTATTTTACCTCAAAATAAATTCACACCCTATGGATATGATAGCAAAGGAGGATATTATTTAAAAGACTGGTACCTCACTCCTGCTGTCTATGATGGTAAATGGCATTTATATTCCAATAAAAATTTAGAAGATTTATATACCGATGTTACAGAAACAACGATTAATCTAATTTGTCCAAAAGGACTATTTATCGAATCTAATTATCAGGTTTTAGGCAGTACACAGTTTCCAAGTGGTCAACAAGTACAATTACAGAGTGAAAATCAAAAAAGCGGCGAACTTATTTTATCACCAGAAAAAAGATTTACCACGCATGTAAATAGTTTTATGACCGTAACAACTGATTTAGAAGCCAAACGTTACGATGAGTTATCTCAAGGACTTTCAATAGAAAAGGTTTCAAAATTTATAGTAGATAATTTAGGAGAATATCCACATAAAGATTTATTAGTTAGCCAATTAGAATACAATAAAAATCCATTATATGGTATAAACCAACTTCCCTCTTTTATTAGACCATATGGCGAACAATTTCAGTATGAAATGAAGTTTCTTAAAACCGCATTAAATGTCATACTTAATGAATCACTTTATCTAAATCCTAGAAAAGAAAAATGGCTTTCAGGAGCAATCGCCAATTACTTGATGATAAAATATGTGGAAGAATTTTATCCAGATCAAAAATTATTAGGAAAATTAAGCAAAATTTGGGGTGTTCGTAGCTTTCATTTAGCACAAATGGACTTTAATGAACAATATCCACTGCTCTATATGTTGATGGCTCGAAAAAACATAGATCAACCCTTAACAACTCCTAATGATTCATTATTAAAATTCAACCAAAAAATTGCGAATAATTACAAAGCAGGCCTGGGCTTAGCCTATTTAGCCAACTATATTGGAGAAGAAAAGGTTGATGAGGGAATAAAAACTTTTTTCAAGTACTATAAATTGAATGAGGTTAAAATCATTGATTTTGAATCTATCATGAAAAGGTCTGCCAACACTAATATTGATTGGTTTTTTCGTGATTATGTAAGTACTGATGAACAAATTGATTTTAAAATAAAAAAGGTAATTAAATCGGAAGATTCTTTAAAAATTACACTTCGAAATAAAACAGGTACTAATGTTCCAATATCATTATTTGGTTTAAAGAAAGATACTGTTATATCCAAATATTGGTTCTCGAACATTGCTGACGATAGCACGGTTACTATTGCAAGGAGCAAAGCAGAACGATTAGTACTAAATTATGATCAGAAAATTCCTGAATTTAATCAAAGAGATAATTGGAAATCATTAAAAGGGTTTTTATCCAGCAATAAGAAATTAAAATTTCAATTTTTCAAAGACGCTGAGGACCCTTATTACAATCAAATATTCTATGTACCAGTACTAGGTTTCAATATTTACGATGGTTGGTCACCAGGACTTAGAATTTATAACAAAACATTATTAGAAAGACCATTTGTTTATGACTTCTCCCCTTCATATGCAATGAAGGACAACTCTTTTGTAGGGTCAGGAAAAATATCATACAAGCAATACCACGGTAAAAGTGGACATTATGTTACGAGCTACTCCTTAGGTGGTTCTACTTCTCATTTCCAAGTAAACTCAAGATATTCAATTATTACACCATCTATAACTTTTGGATGGCGCCCCAAAAATTTAAGGTCAAATAAACGAATGGCACTTAATTTGAGATATGTGAATGTATTTAGAACCATAGATGAAAGTTTAAACGATTTAGATACAAATCCAGATTATAGTGTTTTAAATGCACGCTTTTTTAATTCCAACAATGGTATTATTGATTATTCCTCGTGGTTAATTGATGCGCAACAATCAAATATTTTCACAAAACTTTCATTTGAGTGGGAATACAGAAAACTATTTCAAAGCAATAGACAGTTAAATTTACGTTTTTTCGCGGGCAAATTTCTTAGAAATAAAATTGACCCTGGGGTAGGCTTTTTTAATTTCGCATTAGACCGTCCTACCGATTATTTATTTGATTATAGTTATTTGGGTAGATCAGAAAATTCAGGAATATACAGCCAACAAATAATAATCGCTGAAGGGGGTTTTAAGTCTTTTCTGGATCAACGATATCGTCTTTCGAATGATTGGATTGCTACGGCCAATGCAAGTGTAAATTTATGGCGATGGATAGAGGTTTATGGTGATTTAGGTTTTGTGAAAAATAAAAATCAGAAAGAAAAGTTTGTTTATGATTCTGGTATAAGACTTAATCTACTTACAGATTATTTTGAATTGTACTTACCTGTTTACTCAAATAATGGCTGGGAAATATCGCAACCTAGTTATGGTGAGAAAATTCGTTTTGTAGTTACCCTGAGCCCAAAAACCCTAATTGGCCTTTTTACTAGGAAATGGTTTTAAACATTGCCATTCAATAATAAGTTATTAAGCTTCAAATACATAACCGAAGAACCATCAACTTTCGGCGGTAAAAATTGCAAATGATTTAACTTTATATAGTACTATTCGCATTGCAAAAAAGTATTAGTTATGTTACATTTGTAACACATTCCGTACAACTTTATGAAGATAACTTCCAAAACAAGCAACGAAATTTCATTTGATGATTTTAGGGCACAAATCCTAAAAGACTATACTATAGCATTTTTAAGTAGAACCGTTAGTTTATTAGGAAGAAAAGAAGTTTTAACTGGAAAAGCCAAGTTTGGAATTTTTGGAGATGGAAAGGAATTGCCTCAGTTAGCAATGGCAAGAAGTTTTAAAAATGGTGATTTTAGAAGTGGTTACTATAGAGATCAAACTTTTATGATGGCCCTAGGCCTATTAACACCCAAACAACTATTTCATTCGCTTTACGCAACTACTGATATTGAAAAAGAACCCATGAGTGCTGGACGACAAATGGGAGGTCACTTTGTTACCCATAGTTTAAATGAAGATGGTAGTTGGAAAGATCTTACTGCACAAAAAAATAGCAGTGGTGATATTTCATGTACTGCAGGCCAAATGCCTAGACTTTTAGGTTTAGCACAAGCATCGAAGGTTTATCGACTATTAGATAGTTTAAATTCGAATGGTTTTTCGAAAAAAGGCAATGAAATTGCTTGGGGCACTATTGGTAATGCGAGTACTAGTGAAGGTATGTTTTTGGAAACAATTAATGCCGGTGGCGTTTTACAAGTTCCTATGGTTATTAGCATTTGGGATGATGAATATGGAATATCTGTACCCGCAAAATACCATACAACAGGAGAAGATATTTCAAAAATACTTAGCGGTTTTCAACGTGATAAAAGTAGTAATGGCTATGAACTAATAAAAGTAAATGGTTGGGATTACACAGCATTAATGCATGCTTATGAAGATGCTTCCGATTTAGCTCGTGAAGAACATGTTCCTGTAGTAATTCATGTAGTTGAATTAACACAACCTCAGGGTCATTCTTCTTCTGGTTCACATGAGCGTTATAAAAGTGATGAACGTTTAAATTGGGAGCGGGATAATGATTGCAACAAACGTTTTAGAGAATGGATAATTGAATCAAATATTGCTTCCGAAGAGGAACTACTAGAGCTTGAAAAAAACATAAAACGCGAAGTAAGAATTGCAAAAAAAGAAGCATGGTCAGAGTACTTAAGTACGCACAAAGACCATAAAAAGACATTAATTCAATTATTGGATTCTGCCGCAGTAAATAGTGGAAATAGGGTACATTTAACACGAATAAAAAATGACCTAATAGCAATCGATGAACCTATAAAGAAAGACTTAGCAACTAGCTCGCGTAAAGCGCTTCGATATCTTTTAGGTGAAGATTCACAAGAAAAACTCGCTTTGCAAAAATGGGTTTCAAATTTTTTAGATGACACGCAACCTATGTATAGTTCATCTTTATATAGTGAGTTTCCAAACAAAGCAACCAATGTCGCAAGAATAAAACCAAATTATACCAAAGGATCACAAAAAGTTGATGGACGTGTAATTTTGAGAGATAACTTTGATAAATTATTAAACAAATATCCTGAAATATTAATATTTGGGGAAGATAGCGGTACAATTGGTGATGTAAACCAAGGATTAGAAGGTTTACAAAAAAAATATGGTAAGATAAGGGTATCCGATACTGGTATTCGAGAAACTACCATTATCGGACAAGGTATTGGAATGGCTCTTCGTGGGTTACGACCTATCGCTGAAATTCAATATTTAGACTATATTTTTTACGCTTTAGCTACCTTAACAGATGATTTAGCAACGTTAAGATATCGAACATTTGGCAAGCAAAAAGCACCTTTAATAATTAGAACAAGAGGTCATAGACTTGAAGGTATTTGGCACTCGGGCTCTCCAATGGGAGGTTTAATACATGTATTACGTGGAATCTACATCCTATCGCCAAGAAATATGACGCAAGCTGCTGGATTTTACAATACGCTTTTAAAAAGCGATGAACCTGCTTTAATTATTGAGAGTCTTAATGGCTATAGACTTAAAGAATTTATGCCTGATAATCTCGGGGAATTTTGTACCCCAATTGGTGTTGTTGATACCTTAAAACAAGGAACAGATATTACCCTAGTTTCATATGGCTCTACACTTCGCATAGTTCAAAAAGCTGCAAAGGAGTTAAGCGATGTGGGTATAGAAGCTGAAGTTATAGATGCACAAACATTATTACCTTTTGATATTAACCAAGACGTATTAAAGAGTGTAAGAAAAACAAATAGACTATTGGTTATTGATGAAGATGTTCCTGGTGGGTGTTCAGCATATATAATGCAAGAAATTGTGGAAAAACAAGGTGCATATAAATATCTTGATAGCGCACCACAAACTTTATCTGCAAAAGCACATAGGCCTGCATATAGTTCTGATGGTGATTACTTCTCGAAACCAAATGCTGAAGATATTTTTGAAAGGGTTTATGCCATTATGAATGAAGCAGACCCAACCAATTATCCGCAATTGCGATAGTAGCAATTAACCTTAAGTCCTCGTTCAGTATTTATTACTAAGCATTTATCATTTGCCATAAGTGACAAGATTTGTTTTGTCAACAAATAGTCTACATTATCAATTGCTTTAGCGCAATTAATAACAACCAATCAGTATACTTTATTTGATATACATACGTATTTTCTTTCCTCTTTATTCACAAATCACAATAAAGCCTGAACTCTTAAAAGTGTAAATATTTGGCTGTTCAAAGCCAATGTTAAAATAGAAAGCCCCAAAGAGACTAAAACATTATTTTTAAGTACATTAAAGAATAATCAGAAACAGAATTTTTTCTATTGTAAATTGCTAAATATCAAGTCACCACTGATATTTACTACCATTTACATAAATTAATTTATAATTATCTTTAAAAACTTTCTTTAGAAAAGGATTTAAAATTTATATTTTTACAAAAACATAGTTACGCCCCACATATTATGATGATGAAAAAGGATATTGGCCTAGGAATTTTAAGAATAGGTTCAGCAGCTTTAATGCTTACACATGGAGTACCAAAACTTTCAAAATTACTTTCTGGTGATTTTGAATTTGGAGATCCAATAGGAATTGGTGTTCCAGCCAGTTTATTTCTTGCTGTTGTTAGCGAATTTGTATGTCCTTTATTTGTTTTAGTAGGTTATAAAACTAGGTTAGCAGCCATACCCACAATAATAACAATGCTTGTCGCTATATTCTTTGTACACCTATCCGACCCTTTCGGCGTGCAAGAAAAGGCTATAGTATATCTTTTATTATTTACAGTAATTATGATTATGGGTGCAGGAAAATATAGTATAGATCGCAAATAATTTATAGTACTTTCACTAATAACTCTTTAAGTAAATCACCTTGCGATATATTCGTAGCTCCTACCCCTTTGCCTTTTAAATCTAGCTCTCGAAGACTCGAAATAATACTACTTACCTTTTTCATTGGG
>NZ_JBDVFA010000088.1:0-8279 GCF_039941195.1 Aurantibacter sp. | reverse complement strand
TATAATTTCGAAGGTGTATGGTCCTACTCCATTATCTACAACACTTACTGAAATACTTCCATCATCAGCACCATTACAAGTAACATCCGTAAAAGAATCTACAGTAATTACTGGAGTAACTTCAGGTTGTAATTCTTGAGTAATTGTAGTACTACAAGTATGTCCAACCGCTTGATCAGTAATTGTAAAGGTATAGGTACCATCTTGAGTTAGACCAGTAAATATTCCAGTAGTATTACTTGGTCCAGCAGTTGCATCTGGATAAGTTACATCATAGTTAAAAGAGCCTGAACCACCAGTTTGAGTGATAGTAATTTCTCCACCAGGGGTTGTTGAACAATCAATTGTTTTAACCACAGTAGCTAAAGGAACAATAGGAGCATATAATACAACAGCTGTAGTTGTGAATGTACAGGTCCATTGATCAGTGATTTGTACTTGATAGCTACCTGCATCTAATCCTGAGAAAACAGTGGTATTTTGAGCCGTTCCAACCGGAGTAGAGTCTTTAATAAGCTGATAGGTATAATTACTACCTTGTCCACCAGACACAGTTACTACTTCAATTTCTCCTGTGAAGTTAGTACAGTTCGGTTGGTTTACTTGTAAGGCACCTGTTATAGGTGTTGGATCCACTAAAATGATTCCGTTTTGCACTTCTTGTTGGCAACCGTTTTGGTCAATCACCCAAGCTTCATAAGTACCTGGTGCAAGATTTTCAAATCTTGGTGTAGCTGAATAATCACCGGCAACAGTTGGAGCAACGGTACCTACATAATATTGGTAATTACCCCATCCACCTAGGACATCAATAATTTCAATTACGCCATCATTACCAACACAAGTAATTGGAGTTACATCGGTATTAGCAGTAATAGCAGCACTAGGTCCAGCGATGTTAAAGAATGCGTTGTTAACACAAGACGGATCAGCATCTTGGGTAATTTCCACACGATATTCACCAGCAGGGATAGCAAATGGTGTAGTTGGACCAACGTTGGCCGAAGTACCAGTTGCAGCTGCAATAATTACATCATCACCTAAGGCAGCAGTACCTTGTGAGTTATAAACTTGCCATGTAAATCCATCTGTATATGTATTCACAGGGTCGTTAATTGTAAAGCTTACCGAACCATTATCACCAAAGCAAACCACATCAACCGTAGTAGTTGAGATTTCAAAGGTGTTAGGATCTTCGATTTCGAATGTTGTTACTACATAACAACCTGTATTCGTGTTTGTAATAGTAGCGGCGTAGTTACCAATACCTAAGGCAGTAAATACATTCGTTGCTTGAGTTACGGGTCCATATGCGTTATCCGTACCAACTACAGTATAACTTAATGTAGCAGCACCAGCACTTGGAGTTAATGTAACACCGAGAGTTACTTCAGCATCATTACCTGGGTTACAGGTTATGTCTTGGGTAATAGTAGCAGTAGGGTTAGATAATTCTACATATTCTGCTATAGTAGCAGTAGTACTCCCTAGACAAGCATTATCATCATAAACATTGATAATGTATGTGCCACCAGCAATATTAGTTTCAGTATAGCTAGAGTTAGAACCATCTTGAACCACAACATCATCAGCAGTAGTAACCGTACCTTGGTCGTTAATAAACTCGTAACGTGTATAGTTATTGGAACCGCCAGTAATGGCAGATTCATCTATAGTAATGGTAGCGTTGTTGGAGTTATTACCGTTAGTACAAGCAAATTCCACTACAGTAGCATTAACATTGTCAATGATTTCTGGTTGAAGGATAACTTGTGTGATATCTACAAAACAATCGTTAGCACCAGTAGCTCTAATGGTATAGGTAATCCCAGGAGTTACAAGACCTTCTAAGTTTGTAAATGTTGCTGTTGAAGCGGTAGCGGAACTAGCTGCAATTGGGAATGTAGCGGAACTGCCAGGTCCAGATATAATTTCGAAGGTGTATGGTCCTACTCCATTATCTACAACACTTACTGAAATACTTCCATCATCAGCACCATTACAAGTAACATCCGTAAAAGAATCTACAGTAATTACTGGAGTAATTGCTGGCGGTACATCAATAGTAAATACACGATTACATTCTGGACTAGATGTATTGTCATCATAAATTGTGATTGTATAAGTCTCCGGAACAGTTGTTTGGAAAATATATGGATTACTTGGTAATGTAGCTCTTGAAACAACAGAACCTAATCCATTTGAAATTTCATAATCATAGCTACCAGATCCAAAAGTAACATCAATAGTTATTTCAGCATCCGGATTAGAAGTACAATCTAATAGTTTTGTTAATGATACATTTGCTTCTAATACAGGGTATATATCAATACTATCAGTATCAGAACAACCATTACTATCTATTATTGCAATGTTATAATTACCAGGTGTTAGATTGTTAAAAACACCACCATTATCTTCATAACTTGTACCACCATCAATTGAGTATAATATTTGTGCAGCTGTACTTGTTGCATTTATTGTTAATGATGTAGGAGAAGCACAATTGTCAACTACCATAGAATCGATAGTTGGGTTGGGTGTAAGATCTAAATTAATAGGACCTAAGTCTGTGAAACACCCAAATTGATCTGTAATAACAACATTATAGTTACCCGCTGGTGAGTTAGCAGGAATAGAAACTGGGTTATCAGATGTGTCAGTTATTGTTGTGAAAGGAGCTGGTCCTGTTACGGTATACGTAAAGGTTCCACCACCACCAGTAATATTTTCAATTGCTATTAATCCAGGAGCGTTACAAGAAATATCACTAACCTTGTTTAATGTAGCAGAAATCGGGTCTAATTCTTCTACTAATTGATTTTCACTACCTGAAACACATTCGTCTGTACCTCCAGAATTAACTTCAGTTACTACTATATAGTACTCTCCAGGAGGAAGACTTGATACTGTTATTGTATTGTTCCATGCGATATTTCCACCACTAGATTGTACAAGCGCACCAGTAGCTGAGTCATAAAATTCCCAATGCATATTTGGATGAGAAGTACCATCAGTATCAACAATAGTGTAGGTTATTTCAGCATCATTAGCTCCAGAACATGATGGTTCATAGGTAGATGAAATTTCTAATGGATTAGTAGTAATATCATTTACATTAACATTACTTTGACGTATACATCCTGTTGAATCACGAACATAAAAAACGTATGTTCTACCAGGTATTAATCCAGTCCAGGTATGAGCACCAGGTGTAGATGCAGTCCAAGTTGCAGCTCCAATTACAAAATTGGCAGGATCATCAGTATAGGTATATTCATAGTTTGGTACACCAGCGGTTCCTTGTACCGTTACTTGAAGTTCATTACATGCAACTACGACTGTAGTAATACTAATATCTAAATCGTCTAAAGGATACGGAATGGTATATCTTGGTAAATCTGTTCTACAAACTTCTACTCCGCCAACCATTGTACGCATAGTTGGGAAAACATTTGTACCAGAAATATATCCCATAAGCACGTCGCTTGTACCTGGAACACTATCGTCACCAGTCCAAGTAGAACCGCCATCTGCACTAAATTCTATTGTTGTGCCCGGAGGGTATGTATTAGGATAACTAACAAATTGAAATCCGTAATCATTAGGGTCTACGCTACCACAAGCAGCTGGAAGTATTGGAGTGACATCACCAGTTAATTCTATTGGGTTGTTAATGGTAACTGGAGTTTCTGTTACAAGACAATTGTTTGAATCTGTAACATTAATCGTATAGTTACCAGGAGCTAAATTATAATATGTAGAAGTCGAAACTAAAATATTAGTGTCTGTCTGGTCTGATGCTCCCCCATTATCCAAATCAATTATTTGAATTGTATATGGATTATCTCCAGATGTAACCTCTACCTCAATAGACCCAACACCATCATGACACAATGGGTCAGTTGGCGTTGCAGTAATGGTTAAAGGTGTAGCAGGGTTAACCGTAACAGTTTCAACATACTCACAGAAAGGTGATGTTGCTGTGTTATCTCGTACATATACATCGTATGTGCCATCGTTTCCTGTTGTAACAGCAAAAGTATTACTAGCGTTAAATAGTCCCGTTGGACTTGTGGTTGTCGGTACAAATGCATATTCATATGAACCATCACCACCAGCAGCAGTTACTTCAATTGAACCATCAGAACAAGTTGTAATATCTGTAACGGCAACAACTGCTGTCAATTGCGGATCGATAGTAATAGTTTGTTGTGCTGCGGTACAACCGAAGGCATCTCTTACATCGATGGTATAGGTACCATTAGCAAGGCTATCAAAAGTGTAGGTTGTATCAGTTGTTGGAGTTGGAGTCATCCACGGTCCAGCATTGATGCTAAATTGGAAACCACCGTTACCAGGAATAGAGGTAACATCTACTACAATTTGAGCATCATTAGCACCGGAGTAACATGCGGTTGGTGTAGCAGTAAACGTTGGGTTTACTGGAGCAACAACGGTTATAGGGGTATCAATAGGGTCAGAACAAAGATTTATATCTTGAGCTCTAACAATGTAATCACCAGCAGCTAAGTTTGTAAATGTAGTACCAGTTTGATAAGCAGTAATTACTCCACCTACACCATCCTCTAGTTGATAAGTATAAGTTGGCGTACCACCAGAAGCGCTAGCAGTAATAGTTGCACCAGTATTATTACAAGTATATTCTTCAGTAATAACGGCTGTTGTAGTAACTGGAGTTGGTTCAGTTAATATTTGATTTAAGACAACTGTACATCCAACAATTGGGTTATCTACATCACGTACAGTAATGGTATAAGCTTGAGCGCTTAGACCAGTAATTTGTTCAGCAGCCGTAAATGGTCCCACGAAGGTGGTAGCATCTAAGCTGTATTCGTAACCACCAGCACCAAAGTTGTCGGCAATTATTGTTATTGTACCACTGTTATCAGCGTTACAATCAAGGTTTTCAAAAGCAGTAATTGAGGCTTCAAAAGCGTTACCATCTTCAACAATTACGGTAGTATCAACAGTACAATCGCTTCCGTAATTAACAACAATTGTATGGTTGCCAACAGCGACATTACTAAAAGTGTTTGTTGC
Organism: Aurantibacter sp.; assembly: GCF_039941195.1. Lineage (GTDB taxonomy): Bacteria > Bacteroidota > Bacteroidia > Flavobacteriales > Flavobacteriaceae > Aurantibacter_A. The sequence continues at coordinate 3,215 of NZ_JBDVFA010000088.1, read as the reverse complement.
TTGAAAAGTGCCACCATCGATATTGTAAGTATACGAAGGGTCGTTAGGTAAGACAGTTATTTCGCCAGTTCCATCACAATTATAGGTAATAGAAGTGGTGATTGTTGGTTCTGTTGGTAATGGTGCTATAATGATATCTGCAAGTGTAATGTCACAAGAGATAGCATTTGCATCACGAACACGAATGCTGTAGGTATCGTCAGTTAAGTCGGTAAATACAGCACCTCCTGATGTGGAAGCAGTCCATGCACCACCGTTAATACTATATTGATAATCGCCAGAACCACCAGTAGTAGGCGTAATGCTACCCACGGTAATTTCACCTAATAAAAGACAGGTATAGTTTTGAGTAATTGTAGCTTCAGCAACTAATTGGTCGGGTTGAGTAACGACAACATCAACAGGTACAGAGTCACAATTGTTGTTATCACGGATTACCACAGGATATGTTCCAGCAGTTAAGTTTGTAAAGTTGCTTCCTACTTGAAAAGTAACCCCATTATCAATACTATATTGAAAAGGAGCGCTTCCACCAGAATCGACAACTATTGATATTGCGCCATCAGCAGCCCCAAAACAGGTAACAGGCGAAGGAGTTGGCGTGATAACAATCGGAGCATCTTGTACGATAGTAATAGTATAAACAGCTGTACAGAAACCGGTATTCCCATCATTATCTCTAACATGTACATCGTAATCACCAGCAGTACTAACCGCAACAGGATTAGTAGTTGCAAAGTCACCAGCAGTTGGAGTTGAAGCATTAGGCACAACTGCATACACATAGTTACCATCACCACCTGCAGCAGAAATTGTAATGTCTGTATCGGTAGCACAGGCTGTTATATTAGGAGCCGTAGCAGTTATTGTCAATTGTGGATTAATTGTAATAGTTTGTTGAACTCCAATACAACCAGAACCATCTTGCACATTTATAGTATAGGTTCCATTTGCTAACCCTGAAAAGGTATGTGTAGTAGATGTAACAGGAGATGGTGTTACCCAAGGATTTCCATTTATGCTAAAAGTATAATCATCGTTACCACTTGTTACATCAACCTGAATACTAGCATCATTTGCACCAGAATAGCACGCAGTTGGGGTTATCGTGAACTCAACTGTATTTGTTGGGTCAATAGTAAGTTGAGTGTTTATTGGGTCGGAACAACTGTTGGCATCGGTTGCTTGAACTATATAATCACCAGCAGCAAGTCCAGTAAAAACAGTATTTGAACCGTTGGATGCATAGTCGTAACCTGCAATTGGATTGCCTGATGTGTCTTCCAATTGATAGGTATAGGTTGGTGTTCCACCGGAAGCGCTTGCTGTAATCGTTGCACCTCCATTCGTACAAGTTAGAGGTGTTGTAATCGTTGCTCCAGTAACTAATACAGCTGGTTCGTTAATAGTTGGGTTAAGTGTAACTGAACAACTAGTATCATCAACTTTTCTAATTACAATTGTATGAGCTCCTGCAGTTAGAGGAACTGAAGTAGTTACAGGTGATGAAGTTGATGTAATAAATGATCCTCCGTCAATGGAATATTCAAATCCAGCTGATGCATCAAAATTTTCAGTTTCAAAGGTAATAGTAGCGTCATCTTCACCATTACAACTTACATCAGATATAGCAGTAATGTTAGCTTCAAAAGTTCTTCCAGCTTCCACTACAACAGGAAGTTCTACAAAACGTGGACAAACTTCAGGAGATTGAAAAACACTAATATCATCAATGGCAACATCATTACCATTAATCTCACTTTCATTAGTTGTAATAACTAAATCTAAAGTAGTATTGGTACCAGGGTCTAATGAAAGTACATATTCGTTCCAGATATTATTTTCTGGAACTATACCAGTATTTGCAGAAGCCACAACTGTAGTTGTGTTTGGAAGGCGTAATTCGATTGTTAAATCTGGAGCTACTCTATTACCGTTTCTAATTAAGTTAATCAACCATAAAGAAACACTTATTGGTTGATTAGCAATAATATCATTTATGGGTTTCTGGTAAATAACTTGACCTGGAGTTGGCGCTCCAATATTGATTACTAAATAACGACCATCGGTATTTCTTGTACCAGTAGTGTGATCAATTGGGTTTAACCAAGACCCAAAAGGACGTGCAATAGAATCAGTAACTGCATATTCATAATCATTAATGAATCGACCGTTATCAATTGGTGCCCCGCTAGGAGACGTATCGTCTACCTGGTTTTCATAAAAGTAACCCGTAGTATTTGGGTTTGGTATTGTTTCACCGTATCCAAAATCTTCACTTAATAAGAGACTTGGCGTAGGAGGTGTTTGTGATACATAATTTGTTCGAACAGTATATGTTCCTGGGGCAACATTGTCCCAAACATTACTTGTTGGAGGGGTATTTAATACACCATCAAGTTCATAGGTATAGTCATAAGTTGTAACATCGGGAGTTGCTGTGATAACACCACTTCCATTACAATTGTAATTTACCTCAGGTGTTAAGGTAACTACTGGAGGAGTAGGCGCGTCTTCCACCGTAACTGTCATTGGAAAATCACAAGAAGCATCTCTTACAACTACAGTATAAGTTCCAGCAGGAAGCGTTGCCGTTGTTGATGCTCCAAAAGTTGCACCTCCATCAAAACTATAGGAGTATGGAGCTGTTCCTCCAACAACATTGGTTATTCTTACCTCTGCACCTGTAGGGTCACATGAGGCGTCCCTAGAGACACCTGCAGAAGCACTTAAAGGAAATGGTTCAGAAAGGTCATGAAAATCTGTAACATCGCAGCCAGAACTATCTAATACACGAATATTATATGGTCCAGCACTTAAGTTTACAAAGTTTGGTGTACTCTGATAAGTTGCTCCATTATCAATACTGTATTGAAACGGTCCTACCCCGTTTGATATATTTATGGTAATAGCACCATCATTTGTTCCGGAACAAGAAGGTTGCGTTTCAGTTATTGAATCAATGGAAAGTACGCCTAAATCTTGAATGGTAACTTCATTAGAAAAAGCAAAACAGTTATTAGCATCAACTACAACAAAGACGTAATCTCCTGCTTCCCCTGGGAAATATTCCTCTATATCATCATCATCGGTATCTCTCCAACCAAAAGTAAAAGTTTCTTCTACTTGATAAGCACCACCAGGAATACTACTAACATCAGTATATAGTTGAGTGCCGTCCTTACTCCAAATGGCATAGTTGAAATCAGGGTTTC
>NZ_JBDVFA010000087.1:0-11759 GCF_039941195.1 Aurantibacter sp. | reverse complement strand
AGGCTTGCATAGTGAGAAGAACGGTATTCGTTATTTTTATAATATGTGGGACACTTCTGAAGATTCTCAACACGTATATTGGTTAACTAAAGAAGACAAATTTGCTGAAATTTCAGATCAAATTAATGAGTTAATGATTCAGCCTCCCAAAAGATAAGATTCTAAAATAAACATTTAAAAATCTTTCTTTTGCTCATTGTTTTTTCCAGATTCACTGTTCTTTACTAGCAAACGTGTATGTGCAATGCTTTGTGGATATTCTTTTTGTAAGAAACCTAATAATTGTTCTCTAACATGTACTCTTAAATCCCAAGCAGTAGAAGAATCCTTGGAGCTCATCAAAGCCCTTAGTTCTACATAATCAGCTTTTGAATCTGTTACTTGTATATTATTTACTTCGCCATCCCATAGGTCTGTGTTTTTAAGTATACGTGTCAATTCGTTACGTAGAACATCAATAGGCACTTGATAATCGGTATACATAAATACAGTGCCAAGTAAGTCCGCTGAGGTCTTAGTCCAATTCTGAAAAGGTTGCTCTATAAAATAGGTGGTCGGTACAATCAACCGTCGTTTATCCCAAATTTTTACAACCACATAAGTAAGTGTAATTTCTTCTATTCTTCCCCACTCACCTTCAACAATGACTACATCGTCTAATTTTATTGGTTGTGCAACAGCAATTTGAATTCCCGCGAGAAAGGTTGCAATCATTTTCTGTGCGGAAAAACCAATAATAATTCCTGCGACTCCTGCTGAAGCAAAAATACTAACACCTATTTCACGAATTTCTTCAAAACTTATTAATGCAACACCTACAGCTAAAAAAATGATTACAAAGATTATAATTCTTTCTAAAATGTTAAACTGAGTGGTGACTTGGCGTGCCTTAAGGTTATCAGCGGCATCAATATCATATTTTCGTAAAACATGATGCTTGATAATTTTTATAAGATTTAAAATTAACCAAGTGGTTGCAAAAATGAAGAGTAACGTACTTACTTTTTTAAACCAATACGGTTCATCAGAAAAACCCAATAATGTTCGTAATGCCGGAATGCGAATTAAAAGTGATAGAAGCATAACCAAAATGGGGTCGCTAATTCGACGTACTGCATTTATAGGTATCAGATATTTAGGGTTTTTTCCAATTCTCTTCAATACCCACTGCAACAGTAAATAAAACATTAGAATTGCTAGTATACTCCCCAAAACATAAAAAAGGGATGCATTAGAACCAGAGAAAAATTCGTTCATAGTGTTATTTTTTTGCAGATTCAACATTTAGGGATTTTGGGGTACTACGTTTTCTAAAACCCGTTCAGGGCCAAAATAGTGAAATCCAACTCCAAATGCGATGACCGAAAGAATTATTCCAATCATAAATACGGTGTACGTCCATCTTAAAATTCTATATTTCCGTTCTAAAACGACACCTAAATAATATAAGTCTTTGGTTAACGAACTATAGATGTAGTCCTTGTCTTTTATCATAGTTGAAATGGCTTCTTCATAATTTTCCAATTTCATTTTATGGAAATTTCCGAAGAATAAAAGGTTCACTTTTTTCTGTTTAACATCTTCTTTGGTAAAGGTGCCGCTCGTTACATTTGGTCTGGTAGCACTTATGGATAGTATCATTGAAATAATACTAAAAAGAATAAAAATCAAGGTTGGGATAATCAGATAGTCATTCGAGGGGTTATCTAATTTCGGAATCAAATTCGATAATGCCAACGAGATAATAATGGCATTAACCGATAACAGAATATTCGATTTGGTATCGGCAATATCGCTGAGTTTAATGTGGTTTCTAAGGGTTGTACGGTATAAGGTTTGTACGCCCCTGTCAGGAATTTCACCTTTATATTTAGCTTTCAATTTTTCCTTTTTGATAAGCCTTCTTTCTTTCTTTTTGTCTTTCGCTAGTCGCTTTAAATTTTTATCCTTTTCCTCTTGCCAGTTTTCCTTTGCGTAATCCGTATAAAACCGATGTTCTGTTCGAAACATTTCTATATTCAAGGTACGCCATTCGCTTGCTGTATGACTTGCGCTACCGGTATTTTGTAATTCCACTCGTAACATTTCGGAGATCGAACGGAAGTCTTTTTTAGCCAGATGACCAGAGTCCGCATCACGAATGATTTTTTCCAGTTCATTCTTAGGGGAGTGATTTCTTTTGGTTGCTAGAATAATTGTACAAACGTCTTCTATATTCGTAGTTAAAAGAGTTTCGTCTTCAAGAAATTTTCGCGCATATTCACAGCTTTTTTCTTCGTGATTTTCTGCACCATGTATGTATCCAGTATCATGAAACCATGCAGCCAACAATACGTTTTTTTGTTGGATTTCGGGAATTTCTATGGCTTCCAAAATCTCCTGGACATTGGCCACGACTCGTTGGGTATGCCTTAGGTTATGGAACAAATATTCCGAAGGGAGTTTTTTGGAAAGTAAGTCGGTAACCCTTTGTTCTGCTCTCTCTAGTATTAGTATCATATCTATAGTCTTTTATGGGTTAATAATTAAATGGCTTCTAAAACCCAAATCCAAATCCGAATTGGAAGAGGTTGCCTTCAACAGAATTAAAATATCCTAAGTTGAACGCTAAATAGTTTCCAGCGCTCGCCCATAATCCGATTCCTTGGGAAGTATGCCAGTTTTTGGAATCTTCACTCGGTTGCCATACCCGACCATAGTCAAAGCCTCCATATGCTCCGACCGTTACTGGTGCAAGTGCAGTTACATACCGTTTAAGTCGAACCCTTATATCGGAGGAATGGTAGAAGTATGATTTACCTACAAACCGTTCATCCCGAAAACCTCTTAATCCATTATTTCCACCAATGGATGGTGCATGGTAAAAAAAGTAATCATTCCCGAAATTGGTTTTATATTCGGCTTTTGTGCTGAGAACTAAATTTCCTGAGGGAATCAATTTATGAATAATCTCGGTTCGGAATTTAAAATATCCAAAGCTATTATTGTTTAAAGTTGTATTGGTTTTATAGCCAGCAGTTAATCCAAAATACAATCCTTTGGTTGGAAAATCATCGGCATTATCATTATAGTAATATGCTGATGTCTCTGCGCCTACATAGTTTTGCTGTTCAAAAATTGGAGTGCCAAAGTTCGACTTACTAAAGAAACGGTCTCCCATTTCTTCCACTTGAAAAGATTCATAAAGAGCTTTGAGACGTAGCGTGTGATATGCCACGCCTGCCTGTAATTTTAGTTGTTCTGTTCGGGCTCGATAGAAATCTCTGGATAGAAGGTCTTGCTCATTGATACTTTCATTTCCATATCCAAAAAAGTTCTGAGCATAGCGCTGCGTAGAATAATACCCGTCAACTTCAAAATTCCATTTCGGTATAATGTTGGCGAAAATACCGTTATAATTAAGCTCCGTTGCTTGAAAATTAAAAAAATATTTAGCCGCCAACGTATGCTTCTGGCGAAATGGATTCCCATTTAGACCATTTTTTATATATGTATTTTTAACACCTATTGAAAAACCATCATCGGTCCTAAAATCAAAATTAGGAACTAAAATATTTCGATTGGGTTTAAAATAGCGCCAATGAAAGGTATTTGTAGTATAGACGTCGGTTAATTGTTTTGCTGGATTTTTACCTTCAAACTCGCTTTCTTCTTGTTTCCAGTCATAAACTTTTAAAGCCTTACGGTTTTTAATGTCAAAGTCATCTTTACCGTATCCGCCAATTAGCCGAACGAATATTTTTGTTTTTCCATTACCTTCAACAATAAAATTATCATTATCGCCTAAGCCATAAATCCATAACTCTTTAGTGTGGGCTGCGCTAAACGTCCGCTCGTAAATTTTTTCATTTTTTTTATCGGACAATAACCTTCTAATTACGACTTTAGTTCTTTCGTCTTCTTGCCGGACTACTTTGATTTCATCATCCTTTTCGGAGGCATATAGAGCAATTCGTTTATCGAGATAGGCTCCGTATTCCTTAGCATAAACATGTAAGTTTTTTAACCTTTGTTTTAGACTGTATTTTATGTAGTTGGCGGTACTGTCCTGTACCTCTTTCGGTAAGCGTAAAAAAGCTTTATCAATTTGTTCTACGGATAAATTGTCTTGAATGTATTTAGCCTCTTGTACCCAGCCGTCTGCATCGTATTTAGTAAGCAAAGCCTTATCTAATCGGCTGCCATTGTAATTGAGCCATTTTGTGTTTTTTATGGTCGGTCCATAGGATTGCCATTGTCTGGTAATTGGTATAAACCATTGAATAATATCAACAGCAGCCCCGTCAAATCTAGGAAAGGCATTATCCCTATCTCGAGGTACGGGCATAAATTCCTTTTCTCCATCTGGAGTTTCGTATTCCGCCCAGCGCCATTGATCTTGATGACGGTCCCAATCTCCAAGTAGCATATCAAAAACGCGGGCGCGAACGTAACTCTGTTGATCTACAGAATACGATTCATCACTCTTAATTTTCTCAAGCATGTCGGTAGTACTTTCGAATTCAGTTATTTTTCCTTTTTCATCAATTGTTCTTCGATAGCCTTTAAAATTCAGTTGCTCATCCGATGGTCGCTGTTCGATAAAATATAATTCATTGCCGAATTCGTCATTCAGTCTTTTTAATTCTGATTGTTTAGGGATATAAAAAAGTTGCGTATTTGCGTGATTGACATCAACCGCCTTAGCCATGGGGTTAATAATTAATTGCATATACGGATGGGCAGTCGTAAAAAAATCGGAAATCAATTTTTCGGGAAGAGTTCCCATATAATCATCTTCGGTATAGGCCACTCCGCGTACGCTGAATTTCAAATATTTTAGGGGGTCTTTTCGTAATGAACGCATGGCAAATTCTCGCTGATTTTGATCTTCCAATCGAATAGAATACGATTGGTGTCCCCCGCCTTTCTTCGTAAATTTTAGCCCGCCGTGTAAGGTGTCCAAGTAGGCTATCGGAGCAGTGACAGCTGTATGAAAATAATCTCGATAGCGTTCTCCCCAAAGGAATTTAAAAAATTTGCTGCGTTTCATTTTTTTTTCCGCTCCATAAACGGAATCTATTACTGAATTTGAGGAAACCTTCTTATAAGACTCTTTAAATGATTTTTCGGAAAATTCAGGTAATACTTGAATGGGCTCAAATATTTTGTCCGCAGTGATAAAGGAAACCTGTGAAGAACCGTCTTCAAAATAATCCAATTGCGCAAAACCATGTTCACCATAGGTGAAATGTCCTTTGAAAGGCAATCTTCCACCAACAGTATTAATACTACTTGTTGTTCGCTTAGTAGTTGCTTTGCTACCCAGCGAACCACTTATAATCTGATGGATATCGCCACCAGATAGATATTGCAGACTTTCCTCATGACCGGAAACGATGGTAACACGGTCAGAAGCTTTAGCCAATGAACTCACCAAAATGCGTAAATAGTTATAACGCCTTGAATGTAGGTTTTCGGGTGAAAACGCTCCCAAATCGTTAATCCCGTTTATGAGCGTACCAAGAACAGGTACGGGAGTCATATGGTTTCCAAAGCTTTTGTGCCCTGCTTTTTCCCCATTACTAAATGTTGGGTGGTGCATGGCAATCACGAGGTTTTTGCCTTGAGCATCATTAATGTAACCTTCCAACTCTTCAGCAAATCGTCTTCGAGTTACAATATCGGTACATTTTTTATTGATACCCTTAACACGCGACCAGTTTGATATAAACCATTGTGAGTCTACGAACAATATATCGAGGGAATCGTTAATAGTTTTGTATTCTAAGGGGCAACCATTTTTAGGTAGTACGTAGTCATCTTGAGTTTCAACCTCATCTAAATATTCTTCCACTCGTTGAATGGAATCAATATGTCGGCTCTTCCATTCATTGTTTCCAGGTAAAAAAGTCACTGAGCCATTAAAACCTTCGGTTAAAGCCAATTGTCTGTCGATTAACTCTTGGTTACTTTGCCAAGAATTCTTTTTACTTGAAATATTATCACCCAAAAATAAAAGTGTGCTGTTGGTATTGGCATTTTGCAATCGACTTTTTAAAATATGGGTTATTTTTTTGTTTGATTTTTCGTCTTCGTTACCTAAACCGCTAGCCAGAAATATTGTGTGCGATTTTTTCTTCGGAGAAGACGTAGTTACCAAAGTTTGGTCAAACTGCAGCTTATGAGTAGCACATCCTGTCAATAGTGAAGTAAAAAGTATTACCGCAATACCAGACCAGATATTGTTATGTGATTTGTGTTTTATCAAAATTTAAGTTGGATTAATTATTGGAACAAAAAAAGGGATAGGGTATGACCCCATCCCCTTTTCAATATTGTTTGGTTTCTCGTTTATTATCTCATAATAATTGAACCACCTAGCGTTTTATCTTCTTTTACAGTTTCAGGGTTTCCATAGATTTCAATAGTTCCACCTGCGGTAACATTGGCAGCTACAAATTCTTCGGTTGTAACAGTTGCATTACCACCTGCGAAAATTGTGATATCAGTTTGATTCGATTGTAAATCTTTAGCGTCGTATTGACCGCCACTACGAATATTCACATCTTGATTTTCTGCGTTCCCTGATAATTTTATAACTCCACCGGAAACTGCTTTGCTATCCAAATTTCTGGTATTCACTTCTGTTTGAATTTCGCCACCTTCTTGAGAGCGTAGCGTCAAATACTTAGCCTCAAGTTCATCGGAAGAAGTAATCTTTGCACCTTCATTGGCATCTACCAATTGTAAATCTTCAGTGTGATAGAGGGTTACGGTGGTTTCGTTTCCATCCATAAAATTATCTAATTCCATTCGAATTTTCAATCGGCCATCATTGTTTACAATTTTGACCTCATCGTTATCGTCTCCAGTAATACTTGCCCAGTTTTTATCACTCTTTACCAAATTGACATTTATTTGGTCAAAAGCTTTCAACTCGTCAAAATTATCAAGATTCATAGTAATGTCTTTTTCCTGTGCCATCAAAGGCGTAGTCATTAAAATTGTGGCTATCAGCGCCATTCCTATTTGTTTCATATAATTATATTTTTTAGGATTCCCACTATTAATTATTTACGAACTTCTACTTATGGGGAATCTGGTTCTATTTATATTTTAATACAAAAATACTTGACAAGTGAGGGGCTGATTATCGTAATACGTTTTTTTACTGACGCAAATGAATTATGAATTCCATAAACTTAGCGGACTGCTTATGGACAATTGAGAGCTTTCTACGGTCTGGACGGCCCCGACGCTTCGGGGGAACCCGCTCCAATTTTGTGTTTGTGTTGAATATAATTATCTAAACGAAAAAAGCCCCCAATTTCTTGAGAGCTTTCTGCGCTCTGGACGGCCCCGACGCTTCGGGGGAACCCGCTTTGATTCTGTTTTAATTTTTAAGAAATAGTATAAACGAAAAAAGCCCCCAATTTCTTGAGAGCTTTCTGCGGTCTGGACGGGACTCGAACCCGCGACCCCCTGCGTGACAGGCAGGTATTCTAACCAACTGAACTACCAGACCAATGATTTTATCTGCCTAAGGCTGACTTTGACAACAGTCAAATTCAAATCTTGTTCAAATGCTTTTTTGCAAAGCGTGTGCAAATATACGGTGCTTATTCAATTGCGCAAACAATTTTCTTTAAAATAAACTAAAATATTTTTTATTGGTCTTTTAGGGGTTTCACCATTATGTCTTTATAGTAGATAATACTCTTGGGGTCGTGGCCTTGTAGCGCAAATGTTCCACTACTTAGTACGCGATATATACCGTTTCCTTCTCGAAGTGGATTTTCAGGTTCGGTATAGTCAACAACGACAACATCATTAATTTTAACGATAATACGATTTCCTTCCACCTTAATATATTCCGTATACCATTCATCATCTTTCGCATAGTTTTCTTTAATGTCGACAATGTTGTACAAGCTGCCAGTTCGTTTCCAATCGCTTTGAGAGTTGTTAACCTGTACTTCATAGCCATGCAAGGGCCAGCTTCCTTCTTGATATTTTGTGTGGATATATATTCCAGAATTGGATCCTGGTTTGGTCATTACAGAGGCTTTAAATTCAAAGTTTTTAAAGTTGTGATTCTTTATATCGCCAGTATAGTATAAGTGAGCTACCGGACCTGCAACTTTTATAGTGCCATCAACAATAGAAAAGGTTTCTGAATTTTCACCTACTTGCCATCCATCAAAATTTTTGCCGTTAAATAAAGAAATCCACCCATCAGCCTCCTGAGCAAAACTTATATTTAGAATTAAACAGGAAACTAAAATCGAAAAATGTGTTTTAATATTTAATATCATTTGGCTAGCTTTAAATAATTATAACAAAGTATAAAAATTCCAGTCATCAAACAATTATGTTGAATTTTAAATTAGATGAGATTTGGTATTTAAATTGTTCTTATTTTTAATGATTCCCCTTTAGTTTAATTAAGAGCTTCAACAAAGTTATTTATACAACATGATTCAAGTTTTGTTGTAATTAGCTTTTTAAAAAGCAAATGCACCTAAAAAACATTATTTATTAAAATGAAAAAATCTGTTTCTATACTTTTAATAATCTTATCCATCTGTTCTTGTAAGGAGGATAAAAAAACAACAACTATGCCCGAAAACGATGATACTTTAATTGTTAAAAGTTTACATAATTTGAACCCATCTGATTTTAAAAAAGAAATTGATGGTAAGAAAACCAAGTTTTATGCGCTAACAAATGCTAACGGGTTAGAGGTTACTTTTACAAATTATGGTCAGCGACTAATTACACTTTACGCACCAGATAAAAATGGAGAATTTGCAGACATTGTTTTGGGTCCGGATAAATTAGAAGGTTTTATGGAACCAGGCGGAGCATTTTTTGGAGCTACCATTGGTCGTTATGGTAATAGAATAGCTAAAGGTCAATTTGAATTAGAAGGTAAAAAGTATTCTCTAGTTGGAAATAATAATGGCAATCATTTACATGGGGGTACAAAAGGTTTTAATGCATTTGTTTGGGATGTGGATTCATATTCGGATAATGCTATTGTATTTTCAAGAACATCTCCCGATATGGAAATGGGTTACCCAGGCAATTTAAAAGTAATTGTTAGCTATGAGTTAACGGATGATAATGAACTTAAAATAGATTATAGTGCAACTACTGATAAAACTACAATAGTAAATCTTACGCATCATTCGTTTTTTAATTTGGCTGGGGAATCTTCTGGGAATGTTAATGAGCACATTATGATGATAAATGCAGATGCTTTTACCCCTGTAGATGAGGGTTTGATACCTACAGGTGAGATTAGAAAGGTAGAGAATACTGCTTTTGATTTTAGAACCCCAAAACCTATTGGACAAGATATTGATGTCGATACTAATCAGCTAAATTATGGTAAGGGGTATGATCATAATTATGTTTTAAATAAGGAGCCCTTAGATAGTGAAGGCAATATTTTGGCAGCTAAAGTTTTAGAGCCGGAAAGTGGTAGAACTTTAGAAGTTTATACCAATGAGCCGGGAGTTCAATTTTATTCTGGCAACTTTTTAAACGGCACTTATATTGGGAAGTCTAAAAAAGCTTATGAGGCTAGAGGAAGCTTTTGTTTAGAAACACAACACTTTCCAGATTCGCCAAATAATTCAGATTTTCCTAGTACAGTACTGGAGCCAGGTGAAAAATATCATTCTACCTGTATATATAAATTTGGAGTTGCAAAATAATTAAGCTCTAAGCTTATTTGTAGTTACTTCTTTCATGAAATCAAAATTTGTTAAAGCCTTTTGAGTAAAATCGAAAAGACTTCTGCCACGATCTAAATTTTGATTTTCATACGCTACCTTGTAATAAATGTTATTGTTAAGGTAGTCTGTAAGTGCTCTCAATCCATGTAAAAAAGGAAGTAAAATTGCCCCATAGGGTAGTGCTTCTATTTCGTTTTCAGAAAGAAACCTACCATTTGAAGCAATGCCGCTTACAAATGCCTCAAATAAAGGTTTTTTGAAGGTAATTTTTTCATGTTGCTGTTCGTCTTCGGGAGCTGTGTTGACTATTGTACGTACCGCATCACCAAAATCGAAATGAAAATGCCCCTTCATAATTGTGTCCAAATCTATTAAACAAAGTGCTTTGCTGGCTTCTTTGGAAAATAAAATGTTATTGAGTTTGGTGTCGTTATGGCATATTCGAATTGGTAATTGGGACTGATTCATAACGGTAAGTTTCGCTAATGTTTCAACTGCGAATTCAATATCTTTTGCAGCAATCTCTTTTTTCTGAGTATCGGCATTTCGCAAAGCTTCTTCAAATTCACCTTTACGTAAATCCAAATCGTGGAATCTAGGAATAGTGTCAACATAATCGTCAACCGCTACAGTATTTAGTAGTAAATGAAATTTACCTATAATTCTTCCCGCTTCAAAAGCAATTTCAGGGTCTTCAGTTGTATTGTGAGCAGTACTTTGGTCTATGTAGGTCATTAACCTCCAATAGGCTTTATCACCTTCGCTGGTTTCAAAAAAGCTCTTGCCACTATGAGTTTTTACCAAAGTAATTTTGTGGTAATCATTGTCTTCAAGATTTTCTAAGGCTTTGTGAACATTGTTCATGAGTCCATAGATATTTTTAAAGACCAAATGGTTTACCCTTTGAAGTATGTATAGTGGGGTGTCATTTTCTAATACTAAAAAAGTATCGTTAATATAACCATCGGTCAAAGGTTTAAAAACGTAATCTTTTTTGGCTATAATAAAGTTAGCCAAAAGGCTAGTTAATATGTCGTCTGTAAATTTGCTCATTATTAGGGCCAAAGTGGAGCAATATACTTACCGGCATCAGTTTTTCCCTGTAGGCTTTTAACAGCAACTTCGCGGTCGCTAGCATAAGTAACACCAAACCATTCTCCACCAGAAGGCACAACTTTTACTTCTATTTCACCTGCTTGCAACATTTCTTGAATTGTTTTGGGAATATACAATTCACTAGTTCTAGCAAGCTTGTCGTCATCTAGAAAAGCTCTAAAATCACTTTCAATTTTTTCAAATATCGACGGTTTACACACCCAGAAGTTCATGCTTACATGCTCTTCTCCAGTGTAAGTGTTTCCAGAGTCTTCATCATGAACTTCACCATCTTTTGGTACTAATTTTAATCGCTCATCAACTGAAACTAGATTATCACCTTCAACTTGGCAAACTCCTCTGGAAACAGAACCATGTTCCGAAAGAGTATCCTTTAAAGTGTACCCAACAAGTGCATAAGCATTGTCGTCGTAATGGTCTCTCATGAAATTAGCTGCATTTTCATAAGCCGGTTGCCCGTAAAAATCATCAGCATTTAATACTACGAAAGGACCATCAATTACGTTTCTTGCCGTCCAAACTGCATGGGCAGTACCCCAAGGTTTTGGTCGGTCACCATCAAAAACACATCCATGTGGCAAATCTGTTACTTCTTGTGCAAGAACATTAAGCTCAATATTCTCCGGTAGTCTGGTACTTAAATGCTCTTCAACAAAATCAACATGTTCTTTTTTTGTAATTACCACAATTTGTTCGAAACCATTTTTAATAGCATCATAAATACCAAATTCCATTAAGAATTCGCCATTAGGGCCAAGATCATCGAATTGTTTTAGTTTTCCATATCGGCTACCGCTACCGGCAGCCATTAAAAGTAAGGTCATCTCTGTGTTTTTATGAATTGTAAAAATAATATATTGAAGACAATTTGTAAGGTATAATTGGGAGTTTGATTTTAAAAATTCTACTTTTTTTTAA
>NZ_JBDVFA010000086.1:0-114486 GCF_039941195.1 Aurantibacter sp. | reverse complement strand
CTTGTCCACCAAAAACTCTTCCCCAAGGTGCTTGATAATTTTCACCTTCAAATATGGTATCATCTATTCTATTTAGCGTTATCAACGCTATCAATTCTTTAATTGTCTTCATTTAAGAAAACTTATTTGGAACCTAAAAGTACAGTTTTAGTAACGAAACAAAAACTAAGATTTACCCAAAAATATTGAAGAACCGGCTCCAATTATTACCATAAAAAAAGCCAGCTCATTGCTGAACAGGCTTTTGTCGAGGTGGCAGTCCCGAAGCTTCGGGAGAACCTGCTCCAATTATTACCATAAAAAAAACCAGTTCATTTCTGAACTGGCTTTTGTCGGGGTGGCAGGATTCGAACCTGCGACCTCCGCGTCCCAAACGCGGCGCGATAACCGGGCTACGCTACACCCCGAAAATGAGTGTTTGCTATTTTAATAGCATACAATGAATAAACCGGTATTAATATTCATTGTTATTATTTCAACTGCCTACTCTCGCAGATAATTGCGGAGAGACAGGGATTCGAACCCTGGGTACCCTTTTGGGGTACGACGATTTAGCAAACCGCTCCTTTCGGCCACTCAGGCACCTCTCCTATTTCTTTTAAAGAACTTAAGCAATTCCCTATCGGGAAAATGCGGTTGCAAATGTACATTTTTTCAATTATTAAAACACAATAATTAATGTATTTTTTTTACTATTTTCATAATTAGCTGCACACCAGAGAATCCCAACTATTATGTGCCAAAATAATCTGCTATATTTTTACCTATTCTGGATATTCTACGCGTAAATGATAAATATTAGTTAGCTTTTGTTTCATTACTTTTTTCACACTAGCAATCTCTCTAAACGTAATATTCGCATTAACGAACTGCCCCGCCGCCATTTGGCCATCAATAATCTTATCCACAAACTGGTCTATTATTAAAAAAGTAGGATTTTTAAGGCTTTTAGAAGCAGCTTCTACAGAGTCGGCCATCATCAATATGGCTGTTTCTTTCGAAAAGGGCAACGGCCCAGGATAACTAAAGTCTTCAATATTTACATTTTCCTCAACTGCTTGCTGCTTTTTATAAAAATAATATACCGTAGTGGAACCATGGTGCGAACGAATAAAATCAATAACACGATCTGGTAAGTTATTTTTTCGCGCTATTTCTATTCCATTAATAACATGATCAATTATTATTTTTGCACTTTCTTTGGATGAAACCTCATCGTGTGGATTTACATTTGTAATCTGATTTTCAGTAAAGAAAGTAGGATTTTCCATTTTACCGATATCATGATACAAAGCCCCTACCCTAACTAACATTGCATTGGCACCAATTTCATTAGCAGCGGCCTCCGCCAAATTTGATACTTGCATAGAATGATGGAACGTGCCGGGCGCTTTATTTGACAATTCTTTTAAAAGTGAAGAATTAGTATCGGAGAGCTCTAAAAGGGAAACATCAGATACTAAACCAAAGATTTTCTCATATATGTAAATCAATGGTTGCACAAATAATGTTATCATCCCGTTTAATAGAAATAAGCCCAAAGCAAACCATTCTATATTTTTAAGATTACCCTCGTGTATGGTATGGAATGCCAAATAACCCACCATATAAATTAAGGTTATTTGTCCTACTGAAATAAACAAATTCGCTCGCTTATATAATTGAGATACGGTTAGTATGGTAATAATACCTGCTATAATCTGCAAGAAGATATATTCATAACTATTAGGCACCACAAAACCCAAAATTAATACAGCCAACACATGAACAAAAAGTGCTAA
Source organism: Aurantibacter sp. (assembly GCF_039941195.1). Classification (GTDB taxonomy): domain Bacteria; phylum Bacteroidota; class Bacteroidia; order Flavobacteriales; family Flavobacteriaceae; genus Aurantibacter_A. Next base: position 112,705 of record NZ_JBDVFA010000086.1, on the reverse strand, counting down.
TCGCGCATCAAAAAATGTTTTAATAATTAAAGGTAAAATGCAAAGTGGTACTACAAAAATATAAGCTTCATTATACTTCACCACTAACGTAGTAATGAATACCATTAAGGCCATATTAAAGAAGATGAATGTTACTTTAGTATTGTTCTCAAAAATTTCAATACGGTACTTTTTTAGAAAAAGAAAAAGCATCATCAATACTAAAGCTACTAATACGGTATAACCACTAATGATGTAATAAAAATTATTATTTGCCCAAAGTTCTGAAGCAAATTCCCCTTTTAAAGAATTTAAAACATTTAAATTTTCGGCCTCAACTACTTCGCCTCTAGCTATTATTAAATCGCCTTCAGAAACTGTACCTCTGGTATGAGAAATTTTAGACAATTCACTCTCTAATGCTTTTTGTGTTAAGTCTTTATCAAAAGAAACATTAGGTTTAACCAAGCCTGAAAATAACTCTTTATAGCTCGAAGAAAACGAACTTAACCCTCTACCTTTTAAAAACGCATCTATTGAACTATCTAAATAACCTATACTTCTTAGCTTATTATACTCTATCCTTGTTGCCTCTTGATTCTTAACAAGATAAATATCTTTAAAAACACTACCCTTAGCTTTAGTACGAACTACACCAAATTCATATAAGTTATTAAGTATATCGTTAGCAGCTTCTTTTAATGTTACTAGTTGACGCGAATTATATTTTTCTGAAGAAAAAATGATTGGAAAACGTTTATCGAATGTTGCACTAACATCATCAAAAACTTGTAAGTCGCATTTATAATAATCAAGTTTTTCGTCTTGAATTTGATTTTTCTCGTTTAATACGTCCGACTCACTTTTATTTATAGAGAAATCAAAAGGCGCATATAAGTTTTCATATTGCCAAGTTTTCCCTTTTTGAAATTCATATTTAAACTGTCCCCCTTTCGGAAAAAAGAAAACTATGAAGCATACCGTAACTATATACAATATGGTTTTATAAATATGGGATTGATTTTTAAAAATCTTGTCCAAAAAATTTCGCATGAGGAAGGTATCTTCTATCAAAAATAGAAAATAAATAGCTTAACAATTCTATAATCCACCTGTTTTACCATCTATTTCCATGAATGTAAACGACAAGATTGGTCTATTATTTCTTATTTTCGCAGTTCATTTAGATGTAATAAAATGAATGAAGTAGTTATAGTATCCGCAGTACGAACTCCAATAGGTAGCTTTATGGGGCAACTCTCAACTATCCCTGCTCCCAAGTTAGGAGCTATTGCAATTAAAGGGGCTTTAGAGCGCATAAATTTAGATGCAAATTTAGTTGAAGAAGTACTTATGGGAAATGTAGTTCAAGCAGGAACGGGCCAAGCTCCTGCCCGACAGGCTGCAATTTTTGCTGGGTTACCAAATACGGTTCCGGCGACTACTATTAACAAAGTTTGTGCATCGGGAATGAAGGCTGTAATGCAGGCTGCCCAATCAATCGCTTTAGGAGATACATCAATAGTCGTTGCTGGCGGAATGGAGAACATGAGTTTAATTCCACATTATGCACAGCTACGCACAGGTCAAAAGTTTGGCCCTTCCACTTTAATTGATGGTATGCAACGTGATGGGCTGGTCGATGCCTATGACGAACACGCGATGGGTGTTTGTGCAGATGCATGTGCTGAAAAATACGAGTTTAGTCGTGCTGATCAAGATGCTTTTGCTGTACAATCTTATACCAGATCTGCCAAAGCTTGGGAAGCTGGTAATTTTAAGAATGAAGTTGTTCCAGTAGAAGTTCCACAGCGAAGAGGTGAACCTCTACTTGTATCTGAAGACGAAGAATTTAAAAATGTAAAATTGGAGAAAATTCCAAATTTACGTGCGGCCTTTACTAAAGACGGTACTGTTACTGCTGCTAATGCATCAACAATTAATGACGGTGCCGCAGCATTAGTATTAATGAGTGCTGATAAAGCAAAAGAATTAAATTTAAAACCAATAGCTACTATAAAAGGATATGCCGATGCTGCACATGAACCAGAATGGTTTACAACAGCTCCAGCAAAAGCATTACCAAAGGCCTTAGCCAAAGCTGGAAAACAAATCGAGGATGTAGATTATTTTGAATTTAATGAAGCTTTTTCTGTTGTAGGTTTAGCAAATATGAAAATATTAGGATTAAGTGACACCAATGTTAATGTAAACGGCGGTGCAGTTTCTTTGGGACACCCATTAGGATGTTCAGGTGCACGAATACTCGTTACCCTAATCAATGTTTTAGAACAGAAAAATGCCAATCTAGGAGCTGCAGCAATTTGCAATGGCGGCGGCGGTGCTTCTGCCATAATAATAGAAAGAAATTAATCTACTCTAAGTAACGCATGCAATACGGCATTTGTCATCTCTCTATTATTCCTGTTCGCTTGGCTACCAATGAAGCCTCGGAAATGATTACCCAATTAATTTATGGCGAACATTATAAAATATTAGAACAACGAAAACATTGGAGCAAAGTTCGTTTGGCATTTGACCGCACTGAAGGTTGGGTTGCAAACATTCAAATTAAAGAGATTGAGAAAGAATCCTACGACTTATTAGATACCGATAAAAACCCATCACACGCCTCGCAATTGGTTTCTTACTTGGAAGGAAAAAACAACCAATTCACACCAATTCTGTTAGGGTCTACTATTCCCAAAATAGATGTATTAGGGCATTCATTAGAAGGTGAAATAATTACTACTGAAGAAAGCCGTGGTAAAAGTAATCTCGTTAATACAGCACTTTACTATTTGAATAGCCCCTCACTATCCGGAGGAAGAACACCTTTTGGAATAGACAATGCAGGCTTCTCTCAAATAGTATATAAAATGAATGGAATTGCACTAAAACGAACTGCTGATCAACAAGCACTACAGGGCGATTCACTAAGTTTTATTGAGGAAAGTGAACCAGGTGATTTGGCATTTTTTGATGATTCGGATGGTAAAATAAATCATGTTGGCATTATAATGCGCGACAATTATGTTATACATGTTAATGGCAAAGTTAAAGTTGACCGTATTGACCACACCGGAATCTTTGATAATGAAATTCGGAATTACACTCACAAGTTAAGGGTCATAAAAAAAATTCAATAATAAAAAATAGGCATAAAAAAACCTCCTGCGAACACAGGAGGTTTTTTGTAAAATTAATTAGGTTCGAAAATTACTCCCCTAATAATTTTTTAATGCGCATAAAGTTTTCATTGTCACCCATTGCACCGTAGATATTTTTCAACTGCTCTAACAATCCTTGATTATCAGGACTGCTTTTTAAAGCATCTTCAAGAACTTTGGCTCCTTCACCAAAAAGCTCATCTTTTTGAGCTTTTAATTCATCGTATCTCGCGATATCACTTCTAGAGTTTCCTAAAGAATTCATTTCATCAATTAAACCATTACCTTCATTAACATAAGTAGTAGATAAGTTTAATTGAGCATTTGTATAATCAGGATTAATTTCTAAAGCTTTTCTATAAGCAGTACGAGCATCTTCAATATTACCTTGCTCCATATTAATAACACCTATATTATATTGTAAGTCAGCATTTTCAGGAGCTACAGATGCAGCTTCAGCCATAAGTTCTTTAAACCTATCTTTATCACCCATTTTATAATAAAGGTTAGCTTCATTTAAAATAAGGTTTACATCTTTTGGGTCATTTGCTCTTGCCGCTTTATAAGCTTCAATTGCTTTTTCATCTTGACCAAGTTGCGTATAAATTAATGCAGTATTTTTAACAATTTCAGCAGATTTAGAAGGTAATTTTTCATCAATCGGATCTTTGTAAGTACCAGATTTAACCATCAAATCTCTTTGAGTTTTATCCATTTCTTCAACCTGTCCTGAAGCAATATTAGTAGCCTTATAAACTAATCCACCTCCATCATAACCCAAATCTTGTAACTCATTGTAGTATTTAAGCGCCTGCTCATATTCTTGTCCGTTTACAGCACTACCCGCTGCAAAATAAAGATATGAAGTATCTCTTGGGCTAAGCGTATAGCTCATGTACAACTTTTCAGCAGCTTCTTTAAATTTCTTATTACCGTTATCTTCAACAGCAGAGTTTACTAAATCAGCTGTAATAGAAGACATATACTGATCAGTTTCACCAACATATTTTTTTCCTGCTGGCATTTCTTTTACCGCTTTAAAAGCATCAATTGCTTTTTGAAAAGCAGTAGCATCACCTTTCTTAGCTAGGTCGGCATAAGTTTTACCAGTTAAGAATTGATATTGCGCTTGATACTTTTCATCAGCTCCAGAGATAGAACCTGCTATACTCTCCAATGCAGATTTTGCTGCTTGAGAATCACCGCCTTTTAAAGCTTTATCAGCAGCCTTTAACTCAGATTTTTGAGCCAAACCGACCATTGTAAAAGACATAGCCGCAAGTATTAAAATTTTTGTTTTCATCATCGTTATATTAAATAGTTATTTAGTGTTTAAAATTATTCTTCCGAATCGTCTGTTGGGGTATTATCAATAGCCGTGCCATCTTCAGTTTGAACCTCTATATCCATAATATCGGCTACTTCTTCGATATTATCTTCGTCCTTCATCACTTTAGCTACAGCAGCAATTGAATCGTTCCCTTTTATATTAATTAGTTTTACTCCTTGTGTTGCTCTACCCATTACACGTAAATCTTCAACACTCATACGTATTGCAATTCCTGATTTATTTATAATCATTAAGTCATCGGAGTCACATACATTTTTAATCGCAACAAGACCGCCTGTTTTTTCTGTTATGGAAATAGTCTTAACTCCTTTTCCACCACGATTAGTTACGCGATAATCATCAATGCTAGATCTTTTTCCATAGCCATTTTCTGAAACAACTAATATTTCATCATCAAAATCATGAACAGAAACCATTCCAATTACTTCATCATTTTCATCTGCTAATCGAATACCTCTAACACCAGAAGCATTCCTCCCCATTGGTCTAGTCTTACTTTCTTCAAAGCGAATTGCTTTACCAGATTTTAATCCTAAGAAAATTTCACTAGTACCTGTTGTAAGTTTAGCTTCTAATAATTCATCACCATCACGAACACCAATAGCATTAATACCATTTTGTCGTGGTCTTGAATATTGCTCTAAAGAAGTTTTCTTAACCGTACCCTGTTTAGTCGCCATTATTACATAGTGACTATTTACGTATTCTTCATCTTTTAAATCTTGAGTACAGATAAAGGCTTTAACCATATCATCTTGCTCAATATTTATCAGATTCTGGATAGCTCTACCTTTTGAAGTTTTACTTCCTTCTGGAATTTCATAAACACGCATCCAGAAACATTTTCCTTTTTGGGTAAAGAACAACATGTATTGGTGGTTAGTACCCACGAATAAATGTTCTAAGAAATCTTCATTTCTTGTTGATGAAGCTTTTTGCCCTACTCCCCCTCTATTCTGAGTTTTATATTCAGAAACTGGAGTACGCTTAATATAACCAGCATGAGAAATAGTTATAACAACTTGCTCATCTGGTATCATATCTTCGATACTTAAATCGCCACCCGCAAAATTAATTTCTGAACGTCTTGCATCACCATACTTATCTTTAACCTCTAGCAATTCATCTTTAATGATTTGCATTCTGCGTTCTTTACGATCTAAAATATCTTTAAGGTCCGCAATAGTTTTCAAAATATCTTCGTATTCAGCACGTAACTTATCTTGCTCTAAACCTGTAAGTTGACGCAAACGCATTTCAACAATAGCCTTAGCTTGAATTTCGCTCAACTTAAAGCGTTCCATCAAATTCGCTCGCGCTTCATCTGCATTTGAAGATGCACGTATAATTTTTATTACCTCATCAATATTATCAGAAGCAATAATTAAACCTTCTAAGATATGTGCACGATCTTCAGCTTTCTTTAATTCGTAGGTTGTACGACGTACAACTACTTCGTGTCTGTGTTCAACAAAGTAGTGTATCATTTCTTTTACGTTCAATAATCTTGGTCTACCATTAACCAACGCTATATTATTGACACTAAAAGAAGATTGTAATGCAGTATATTTAAAAAGGGTATTTAAAACGATATTTGGAATTGCATCCCGTTTTAGAATATAAACGATACGCATTCCGTTTCTATCGGACTCATCGCGTATCGTTGAAATCCCATCAATTTTCTTTTCGTTAATTAGGTCGGCCGTCTTTTTAATCATGTCGGCCTTATTCACTTGATACGGAATTTCAGTAACTACAATACACTCTCGCCCTTGTACTTCTTCAATTTCTGCTTTGGCACGAATTTTTACGCGTCCTCTACCCGTATGGAAAGCTTCTTTTACACCATCGTATCCGTATATAGTTCCTCCTGTTGGAAAATCTGGAGCTTTAATATGGGTAATAATTTCATCTATCTCAATGTCATTATTATCGATATAAGCAACCGTGCCGTCAACAACTTCTGTTAGGTTATGCGGTGGCATATTCGTTGCCATACCAACTGCAATACCGGATGCACCATTAACCAATAGGTTTGGAACTCGAGTTGGTAATACGACAGGTTCTTGAAGCGAATCATCAAAATTTAATTGATGATCTACAGTATCCTTATCTATATCTGCTAACATATCGTCAGCAATCTTTCTCATTTTCGCTTCGGTATAACGCATTGCTGCAGGGCTATCACCATCTACAGACCCAAAGTTACCCTGTCCATCTACCAACATATAACGTAAACTCCATTCTTGAGCCATACGTACCATTGAATCATAAACCGATGTATCACCATGTGGGTGATACTTACCTAAAACCTCACCTACAATACGTGCCGATTTTTTGTGCGAACTATTCGAACGAACTCCTAGTTCATGCATGCCATAAAGTACCCTGCGATGCACAGGTTTTAAACCATCACGCACATCTGGCAGCGCACGTGACACAATGACTGACATCGAATAATCGATGTAAGCAGATTTCATTTCATCCTCAATATTGATCGAGATTAATTTTTCACCTTCCGCCATGCGTAATTCCTATATTTTTGTTAGTGTTAAAAATAGCATGCCAATTTACATAAAATAAGACCCTTCAGCGCATTTTATGATTACTTTATTCAACAATTTATTAACACTCAATTAAGGCTCAAATTCGCTCTATTTTCTCTAGTAATTTTGTTAAACGTTCCTTTTTTTGATGTTTTCGCCATACTTTTTGGAATATAGGTACAGTATTTGCGTTAGATAAACATAGTTTTACTAATTTTATCGATGAATAAGGTATAGCGTATGGACGATAATTTCTCACCCCGGGTTAAAGATGTAATAGCATATAGTAAAGAAGAGGCTCTAAGGCTAGGACATGATTTTATAGGAACCGAACATTTAATGTTAGGACTTTTGCGTGATGGCAATGGAAAAGCAATTAGTATTCTTGATGCTCTTGAGGTTGACCTTGACCACTTGCGTAGAAAAGTTGAAATATTGAGTCCATCAAATCCAAACCCTAGTAATACACAAAAAGATAAAAAGAATCTGCACTTAACAAGGCAGGCAGAACGTGCATTAAAAACGACTTTTTTAGAAGCAAAACTTTTTCAAAGCTCTTCAATAAATACAGCACATCTTTTATTATGTATTCTTAGGAATGAAAATGATCCAACAACAAAATTATTACACAAGCTGAAAGTTGATTACGACGGTGTAAAAGAACAATTTAAATTTATGATTACAAGTGACGATGATATTGTAGATGCACCTACTGCAGAATCATTCCCTAGTGAGAATGATGAGCCCAATGAGAGCAAAGAAGGTTCTTTTGGTTCGTCATCAAGTCCGAAAGGAAATAAAAAATCGAAAACTCCTGTACTAGATAACTTCGGTAGAGACCTTACACGTATGGCCGATGAAAACAAACTAGATCCAGTTGTAGGTAGAGAAAAAGAAATTGAGCGTGTATCTCAAATATTAAGTAGAAGAAAAAAGAACAATCCGCTTTTAATAGGTGAACCTGGTGTTGGTAAAAGTGCCATCGCAGAAGGATTAGCTTTGCGAATTATCAATAAAAAAGTTTCGCGAATTCTTTACAACAAAAGAGTTGTTACTTTAGATTTAGCATCATTAGTTGCTGGCACAAAATATCGTGGCCAATTTGAAGAAAGAATGAAAGCGGTTATGAATGAACTTGAAAAGAATGACGATGTCATTTTATTCATTGATGAAATTCATACTATTGTAGGTGCTGGTGGCGCGACTGGGAGTTTAGATGCTTCCAATATGTTTAAGCCTGCTTTAGCTAGAGGCGAAATTCAATGTATTGGTGCTACTACATTAGACGAATACCGTCAGTATATCGAAAAAGATGGTGCATTAGAACGTCGTTTTCAAAAGGTAATCGTTGAACCTACTTCTGTAGATGAGACTATAGAAATACTTCAAAACATAAAAGGCAAATACGAAGAACACCACAATGTATCTTATACAGATGAGGCTATTGTTGCTTGCGTAAAGTTGACAAATAGATATATGACCGACCGGTTTTTACCAGACAAGGCTATTGATGCTTTGGATGAAGCGGGTTCTCGTGTACATATTGTTAATATGGATGTTCCAAAACAAATTCTAGATTTTGAAAAACAATTAGAAGATGTTCGTGAGCTTAAAAATAGCGTAGTAAAAAAGCAGAAATATGAAGAAGCTGCTAAACTACGTGATGACGAAAAAAGAATAGAAAAAGATTTGGCCGCTGCGCAAGCACAATGGGAAGAAGATAGCAAATTGCATAAAGAAACGGTTTCAGAAGACAATGTTGCCGATGTAGTTTCAATGATGAGCGGTATTCCTGTTAATAGAATTGCACAAACAGAAAGCAATAAATTAGCCGAATTGCCTGAACTTATTAAATCTAATGTTATTGGACAAGATGAGGCCGTTGCTAAAGTTGCTAAAGCTATACAGCGAAATAGAGCTGGACTTAAAGATCCAAACAAGCCTATTGGTTCGTTTATCTTTTTAGGACAAACAGGTGTTGGTAAAACACAATTGGCTAAAGTATTGGCTAAAGAAATGTTTGATTCTGAAGATGCTCTTATCCGAATTGATATGAGTGAATACATGGAAAAATTCGCTATTTCAAGATTAGTGGGTGCACCTCCAGGATACGTTGGTTATGAAGAAGGTGGTCAACTTACAGAGAAAGTTCGTAGAAAACCATATTCAGTAATCTTATTAGATGAAGTTGAAAAAGCGCATCCAGATGTGTTTAATATGTTATTACAAGTATTAGACGATGGGTACCTTACAGATAGTCTTGGAAGAAAAATAGATTTTAGAAATTCTATTATTATCATGACCTCTAATATTGGCGCACGCCAATTGAAGGATTTCGGACAAGGAGTTGGTTTCGGTACTGCCGCCAAAAAATCACAAGAAGAATCACATCAGAAAAGTGTTATTGAAAATGCACTAAAAAAAGCCTTCGCTCCTGAATTCTTAAATAGAATTGACGATGTAATTGTATTCAATGCCTTAGAACGTGAAGATATTCATAAGATTATTGATATTGAATTACGTAAATTATTTGCTAGAATTAAAGACATCGGTTATGATTTAAACTTAACTGATGAAGCTAAAGATTATATCGCCGATAAAGGTTTTGATAAACAATATGGTGCTCGACCACTTAAAAGAGCTATTCAAAAGTATATTGAAGATGCATTGGCGGAAGAAATTGTTAATTCTAAATTAGAAGAAGGCGATAGCATTTTTATGGATCTTGATAAGAAGAAAGAAGAACTTACGATAAAAATAAAGAAAGCTAGAAAGTCTTCGGAGACTGAGAAAGAGTAATCTTAACGTAGGAAATTAATTATAAGAGGGTTGTAAAACAACCCTCTTTTTTTATGCGTAAAAATTAAAACGTAAGAATAGCATGGAGTGAAAACATTAATAAAAGACAGGATAAACGATATTTTCGCCTTTTATCTAAAAATTTTCTAATTACTTCCCCATAGGTCTACTTTCGTCTCAGGACACTACAGAAAATGAAATAATGAATTTGGATCGACCTAAAAAAACCGTAATTGTACAAGAGTATCGTCTCGACACGGCCTTGGTACAAGTATTTGAAAATTACATGGTAGTCACCTTTGATGAGGGAGCTACTTTAACCTTAGAAAGAGCCTATCAAATAATTGGTATTTCAGAAATACATTTTAGAGATAGGAATTTCGGGTATATAAGTTTACGAAGAAATCCGTTTGCCGTGGACCCAACCGTGTACAGCTATTTAAGACAACTTGAAAATTTGAAGGCTTTCGCCATAGTATCAATTAAAGAAATTGATATGCACAACTTCAAAATTGAAAAGATGTTTTATAAAAAACCAATGAAATTTTTCATTGAATACGACAATGCCTTAGCTTGGGTAAAACAACGCGTAAGGCTTAAATAATATTTAAGTTGTGAATGGCGAATTATGACAAGCCCTTTTGTTTTGAAACAAAAGGGCTTTTTAATTTAATAGTATAAATCAATCAACCTAACCTTCATCCTCATCACCTTCTACAGGCTGATTAATGTGGGGTTGTTCAGGCATTTTAAACATGTCTAATAAAGCATCACCTAAATACTCAACTATTTTTCCAGCAGTTAATGCCAAATACCCTCTATCTTCAGCACCGATATCTCCAGCACTTCCATGTAAAAAGACGCCAAAAACAGCTGCTCTTAATGGTGCATAACCTTGAGCAACAAATGCAGTAATTACTCCGGTTAAAACATCACCACTACCTGCAGTGGCCATTCCAGGGTTGCCTGTAGTATTTATATACCCTTTTTCTTTATATATAGTAATTGTATGCGCACCCTTTAGTACCAAAATACAATCGTATTTTTTTGAAAACTCTTTAGCTTTCGCTAGTTTATCAAAATCATCTTCCCAAGCACCTATAAGTCGCTCTAATTCTTTATCATGCGGAGTTAAAATAGATTGCGGAGGTAATTTTTTCAATAATGCTTTATTCGTTGATAAAAGATTTATGGCATCTGCATCTATAACCAATGAAATAGTATTATCCTTTAATAAATCAGTAAAAGCCTTTTTGGTTTTTGGGTCTTGTCCCATTCCCGTGCCAATACCAATTACTGTGGGGGTAATATCGTAATCAATCTTCGAAATAACTTTTTCTTCAGTATCAGTCAACACCATTGCTTCAGGAACGGCAGTCTGCATAGGAATATAGCCACAATTGGGAACCATAGCAGTTAACAAACCTGTTCCTGACTGCAAACATGCATTTGCAGTTAAAATCATGGCGCCAATTTTACCATGGGTACCTCCTATTAGTAATGAATGTCCGTATGAACCTTTATGGGAATATTTTTTTCTAGGAATATACCAAGCCAAAAGTTCGTGCTTGGTAATTAATTCGTAATCGGTTTCTGTAGTGGTCAAAAATTCTTGATCTAGACCTATATCTAAAACTTGCCAATTTTCCACATATGGTGCGTTTTCTGGTAAAAAGAAAATAAGCTTAGGAGCTTGAAAACTCAAAACAAAATTGGAACGGATTATTCCTTCACCGCTTTCGGCTATGCTATTCATAAAAAGACCCGAAGGCAAATCTACAGCAACAATAAAAGCTTCAGAATGATTGAGGTATTCAATTAAATTCTTAACCCAACGGTCTGGCTCTCTGTTTAAACCTATTCCGAAAATTGCATCAACTATAATATCATCTACCCCTATTTTTGGAAATGGCGTATTACCATCTAAAAAATTAGGCCATAATTTTCGTTCTTTTAACCGTTCTAAATTGATAAGGAAATCTTTAGAGCGTTTATCACTATAATTAACAACATTTACTTCAATATTGTAGCCGTGATCTAGCAAATGCCTTGCTAATGCAATACCATCGCCACCGTTATTTCCTATGCCACAAAACAAGTGAATCTTAACTGGAGCCCCTTGCATACGCATATGAAACCAGTTAAAAATTTGCATCGCTGCCCTTTCCATAAGGTCATCGCTCTTAATTCCGTGTTTTTCAATTGTGAATTTATCAGCCTTATATATCTGATCTGCAGAGAAAATCCTCATTCTTTAAAAGTATTTATCAATTTTTGCGGATTCTGTAAAAAAATACAAGCATCGTTTGTTAGGGATGTTAAATGTACTACTTTTGATACATTATCAGAAGTATGGAACGCAACAAGTCTAACATAGGAACTCTTTTTTTCCAACTAACAAATGGTGGCACGTGCACATCTACTATCACCCCTTTGGGGTAAACTGCAATATTTTCTCGTCCGTACATATTTATTCATACATTTTTTCATTTTAACTTTTATAGCATGAAAGTTCTCAAATTCGGAGGCTCATCAGTAGCTAACGCAAAAAACATAGCACAGGTAAAACAAATCGTTTCTAAAAATGATAGCGATAAAATAGCAGTTGTATTATCAGCATTTGGTGGGGTAACCGACCTTTTATTGCAAGCTGCTGAAAAAGCTTCGTTACAAGATTCCACATATACGAGTTTGGTTAAAGAAATTGAGACCCGTCATTTAAACGGAATCAAAGAGTTACTACCTATACATGCTCAAAGTGCGGTACTTAGTAAAGTTAAATCCGATATAAACAATTTAGAAAGCCTTTTAGAGGGCGCATTTTCTATTGGCGAATTAACACCTAAACTTTCAGATAAAATTGTAAGTCATGGTGAACTTTTATCCTCTTATATTATTGCTCAATATTTTTCTACAGAAGGATTAGATGTTGCATTTAAAGATACCAGGGAACTAATTAAAACGAATGAACAATTTGGTGGTGCCGTTGTAGATTTTGATACAACCTATAAAAATTGTTACGACTTTTTTAAAGCAGCAACAAATCAAATTACTGTTTTTGGCGGTTTTATAGCATCATCTGAAAATGGTGATACCACAACATTAGGTCGAGGTGGTTCTGATTTTTCAGCTGCAATTATTGCGGCTGCAACCAATGCTGAAATTTTAGAAATATGGACAGATGTTAGTGGTATGTATACGGCTAACCCCAGTATAGTAAAACAAGCAAAAGCAATTCCTGAACTCTCATATGAAGAAGCGATGGAACTTTCACATTTTGGGGCATCGGTTTTATATCCGCCAACAATTCAACCTGTATTATCTAGAAACGTTCCCATTTTAATAAAGAACACTTTCGAGCCCGAAACTCCTGGCACATTAATTAACAAAGGAAAATCTGAGAATAAAAAAGTAGTTAGCGGCATAAGCTCCGTTGTAAATGTTGGTCTTTTATCTTTAGAAGGCCCCGGTATGGTTGGCATACCAGGTATTTCTGCGCGTTTTTTCGATGAACTTTCTAGAGCAGAAGTAAATGTAATACTAATTACTCAAGCTTCTTCTGAGCATTCTATTTGTATTGGTGTTTCAGAAAAAGATGTTGCTAAAGCGGTGCAAAAAATAAATACTGCCTTTGCTTTCGAAATAACACAAGGAAAAATAAATCCGGTTAAAGCTGAAACTGGTTTGGCAATCATTGCGCTTATTGGTGATCAAATGAAAAGTCACCAAGGTTTAAGTGGTAAAATGTTTAGTACGCTAGGTAAAAACAATGTGAATATTAGAGCTATTGCACAAGGTGCTTCTGAGCGCAATATTTCTGCTGTTATTAAATCTGAAGATGTAAAAAAAGCATTAAACGCTTTACATGAAGAATTTTTTGAAGAGAATGTGAAACAATTAAACTTATTTGTAATGGGTGTTGGTAATGTTGGCTCTAAATTCTTAGATCAAGTAAAACAACAGCGCAAATATTTAAAAGAAAACCTAAAACTTAATATCCGTGTAATTGGAATTTCAAATTCAAGAACAATGGTATTTGAAGAAGGAGGAATTCACTTAAAAAATTGGGAGGCAATATTAGCTGCTGGTCAAAAAGCAGACAAAGCTAATTTTTACGAAACAGTTCAAAAACTAAATTATCGAAACAGTATATTGGTGGATAATACGGCGAGTGCTGAAGTTGCCTCTACTTATGGCTCTTATTTAGGCAATAGTATATCGGTAGTAACCTGCAACAAAATAGCATGCTCATCAACATATGAAAACTATCGTAATCTTAAAGATTTAGCAAGAATATATAATGCTCCATTTTTGTTTGAAACCAATGTTGGTGCCGGTTTACCAATTATAGACACATTAAAACATTTGATTGCTTCAGGTGATAAAGTTCTAAAGATACAGGCCGTATTATCAGGTAGTTTAAATTTTGTCTTCAATAATTTTAATGACAAAACTACTTTTCATGATGTAGTTAAAGAAGCGCAAGAAGAGGGCTATACAGAGCCTGACCCTAAAATTGACTTGAGCGGAATAGATGTAATGCGTAAGATTCTTATTTTGGCACGTGAAAGTGGAAATCAATTAGAAATAGAAGATATTCAGAATAAATCGTTCTTACCAGAAGAAAGTTTAGCGACTACAAACAACGAAGACTTTTTTGCATCACTTGTAAAATATGAAGCCGATTTTCAGCAGATGTATAAGGCTGCAAGTGAGAAAGACAGTAAGCTCAAATATGTTGCACAATATGAGAATGGTGTAGCAAGCGTTGGATTGCAAGAAATTGAAAAAGGACACGATTTTTATAATTTAGAAGGTAGTGATAACATTGTATTGTTTTATACAGAACGATATCCAAATCAACCTATGATTATAAAAGGAGCCGGTGCCGGTGCAGATGTGACAGCATCGGGTATATTTGCAGATATTATTAGAATTGGAAACTTTTAACATGGCTAACGAAATTAAAGTTTTTTGTCCGGCAACTATTGCAAATATTTCCTGTGGGTTTGATGTGCTTGGGGTAGCATTAGATGCTGTTGGTGATGAAATGGTAATTCGGAAAATTTCTGAAAAAGGTATTAAAATAACAAAACTAACCGGACAAGATTTGCCCTTAGAAACGAAAAAAAATGTAGCTGGTGTAGCTGGTTTGGCTTTATTAGAGGCTGGAGATTATGAAGGTGGTTTTGAGATAGAAATCTATAAA
Organism: Aurantibacter sp.; assembly: GCF_039941195.1. Lineage (GTDB taxonomy): Bacteria > Bacteroidota > Bacteroidia > Flavobacteriales > Flavobacteriaceae > Aurantibacter_A. The sequence continues at coordinate 97,651 of NZ_JBDVFA010000086.1, read as the reverse complement.
AATATTAAAGCTGGAAGTGGAATCGGCAGTAGCGCTGCTAGTTCTACTGGTGCTGTTTGGGCAATGAACAAATTGCTTGGCGAACCTTTTTCTACAATAGACTTAGTGAAATTTGCTATGGAAGGTGAACGTCTTGCAAGCGGTGTTGCTCATGCAGATAATGTAGCTCCTGCACTATTTGGCGGGTTTACTTTGGTGCGCAGTTACGAACCACTAGATGTAATTCCAATACCAAGTCCCGATGCATTATACGCAACGGTTATTCATCCGCAGATAGAAGTAAAAACGTCAGATTCGCGAAGTGTTTTGAAAACCAATATTACACTAGCCCAAGGTATAAAACAATGGGGAAATGTTGGCGGATTGGTCGCCGGACTTTTTACTAGTGATTACGATTTAATAGGTCGTTCGTTAGAAGACTTTATTGTTGAACCTATTCGATCTATATTAATTCCGGGATTTGAGAATGTTAAAACTGAAGCCTTAAAATCTGGGGCATTAGGTTGTGGTATTTCAGGATCAGGTCCTTCTATATTTGCATTTAGTAAAGGAGAAGCTACAGCTAATAAGGTGGCACAGCGTATGAAGGAAGTATATCAGAATATCGGTATCGATTATGATGTTCATGTATCAAAGATAAATACAGCAGGAATTAAGGAAATATAAAGAAGTTAGGATTTAGATAATAGGAAACTAGGAGCTAGTTATAAGCGCTCATCAGTCAATAATAAAAATCAATGAAATTTTACAGTCTAAATAAACAAGCACCAGAAGTAACTTTTAAAGAAGCAGTGATTGCAGGAATAGCACCCGATAAAGGTTTGTATTTTCCAGAAAGTATTGAGCCTTTACCCGATAGTTTTTTTGAGCGTATTGAAGAGTTATCGAACCATGAAATTGCATTTAACGCCATTCATCAATTTGTATCTGCCGATATTCCAAATGATAAGCTCAAAGAAATTCTTGCAAAGGTTTTAGACTTTGATTTTCCGGTAGTACCCATAGAAGACAATGTAGCAACCTTAGAACTTTTTCATGGTCCAACCATGGCATTTAAAGATGTAGGTGCGCGATTTATGGCCAATTGTTTGGGTTATTTTTCTGAAGACTCAACTAATGAAGTCACTGTATTGGTAGCCACTTCTGGGGATACTGGTGGTGCCGTAGCTAATGGTTTTTTAGGTGTAGAAGGTGTAAAAGTAATAATCCTCTACCCTAGTGGAAAAGTGAGTGATATTCAAGAACGCCAGTTAACAACACTCGGTCAAAACATTACAGCTTTAGAAGTTAATGGCACTTTTGACGATTGCCAAAAAATGGTAAAAACAGCTTTTTTAGATGAAGCCTTACTATCGAATATGAAGCTTACTTCCGCGAACTCAATTAATGTAGCGCGATGGTTACCGCAATTATTCTATTTTTTATTTGCCTACAAACAAGCTAAGTCACAAGGAAAAGAAATTGTGTTTTCGGTGCCTTCCGGAAATTTTGGTAATATCTGTGCTGGCTTGGTTGCCCAACGCTTAGGCATGCCAGTAAAACATTTTGTTGCTGCAACAAATGTAAATGATACGGTGCCTGAATTTATGCGCACCAATAGTTATGACCCTAAACCTTCAACGGCTACTATTTCTAATGCCATGGATGTTGGAGATCCTAGTAATTTTATCCGGATAAGACATTTATTTGATGATAATTTTGAAGCGCTGAAGAAAAATTTATCTTCCTACTCTTTTGATGATGTTGAAACAAAAAAAGCGCTGAAATCTATTTTTGTAAATTCAAAATACATCGCTGACCCTCACGGAGCTGTTGGTTATTTGGGACTAAAAAAATATCAAGAAACTAATGCCAATACTTATGGTATCTTTTTAGAAACTGCGCATCCTGTGAAATTTTTAGATGTAGTAGAAGAAACAATTGATGAGCAATTAGATATCCCTTCACAACTAAAAAGTGTAATGGATAGAGAAAAGAAATCGCATGTTATTTCGGTTTATGATGAACTAAAAGATTTTTTATTAAAGGCCTAAAATTAGGACTTCATTTTACAATTTAGGAAGTTCAAAATTATCTAAAGGACTTGTTTTTTTCATCATTGCTTCTATAGCTTGTGTAGTTCTTGGTGCCATAGCAGACAAATTGACTGGACCTTTTTCGGTAATCAAAATATCGTCCTCGATTCGTACTGCAATACCCCACCATTTTTTATCACAATCACTTCCTTCTGGAATATAAATTCCTGGTTCTACAGTTACAACTGTATTCGCCTTAAATGGACCATAAGTACCTTTATCATGAACATCCAGACCTAAATAGTGCGAAGTTCCATGCGGAAAATAAGTACGCGCCTCTTCCGCTTTAGAAATAATTCCAAGACCCATTAGACCTTGTGTTACAATCGCAGAAGCTGCTTTACCGGGAGCCTGAAATGGGGCACCGATGACACTTGCTTTTATACCAGCTTCCTGTGCTTTATAAACGATGTCATAAATCTGTTTTTGTTCCGGTGAAAATTTACCATTGGCCGGTATAGTTCGGGTAACATCAGCAGTATACCCATGGTATTCAGCACCCAAATCCATTAATACTAAATCGTCCCCGACTTTAGTTTTATTATTTTCGATATAATGTAGAATACAACCATTATTGCCACCACCCACAATAGAAGGATAACCTTCATATTCTGCACCATACTTTTTATAAACATATTCATGAACCCCTTGAATTTCAGTTTCAGACATGTTTGGATGCATTGCTTTCATAACTTCTATCTGTCCTACACAAGAAATTTCAACAGCTTTTTTTAAAAGAACCATTTCTTCTTCAGTCTTTGTTTCTCTTAACGTTCTCATTATTTCAGAAATAATTACTGAATTAAGATTGCTAGCATCAAGTTCTAATTCAATTTTTCCTTTAAACTCTTTTCGAAGATCATCATCGTTAGCATTAACATAACCTGTTAACAAGACATCCTCTTTTAGACGCTCATCATTCTTTAAATACCTCCCCAAACGCTGCGCGACATTGGCACTATTGGCGATATCAGTAGATTTTATCATGGTATAAAGCTCTTGCTTTTCTGCATTATAATCTGAAGGGTAATCTACTTTATCTTTAAAGTTCATTATCAAATCATATAAGTCAGCGGTATCTCGAGTATCTCTAAAGTCATTTTCAAAATCAAAAAATAATATTTTGTTAAACGACAGTAAGTTAATATCTAGTTTATAAAATTCACTCCCATTATAAGCAACATCAAAACCCAATTTACTTTTGGCACCTTCAATTCCAAGTCGCTTCCCGTTCCATTGTTCGGCTTTTTGGTCACGTTCTTGAACAAAAATTATTTCATTATAAGCTTTATCACTTTCGGTATTTTGTTCTTCAGAAAATAACAAAAGCACCGCATTTGGTTCATTATATCCTGTTAAATAATAAAAATCTGGATCTTGATGATATACATAATCAACATCATTAGCTCGGTTTCGTACTGCATTTGCAAATAACACTGCAACACTATTTTCCGGCATCATTTTTCGCACAGCATCCCTTCTACTTTTATGAAAATCTGCAGAAAGAAAATCAGTAGGAATATCTTGAGCGAAAATGGTAATAGGAGATATAAATAAAATTGAGATTAATAGGAACAGTCTTGACATTACTTTTGTTTTTGAGCGTTATCTTTTGGCTTGTATATTTTTGCTAGAATAATTTACAAAGGTTAAGGAAAACATAATAAACCACAATTATACTATAGTTAAATATTTCAATAGCTTTGTAAACCTAAATACGGAAGAACAATGAAAGATACTGCTTTAACCAAAACTCACGAAGCGTTAGGAGCTAAATTAGTGCCATTTGCAGGATTCAATATGCCAGTTTCTTATGAAGGGGTAAATGCCGAACATGAAACCGTAAGAAATGGTGTTGGCGTTTTTGATGTTTCACATATGGGGGAATTTTTAATTTCAGGTGAAAATGCTTTAAATCTTATTCAAAAAGTAACATCAAACGATGCGTCTAAATTAACCATTGGAAAAGCACAATACAGTTGTCTTCCGAATGAAACAGGTGGTATTGTTGATGATTTAATAGTGTATCGTATTAAAGAAGAACAATACTTATTAGTTGTTAATGCTTCTAATATTGAAAAAGATTGGGCACATATTTCAAAATATAACCAAGATTTCAATGCAGAAATGCGAGACCTCTCAGAAAACTATTCCTTGTTAGCGATACAAGGTCCAAAGGCAGTTGAGGCAATGCAATCGTTAACTTCAGTTGATTTATCTGCTATTAAATTTTACAATTTTGTAGTAGGTGATTTTGCAGGAATTGAGCATGTTATCATTTCTGCAACAGGATATACAGGTTCAGGTGGGTTTGAAATATATTGTAAAAATGAAGAAGTCAAACAGGTATGGGACAAAGTTTTTGAAGCAGGTGCCGATTTTGGTATAAAGCCAATTGGATTAGCTGCTCGAGATACTTTACGATTAGAAATGGGTTATTGTTTATACGGAAACGATATCAATGACAGCACTTCTCCGTTAGAAGCAGGGTTGGGTTGGATTACCAAATTCACTAAAGATTTCGTTAATTCTGAAGCGTTAGCAAAAGAAAAAGCTCATGGTGCAGAACGTAAATTAATTGCTTTTGAATTGAACGAAAGAGGCATTCCTCGCCATGATTATGACATAGTAGATAGTTCCGGTAAAAAGATAGGTATTGTAACGTCGGGTACTATGTCTCCATCTTTAGGAAAAGGAATTGGATTAGGTTACGTACCTCAAGTATTTTCAAAAATTGGTAGCAGTATTCATATACAAATCCGTAAAAAGGCAATACCAGCAACCGTCGTAAAACTCCCATTTTATTCGAATTAATGATTGACTACCAAAATATATTAGATACCATTGCTTTAAGTTGTTCCACTTCTAAAGAAAAAGGAAAGATTGCAAACTATATTCCGGAGTTGGCTAAAGTGGAAAGTTCAAAATTTGGAATACATTTGGTAGATAGCGCAATGAATAATTTTAGCGCTGGTGATGCTGATGAACATTTTTCTATTCAAAGTATTTCTAAAGTTCTTTCATTGGCACATGCGATGAGTTTAGTTGGTGAAGAAATATGGAAAAGAGTTGATGTAGAACCCTCTGGTGATCCTTTTAATCATCTATCCCTATTAGAGTTTGAAAATGGTATTCCAAGAAATCCGCTAATAAATGCTGGTGCAATTGTTATTTCAGATATTCTTGTTTCCAATTTAGAAAATCCAAAAACTGATTTTCTAAATTATGTGCACATGCTCACTAATGATAGTAGTATAGTTTACGATTTAGATGTTGCCAAATCAGAAAAAGAAACGGGGTTTAGAAATTATGCTGCGGCTAATTTATTGAAGTCCTATGGCAATTTAAATAATGATGTTGAAACAGTTTTAGACTTTTATTTTCATCAATGCTCCCTTGCAATGTCATGTGCTCAATTAACCAAAGCATTTTACATTTTTATGAATAAAGGTGTTTGCCAACAAGGTAAAACGCATTTGACGATTCAACAAGAAAAGCGTATAAATGCATTAATGCTTACCTGTGGATTTTATGACGAAGCAGGTGAATTCGCCTTTGAAGTTGGGTTGCCGGGCAAAAGTGGAGTTGGTGGTGGAATTGTTGCTTTATTACCCGGGAAATATTGTGTAGCAACGTGGTCACCCGGGTTAAACCCTAAAGGAAATTCTAAATTAGGAATGGAAGCACTGGAAAAACTAACAACTGCTACAGAACAATCGATTTTCTAGATGTTACAGTCAAAAAAAATTCTCGTTTTAGGTGGTAGTGGTTTTATTGGACATGCTATTTATAAGGAGCTATGTAATTATTTTGACACCTATGGCACTTACTTTACAGCCAAGAAAACATTTGAAGGAAATAAACAATTTTCTCGATATGATTTGCAAGAAGATGATGTTGTTCAATTGTTAGAAAAAATTCGACCCCAAATAATTATTTCTGCTATCCGCGGAAATTTTGCAGCTCAAATTCAAGCCCATCAACATATAGTTGAATACATTTCCAATAATGATTGTGACTTATTTTTTATTTCATCAGCAAATGTCTTTGATGCGTATAGCAAATACCCTTCTTATGAATATGACAAAACACTTTCTGAAAGTGTCTATGGAAGGTTGAAAATTAAAATTGAAAATATGCTTTTGCGTTTACCTAAGAACAAAATGGCAATTCTACGAGTGCCTATGGTTTTTGGTAATGGCTCACCAAGGGTACGTGAAATGAAGAAGTTTATCTTAGAAAATGAACCTATTGAAGTTTTCCCCAACTTGATAATGAATGTTACCAATGATAATAAATTAACACAACAAATTCATTATCTTATCAATAGGAATAAAAGAGGGGTTTTTCATTTAGGCACAAGTGATTTGGTTCACCACGAGGATTTTATAAAGGAAATTTTAGATCGCATTGGTAATTTTAATCCCATTTACAAAAGAGTTTTTACGACTAATGAAGACCGTTATTTAGCGGTATTACCAAAGGATAACAAATTGCCTAAAAACTTAAAAATTACAAGTCAAGAAATAATAGACCACCATATTACAGGTTGACAATTTCAATTAAAACTAATTACAATGGTTAAACTTACAGTGATAGAGATACAACAACAATTGACAAACATACAAGGTTGGAAGTATTCAAAAGAGTCCATAGAAAAAACCTTTGAATTTAAAAACTTTAAAGAAGCTTTTGCAATGATGACAAGAATTGCATTTGAGTGTGAAGCACAAGGTCACCATCCAGATTGGAATAATGTATATAAAACAGTACACATAAAATTAAATACACATGATGTAGGTGGTGTTACTGAGAAAGATTTTGATTTAGCAAAGGCCATTGAGAAGTTGGTTGACGATTGCAAGTGAATTTCTTAAATTTGCTTTGAAACAAATAGTATAAAAATGGGAAGAGCTTTTGAATTTAGAAAAGCAAGAAAAATGAAACGTTGGGCAGCAATGTCTAAAGCGTTTACTAGAATTGGTAAAGATATTGTAATGGCCGTTAAGGAAGGCGGTCCAGATCCCGATTCAAATTCACGCTTACGAGCAGTAATTCAGAATGCCAAGGCAGTAAATATGCCTAAGGACAATATTGAAAGAGCCATAAAAAGGGCTACGGATAAAAACCAAGGTGACTATAAAGAAGTTCTTTTTGAAGGCTATGCACCACATGGCATAGCAATTTTGGTCGAGACCGCTACTGATAATAATACCAGAACGGTAGCTAATGTTCGAAGCTACTTTAACAAATGTGATGGCAGTTTAGGCACATCAGGTTCCGTAGAATTCATGTTCGATCATACCTGTAATTTTAGAATTCCTGCAGAAGGAATTGACGCCGAAGAATTAGAATTAGAATTAATAGATTTTGGTGCAGAAGAAGTTTTTGTAGATGAAGATGGAATATTAATCTATGCTCCTTTCGGAAGTTTTGGTGATATTCAGAAGGAATTGGAAAACCGAGAAATAGAAATATTATCATCTGGTTTTGAAAGAATTCCGCAAGTAACAAAACAACTTACTGAAGAAGAAGTAGCCGACGTAGAAAAGCTACTTGAAAAAATTGAAGAAGATGATGATGTTCAAAACGTATATCATACCATGCAAGAGTAAAAAAAAATATAATTACAAAAGAGGCCCGATAAATCGGGCCTCTTTCTTTTGTTTGGTTTTTTAATTTAAACTATTGCCGTTTTACCACCATTTGTTTTTGAAAACTGACACCTTGGTTATCTATCAACTTTACAATATAAGTTCCTTGTTGCAATTCGTTCACATCTAAAATATAATCTTCACTAGATTTAATTGAATTAGGATTGTAAGATTTTATTAGTCTACCAATCATATCAAAAACCAAAACTTGTTGAATTTCTACAGGTTCTTCTAGGCTCAAGGTGGCAAAGTCTGATACTTGATTTGGATAAATACGCATATCGTTTTCTATAACAAAATGTTGCTTCGAAACAGCAACCTTTCCTGAATTTGAACTACTACCAGAAACAATCTCAATTGCATTGATAATTGGGTGACGTTCGCCCCCTACTTCATCTCTTGAATCGAAATCAATATTTAAAACTCCACCCGTTACCGTAACAGAATACGCCATATTTAACATGGTTTCGGCTCCTACTTCGGCAAACACATCTAAATTGTCAGCAACTAAAATATCTTCAATACTAACATCAAAGACACGACTACCTACGCCGCCAGCACCACCACCTCTGGCTCCAAACCAAAGTTCAGCAAAATACAAGTTTACCCTATAGTCTCCATCTTCCAATGGAATAGCATAACTCATTTCTTGTGAACGACTATATCTAAAAGTATTAAATGGTTCATCCAAACCAGTTTGGGGTCTGTATAAAGCGCTACCAGTATTAGAATGGGCATCAGCCATAAAAGTTTCTCCATTGTACAACGCCTCTTCACCTCCTGCGTTAATACGTAATGCAAAATCACTTGACGCTTCACAATCTATGTTTATTCCGGCATCAGATATTGACCAACCGAAATCATCAATTAATTTTTGGCGCGCTTCTTTTCCCTCGCAAAACAGAACACCTTCTACATCTAAATGTACATATTGTTGTAACACAGAATTTTGACTCCAACCAATTAAAATAGCATCATAATTATCAGATTCTATTGCACTACCATTAAACATATAGCTCATGTCAGTAGCATTATTTACCTGCCAATTCCCTAAATCTTGATTGAAAGATTCTGCAAAAGCAAACATCCCCGTAAAATCTACTACATTAGAAACGTTCCAATCGCTTATATCTTGATTAAATGAACTGGCATTACCAAACATATCCCACATTTCTTCTACGTTACCTACATCCCAATTACTTAGTGGTTGATTAAAAGTTTTAGCATTACTAAATGTACCGGTCATATCAATTACATTACTCACATTCCATTGATTCAATGGTTGATTAAATTGCATAGCACCTGCAAACAAATTTTCTATTTCCAATATACTTTCCGTTTCCCAATCATTAAAAGAACTATTTCCAATTAATGAATAGCAATTAACGAAAGTTCCGTTAAGCGTTTCTACATTCGATAAATCGGGAGTATCAATTGCCACTACATCTAGATTAGAACATCCCCAATAAGAGCCATTCATTTGTTTCCAGACTATCTCACCCCATTGTGTAATGTTTACAATTTTTGATTTATCTGACTGTGGAGTATCGAATTGAATTCCAGCAAAATCCCCTGAAATCGAAACTTCGTATATACCTGGACTACTATACGTATGTGTTATATCTCCTGTAACACCTGAATCTGTAGTACCATCTCCCCAGTTTACAGAATAATTATACATTTCTCCAGGATACGTTGGAATTGTTATTTGATTATCATTGGATGTCCCGGGGTTATCGGTTTTCCAAGTTGTGATAAAAGATGTGGTATCGGAGCAATCTGCTGCCATACCACCGTCATTAAATCTCCAACCGAAATCATCCATTAATTTTTGGCGGGCATCCTTAGCTTCACAAAACTGGTTTTGAGTAACAAATAATGTTATATCATTTTTTAAAGTTGGAAGTTGGCTCCAACCAATTAAAATATTATTATAATTTTCGTTGGAAAGGCCAGAGTAATCCAAAAAAGCAACGAAAACTTCAACTTTGGAAACATTCCAAGATGCTAAATTTTGATCAAACAATGTAGCACCATAAAAAGTATCCCACATATAAACAACATTTGAGACATCCCAGTTGCTAATATCTTGATTAAAAGATTCAGCATCTTCAAACATTTGCACCATTGATATAAGACTGGATACATCCCAATCACCAATATCTTGATTGAAAAATCTGTTATGGTAAAACATTAAATCCATTGATGTAACCTTAGAGGTATCCCAATTTCCAATATCTTGATTGAACATTGTACTATTAAATACACTTCCCATAAGTGTAATTGTCGAAGTATCCCATTCAGCTATACTTTCATTGGCAATAAAATTGGTACATCTTGTAAACATACCATCGATACTTGTTACATTTGCTAAGTCTGGTATATCAATAGACAGCATATTCATATTTTCACATCCGGAAAATGCTCTTTGCATTGATTTCCACTTGATTTGACCCCATTGATTAATCGATACTATTTTATCCTTATCACCCTCACTATTAAAATAAATTCTTGGAAAATCTCCTGAAATAGAAACTTGATAAGTGCCAGGTACTGAATAGGTATGCGTAGCGTCACCTATTTCGCCTGTTGTGATTTTGCCATCACCCCAGTCTACAGAATAATTGTACGTTTCTCCTGGGTAAGTTGGAATTGTTATCTGATTATCGTTAGAAGTACCTGGGTTATCTGTTTTCCATGTGGTTACAAACGGACTTTGGGCATGTTCTGAAACTTCACCTAAAATTTCGATTGCATTAATTATTGGATGTCGTTCACCTCCAACGGCATCTCTAGAGTCGAAATTAATATTTAAAATTCCATCTATTACAGTTACAGTATGTGTTTTCTTTAACATTGCATCTGCACCAGCTTGTGCAAAGACATCTAAATTATCTTCTGCCGTTTGACCCTCAATAGTAACATCAAAAACACGGCTTCCTACTCCACCTGCTCCACCGCCTGTAGCACCAAACCACAATTCTGCGAAGTATAAATTAACAGTATATTCTCCATTTTCTAAAGGAATATCATAACTCATTTCTTGTGAGCGGCTGAAGCGCATACTTTGATATGGTTCTGGAAGACCTGTTTGTGGGCGGTCTAATGTACTGCCTGTATTAAAGTAATTATCTGAAATATAGGTTTTATCTTCAAATTCGAAATCTGATCCACCAGCATTGATTCGAAAAGCAAAGTCATTTGACTCTAGACAATCTGATGCTTTACCAGCATCGTTAATAGCCCAACCATAGGTGTCTATAATTAATTGTCTAGCCTCTTTAGACGAACAATATTGATTCTGTGAAGCACCGAATTGAACCCCGTTTTGGAGTGAAGGTAATTGACTCCAACCAACTAACATCTTATTATAATTTTCATCTGAAAGCCCAGAAGAATCGAGAAATCCACTAAAATTTTCAACATTAGAAACATCCCAATCTGCTAGATTTTGATTGAACATTTCCGCTCCAACAAACATACTCCACATATTAACTGCACTAGAAACATCCCAGTTACTAATATCCTGATTAAAAGAATCAGCATTATAAAACATTTCAACCATTCCTTTAACATTAGAAACATCCCACGAACCAATATCTTGATTAAAGAGTTTAGCATCATCAAACATTAAATCCATACTTTCTACATTAGAAGTATTCCAACTCCCAATATTTTGATTGAACATGGTTCCTTGAAAAACACCACTCATCTCAAGAATAGTTGATGTATCCCAATTTGTTACACTCGTATTTGCACTAAAATTAGTACACCCTCCAAACATTGAAACCAAACTGGTTACATTAGATAAATCAGGTATATCTGACGCTATTAAATCTAGATTAGTACAGTCTTGAAATGCATATTGCATGGATAGCCAAGAAATCTCTCCCCATTGATTAATCTCCAATAATTTTTTATTGTCTTTCTCAGCATTTCCTTTAACAAAATATATTCTAGGAAAATCGCCAAAAATTGATACTTCGTATATTCCTGGACTACTATAAGTATGAGTAATATCACCTGTAACTCCCGAATCAGTATTACCATCACCCCAGTCTACAAAATAATTATAAGCTTCTCCTGAAAACGTTGGAATGGTTATTTGATTATCGTTAGATGCACCAGGGTTATCGGTTTTCCAAGTTGTAATAAAAGGATTACTATTGAGGCAATCAATACTTTTACCAGCATCGATAATAGCCCAACCATAGGTGTCTATAATTAGTTGTCTAGCCTCTTCAGACGAACAATAGGTATTTTGATCTGCATGAAATTCGACATTTTCTTGTAACAATGGAAGTTGACTCCAACCAATTAAAAGTTTATCATAATTAATGTTTGATAGTCCTGAGTTATAAAAAATTGATGGGGCTTCTTTCAATTGTTCTACATTCCATCTACTTAAATCTTGATCAAACGCATCGGCATTCGCAAAGGTTTCAAACATAACTTCAACCTTTGAAACATCCCAGTTTCCAATATCTTGATTGAATTCTTTGGCATTTGTAAAAGTACCATCTAGTCTAGTAACATTTGAAACATTCCATTGACCTATATTTTGGTTAAACTTTTCAGCACCCGAAAAAATGAAATCTAACCTTACTACCTTATCTGTTTTCCAGTTAGAAATATCCTGATTGAAAATTTTTGCATTCAAAAACATTGAACTCATATCAATAACATTTGAAGTATCCCAATTTCCTATATTCGTATTAAATTTATGATTCGCTATGAACATACCGGACATATTGGATACTCTTGAAAAATCCCACTCTGACATGGAGTCATTCCCTGTGAAATCATAACAACCAGCAAACATCATTTCTACCTCTGTCAGGTTATCAAAGTTTGGAACATCAATAGCACTGAGTGTCACATTTGAACAACCAGCAAATGCACTATTCATACTACTCCACTCATTCTCACCCCATTGATTTATTGAAATAATCTTTTCTTCATCTCCGTCCTTATAATTATACATGTTGTTAAAATATATTCTAGGAAAATCACCAAAAATAGATACTTCGTATATTCCTGGATTACTATAAGAATGGGTAATATCTCCTGTTACACCCGAATCAGAAGTACCATCTCCCCAATCTACATTGTAATTATAAGATTCGCTTGGGTACGTCGGAATTGTAATCTGATTGTCGTTAGAAACACCTTGATTATCTGTTTTCCAAGTGGTTACAAACGGACGTTGGGAAGGCGCTGAAGTTTGACCCAATATTTCAATAGCATTTATTATCGGATGACGTTCGCCTCCAACTTCGTCAGTAGAATTAAAATCAATATCTAATATTCCATCAATTATAGTTGCAGTATATGATTTCATCAACATGACATCAGCTCCAACTTCCGCAAAAACATCTAAATTATCATGGGCTAATTCACCTTCAATACTTACATCAAAAACACGACTACCAACCCCACCAGCACCACCACCTGTGGCTCCGAACCATAGCTCTGCAAAATAAAGGTTAACGGTATATTCACCATCTTCTAATGGAATATCATAACTCATTTCTTGAGAGCGACTAAATCTAAAACTCTGATGTGGTTCAGGCAAACCTGTTTGTGGTCGTACCAAAGTACTCCCCGTATTAAAAAATGAATCAGTTACATACGAATCACCATTATATTCAATTTCAGAACCACCTGCATTAATGCGCAAGGCAAAATCAACGACTAGTGGGCATAATGTACTTTTTCCAGCATCTATAATCGTCCAACCAAAATCATCTATTATTTTTTGTCTTGCAACTTCACTTTCGCAATATTGACTATTACCAGCATTAAAATTTACATCGCTTTTTAATTGTAGCTTACTCCATGCCATAAGAGTATTGTCGTAATTTTCATAAGACAAACCAGCTTCTTCGAACATTTTGTTCATTGATTGAATATTAACAATATTCCAATTACTTAGGTCTTGATCAAAACTAGTGGCACCTTTAAACATTTCGTACATGCCATAAACTTTACTAACATTCCAATTATTTAATGGTTGATTAAATAATGTAGCCCCAGAAAACATATATCCAGTATCTCGTACATCACTCATATCCCATAGGTTAATCGAATCATTACCTATTAAAGAAGTACATCCTGTAAACATACCATATAAGTACAACCCACGAGAAAAATCAGGAATATCGGTTGCTTTCATATCCAGATTTCTACAACCCGAAAATGCATTGTTCATAAACACCCATCTGTTGTTACCCCATGAATCTATAGAAATAATCTTGTCGTGGTCATTATTATTATAATATCCTGCATTGAAATATATTCCTGGAAATTTACCTGAAATTGAAATGCTATAAGTGCCTATACTGGCATAAGTATGTGTAATATCCCCCGTTATTCCAGAATCTAAAGTACCATCACCCCAATCTACTGTATAATTATAAGACTCATTTGAGTTGGTAGGAATTGTAATTTGATTGTTATTTGACGAACCATAATTATCTGTTTTCCATGTAGTAACAAATGGTATTTGCTCATCACAATCTTCACCAAAATCTGTAATATTCCATCCAAATTCATTAATTAGTTTTTGTCTTCCGGCTTCACCTTCACAATACTGGGTATCATTTGCGCCCAACGAAATTCCATTTTGAAGATTAGGTAATTGACTCCATCCATTTAATATTTTATCGTAATTCTCTTTGGTTAGATCAGAATTATCAAACATCTCATTCATTCTTGTAACATTCTGCACATCCCAATTACCTATATTTTGGTCGAATTGACTGTTATTAAACATGTACGTCATATTACGCACATCACTAACATCCCAACCCGAAATATCATGATTAAAATATGTATTAAAAAACATATAATTCATATCCTGCACCCTACTTACATCCCAGCTTGATATATCTTCATTAAATTGACTATTACTAAACATACTAGCCATTGACCTAACATTACTTACATCCCAATTATTGATATCATACTTGAAATTTGTGCCTTGAAACATCGATGCCATATTGGTTACATTGCTAACATTCCAAGTAGATATATCTTGATTAAAATTTGAATCGGCAAACATAAAATACATACTTGTAATTTTACTCACGTCCCAATTACTATCACTTGGAGCCCCATTAAAACTATAACAGCGATAAAACATATAGTTGGCAGAAAATACAGTTGATAAGTTAGGGCTATCAATTGCATTAAGTTTTAAATTAATACATCCTGAAAAGGCATAATCCATTGAAGTCCATTGATTTTCGCCCCAATGTTCAATTGAGATTAATTTTTCTTCGTCTCCTAAATTTGAGCCATATGAAATTTTATTAAAATATATTCTGGGAAAATCTCCAGTAATACGCACAGTATATATACCTGGCTCATCATAAGTGTGTGTGCTATTTCCTGAAAGATTAGAATCTGTAGATCCATCACCCCAGTCAACAGTGTAATTGTAGCTTTCTCCTGGGTAAGTAGGAATCGTAATTTGATTGTCATTAGACAACCCTGAATTATCAGTCTTCCATTTGGTTACAAAACCATTACTATAATCTGGTAAATTTGCCTGTTCTTTTGGTAGTTTCCAAACACTTGAACCATATGTGCCAGCGAAAATTGTTTCATTATTAATAATTAACTTAGTTAAATATTGTTCACCTAAGCCTTCATTAATAGAAAACCATTGATTGTGTTGTTCTGTGGTATATTTAAAACCCTTTTCTGTAGCAGCATAAATTAAGTTAGATTCTAATACGAAGTCCACTATATTAATATACTCGTCATTGACTTTGTTCCAATTAACTCCTAAATTTTGAGAAATAAAGAGACCTTGATTTGTTGCAGCGTATATTTTAGAACCTTCAATTTCAAGATGATTAATAAAAAGATAGTTATCAGAAACTGAAACTTTACTCCAGCTATTCCCCAAATTCTCTGACAGTACTAGTTCACCATCACCAGTACTAATGACTATTAGATTTTCTTGTATAGCAATACTAGTAAGACCTGTTGTTTCACTAATTAAATCAATTGATAATTCTGTCCAATTCTCAGCATTATCATCTGAAAGAAACAAACCTTTGTTGTAAGCAGAAACGAAAGTACCATTATCATGCGCGAAGACTTCTGTATATTTATATGGTCCAGGGTCTAACTTTCTTTGCCAAGATTGACCATTATTATTTGAAGCATATATTCCATTATAGGAATTTATATATAATACATTGTTAACCTCAATAATTTTCTTTGGGTTATTAGAATTCGGACTCTCTAATCCATTATTTATCGATTGGTAACTTCCACCATTATCATGAGATATATACAGACCCTGATTTTGACTACCAACAAAAATATTACTGTCATTTGCGAATAATGATTTAATGCTAACAGCATTTATACCATTATTATTTAACACCCACGAATTTCCATAATCTGAAGTTTGGAATAGTCCTTTCGAAGTAGTCGCTATTGCCATGCTTTCTTCGATAAAGACACTATTAATGAAATTATCTGTATTATGAATTTTTACCGCCGTCCAATTCAATCCTTGGTCTTCAGAAAAATAATATGACCCGTTGCCTCCGTTAACATATATTGTATTATCGAAATTCTGAATACTTATTATGGTGGCATATGTATTTAACGGTGCTTTCACCCAAGTATTAAGATTATCATACGAAATAAATAATTCACCTTGTCCCCCAGCATAAAAAACACCATTTGCCGCTAATAAGGTTCTAAAACCATTTGAGCCTACTCCTTCAATAACTCTTTCTTGCCAAGTTAGCCCTTGATCAGATGATTCAAATAATTTTCGCCCAGTTGCATAAATTTTTGAATTAAAAACTTCAAAATCTTGAAATTGTATCCCCGATACATTGTCCCCCACAAAAATCCAACTTTGACCACCATTGTTCGAATACGAAATACCTCCATTTGCGTTACCCGCGTAAATCGTAGATCCATTTGCATGTAACGAATAAAATGATTGATATTCAATTCCTGAGTTTATTGCAATCCAATTTACACCAGCATCTGTAGATTTATAAATACCCTTTTGTGCTACTGATATATATAAAACACCACTATCTTCAATTAATTTATAAATTGATGCACCAACCGGTATACCTGAATTGCTTACCGTCCAAGAATTTCCATTATCAGTAGATCGATAAATTCCTCCTGAATTTGCATTCAATACTAAATCATCACCGACTTTAACAATTTCATTTAAATTTCCGCCTTCAGGGCCATGGGTTTGAGTCCATTGCGAAAATCCAAAAATTGAAAATAACAGAAAAAGTGTAGAAAGTAGAACTTTTCGCATAAGTAAATTTGTAAGAGGTTAAGTTTATTTTGGACTACTAAGCTAAGTTTAGTAAATAGGTAGTTAAAGTATATTCGTTATATCAGAGATTCATTCGACTAAAAACACTTTTTACACTAAAAATTTCAAACGTTGTAGTAAAATGATAGTTTCCTTGTTAATTTTTAGTACTTAATGACATTTAGATTAGTTTGGGTATACTACAATCATCTATAAAATTTTGTTCCATCGAAAGTTAAAAACATCATAAACACCTAAACAATAGTATATTAAAATTATTTATCACTTTGCCAAATAAAAAAGCGACCTGAATCTCAGGTCGCTTTTTATAAATTACTAATCTCCTATTTACTATCGTTTCACAACCATTTGTTTTTGAAAACTAACACCTTGGTTATCTACCATTTTAACAATATAATTACCTTGTTGCAGTTCGTTTACATCCAACATATAATCTCCACTAGATTTAATTGAATTAGGATTGTAAGATTGTATTAATCTACCAATCATGTCAAAAACCAATACTTGTTGTATTTCAACCGGTTCTTCCAAGCTTAATGTTGCAACATCGGAAACTTGATTCGGATAAATACGCATATCGTTTATAAGATTATCTGATGCACCACTATTTTTAAGTGCTGTTGTAGATGCACTTGAAGGTGGCAAAATCTCTATCGCATTAATAATCGGGTGACGTTTGCCCCCTACTGCATCTCGGGAATCAAAATCTATATTTAATACCCCATCGGTAACATTTACAGTATACCACTTTATCAATAATGTTTCCGCTCCTACCTCTGAATATACATCTAAATTGTCTTCTACCAGTGCACTTTCCATGTTGATATCAAATACACGTTTACCAACACCACCAGCACCACCATCGGTAGCACCAAACCAAAGTTCAGCAAAATATAAGTTAACATAATATTGTCCGTCTTTAAGCGGAATATTATAACTCATTTCTTGTGTTTTACTATATCTAAAGGTTTGAAATGGTTCTGACAATCCTGTTTGTGGTCGATCTAATTCTGATCCTGTATCATAATAATTATCGGCCCCAACAGTCGCTCCATTGTAAACAACTTCACCACCACCTGCATTAATATATAAAGAATCATCTGGTTCTCCACATCCGATACCTACGTCAATATTAAACTGGTAGTTAGAACTACAACCATTTTCGGTATCAATTAGCACAACATCATAACTATCATAAGACATATATAATGAATAATACGTAGGCAATCCTCCATTTTCCACTCTATATTCTGTCTCAAGCTCAGTCCCATTTGGCCATACTACGCTTAAGCCTTCTCTAACAGGGGTAAATTCAATACTTCCACCGCCCGAATCGCACCAAGCTGTAGTTTCAATAGTAAACGCACTTTCTAAGTTTTCGTCGCATGAATTTACACATTCTTCGACCTTACCACCATCAGTAATTGTCCACCCGTAAGTGTCGATAATCCGTTGCCTTGCGAATTCTGAAATGCAGTACTGGTTATCAGGTGCATCTAAAAGAACCTCATTTTGTAGAGAAGGCAATTGACTCCATCCCATTAAAATTTTATCGTAATTAGTGTTAGATAGCCCAGAGTAGTGAAACATATCTTCTAAACTTATAACACTTGAAACATCCCAATCTCCTATATCTTGATCAAAAGTATCTGCTAAGAAAAACATTAATTTCATATCGGTTACTTTTGAAACATCCCAATCTTGTATTTCCTGATTGAACATATTGGCAGACTGAAACATGGCGTGCATATCGGTAACCATTGATACGTCCCAATTTCCAATATCTTGATTAAATATAAACGCCCCTGAAAACATAAAATTCATATCAGTTACACTAGAAACGACCCAATCACTAATGTCTTGATTAAATTTTTCAGCACCATTGAACATACTTTCCATATTAGTAATATTGGAAACATCCCATTCGCCAAAGGTGTTGTTACCAATTAAATTTTTGCAACCGTTAAACATGGTTTCCATTGAATTTACTAAAGTTAAATCTGGAGTATCTATTGCTACAACATCCATATTTCTACATCCTTGAAAGGCAGCCTCCATATTGCTCCATTTAATATCGCCCCATTGATCAACTGATATTAATTTTTGCGCTTGATCATAACCATAAAAATCATTGAAATACACTCTTGGAAAATCTCCTTCTATAGAAACTATATAAGTACCCTGCTCTTCATAAGTGTGCGTAATATTTCCCGTTGCATTTTCCGATACAGAACCATCACCCCAATTCACAGTATAATTATAAGATTCATCTATATGCGTTGGAATTGTAATTTGGGTTGATGTTGACCCATCATTATCAGTTTTCCAGGTAGTAATAAAGGGCCGCTGCAGAGAAGTAGAACTACATTCTTCTGGGCTACCATTATCATTTATCATCCAATTATATGCCTCAACAATACTCTGCCTAGCTTCTTTGCTTTCACAATATTGATTTTGTGGTGCGTCTAAAGTAACGCCATTTTGCAAGGAGGGTAATTGGCTCCAACCTATTAAGGTACTATCGTAATTGCTATTAGATAAGCCAGAATTTTCAAACAACCCGTTCATAACTGACACATTTTGCACATTCCAATCATTCAAAGATTGATTAAAACTCTCTGCTTGACTAAACATACTGCCCATATCAGTAACATTCACAACATTCCAATCACCTATATCTTGGTTAAAATTTGTTGTTCCCTTAAACATTTCATTCATATTTCTTACGCTAGACACATCCCAATCACTGATATCCTGATTAAATTCGCGAGCACCGTTGAACATTGCAACCATATAGGTGACATTTGAAACATTCCAATTACCAATATCTTGATTAAATACTTCTGCATCTTTGAACATTCTTGCAGTGCTTGAAAGCTTAGAAACATTCCAAGTACCAATGTTTTGGTTGAATGAAGAAGCTCTGCTGAATATACTTGCCATTTTTGCCACATTAGAAACATCCCAATCTCCAATATATTGATTAAAGTTATTGGCATTGTAAAACATGTAACTCATATCGGTAACGCTCGATACATCCCAATCATTTAATGGCTGATTAAAATCAAAGTCTCCATTAAAAGAATCAATTTCATTATAAGTATAACCTGAGAACATAGATGCCATAGTGGTAACCTGAGAAACATCCCAATTTGATATGTCTCGATTAAACTTGGAGCCAGCGAACATACCAGCCATATTAGTAACCTTACTTACATCCCAAGAGGATATATCTTGATTAAAATAAGACCCACTAAACATACCCTCCATGTTCATTACATTAGACACGTTCCATGAGGATAAATCTTGATTAAATGAACCTCCTAACGAAAGTGGACCGTCTCCACAACCCAGTGTACCGGAAGAAAATAGAAAAGACATATCCGAAACATGAGAAACATCCCAACCCGAGATATCCTCATTGAAAGCAGTACCATTAAAAAGTCCTGATAAACTTGTAAAACCACTAATATCCCAGTGCGGAATCAATGCCATACCCCTTCCTGACATTCCCGAATTTTTAAACATATTTCGAATACTTGTACATTCACTTAAATCTGGAATATCAGTTGCAACGAGCCTTAAAGTGGTGTTTTCAAAAGCACTTTCTAGATTTTGCCATTTTTGATCGCCCCATTGAATAATTTCATAAGTAGAACTATCACAAGAATTAGATCTAAAATTAAACATTGGTCTAGGAAAATCACCTGATATTTTTACGATATGAGGGCCGTAAGTTTCATATGTATGGGTTAATGCTTCGGTTACATTTTCATCAATAGTTCCATCACCCCAATCTACAGTATAATTATACTGGTATTGAGCATCAACAGGAATGGAAATTACCTTCACCCAATCTCCGTTATAATAAGTGTCTATTAAATTTGCTGAAAATGTAAAAGGTCTTTGTACTGGTTCTTCAATTACCTCTCCCAATATCTCAATAGCATTAATTATAGGGTGACGCTCGCCCCCTACTGCATCACGCGAATCAAAATCAATATTTAAAATTCCACCCAATACGTTAACCGTATGCGATTTCATCAGCATAGCATCAGCACCAACTACGGCAAAAACATCTAAATTATCTTCGGCAAGTTGCCCTTCCATGGTCACATCAAAAACACGACTACCGACACCACCAGAACCCCCACCGGTGGCTCCAAACCATAACTCAGCGAAGTATAGATTAACCGTATACTCCCCATCTACTAACGGAATATCATAACTCATTTGTTGCGACGGACTATATCGAAAACTTTGATAAGGTTCTATTAAACCAGTTTGTGGACGATCTAATTGATTGCCAATATTGGAATAAGCATCGGCTATAAAGATTTCGTCGTTGTATGTTGTTTCTGTACCACCAGCATTTATACGTAGAGAGAAGTCCTTTGTTTCCTCACAATTGTCTGTCCCAATTATAAAAGTTTTCGTTGTACATCCGTAGTCTGTATAATAATCCATCGTATATGTACCCGCAGATAGGTTTCTTGCCACATAGGCACCTAAGTCTTCATCCAGCTCCCAAATTCCCCTTAAACCTGTGTAATCATTCCAAGTTTCGTAGTTATTCGCTTCATCCTTTAAAATAGCGTAACCTCCATTTGTATTGCAGGTTGTTGCATTTACAACTTCAAAGGATACCTCTTCACAACTATCAATTATTTCAAAAGAAATAGAAAAGGGCGTACCCACTACACCACCTTGATTAGCTTCCGAATATGGAGTGGCGGTAATATCGTATTGACCAACTTTAGATTGATAGAAATAAATGGGTGAAATATATCCACTATTACTGATATCATGCACTGCTGAACCGCTACCTTCCGGACTTGTAAATTGATAGAGTACACTTTTAACTCCACTTGCAAATTCAACTCCGACCCCTTCGAAAGAATTATTGTTTTCCCAGTTTCTAATTTGATCACCGTCATTTATAAATCGACCTGTTGGCACAACTCCTGAATCACCACTAACATATGCTGTATATAATTCAATACCTTCAATAGTTACATTTTGAGGTTTTGGTTCACCCAAAATTTCAATAGCATTAATTATTGGGTGACGTTCACCACCAACTGCATCTCGAGAATCAAAATCGATATTTAGAACACCACCTGATACGGTAACCATATGCGATTTCATCAGCATAGCATCAGCACCAACTACGGCAAAAACATCTAAATTATCTTCAGCAAGTTGCCCTTCCATAGTGACATCAAAAACACGACTACCGACACCACCAGAACCACCACCGGTAGCTCCAAACCATAACTCAGCAAAATATAAATTAACGGTATACGTACCATCTACAACAGGTATTGCGTAACTCATTTGTTGTGAAGGACTATACCTAAATGTTTGATATGGTTCTGGCAAACCAGTTTGCGGTCGATCTAATTGGTTACCCGTATTGGCATAGGCATCAGCATCAAAAGTTTCACCATCATACGTGATTGACGAACCACCAGTGTTGATTCGTAGTGCAAAATCGGATTGAGCAAAAATTGGATTAAAAGTAACACCGCAAAAGCAGGCCGCTAAAAAAAGTAGTTTTCTTTTCATTATGATCTAGTTTAGTTGATGGGGTGAATAAATCGCTAAAAAGTTGATTGTTATTCTAATTTACGAAATCCTTATAGTAGTCCTCATATTTCATTTATAAATTGGATTAAAAGCTATTTCAGTCGATTAATAACGAGTGTCATAATCAGTATTTATTTAATAATGATAAACTTAGCAGTAGGAATAAAAAAAGAGACCCGATAAATCGGGCCTCTCACTTTTTGGTTGATTATGTATTTGTAATTATTCGCGTTTTACCACCATTTGCTTTTGATAGGGCACGCCCCTTTTATCTACTGCCTTTACAATGTAAGTTCCTTGTTGATAGTAATTAACATCCAAAATATAATCATCACCACTTTTAATATAATCCGGATTATAAGATTCTATAAGTCTACCAGACATATCGAAAATTAGAATTTGCTCGATCTCTATTGGTGTGCTAAAACTAGCTGTCGCCAAGGTTGCAACATTATTAGGGTTTATTTTTAAACTGGCAGCTACTATATCTTCAACAATACTAAAGGATATTGCTAATGGTGTTCCCATTTCACCTGATAAATTATTGCCTGAATAAGGTGTTGCTGTTACCGTGTATTCACCAAATTCAAAATTATTCCCTTTATAATCTCCTATCGGTAAATCTTGAAATAAAGCATAAGGCTCAAGGCTTTCTGTTCGAGCTGTACGCTGCTCCCCTGATAATTCCAAACGTACACTTTCTACATCATCAGTTGTATTTGCACGTATATCTAGAAATAGAGATTCAATCTGACTCAGTGTGATTTCCATACCATCAATTAACTCGAAATGTTCACTTTCATCTGCAGCATCAATTAAAGTAAATCCAGTTACGGCTAACATTGGTGTTGTATCAATAAATTCGAAATTGATAGTTAAATTTTCGCCAGCATCACCTGTTAAATTATTTTGTGCATATGGGATTCCATCTAAAGTATATGCTCCCAATTCAAAGTTGTGTCCAATATAATCACCTATGGGTAAATCTTGAAACAAGGCATAAGGAGGAACACTTTCGCCTCTCATAATACTTTGCGTTCCTGATAATTCAAAACCAACACTTTCGGTAGCTGTTCCGGTTTCAGCTTTTATATCAAGATTTTGAGTTGGTAAAGTTGAAATATCAATTTGCATACCCTCCGTAATTGGAAATAAATCCATTTCGTTATCTGCATTTACCAACCAATATTGAATAATGTTATTGGCAGTTTCCATCATAACAGTAATTTCTTGAACTGCTGAATTACTACATTCGGTTACCTCATCAACATAGGTGTATGTAATCTCATAAGTACCTTCACCTATTGCTGGATCAAACATTCCGCCAGTAACCCCATCCCCACTATAAATTCCACCTGTCGGCATTGCACCGGAAAGTGCAAATGCTACATCAGAAACAAAAACATTTGAAAATGGATCCAAAGTGACTTCAGGTAGTGCAGGATCCTCAATTTCAGCTACAACCCGAATAGAACAACCATTAGCATCAGTTACACTTGCTGAATAAGTTCCTGCAGAAAGTCCCGTAATAGTTTCACCAACATAAGAAACGGAATTCCAGCCAACTTCATAAGGTGCAGTTCCTCCCGAAGGAGTAATAGTGATATTACCACCAGCTCCACAAATAGTCGGATTCTCAACTACAACATCAGCCATGAGACTACTACATGCAGGGTCTCCATCAACCAATTCAAAATTTAGTGTCAATTCCTGGCCTAAATTTCCTTTTAAAGAATTACCCGAATAAGGCTTAGCTTGCAGAGTATACATTCCAACGACAAAATCTGCGCCAATATAATCTCCGATTGGTAAATCTTGAAATAAAGCATATGGCAATAAACTCTCGGTACGTTCATTCTCCAAAGCTCCTGTAATAGAAAAACGAACACTTTCAACATCATCAGTAGTATTTGCACGAATATCTAAATGTGTGGTGGGCAGGGAATTGATATTTATTTGTTGACCTTCAGTTAAATCAAAAATCGGAACATCATTATCAGCATCAATAAGTGTGAAACTTGTTACCGATAATGCTTCTGCTGGACAACCCTCAATCGTATAGGCTATAGTTGTTGTACAACCAGGTTCTTCTCCTACAGTTACCGTATAGCTTCCTGGCTCATGACTTCTAACATAATCGCCATGTTCAGGGTCAATTTCCCAAAAAGGTGCATCTGCATCACTAATCTTAAGTGTTGTACCAAGTACTGCTCTACCTCCTATTCCATCACAATCGGCAGGAAAAGTATCAACATAAGACCTATCCGTTGCTTCTTGGCAATAACCAGCAATGTCGAATGTTAAGGATGAACTGATTCCTTCCTCTCCTTTTCTATTATCTAAACTATACGGTATTGCTGAGATGGTGAAAAATCCATCGAAAAAAGTTGCGCCTTTGTAATCCCCAATCGGAAGATCTTGAAAAAAAGCAAAAGGCATTAAACTTTCTGTGCGACTATTCTCCAATTCTTGAACGTTACCCGAAGAGTTAATTTCTAAAAATACACTTTCAACGGCCTCCGAAGTATTCGCCCTAATATCTAGGTTTAGCGTTGGTAGTTTAGAATAATCGATTTGCATACCATCGGCTAATTCATAAAGGTCCTCGTTCGTATCTGCATTAACTAGTGTGAAACTAGTAATAGACAAATCTGTTAAAACTTCAGAATTAACTGTGACTGTCTGTGAGCAAGTACCAACATTCCCTGTCAAATCACTAATAGACCATGTTATAATTGTTGTACCGATGCTGAATGGGTCACTCATTTCGAGATTATCATCTCGAACACCCATTAAATTAGGTTGTAAACCACAATTATCTGTATACTCTGGAGCTTCAATTATAAGTGAAATAGATTCACCCTCATTAGCAGTTTCTTCAATATTAGCAGCACAAACCAGTATTGGTTCTTCATTATCTTCTACGGTTACGGTAAAACTACATGTAGCTTCATTACCTGCTTCATCAGTTGCGGTGGCAGTAACTATGGTTTCACCTATTGGAAAAACAGATTCAGAATCATAATCTGAAGTTACCGTGACGGCCCCACTATTATCCGTCGCGGAAACTTCAAATTCTACTACAGCACCACATTCTCCCACATCATTAGCAACTATAATATTTTCTGGGCATTCAATTGTTGGCAATTCTATATCATCTAAAACTATTACGGATATTATCCATTCTTGTTCAGATTCATTTGCTGCGATAACTTTATAAGTTACCGCATCCGAGAAATCTTGTACACTACCACTTTCTGGAGATACCGATGCTCCATCTGAAATTGTAAACTCCGGTGACAACAAGGTTAAATCGGTTCCATAAGGCATTGTTATTTCAATTGATTTCTCTTCCGCATATATTTCTGCATCACCTATTTGGTTAAGAAGGGATACAGCAGTTATATCATTAGCATCAGAAGTGGGCGTACTAATTGTTACTATTTGAGTACAAGTACTACTATTATTACTGGCATCTAAGGCTGTCCATGTAATTGTTGTACTACCCACTGGAAATTCGTCTTCTAGTATTAAGGAATTATCATCTGAGCGTTCTGAAGTTAAAGTTACTGGAGCAGAACAATTATCCGTTACATCAGGCAGTGTTATTGTGATAGTAATAGATTCTGTAGCTGTTACTACCACATCTGCAGCACAATTAATTTCTGGTGCTTCTTCATCATTTACCGTAATTATTTGTTCACAAGGCTCAGAAATATTTCCTGCTAAATCTTCTGCTGTCCAAGTAATTGTAGTTACTCCCGAATTAAAAGAATCTAGCATATCTAATCCGTCACTTCGGACTGCATGATAAACGATATCTTCATTAGCTGTAATTAAATCAGTGGCAGTAGGATTAACAATCGGAAAAAGTGCACTGCAGCTATTTTCTTCTGTAGTTACTGTTACATCATCAGGGCAAACAATTTCTGGTGCCTCAGAATCATCATCCGAATTAGGACTACCTGGTGAACCAATATCTCCTTGTAGACTCTCATAACTATTAAATAAAGGTGTTTCATCTTCACCTACATTGGTACTACTCAAAGACCAATTTACGCCCATTGTACTATCTGCCAGAAGGTCATTTAAATAAATAGATTTACCGTTAGATGTACTTGGCCAACCACTACCAGATTCATAAATGAGTTGAGAAATTACGTTAAGCTGATTTTCATTATCACCAACATAGTCCGCATAACTGCTCCATATACCAATTGAATCTCCTGAATTATTTAAACTTGGCCAATTGTCAACTGCAATGGCATCAACTGTTCCCCAATCCAATTCAAATTGGCCTTCAAGTATATCAATATCATATAAAACAACCGATGTATTGGGTAATAAAATAAACCCAGGAATATTTGCAGAGTTAATATCCGAACCAGAATTATCATCGATTACATAGCCCATTAAATCAATGGGAAGAAGACCCTTATTATAAATTTCAACCCATTCTCCTTTAGATTCTGTGAGAGGATTATTCATTACCTCAGTGATTATTAAATAAGACTCTTGAGCTGAGATCAAAAAAGTAAATAAAAAAAAGAATACTGTTGATAAAGTAAAATTCTTCATTATGGTTAGGTTTTAGTTAAACGCTGTCAATCCATTTTAAAAAATTAAATAGTGCCCTCTAGGTATAAAAAAAGTATAAAAAGTTAAAAATAAGCGATTTACATTCAGAATATTTGAAAGATATATTTTTTCCTGATTGGAAAAGCAAGCGTAAAAAATGCTAAATCAATCTAACGCCAACTGAAGAGAATTCTAAATTATTGTTGTGAATCTGGTTAATATTGTTGTGAGAAATAGAACCACGTGTTGTGAAAGAATTTTATGACACAATAATAAATTTTACTTCACAAACACTTAATTATCAAGTTTGTATAAATATTTTTCATTGTTAAGAACTAAAATTTGAAAAAATTACAGTGAAGGAATCGTAAAATTATCTTTTCGCAAGCCTATAGTATTTTTATAAAAAGCTTTATAAGTTTCAAAATCACTATTTATACTTTCGGAAGTATAATAAGCATCTGATATTTTTATTTGTTTTTTACCATAGTCAAAAGCCACTAAAACAATTGGGACTTGAGCTTCTTTAGCAATGTAATAGAACCCAGTTTTCCATTGCTTTACTTTTTTTCTAGTGCCTTCCGGAGCTAAGGTTAAATGTATTCTATCAACTTTTTTAATTAAATCGGCGCAAGCTAAAACAAAATTGTTATTCTTAGTTCTATCTACTGGCATGCCTCCCATCCATCTAAAGTACCATCCATAGGGCCATTTAAAAAGGCTGCTTTTACCCACAAAATTAAACTCTTCGTTTAAAACCCTACGAATTAGTAAGCCCAAGAAGAAATCCAGATTACTGGTATGTGGCGCAACAATTACGATACATTTATCAATTTTCGGGAAAGTACCTACCAAGTTCCACCCCATAAGCTTGTAATATATAAACTTTGCCAATTGATGCATAGGTACTAATTGAAGAAGAACTGTCTAATTTAAAGTATTGCTACAAGAAATTAGACACTAAATTTTTCGATAGATTGATTTCAACTTTTCACGGGTAATTAAATCTTTCCAGTTTTTTCCTAGGGCATTTTCCCATAAAGGTTCCATTTTTAAAGCAACATTACAGAGTGTATCAAAATCGTCTTCCGTAAGATCTTTACAAATACCTTTTGGTAAATCTATTTGATGTTTTTCTTTCATTTTATTGAAGAGTATTACACCTTCACCGTAAAATTCTTCCAAATGTTGAAATACCAAACAATTTCCGATACCGTGTTTTATTCCTAATAAATAAGACAATCCATAGCTCATTGCATGGGCCACCCCTACTTGAGAATAGGCAATACTCATACCACCATGCCATGAGGCCATCATCAACTTTTCTCGTGAATCTTGCGCATCCAATTCTTCTAAATAAACTTCTTTACAAAGTTCTAGAGCCATTTCGCCATAACTTTTACTAAAGGCATTTAAATAGGTTCCATTTAAAGATTCTATACAATGAATATAACAATCCATTCCAGTGTAGAACCATTGATTTTTTGGTACACCAATACTTAAATCTGGATCGAGGATAACTTGATTGAAAACAGTGTAATCTGAATTAATTCCCAGTTTTTTATCTGGCCCTAATAAAACTGTTGTTCTAGAGACTTCGGCTCCTGTACCGCTTATGGTAGGTACGCCGACATGATAAATAGATGATTTCTGAATTAAATCCCAACCTTGGTAATCTGCAGCACTTCCTTTATTCGTGAGTAATAATGAAACCGCCTTAGCTAAATCTAG
Organism: Aurantibacter sp.; assembly: GCF_039941195.1. Taxonomy (GTDB): domain Bacteria; phylum Bacteroidota; class Bacteroidia; order Flavobacteriales; family Flavobacteriaceae; genus Aurantibacter_A. The sequence goes on along the minus strand of NZ_JBDVFA010000086.1, from coordinate 68,690 downwards.
CAATGTGCCGCCGCCAATTCCAACAATTCCTGAAGGTAAACTATCATACTTGTCAAGAATTGATTTTACCAATTTATCAACTTGCTTAGTTTTCGGTTCTTCTTCAGATGAAACAAATATTAATTCATCGTTGAAACGCAAAGGCACCTTATGAGCTAATGAGGTATTTTTAAATACATCATCAACTAAAAAAATAAAAGGAGCATCTATATGCTTTCTTTCTGGAAGTAAAATCTCATCTAACTGATTAAAACTACCCTTACCGAATATCACTTTAGGTACTTGGGGAAAATTTCTGTGCTTTACCGTATTTACAATAACACTTTCGTTTTCATCAATCTCATTTTTGACCTTCATAGATTTAGTTCAAATATTTCAAAATATCTGTTAAATTATTTATTTTCAGATACTTAAAATCGTTTTCATTTACATTTACTTCTTCATGTTGCCACGTAGTATGAAAAGGTACATGTACGGCTTGAGCGCCAATATTAATAAGTGGTAAAACATCTGATTTTAATGAATTACCAATCATTAAAAATTCATTTACATCTATTTCTAAATGTTCTAAAAGATTTGAATAATTAGTTTCTTTTTTATCACTTAGCACCTCTACATGATGAAAGTAATGTAACAAGTTTGATCGTTCTAATTTACGTTCTTGATCTAGTAAATCTCCTTTTGTTAATACAATAAGTCGATATTTATCTTTCAGTTGTGATAATACATTTTCTACTCCATCTAAAAGTTCAACTTCCTGATTTATCATTTTTTTACCAAGATTCAAAATTTCGTGAATCGTTGCTTGCGAAATTTGATTATTTGATAAATCGAGTGCCGATTCTACCATCGATAGCATAAATCCCTTTATACCATAACCGTAGAGATTCAAATTTTGAATCTCCATTTTAAAAAGCTCTTGATCCACTTTATTCTTGGTTTCATAACCAGAAAGTAAATCTGCAAACTTTTCTTCTGCTTCTCGAAAGTAAGTTTCATTTACCCATAAGGTATCATCAGCATCAAAACCAATGGTTTTGATTTTACTATAATCTACTTCCATGCTGCCTTTGCCTTTTTTAAATCTTCAGGAGTATCAATTTCTATTCCACTAGCTGTGGTTTTAACCATTTTAATTTTTTTACCATATTCCAGATAACGAATTGCCTCAATTTTTTCCGTTGCCTCTAATGATAACATTGGTAAGCGCTGAAAATCCATTAATGCATTCTTTCTAAAGGCATAAATTCCTTTATGCTTATAATAAACTGTTTTGTCAGAAACTGCTCTTGGATGAGGAATAACAGAGCGTGAAAAGTATAGGGCAAAATTTCTATTATCTACGATTACTTTTACCGTATTTGGGTTATTAATTTCTTCTTCGTCTGTAATTTTCACCATTAACGAGGCAAGATCAATTTCTAGTTCTGGATCATCTTTAAAAACCTCTAGTACGCTTTCTAGACTTTTACGATCTGTAAAAGGTTCATCACCCTGAACATTAACAATAATATCAACATCCATATGCTCAACTGCTTCGGCAATTCTATCACTTCCACATTCGTGTTCTTTTATACTCATTAGTGCTTTACCACCAATATCAGTAATAACCTTAAAAATAGCTTCACTATCGGTAACTACAAATACATCATCAAATAAATTTGTACGTACAGCTGCTTCGTAAGTTCTTTGGATAACAGGTTTTCCTGAAAGATCCTGCATTAACTTAGCAGGAAATCTCGATGCCGCATAGCGGGCAGGTATCATTGCAATAATTTTCAATACTTTATATTTAGATTGGATGAGTTTAACCCTTTTTCGGGCGCAATTTACGGTATATACTGAAAATAATAAACAATATAATGATTACCAATACAATAGCCACCACAGGTGCAAAGATTGAGGCAACTGTCACAGCGGCCGCTGCGCCAGTTTCTACGGTAGATACAATAGGATTACCAAGTCCGCCTGTTGTAGCACTAGAAGTCAGCCTTGTTGCTGCACCAGCCCCTTTTATTGCGGTTGCCGTACCTCCACCGGCAATTATTGCTAATGCCCAAGTTACCACAGGGTCTAAATTTGCAACTGTTGAAACCATAACAGCAGTGCCAGCAATTGCCGCCAATGGAACCGAAAAACTGTCTAATAAATTATCAACCCAAGGAATAAAATAAGCAAATATTTCAAACATTGTAGCGACACCTAAAGTTATAACTGCCGCCAAACTACCAACCCACTGCCAATTATCATTCAATTCCCAAACGTTAAAATAAGCGGCTAAACTTAAAGCGAATAATGGTAAAAATACTCTAAAACCTACTGAAGCAGCTAAACCAATTCCGAGGAAAATACTTATTATAGTTTCTGGTGTCATAAATAATTAAGTGTTCAAATTCTATCTATAAGATTGCAAACTTCATTCCAAAAAATGGTAACAATAGAACCTCTACGAATTTAATCTATTCATTCTCAACAAAAAAATCGTTCTGAAAACCAATAAGATATAACTGTTTTTTAGCCCGTGTTACTGCAGTATACAACCAACGCAAATATTCTTTACCAACACCTTCAGGCAAATAGGGTTGTTCAACGAATACCGTATTCCATTGGCCACCCTGAGATTTATGACAAGTAATTGCATATGAGAACTTTACCTGCAAAGCATTAAAGTATTTGTTGTTTTTTACCTTTAAAAATTTTTTGTAATTCGAAGTTTCATCTGCATAGTCTTTCATAACTTCTTGATACAATAAATTTGCATCTTCATAAGATAATGAAGGCGTTATTGAGTGTATGGTATCTAGCATTAAAACAGTTTCAAACGCACCTTGGTTTGGGTAATCAACCAATTGTACTTTTACTTCAGCAAATTTAAATCCATATAATTCTTTGATTGCAAAAATCTCAAGTATTTCAAGAATATCGCCATTAGCAATAAAGCCAGCTTCGGTATTCGGCTCCAACCAATAATAGTTATTTTTAACTACCATGATATAATCACCAGTAGCTAATTCACTATCTAAAAATAAAATTTGGTTCCGAATATTGCCATTATATAAGTTTGCTCTTTTGTTAGAACGAACAATAAATGCGGTTTCCTCTTTCCCATTCTGATGATAAGACTGCTCTATAGCATCTTGAATATCATAACCATCAACCAAACGAGTTATATCTTTAAAACCAGCCAAATTAAACTGGAAAGAAACGTAAAATTCATCCTGTAATTGTTGTCTAATTTGAGTTGCATTAGCTAAAATACCCGAATTTTCAGCCTGTCGAACCACTTCATTCAATTCAAGCCCCAGCACTTGTAAATCATATTCTCTATAAATTAAATCGGCATCCAATGCCGGACTCAGCTCCAATTTTACAGGTGGTAATTGTGCTGTATCCCCAATTAATATTAATTTACAATTAACTCCAGCATGCACAAATCGGATTAAATCATCTAATAAAGATGCACTATCTCCAAATTTGGTATCCGTAGACCTATCCGGTATCATTGAGGCTTCGTCTACTAAAAAAACCGTATTCCTATGTTTATTTGGGGCAAGAACAAACTTTACACTTCCCCCTTTGTCTTTTTTAGGAACATATATCTTTCTATGTATGGTAAAAGCTCGTGTTTTAGAATAATTAGACATTACTTTGGCAGCTCGGCCTGTTGGCGCCATTAAAACCGATTTCAAATTACATGCCCACAAACTTTTTACTAAAGTGCTAATTATGGTCGTTTTCCCAGTCCCAGCAAAGCCTTTTAATAAAAAAACACATCGTCGCTCCTTTAAAATTAGGAATGAAGCAAGTTCTTTCAAGGCCAACAATTGCATAGGTGTTGGCTCATGCGGAAAACTTTTAATCATTAAATTTTGTAAAGAGCTCTCAGTTAAAGGTTGCATAAAGTCAAAGATAAGTTGATTTCAATCGTATTTCAATATCTAATGATATTCAATGCCCTATATCCCAAAGCATTACTAACTATAGGTTTTGGACTTATAAAACAAGTTTAAAATCGATGCTAAAAAATTAGGCGGTTTGCAAAAAAATTGTAGATTTGTGTTAACCACTAAATGAAATAATACTTATAGAAAATGAAGACTATAATACAGATTGTACTTTGGATTGCTTGTATCTTTTTCGGTTACATGATTTACAATTCAGTTACTGGACCTATTCAGTTTAAAAAAGTAAAGCAAGAACGTTTTGCTAAGGTAGTATCGAGTTTAAAAGATATTCGCGATGCACAAGAGGCTTATAAAACAGTGAATAAGAAATATGCTAAAGATTTCAAAGCATTAATTAGCTTCGTAGACACTGGTAACTATACAATAACACAACAAAGAGATTCATCTTTTTTAAGATACAACAAAGCATTTCAAATTGATATGCCTGTTGATACTATTATTATAGACACTTTAGGCACAGTAGCGGTTAAAGATTCATTGTTTAAAGCGGACAACCGTTACAAAAATATGATGAATGTACCAGGAGCTGCAAATGGAGAGAAATTTGAAATGAAAGCTGCAATTATTGACAAAGGAGGGTATAAAGCTCCCGTTTTTGAAGCTAAAGTTGCTAAAAGTGTAGTACTATCCGACCAACCTAGCGAACTTATTGCTAAGGAAAATTCTGAAATGAGTGTTGAGGAAGTAAATGGTAGCGAAATAAAAGTTGGATCATTAAATGAAGTTAGTAACAGTGGTAACTGGCCTCAAATTTATGACACCAAGAAAAAACAATAATACCATAGAAGATTTTAATAAACTGTCCATTCAAGTTAGCTTGAATGGACTTTCTTTTTGCATATGGGACAGTATTGCTAACAGCATAATTTCCTCAGAAAATATTGTTTTTCAAAAAGAACTTACCCCCTATGCTGTTCAAAAAGAACTAAAAGCAATTTGTGAGAAATATGATATTGCAAATAAGAAATTTGCAGATATAATCGTAATTCACAGAAATAACCTCTTTAGTTTTGTGCCAAAATCACTTTTTGATGAAAATGAACTTGCTAACTATTTAAAATTTAATTCAAAAATATTAGCCAACGATCATGTTGCATATGACGAGCTTGAAAACTATGAAATGTGCAATGTTTACGTGCCTTTTGTAAATATCAACAATTACATTTTTGAACTTTTTGGCTCATTCATTTATAAGCATAGTGCGACCGTAATGGTCGAATCACTAATGAATAATTATTCCGGAAACAAAAATGCCACTTGTTTTGCCCATATTACTGAAACACAGATGGAACTAACTATAATGGAGAACAAAAAATTACTTCTATATAATAGTTTTGATTATGTAACCAAGGAAGATTTCATGTACTATTTGCTGTTTACCCTGGAACAATTGAAAATGGATACCGAAAAAATAGTGCTCAAATTATTTGGTGCCATTGAAAAACATGACGACCTATTTAATTTATGTACTCAATATGTAAAGGACGTTTCACTCTTTAATCCATCAGAATCAACTTTTAACTTTGAATTGGACGATTCAGAAATTGAAACTATTGATTTTACAGTTCTAAGCTCCCTATAATGCGAATAATCTCAGGCAAATTTAAAGGTAAACGCTTAATTGCTCCAAAAAAAATACCCACACGCCCTACAACTGATATGGCAAAAGAAGGTCTATTTAACATACTAAACAATCATTATTATTTTGATGAATGTTCTGTATTAGATTTATTTGCAGGCACTGGAAATATTAGCTACGAATTTGCATCGCGTGGTACAACACAAATTACAGCTGTTGAGGCCAATGCTCGTTGTGTGAAATTTATTGAGAAAACCTCACAGGAGCTAGATTTTTCAATTGATGCTATAAAAAGTGATGTTTTTAAATATTTATTAAGAGTTAAGATTAAGGCTGATATAATATTTGCCGACCCACCATACGCAATAATCCAAGAAGAATTTGAACAACTAGTTAAACTAGTCTTTGAAAATGAATTATTACATGAAAATGGGCTACTAATTATTGAGCATTCTACACATACCAAACTTTCGGAATTAGAACAATTTAGTAATTCGCGTAAATATGGTGGTAGTGTTTTTAGCTTTTTTGAAAACAAGCGTGAGGAATAATTAATCATGTGTTCATTTAATAAAGATACTATTAGAGAAACACATATTGTCAAGGAACAAGCACAACCAATTCGTTTACAAGAATATGGTGTTGGTATTTTTGAAGCACTCCCCACCAAATCTTCTTTAAAAAAAGCAATCAAAAAAAAATATATCTACATAAATACTAGTTTAGCCACTACGGGTACATTACTAAATGGTGGTGAAACGATTACCCTACACCAGCCTTCAGAAAAACAAAATAGAAGGTTTTTTTCACTACCATTAGAAGTAATTTATGAGGATGATTTTCTTGCATTAATTAATAAGCCTCCGGGGGTTTTAGTCAGTGGTAATGCTTTTAAAACAATTTCAAATGCCTTACCACAGAATTTAATTAAAAGCTCCCAAAAAGATGCTGTTGCCCCAAAACCAGCACATCGTTTAGACTTTCCTACTTCAGGACTTTTACTGGTTGGCAAAACAGCTAGTTCAATCTTAGCTTTAAATAGACTTTTTGAACATAAGGAAATAAGCAAATCGTACTATGCGATTACGATTGGCGTAATGAATATTAAGAAAGATACCATTACTTCAGCCATAAACGGTAAACATGCGATTTCTACTTATGAGGTACTAGACTCTCTTCCATCAGAAAATTTTGAGTATTTAAACTTAGTAAAACTTGTACCACTAACTGGAAGGCGTCATCAACTACGAAAACACTTGGCATCCATTGGAAATCCAATTTTAGGGGATGCTGACTATGGTTTTGAAGGTAAAATTTTGAAAGGAAAAGGATTGTACCTCCATGCCTTTTCATTAGAGTTTACACATCCTAAAATCAATAAAAAAATGTACTTTGAAAAAGAACTTCCCAATAAATTTATGAAGTTGTTTTAAATTATTTATAAAAAAAGCAGGCCATAAGCCGGATTCTGTCCAACACCGAGGTGTTGTCCTTATCATTTATCTCGGTCTTAAATTACTCTAAGATTCAATCCGCCTACCCTTCAGTTTGGGCGTGCAGCCCTCAAACACTGATTTACATGGCGTTGCACCGTATAGAGTTTACCTGGTTTCACTACAGCCTAACTGTACTTGCTTTCTGTTGCACTAGTCCTCTTGCGTCAGAGACGCAATGACGGGAGTTACCCGCTATACTGCACTATGGTGTCCGGACTTTCCTCTATTCGCTCAAGGCGAATAGCGATAAGGTGGCCTGCTGTGAGCAAAGGTAGCGCAATTGTTGATAAGTAAACATGGAATATCGGTAAATAGAAACGCTAAAAACCATGTGATTTTTATATTTGTATACTTATCAATTAAAGTCACGATTTGGAACCTTTTGTAGTATCGGCTCGAAAATACCGTCCCCAAACATTTAAAGATGTTGTGGGTCAAAAGGCTATTACCAATACGCTTACCAATGCCATTGAAAATAACCATTTAGCACAGGCTTTACTATTTACCGGGCCAAGAGGCGTTGGTAAAACTTCTTGTGCTAGAATTTTAGCGAAAAATATTAATCAAGATGGTCAGGTAAGTGAAGAAGAAGATTTTGCTTTTAACATTTTTGAATTAGATGCCGCATCGAACAACTCCGTGGACGATATACGTAATTTAACCGATCAGGTACGTATACCACCTCAAGTTGGCAAATACAAGGTATATATAATTGATGAGGTTCATATGCTTTCGCAAGCTGCTTTTAATGCTTTTTTAAAAACATTAGAAGAACCGCCTAAACATGCTATTTTTATTTTAGCAACTACTGAAAAACATAAGATCATACCGACAATATTATCTAGGTGTCAGATATTTGATTTTAAGCGAATTACAGTAAAAGACGCTACAGAATACTTAAAATATATTGCAGAGAATCAAGGTATTGAGGCAGAAGATGACGCATTGCATATAATTGCTCAAAAAGCAGATGGCGCCATGCGTGATGCACTTTCAATATTTGATCGTGTAGTTAGTTTTTCTGGCAAACAATTGACGAGAAAAGCAGTTACAGAAAATTTAAATGTTCTTGATTACGACACCTATTTTGAAGCAACAGATTTAATATTAGCCTCCAAAATTCCTGATTTATTGGTTCTATTTAATAAAACACTAGCATTGGGTTTTGATGGTCATCATTTTATTTCTGGTCTTGCCTCACATTTTAGAGATCTAATGGTTTGTCAACATCAACAAACTATCGAACTTTTAGAAGTAGGTGAAACTGCTAAAGCACAATATAAAGAGCAATCGAAAAAAACATCGAGTCAATTTCTACTTAAGGCAATTGATATTGCGAACGATTGCGACCTTAAATATCGTAGTAGCAAAAATCAACGACTGTTAGTTGAACTAGCATTAATGAAATTAGCATCCATAAAATATATGGATGAAAAAAAAAATCCTGAATCAATCGCATTAGCAGGTAAAACTATTGAATTAGTACCAGCCTCCTTTTTTCATCAAAATAAAAATCTCGTAGCAAATACGCCAAAAGAGCAATCAACAGCCAAAGTTAACGCTGTTAATTCAAGTACTTCTCCAGCAAAAGAAAACACAACAAACTTACCAGAGAAAGAAGAATTAATTTCAGATAAAACTGAACCAACAACAACCATTATTACTACTGATATTTTAACCAAACCAAGTGTTAAAAAAATCAATATTAATATGCCCTCAAAGAAAGTTTCAGGACTTTCAATATCTAGTTTAAAGGCGAAAAAAGAACATGCGCTCAATAAAAAAGATGTTCGTATAAACCCTGCTGACCTTCCTAAAGACCCTTTTACAGAAGAAGAAATGCGCCAACATTGGGCAGATTTTGTAAATAAAATTGAAGCTAAAGGTCAAAAAATATTAGCCTCAAACCTTAATTCTGATATTCCGTCGCTTAGAGAAAACAATAAACTATGGATAGAATTACCTAATTCTACTATGAAAACTGAAATTGAACGAGAGCAGTTTGAGTTAATGGAATATTTAAAACAGAAGCTAAATAATTACGAAATTTCACTCAATATAACAGTTAATGAAGCTGTTGCCAAAAAATTTGCTTTTACACCCGAGGAGAAATATGAAAAGCTACGAGAAAAAAATCCAGCTATTGACCTTCTTCGTAAAACGTTTGATTTAGATTTATAAATTTCTTTTTCGGTACCAAGCAAAAAAGAACATTGCAACAGACATAATTATTAATCCGAACGCCTCCCTACCCTCTTCAATATTTTTAATATCACCCTTACCAATTTCAAATCCTTCAAATGTTTCAGGATACACATAAATAGCTCCTAAAACACCAAGTACACCAAAAATTAGTGGCAGCAAATAAGACACTCTATTCAGGGCCACACCAAAAGAAACTAATGCAGCAATTGCATAAATAACTATCCATAAAAGTGGATCTGGATCATTGTATTGCAAAACAGCGGAGGTAATACTTAGAATTCCATATATCCATGCGAAAATTTTTGCAAATGACTTCATGTTACAAATATAAAGTTTTGAAACATTTTTCAATACTAGTACTTTTGATAAAATTTGTAATCAATGCTTGGTTTAAAACTTCCTACCGACCCGAGATGGGTAAATATTGTAGAAAAAAATATAGATGAGATTCTTACAGACCATGCTTATTGCGAACAAAAGGCTGCGAGTACTGCAATTTCGCTTATCGTTAGTTTCCCTGAATATTCCGAATTAATTGAAGAAATGATAGCCCTTTCGAGAGAGGAAATGGGTCATTTTAAAATGGTACATGATCGCATATTAGCACGTGGTGAAAAACTAGGAAGAGATAGAAAGGATGAATACGTTATACAATTGATTAAATTTTTCCCTAAAGGAGGCAGTAGAACTACACAACTAGTTCATCGTCTATTATATGCGGGATTAATAGAAGCGCGAAGTTGTGAAAGATTCCGCTTATTATCCGAACAACTCGATGATAAAGAACTGGCAGATTTTTATCACAAACTAATGGTAAGTGAAGCTAGTCACTATACTATGTTTTTGAAATTTGCCAGACAGTATGGCAACCTCGAAGAGGTTAATAAAAAGTGGCAAGATCTATTAAATTACGAAGCAGAAATCATGAAAAACTTAGGTACTTCAGAAACTATTCATGGTTAACCTTAACGCTATAACTAAAGTACTTATTTATTGGTTTTAGCTAGATAATAATCATAGGTTGCAAATTGAGAACGTACCTCTGGCCCATTAATTTCACGGTATACATTATCTTGTGCTTCATTAAAAACTCGAGCTTTCAAATTATCACTCCATGCTATTTCAAAGGTGTCCAAAAGCTCCTTTTTAATATCTTCATCATAAATCGGACAACCGACTTCTACCCTATTTTCTATATTTCGAGTCATAAAATCAGCCGATGAAATATACATTTTCGTATCGCCTCCATTACAGAAAATAAATAACCTTGGGTGTTCTAAAAATTTATCCACAATACTAATTGCTTCAATATTTTCACTTAAACCTTCTATACCAGGTATTAAACAACATATTCCTCTAATAATTAATTGGATTTTAACCCCAGCCTGACTAGCTTCGTAAAGCTTATCAATCATTTTATAGGACGTAAAACTATTCATCTTAATTTTAATGAAAGCCTCTTTTCCGGCCTTAGCATTTTCAATTTCTTGATTAATTAATTTTTTGAACTTACGTTCGGTATAATGTGGAGAAACAATTAAATGCTTAAATTTTTTAATTTTATAGGTAGTTTCAAAAAAGTCAAATACCTTATTCAGTTCTTTTAATATTGGCGCACTTGCTGTAAACAAAGTATAATCCGTATAAATTTTCGCAGTAGATTCATTAAAGTTACCAGTACTTATAAATCCGTATCGCTTTAAACCTTCAGGTTCCTCGCGTTCTATAATACATATTTTACTGTGTACTTTTAAGCCCGGTACACCAAAGATTAACTTTACACCTTCCGCTTGTAATTGCTCGGCGTATTGGATATTTGCTTGCTCATCAAAACGAGCTTGCAGTTCAATTTGCACCGTTACGTTTTTACCATTTTTTGCAGCATTGATAAGTGCTGTAGCTACCTGAGAATTATTTGCTAGACGATACACCGTTAATTTTATCGCACGTACTTTGGGATCAAGTGCAGCCTCTCTTAAAAACTTTAGCACGTATGCAAAAGTGTGATAAGGCGTGTATTGCAAATAATCCTTTTCGGCAATTTTTTCCAACAGGCTACCTTCCCAATTTAAACCAACAACAGGTAGCGGTACTATTTTATCGTATAATAAATCGGTTCTGCCTAAACTTGGAAAACCCATATAATCACATTTATTGTGATAACGACCACCTGGTATCACACTATCTGCATCCTCGATAGCCATTTTTTCTTTCAAAAACATAAGCGTATCATTACCTATACTTTTGTCATAAACAAAACGTACCGGATCGCTAATTTTCCTGTGTTCTACGCTAGAAGATATTTTTTCAATAAAACTTTTGCTTAAATCATTATCAATATCAAGTTCTGCATCACGTGTAATTTTTATCATATGCGCAGATATTGACTCGTAGTTAAACATATTAAAAATATGTCGAAGACAATATCGAATTAAATCATCGAGCATTATAATGTAGCTTTTCCCATTTTCGTGGGGTAATTCTACAAAACGCTCTATACCTTTAGCAATTTCTATTAAGGCATACTGAGTTTCTTGATTTTTGCTTTCACTTTCTACATCTACCATTACCATTTTTACTGCCAAATAAGCGGCAGTATCCTTTAGCATTGGAAATTGAGTTACCTCATCCAAAATGATAGTCATTAATCGTGGACTTACATTTTTTATAAAATAATCTTTTACAAAAAGCTGTTGACTTTCACTTAATTCGTTCTCTTGAAGTATAAAAATATCCTGCTGTTCTAACTCATCTTCAATTTCTTTTAGAATATCTAAACTTTGCGATTGTTGTTGAATAACAATCTTGGTAATTTCTTCTAGCAAATCTTTTGCAGTATCACCCCCTAGTACACTTTTACCACTCTTACCAGCATCAAAAATTCGTTTAACAGTTGCATACCGAACTTTAAAAAATTCATCTAAATTATTAGAAAAAATTCCTAAAAAACGAAGTCTTTCTATAAGCGGCACTTTTTTATCTGCACTTTCTTGAAGTACTCGTTCGTTAAAACGCAACCAACTTATTTCTCTATTTATATACTTATTCTTTACTTTATTCATCCTCGAAGTTGTTTGGGAAAAATTAGCCGTTGTGTTGTTCCTTTTGTAATTTCTGACCAGCTTTCCACTTCAAAATTCAAATCAACTAAACCGCTAGTAGGAACATTGTCAATATAGTTATTTCCTAAAGAATTGGCAATATGGGTAAAAGCATGATTATGGCCGAAAATCATAACCGAATTAAGGTTATCATTTAAATTCTTTACCACATTTAAAACTTCATTTCCCGAAAAATCATAAAGCTCATTTCGTATTTCTAATTTACTTAAAGGCAAATAAAGTTGTCGTAAGAAAATAGTACAGGTATGCAATGCTCTATTCGCTGGACTAGAAAAAATCGCATCTATTTCAATGGCGTTTTCGGCTACTTTATCACTAACCAAAATTGCATCATTAATACCGCGTTCTGAAAGTGGGCGGTCTCGATCACTAACAGAATACGCCCAAGATGATTTTCCGTGACGAACAAGGATTAATTTTTTCATAATTAAGGGCTTAAAATGCGTAAAATGAAGTATTACTATCTTTCGCTAAGGTGCTAATCTTTCAATTCTCCATTCAAAATTTTCTTCCAGTGAATAACGAATACGGTCATGTAACCTATTTGGCCTACCTTGCCAGAATTCCATAACTATCGGTTTAACTATATAGCCCCCCCAATAATCAGGTCTTATTATTTCTTTACCGCTTAATTCTTCCTCTAAATTCTTCAACTTATTTTCAAGAAATTCGCGTGATGGAATTACCATACTTTGATTAGATACGATTGCACCTAACTTACTACCATCAGGTCGTGACTCAAAGTAACCATCAGAAAGGTTTTGGTTAATTTTTTCCGCTTTTCCTTTTATAATAATTTGACGCTCCATAACTGGCCAGAAAAATGAAATACATACGTTTGAATTCTCCGCAATAGCCTTCCCTTTTTCACTATTATAATTGGTGTAAAAAATAAAACCTTCTTCTGTATACTTTTTTAAAAGCACCACTCTATTTTTAGGAAAACCGTCTAAACCAATAGTAGAAACGGTCATGGCATTATGCTCTTCACTACTTTCTGAATTTTCAACTTCGTAAAACCATGTTTGAAAAAGTTGCATTGGGTTATTAGAAATAACGCTTTCTGTTAAAGCACTTTTCTCATATGATCTTCTATAATTACTTAGGTCTTTTTCCATGATAACTTAATCAATAAACAAGATAGGTAAAGTTCAGAAAAAGAAAGGTAAATGAGGTATCCTTTACATCAAAAATTTAAAGACGTTTATTATAAAGCAAATACTTTACCGTCGTCAGCTAATTCAACATTTGCAAAAACAGTTCTCGCTTCTTCTTTAAAAAGTTCAATGGACTTATAGCGTGTTGAATAATGTCCTAAAATAAGCTTCTTTACATTAGCATCTTTAGCTATAGTGGCAGCTTGTTTAGCAGTAGCATGTTTTGTTCGCTCTGTTAAATGCTCTTCAGATTCTAAAAAAGTTGACTCGTGATATAATGCGTCAACATTTTTGATTAGAGGGATTATGTTTGGTTTATATGTGGTATCACTACAAAAAGCATAACTTTTAGGTGCGGGAGGGTCAAAAGTCAATAACTCATTTTTAATTTCTCGACCATCATCTAAAAAAATATTTTTTCCTTTTTTTATATTATGATAATATGCCTTATCAATATTCAATTTAGAAACTGCGTCAATATTCAATTTTCGTTCACCTAATTTTTCCTTAAAAAGAAAGCCATTGGTATACACTCTATGATTTAAAGGAATTGTTTCAATGGTTACTTTATCGTCTTCGTAAACAAGTTCACTTTCTTTAGACGATAGTTCATGAAAAATCAATAAATAATTTGTCCAAGAATCTCCTAATTTAAGTAATAATGTAATGGCCTCTTTAATCCCTTTAGGTCCATAAATATGCATTTCTTTATCTCTTCCTAAAAGACGAAAAGTAGATATTAAACCAGGAAGCCCAAAAAAGTGATCACCGTGTAAATGCGAGATAAAAATATGATTGATACGTGAAAATTTAATTTTATGCTTGCGTAATTGCACTTGTGTTCCTTCGCCACAATCAATTAAAAACATGTGGTTTTTAATTTCTAAAACTTGAGATGTTGGGTTAGTAAGTGATCTTGGAGTCGCAGCGTAACAACCTAAAATAGTTAGATTCATAAATCGAGGTCCCTTTCGATTTCTTCCATTTCTATAAAATCATGCGCTTCACGTATTGTTGGTACTACACAAATTTCTTCAGGCGCATCATCATAGCTTACTTTAGCGGTAACCAGCACAAACGACTTATTTAATGCGCGATGTTCATTCGAAATTTGTAAAAACTCTAAAATATCATCAGCAGTTAATGCTGAAAAAGAAAAGAGATTTATAATTAAATGGTCATCTTTTATTTTCGGATAAGCTTCTTTCAAGTTTTTCAAAAACTCAGCCAAAGAAATATTCTCTTGAAACACCGTTGTGGTGTTATCTTTTTTATCAAATATCATGTGTCTTATTTTATTTTCGAAGCCAACAGATAAATTACTGCCATACGAATCGCTACTCCGTTTTCAACTTGATTCAATATAATACTTTGATCTGAATCTGCAACGTCACTTGTTATCTCTACCCCTCTATTAATTGGACCAGGATGCATTATTGTAATCTCCTTATCTAAACTATTCAACAAGGCCTTATTTACACCAAATTGCTGTGCATATTCTCTTGTAGTAGGAAAATAACTCATATCCATGCGTTCATTTTGAACACGTAACATATTAGCTACATCACACCATTCCAATGCTTTTCTCAAATCAGTTTCGACAGTAACACCTAAACTTTCAATATACTTTGGCATGAGCGTTTTTGGACCACAAACCTTCACATTTGCTCCCTGTAATTTTAAAGCAAATATATTTGACAAGGCCACACGAGAATGCAAAATATCTCCTACAATTACTATGTTCTTTCCAGCAACTTGTCCAAAACGTTCACGAATGGAATATGAATCGAGCAACGCCTGAGTTGGGTGCTCATGTGCCCCATCACCAGCATTAACAATGGCAGCATTTACATGTTTTGATAGAAATATCCCTGCTCCCGGATTAGGATGTCTCATTACAACCATGTCAACTTTCATGGAGAGAATATTATTAACCGTATCAATAAGGGTTTCACCTTTCTTAACAGATGACTGCCCAGCTGAGAAATTAATAACATCAGCCGACAAACGTTTTTCAGCTAATTCAAAAGAGAGCTTTGTACGCGTACTATTTTCAAAAAAGATATTTGCTATTGTAATATCACGTAAGGAAGGTACTTTCTTAATCGAACGATTAATTACTTCTTTAAAATGATCAGCAGTTTCAAAAATGAGTTGAATATCACTTTTGTTGAGATATTTAATTCCTAGTAAGTGTTTTACACTTAATTCGCTCATTCTTATTTATTTATCAAATAAATGATGTCTTTACCATCGTTTTCTTCCCAGAGAACTTTTACTTTCTCGTTATTTATAGCATCAACCTGTCTACCTCTATAATTGGGCTGAATTGGCAGATGTCTGCTAAATCGTCTATCAATTAACGCCAATAATTCTATTTCGGCAGGCCTTCCAAAAGATTGTATTGCGGTTAACGCTGCTCTAATGCTTCGTCCCGTATATAATACATCATCAATTAGAACTACTTTTTTATCTTCTACTAAAAAATTGATATTCGTTTTATTAGCTTCTAAAGGCTTTTCACCCCGTCTAAAATCATCGCGATAAAATGTAATATCTAGTGAACCTAAATCAATATGCTTTACTTTATACTCTTCTTTGAGCAATTTCGTTAATCGCTCTGCCAAGAAAATACCTCTTGGTTGCAATCCAATTAAAACTGTATCACTAAAATCCAAATGATTTTCAAGCAATTGACAGGCCAAACGGTGAAGTATGATTTGAATTTCTTTAGAAGAGAGCAGTACTTTTTGACTCATATCTTTATTGGCCGATGCTTTAAGCTCAACAAAAATATGAAATTAAGATTGAAAAGCCTTTGAGAATTTGAAACAAAAAAAAGCCCTGATATTTCTATCAGGGCTTCTCTATAAAATAGAGTAAACAAATTATTTATCGTTTGCTTCCATTTTATCTTTCAACGCTTGCAAGGCATCATTAGCATCACCTAATGTAGGTTTAGCTTCATCAGCTGCTTTACTAGCTCTTTTCTGCGCTGCTTTTACATTACGCACTTCTTCTTCTTTAAAGATTGCGGTATGACTTGCAACAACTCTCTTGAAATCTTTGTTGAACTCAATGATTTTAAATTCAGCCTCTTCACCTTTACCTAGTTTTTTACCATCTTCTTTCTCTAAATGGCGTTGTGGTACAAAAGCAGTTATATCTTCATTAAATTCAATGGTAGCACCTTTATCAACAATATCACCTATTGTTGCTTTATGTACAGTTCCTAATGCAAATTCAGATTCATATTTATCCCAAGGGTTCTCAGTAGTTTGTTTGTGACCTAAGCTTAACTTACGCCCTTCAACATCTAATTCTAACACCTCAATATCAATAGTATCACCTACGTTTACAAATTCTGATGGATGCTTAATTTTCTTAGTCCAAGATAGATCAGAGATATAAATAAGTCCGTCAATTCCTTCTTCCATTTCAACGAAAACGCCGAAATTAGTAAAGTTTCTTACAATACCTTTATGACGTGAGCCAACTGGGTATTTAGAAGTAATATCTGTCCATGGGTCTGGAGTCAATTGCTTGATACCAAGAGACATTTTACGATCTTCTCTATCTAATGTTAACACAACAGCTTCAACCTCATCACCTACTTTTACGAAATCTTGAGCAGATCGTAAATGTGTAGACCATGACATTTCAGAAACGTGAATTAGACCTTCAACACCTTCTACAACTTCGATGAAAGCACCGTAATCAGCAATAACAACAACCTTACCTTTAACTTTATCACCGATTTTAATCTCGTCAGATAAAGCTTCCCAAGGATGCTTCTCTAATTGCTTCATACCTAATTGAATTCTAGATTTGTTTTCATCAAAATCTAAAATTACAACGTTTAATTTCTGATCAAGCTCAACAACCTCATTCGGGTGGTTAATTCTAGACCAAGAAAGGTCAGTAATGTGAACTAAACCATCAACACCACCAAGATCAATAAACACACCGTACGAAGTAATGTTTTTAACAACACCTTCTAATACCTGTCCTTTCTCTAACTGGCTAATGATTTCTTTCTTCTGTTCTTCGATATCAGCCTCAATAAGTGCTTTATGCGAAACAACAACATTTTTGAATTCATGATTAATTTTAACCACTTTGAATTCCATATTCTTACCAACATACTGATCGTAATCACGTATAGGCTTAACATCGATTTGAGAACCTGGCAAGAATGCTTCAATTCCGAATACATCGACAATCATACCACCTTTAGTACGACATTTTACAAAACCACTAACAATTTCTTCGTTGTCATGTGCTTTATTTACACGATCCCATGCCATGATGGTACGTGCTTTTCTGTGTGATAATACTAATTGTCCACTCTTATCTTCACGAATATCAATAAGTACTTCAACTTTGTCACCAACCTTTAAATCTGGATTGTAACGAAATTCGTTTAATGAAATTACACCTTCAGATTTGGCGTTAATATCAATAATAGCTTCACGTTCAGTTAAATAAACTACTTTACCAGTAACTACTTCTTCATCTGCAGTATCAACAAAATTCTCTGCTACTAGCTTTTCAAATTCTTGTAATTTTGAGTCTTCAACACGTTCAATTCCTTGTTCGTATTTTTCCCAGTCAAAATTTTCTAAAAATTCTTTTGGATCTTGGACAGGAGCTGCCACTTTTTCTTCTTGTTTTACCACTTCGGTTTCTTCTACCGGAGTAGTTGCATTTTCTTCAGCCATTTGAAGATTAAATTTGTATTCTGTGCTTTTTAAAGAGCTAAACGACTATCACAGAAGTTGTTATACGATTATTTTTAGAATATTCCTTTTTCACTCTTTATACTGTCGTCAAAAAAGGAGTGCAAAAATACAATTAATTTATTATTATAACCAACATTAGACCTATTAGTAGCAATATTTGAGGTGTATTTTAACCAAACACCCCGTTTTTATTATTATAATTACTATTTTTACAGGTATATTATTAACCATTAAAATAGAAAAATGAGCGTAAAAGCAAAATATCAGGGAGTATTAACCCTTGGAGAGCAACTAGGAGTAAAAGATGGTGCTGTTACTGAAGAAGGTGGTGTTCTTAAAATAAAGGGTGTGGCAAACACTCAGTATGAGAAAAACCTAATGTGGGACAAAATCAAAGAACTTGGTGGAGATAGTCCCTCAGACATTAAGGCAAACATAACAGTAGAAGATACTTCAGTTTATGCAAGACATACAGTAAAAGGTGGAGAATCTTTAAGTAAAATTGCTAAGCATTACTACGGCGATGCTATGAAATACAAAGAAATTTTTGCTGCTAACACAGGTATTTTGAAAAACCCAGATGTAATTCATCCGGATCAAGTTTTGGTTATTCCAAATCTATAAGCAATACAATATCAAATTAAAAAGGGATGCAAATGCATCCCTTTTTTTTATTCTTAATAATTAATAATACTCCTAATTAAGTTTTTCGATTAATCGTAAGGCATAACCATGCAACCGTTCAAATTGATCTTGAAGTCCAATATCACTATTATCAAACTCAATAGCATCGTCAGCTTTTCGTAGCGGTGAAAACTCTCTATTAGAATCAATATAATCTCTCGATTCTACGTTTTCCAAAACTTCCTGATACGTTACCTGCTCTCCCCTATCTAAGAGCTCTTTATAACGTCTGGTTGCTCTCGCTTGGATTGATGCTGTCATAAAAACCTTCATTTCTGCATCCGGAAAAACAACAGTGCCAATGTCGCGACCATCCATTACAATTCCTTTTTCTTTCCCCATTTGTTGCTGCATTTCAACGAGTTTAACCCGTACAGCTTGTACCTCTGCCACAGGGCTTACGAAAGCGGAAACTTGTAATGTTCGAATTTCCTTTTCAACATTCTCATCATTCAAATAAATTTCTGAATAACCTAAACTCTCATTGAAAACGAATTTCAGAGTTATTTTGGGTAGGTCGTTTACTAAAGCATCAACATTCTTCTCTGTTTCTCCAAAATAGCCTTTTCGAAGGGCATACAAAGTTACAGCCCTATACATGGCTCCTGTATCTACATAAACATAACCTAAATCTTTAGCTAAATGCTTTGCCACAGTACTTTTACCAGTAGACGAATAACCGTCGATTGCTATAGTAATTTTACACATATTACAAAAATAGTCAGAATTGGTTAGACTAAAGTCTTAATATCCTTACCGAAGATGAAATAATTATAAACTCTTTGGATTTTTCACCTTCTTATCTGTAATAGCAATATCAATTACTTCATGCATATTGGTAACATAATGAAATTTCAAACCTTTTAAATAATCTTTTTTAATTTCCAAAATGTCCTTCTCATTATCCTTGCACAGGATTATTTCTTTAATTTTTGCCCTTTTCGCCGCAAGAATTTTTTCTTTGATTCCCCCAACTGGTAATACTTTACCGCGCAAAGTAATTTCACCAGTCATAGCTAAACTACTCTTTATTCTTTTTTGGGTAAAAAGCGAAACTAAAGAAGTCAACATTGTAATTCCTGCACTCGGGCCGTCTTTAGGAGTAGCACCTTCCGGCACATGAATATGCACGTTGTATTTATCAAAAACTTCCGAATTTATTCCAAATCTATCGCAATTAGACTTAATATATTCCATAGCAATAGTGGCAGATTCTTTCATTACCTTACCAAGGTTACCGGTAATATTCAGCGTACCTTTTCCTTTGGATAAAATAGATTCTATAAATAGAATATCTCCACCAACACTCGTCCAAGCTAAACCAGTTACAACCCCCGCAAC
This sequence comes from Aurantibacter sp., assembly GCF_039941195.1. Classification (GTDB taxonomy): domain Bacteria; phylum Bacteroidota; class Bacteroidia; order Flavobacteriales; family Flavobacteriaceae; genus Aurantibacter_A. Next base: position 48,399 of record NZ_JBDVFA010000086.1, on the reverse strand, counting down.
ATCGTTATTTTCATACTTATCTCGTTCAAGTCTAGCTGGACCTAATATTTTTTCGACATCAGCACTTGAAACTTTAACATCGTACTTTTCATCTGTAGCTATAGACTTAGCTGCATAACGTACTGTTTTAGCAATCTGCTTTTCCAAATTACGAACACCAGATTCTCGAGTATACCCCTCAACTATTTTCTCTAATTGGGGTTTGCCGATTTTTAAATCTTTAGCCGTCATACCATGCTCAGTTAATTGCTTAGGCAACAAATGACGTTTTGCGATTTCTACTTTTTCTTCTATTGTATACCCCGAAACATTAATTATTTCCATACGGTCGCGTAAAGCAGGCTGTATAGATGCCAAATTATTTGCAGTGGCTATGAACATTATCTTAGAGAGGTCATATCCCATTTCCAAGAAATTGTCATAAAACTCGCTATTTTGCTCAGGATCCAAAACCTCTAACATTGCTGATGAAGGATCCCCTTGATGACTATTTGAAAGTTTGTCAATTTCATCTAAAATAAACACTGGGTTCGACGTTCCGGCCTTTTTCAAGCTCTGAATAATACGACCAGGCATAGCTCCGATATAGGTCTTACGATGACCTCGAATTTCTGCTTCGTCACGTAAACCACCCAAAGACATACGTACATATTCTCTTCCTAATGCCTCCGCAACCGATTTACCAAGCGATGTTTTACCAACACCTGGAGGGCCGTATAGACATAAAATAGGAGATTTCATATCATTTCGAAGCTTTAAAACAGCTAAGTATTCAATAATTCTTCGTTTTACATCCTCTAAACCATAATGATCTCGATCTAATATTTTCTGAGCTCTCTTTAAATCAAACTTATCTTTAGAAAATTCATTCCAAGGTAAACCTATAAATAAATCGAGATAATTTCTTTGAATAGAGTATTCTGCAACTTGCGGATTCATACGTTGCATTTTAGCTAGCTCTTTATTAAAATGTTCACCAACAGCTTTAGTCCATTTTTTAGACTTAGCTTTTTCCCGCATCTCATCAATCTCTTCATCATTTGATACACCACCTAATTCTTCTTGAATAGTTTTCATTTGTTGATGTAAAAAATACTCGCGTTGTTGTTGATCCAGATCATTACGCACCTTTAATTGAATATCATTGCGTAATTCCAAGCGTTGCATTTCTACATTCATATATTTTAAGGTAGCTAATGCACGGTCTTTAAGGTTACCAATTTCTAATAACTCTTGTTTTTCTTTAACCGCTAAATTTAGATTAGATGAAACAAAGTTTATTAAAAATGAATTACTCTGAATGTTCTTGATTGCAAAAGAAGCCTCGCTTGGTATATTCGGATTATCTTTAATAATGCGCAACGCTAATTCTTTTATAGAGTCTATTATTGCCAAAAATTCTTGAGAATCCTGTCCTTCTCTTTCTTCGGCAGTTTCGCGTATAGTTGCAGTTATATATGGGTTTTCCGTAAGTACCTCAGCGACTTCAAAACGCTTTTTACCCTGTATGATTACAGTAGTATTACCATCAGGCATTTTTAACACTCTAAGAATTTGAGCAACTGTTCCTAAGGTATTGATATCCTTAATTTTTGGGTTTTCGGTCTCTTCATCCTTTTGAGAAACCACACCGATAACCTTAGAACCACTATTGGCGTCTTTAATTAAGTTAATAGATTTATCTCTACCAGCAGTTATTGGAATAACCACTCCTGGAAACAGTACTGTATTACGTAGTGGTAATATAGGTAAGGTTTCAGGCAATGATTCATTATTCATCTCCTCTTCATCTTCAGGCGTCAATAATGGAATTAATTCTGCTTCGCTTTCAATATGCTGTAACGACACATTGTCAATATTTATGAATTTTGTTCTTGCCATAATCAATATAGTGCGTCAATCTGTCATTTTGATCAACGGTGTTATTATATGTTCTTTTCTCGTAAAATAGACCAAACTTCAATGCGGCTATAGAATACCGGATTATGAAACTTGAATCTTTATAAATAAAGACAATTGTTGTGCCATAAGCCAAGGAAGTGAAAAAATGCCATATTTGGTAATTAAAAGAGCCAAAATCGACAAATGTGTCCCTTATTTCGGCATCCTCCCAAAAAATAATTAGATAAGTGTAACAATCATTAAATTCGATAATCTTTATAGTAAATAACAACCTTTTTGAGCCAAAGTATTGAACATACAGACAAACTGTTACAGTTATGTTTAAAAGGTAACCAATCCGCACAGTTAGAAATATACAATCGCTATTACAAAGCAATGTATAATGCGGCATTGCGAATCGTAAAAGACACAGCTGAAGCTGAAGATATAATGCAAGAATCATTCTTGAGTGCATTTACCAAATTGCACACATTTAAAGGTGAGGTTGCATTTGGTGCCTGGTTGAAACGCATTGTAGTAAATAATAGCATTTATCACTATAGAAAACACCAGAAGAAGAACGAAGTATCTTTTGATAATGTAATGTACAAGGTTGAAGATAATGATGGGATAGTTTCGGATCATGTGTTTTCTGAACAAAAGGCTCAAAAAGTGATGAAGACCATGAAACAATTAAAAGACAATTACAGAATTTCTTTGACCTTACATTTAATAGAAGGTTATGATTATGAGGAGATTAGTGAAATAATGAATATTAGTTATGCTAATTGCAGAACAACAATATCTAGAGCCAAAGAAAGTCTAAGAAAGAAAATTTTAAGCGCATAATTATGCAAGACAATAAATTAGAGAATATTTTCAAAGAATTACAAGACCACTTCGATACCGAAGAGCCGACTACTGGCCATGAGCTCAGGTTTCTTGAAAAACTTAAGGTTGACACCAAAGTGGTAGAAAGCCCTACAAGTAAGGTAAATTGGTGGAAACCTTTATCTATTGCCGCCTCCATTGTTTTAGTATTCTCGCTTGGATTTGGATATTTAAATTCAACAACATCAATAGAAGAGAAAGTTGCAGAAATTTCACCAGAAGCTGCAAATACGCAATTCTACTTTGCCAATTTAATTGAGGAACAAGTAAAAGAGCTTGAAAGTTTAAATACACCTGGGACTCAGAAAATAATCTCAGATACTATGGAACAGCTAAATAAGTTAGAATTAAACTATAAAAATTTAGAAAATGACCTTTTAGCGGGAGGAAATAGCAAACTTATTTTAAGCGCTATGATTACGAATTTTCAAACTAGAATAGATTTATTGGAAGAAGTTATGAACCAAATAGAATCGATAAAAATCCTGAACAATTTTAAAGAAAATAAGAGTCCATCCATACTCTAAAAACATAAATTACAATACAAATGAAAATAGTTTTACATAAATATATTGCGCTACTAATTTTTGCCATGCCCATGATGCTTTCCGCTCATGAACGTGAATTAAAAGGAAAGTACACTAAAGAAAAAACCATCAAAAAAGAATTTGATGTGAATGCTGACGCACTTTTAAAAATTAAAAATAGCTACGGCAATTTAAATATTACTTCTTGGAATGAAAACAGGGTACTCATTGAAGTACATATTAAAACGAGTGGTAATAATGAAGATAAAGTACAACGCAAATTAGAGGAGATTAATGTTGATTTTGAAAATAGTAGTAGTATGGTCTCTGCCCGCACTATATTTGGAAGCAAAAGCAGTAGCTGGGGATGGAACTGGAGTAATAACAATGTAAACATGCAAGTAAACTACAGCATTAAACTTCCTGTAAAAAACAGTGTACATCTCAATAATGATTATGGAAGTATTATTTTAGATCGAATTGATGGTCATGCTAAAATTAATTGTGATTATGGCCGGTTAGAAATTGGCGAACTACGAGGAAGAAACAATGAATTAAACTTCGATTATACATCTAATTCCACTATTGAATACATGAATAGCGGTTCAATAGAAGCCGATTATTCTGGATTTACCCTAGAAAAAACGAATGATATTCGACTTGACGCCGACTATACTAACGCTACATTTAAAGAGATGAACGATCTTAAATATGATTGTGATTACGGTAAATTGGAGGTAAGTAAAGCTAACAATATTACTGGGAATGGCGATTATTTTAATGTGCGACTAGGTACCATACATGGTAATGTTGATATTAATGCTGATTATGGGCAAATTAGAATTGAAGAAATGGCCTCGGACGCCGGAAATCTAATTGTCGAAAGCGACTACACAGGTATAAAAATGGGTTATAATGCTGATTACAATTTCGACTTTGAATTAGACCTAGATTATGGCGGGTTCAATGGTAAAGACGGCCTTGAAATTAATATTAGCAACGAGAAATCAACATCAAAATATTACAAAGGATATCATGGTCAATCGAATAGTGGTAACACTATCTCTATTAGTAGCGATTATGGTAGCGTAACATTTTATAAACATTAATCATCAATCATTTTTAAAAAATCAAAACAAATGAAAAATTTAGCAACATTAAGTTTACTAGTACTTTGCAGTATGTCATGCAGTGCTCAATGGGGAAACAAAGTAAAAGGCAATGGGGAAAGAACTACTATTGAAAGATCGGTAGGTGATTATGACAGAATCGGAGTCTCTGGTTTTTTTGATGTCGATTTGATATCTGGTCGAGAGGGTGAAATTACATTAAGTGGTGAGTCTAATTTATTAAAACACATCATAACTGAGGTTAAAAACGGACAGCTGAATATAAAAACTGAAAAAGGATATAATTTGAGTCCTTCCAGTTGGAAAGATGGGATTCACATTACCGTACCCGTAGAAAGCATTGATGCTGTAGCGCTTTCTGGATCAGGTGATATAGTTGGCAAAACCAAAATAAAATCTTCTGATTTTAAAACAAGTATGTCCGGTTCGGGGGATATTACATTGGATATTGACGCAGATAACATTTCAACCGCAATGTCTGGCTCTGGCGATATTAATTTAAGTGGTAGAGCAATAAATTTTGATGCAACTATTTCTGGAAGTGGCGACATTGCAGCTTACGATTTAGAAGCTGATAATGTAGAGGCAACAGTTTCTGGTTCAGCTAACATTGAAGTTACCGCGAATAAAAAAATAAAAGCTAGAGTTTCTGGTTCTGGAGATATTGATTACAAGGGCAATCCTGAAAAGGTAGATACTAAAACTTCGGGGTCTGGTGATATAACTAAAAAGTAAAGTCAGTGTAAGAAAACAGAAACAATGTAGTTTGACTAGTATTCCAAAAAAGTCTCTTTTTAAAAAGAGGCTTTTTCTTCTTTTGGTACCCTCATCAAAAGTAAAATACCAACAAAGAAAAAAACAACTAAGAAAAGAATTGCATTTCGCATAGTACTAAAGTGATCAACCAAGGCAAAAATTAGCATACCAATGACAATACCAATTTTCTCAGCTACATCATAAAAACTAAAAAAGGAAGTGGTATCTTCAGTTTCGGGTAAAAATTTAGAATATGTTGATCTTGCTAAGGCCTGCACTCCACCCATAACAAGTCCTACAAAACCTGCACCTATATAAAATTGCATAGGCGATTCCATAAAGAAAGCATATACACAAAGGCACATCCAAATGGCATTTACTACAATCAAAGTTTTTACATTTCCAAATTTATCGGATGCTCTGGAAGTTAAAACCGCACCTATTATAGCAACTAATTGAATAACTAAAATACTAATAATTAGTCCCGTAGTTTTTTCGTCATTAGTACCCCATGCAATTTCTTTCTCACCAAAATAAACTGCTACTAACATAATGGTTTGTACGGCCATGCTAAACACAAAAAAGGCTTGTAAATAACGCTTTAATCTTAAATTTTCTTTTAGTTGATGCCAAACACCCTGTAATTCATTAAAACCATTAAATACGACCTGTTTATTAACTTTATGACCCATAGAAACACCTTTAGGCAAAATCCAAAATGTATATTGTGCAAAAAGAGCCCACCATATTCCTACAGTAATAAATGATATTTTCATTGCCTCAAAACTAGCAAGATTTCGTTCTTTCTCTGTGGTTCCAATATCAAAACCAAACCATTCAGGCATCATAACCATAGCTAAATTCAGCAGTAATAGCAGTACACTACCAAAATACCCCATCGAAAAACCTTTAGCACTAATACGATCTTGTTGATCTTCAAAAGCTATATCTGGTAGATAAGAATTATAAAAAACCAAACTCCCCCAGTAACCTAAGAGACCCATAAAATAAAATAAAAGACTTGTATGAATTTGATCAAGACTAAACCAATACAAACCAATACATCCAATGCTACCTAAATAACAAAAGAACTTCATAAAACTCTTCTTATTACCTACAAAATCAGCTATTCCAGATAAAATGGGAGAAGATACTGCTACCACTAAAAAAGTAAATGCTGTAACAATTTCAATCAGCACGGTTGGCTTCATCTCAAAACCAAAGGCATTAACAAGTTCGTCGTCAGTTGAAAACAAAGCGGAATAAAATATGGGAAAAATTGAAGAAGCAATAGTAAGTGTATAGACCGAATTGGCCCAATCGTAAAATGCCCACGCATTGAGCAGTTTTTTACTTCCCTTAATTGGTTTGGTCATAAGGTTTTAAAATAAAAGCCGTCCACCTATTGGTGGACGGCTCTAAATATACAATTTAAACTTCAGTCTAATAATATTTAGTAACTCCAAATTTTGCAGCTTCTTGTTTAGCTGCAGGAGCCCATTCCGTGAGATTAGCTATTCGTGTATCATTCGATGGGTGTGTACTCATGAATTCAGGGGGTGCTTCTCCCCCACTATTAGCTTTCATTCTTTTCCAAAGTTCTGCCGCTTCATCAGGATTATAACCTGCAATTGCCATAATTTGTAATCCAATGCGGTCTGCTTCGGTTTCATGACTTCTGCTAAAAGGTAACATCCCTAAAACATTCGTACCTACACCATACGCTTGGTTGAAAATATTCAATTTGTTAGGGTCCTGAATCACAACATTTCCAGCTACTGCTCCTACTTGTTGCAAAGTTCCAGCACTCATTCTTTGTGCTCCATGATCAGCAAGCGCATGAGCAACTTCATGTCCCATTACCACAGCAACACCAGTTTCACTTTGGGTAATAGGTAGAATTCCCGTATAGAATACGATTTTACCACCTGGCATACACCAAGCATTTACTGTTTCATCTTTAACTAAATTGTATTCCCATTTATAATCTTTTAGGTAACCAGGATATCCATTAGCCACAAGCCAGCGCTCTGCAGCCGATGAAATTCGTTGCCCGACCTTTGTAATCATCTTTGCATCTGATGTATTTTCAACTACATTATTTTCAGTTAAAAACTGATCGTATTGTGCAAAAGCTGTTGGGAAAACTTGACTATTTGGGTAAAAGTTTAAAACTTTTTTACCCGTAAAGGGGTTTGTTTTACAAGCGGCAACGCCCAAAAATATGACCAATGCCAGAGTTATTTTTTTCATGAGGGTAGTGTTTAATTTAAAATTCCAATATACAAAAAATTGAGTTCAAGATAAGCAACTAACAAACCTTTATTCAATTCTTGCTTTAAAGAATCAAAATTTATACCATTTTTAATTAAGCCTTTAAAATACTGATTTACAATTAAATAGATGTATTTTCATCTTTCATCAAACAGATATAAAAAAAAGTGGAACGCTTTTTGAAACCATCTTCATAAGTTTGAAAAACAATACTAATTAAATTTATATATCATGAAAAAAGCTACACTACTTTTCGCCTCATTACTAACATTACTTTTTATTTCATGTACTGGTCCGGAAGGCCCTCCTGGGTTTGATGGATACGATGGCGTAGATGGACAAGATGGAATTGATGGTGAAATCGGAAATGTATTTGATGTCGTAGGTGATTTCACAGCAGAAAATGAATATCAAATTTTCGTTGATTTTAATGAGATTGTTCCATCATTGGAAGTATTTGAGAATGATGTTATTTTAATTTACATTCTTTGGGATCAAACAGAAGATAATGATGGGGTACCTGTAGATATATGGAGATTACTGCCACAAACTAGAATTCTTGACCAAGGTTTATTACAATATAATTACGACCATACATTTTTAGATGCTAGTATCTTTTTAGAATCAGATTTTGACCTTAACACTTTACCAACTGGTGATACAGATGAGCAAATTTTTAGAATTGCTGTACTACCTGCTAATTTAGTTGCAGGTTCTAAATTAGATCAATCAAATATTACAGCAGTTATGCAAACCTTGGGTGTTGAAGAAAGTATCATTTCAAGGGTAAATTTAAATTAGAACAAAAAGATCCCCACAATATATATCACCCGAACATCGCCTGATGTTCGGGTTTTTTTAATCATTCTTATTAAATTAGTTGAAAGGAATTGCAAACTAATACGTCCAATTATAAAATAATAAATTGCTATGATTATTAAAAAAATAAGCCTAATAGTAGTCTTCGCCTTTTTTGGTTGCAACGGTATATCACAAGATAAAAAAGAAACCAACAAAGAATCAAAAAAAGAAAAATTTGAAGTAGTTAAAACTGATAGCGAATGGCGTTCAGAGCTAAGTGATTTAGAATATTATGTGCTTCGTGAAGCAGGTACTGAGAGGTCCTTTACTAGTGACCTATTAGGTAATAAAGAAAAGGGGGTCTATGTTTGTGCCGGATGTGGAACCGAACTATTTAGAAGTAGAGACAAATTTATTTCTGGTACGGGCTGGCCAAGTTTCGACAGAGAAATTAGGGGTAATGTTTTGTATGATGTTGACTATAAAATTGGCTATAAACGCACTGAAGAGCATTGTGCTACTTGCGGAGGTCATTTAGGGCATGTTTTTGATGACGGACCACAAGAAACAACAGGCAAAAGGCATTGTATAAATGGTGCCGCGCTAAAATTTGTACCATCCAAATAAGAAGATTCTTTAAACTAACTTTTATTTAGGCCAAAATTTGAGGTCTTCAACTAATCATTTACAATTTGTGATTTGATGGATATAGCCATTTAAAAATGATTTTGCTTTCGTACCTTTGCACTCTATTAATTTAGCATTAAAACTACACAAATGAGCAACTTCGATGTTATTGTTTTGGGCAGTGGGCCCGGAGGATATGTTACCGCTATTAGAGCGTCGCAATTAGGTTTAAAAACAGCTATTATTGAGAAAGAGAGTCTCGGTGGTGTTTGTCTTAATTGGGGTTGTATACCAACAAAAGCACTTTTAAAATCAGCACAGGTTTTTGATTACTTAAAACATGCATCTGATTATGGACTAAAAGCAGAAAATGTTGATAAAGATTTTGACGCTGTAGTTAAAAGGAGCCGTGGTGTTGCAGATGGCATGAGTAAGGGTGTTCAATTTTTGATGAAAAAAAATAAAATTGAGGTCCTTAAAGGGTACGGCACCTTAAAAGCTGGTAAAAAGGTATCAGTAAAAGATGAAAGTGGTAAAGAAACTGAATATAGTGCCAAACATATTATTATAGCTACCGGAGCCCGCAGTCGAGAACTACCGAGTCTTCCACAAGATGGTAAAAAAATTATTGGGTACCGTGAAGCAATGAGTCTTAAAGAACAGCCTAAAAAAATGGTTGTTGTTGGCAGTGGAGCAATTGGGGTTGAATTCGCCTATTTCTATCATACAATGGGTACTGAAGTTGTTATAGTAGAGTATTTACCGACTATTGTTCCTGTAGAAGATGAAGACGTTTCAAAACAATTGGAACGAAGTTTAAAAAAATCTGGAATAAAAGTAATGACCTCTTCTGAAGTAACACATGTTGATACTTCTGGTGATGGCGTAAAAGTAAATGTAAAAACAGCTAAAGGTGCTGAAATAATTCCGGCAGATATCGTTCTTTCAGCAGTTGGAATAAAATCTAACATTGAAAAAATTGGACTTGAAAATGTTGGAATTAAAACAGATCGTGATAAAATAGTAGTAGATGCCAATTACAAAACTAACGTAGAAGGGTATTATGCTATTGGAGATGTTACTCCAGGCCAAGCGCTAGCACACGTTGCGTCTGCAGAAGGTATTCTTTGTGTAGAAAACATTGCAGGAATGCATGTAGAAGCATTGGATTATGGAAATATTCCTGGTTGTACCTATTGCATTCCAGAAATCGCATCTGTTGGACTTACAGAAAAACAAGCGAAAGAAAAGGGACTTGATATTAAAGTTGGAAAATTTCCATTTTCGGCTAGTGGAAAAGCGAAAGCATCGGGTGCCTCTGATGGATTTGTAAAAGTAATATTTGATGCCAAATATGGCGAATGGTTAGGTTGCCATATGATTGGTGTTGGTGTTACTGATATGATTGCAGAAGCAGTTGTAGCAAGAAAATTAGAAACCACGGGGCATGAAGTACTTAAAGCAGTTCACCCTCATCCAACTATGAGCGAAGCAGTTATGGAAGCAGTAGCGGCCGCTTATGACGAAGTAATTCATTTATAATTTTTTTTAAGAGTAGCTAGCGTATAAAAATCTGGCTACTCTTCTTCTTTTAATACTTCATAATTTTCAATATAATGCTTGCAGCTTTTCGCATCACGGCTATTTTAGAAGGTATTTCATATTTAGCCCTTTTTGCAGTAACCATGCCTTTAAAGTATATGGCAGGTTTACCAATGCCTAATAAATACGTTGGATATGCGCACGGCGTGCTTTTTATCGGATATATTATTCTTGCAATATTATATTGGTATCAAAAAAAATGGTCCTTTAAGAGACTTCTAATTCTTTTAGTAGCCTCCTTATTACCATTTGCTACTTTTTATGTAGAAAAGAAATATCTGCAAAAATCAGTTTAAAAAACTCTGTATTGCTAGATCATAACTCTGCAATCCAAATCCTAATATAACTCCTTTTGAACCTGAAGATATGTAGGATACGTGTCTGAATTCTTCACGTTTATGCGTATTTGATATGTGCACTTCAATTACTGGAGTTTCCACGCCTTTTACTGCGTCTCCTATACCTACAGAAGTATGCGTATATGCAGCTGCATTAAGAATTATTCCATCGTAAGAGAATCCAACATCCTGAATTTTTCCAATAAGTTCACCTTCAATATTCGATTGAAAGTATTCCAATTGGCAGTCTTTGAATTTCTCTTGCAACTCAATGAAATAATCTTCAAAGGTCTTACTACCATACATTTCGGGCTCACGTTTACCAAGAAGGTTTAAATTGGGCCCATTTATTATCATCAACTTCATAAAGTAAAAGTATCAAATAGCCAGCGATAAAAAAAGTTCAATCGCTTTACACATCATTTTAAGATATTTATTAATATGGGTTCTTAGGCGGAAAAGTATATAAGACACCTAAATTTACAGTTGTCCAATCTTCACCGTCTAAAATCACATTAGTGTAGGAAACATTAACCTCAAATTGAGCTCCAAGAAGCAAACCTACTACAGGTCGGTAATAAAGTCCGCCTTCGTTACCCTCGTTAACACCAAAGGCATTTCCAACTTCACCTCCAAACGAAAAAGAATTGGAAGGCCATATCCTCATACCCAAAGCAACAGGTACGAATTGAATATGAGGTAAATCATATAATACAACGTCAGTATGAAAAGTTTCTGGAAAACCATTCGTAAAACCGGTCATAATCCCTAAGTCAACCACTTCACCTAAAGGGTACATATACCCAAGATCTATTCCAGCGCCTAAACTAACAACCTCATTATTTTCACCCATAGGTAAAGAACCGTGAAATCCTAATTTAAAACCTTTTTGAGCTTGTATGGCAAATGAAAACAAAACAAATACAATAACTAACAGGCTGTTTTTCATAACTTTATACTTTTTGACTAAATTTTAAGTTGAAACCTTAACTCAACAATTTGTTAAAAATTGTACAAAAAGGAATATTCATTAAGCTTATAAAGCCAAAGAAAAGGAAGTCTAAAAAAAAAGACCGAAATAATTCGGTCTTATCTTTTATGGCGTTTATGATATTAGAAAAAGTAAGCAGCACCTATTTGAATTATACCATTTTTAACTGTAGAATCTTGAACAGTTTTAGATAATCCCACACTAAAACGTGCTTGAAAATATAAGCTTTCATTCAAGCGATACCCTCCTCCTAAATTAAAAGCTACCTGAAATGTATTCGTTTTTAATTCTTCACCATTATTAATATAGTCGCTAGCATTGTCACTTAAAACCAAACTCAATTGCGGTCCCAATTCCGCAGCAAATTCATCAGTAATATGATATTTACCCATTAAAGGAACGTGCAAATAAATTAAGTTAAGGTCTCCAGGCCCGATATCTGCTCCTTGAAAAGAAATTAACAATTCTGGTTGGGCATAAATTCCTTCAGTGATTGGTATTTCAGCCAAACCGCCTATAAATCCTCCTGGTTTAGGTGTAACATCGAAATAATCTTTATTTATAAAAGTTGAAATATTTAAACCTGCCTTTGCCCCAAATCTGATTTCTCCATCAAGAGCATTATTATTAGAAATAGTTTTGTCTTGGACTATTACTTGTGCTTTCATTTTTTCAGCTCCTAGGGCAAGTAGAACAACTGCCAAAAAGATAACTTTCTTCATAAGGTTTAGTGTTTAATAATGTATTAAAAGGTTAAATTCTATATAAAATTACAATAATTTAATTTGATTAAAACTTATATGCCACTCCTACATTTAAAGTTGTGTTTTTAACATCTAAAAGAGCGTCACCAGGACCATTATATCTATCGGTTATAGCAAAAGAGTATCGTGCTTGTACCATTAGGTGACGTGTAATATCATAACCTGCTCCTACTCCCATTTCAATAGCTGTAGATTTAAGTGTATCACTAAATCGATCATCATCATTAGATAAATCTTTTAATATTGATTTAATTTCGTCGACATTTGAATTAAAGCTCAATTGTGGTCCTGCCTGAATATTAAGCCCTCTCGTTATATAAAATTTGGCCATAATTGGTAAATAAACAAATGATAAGTCACCTGCTTTACCATATGTAAGTTCGGGTTGTATGTGAAATTTATCGGTAATGCCTAAATCAGCAATTGCACCTACGTAATAACCCGTTTTATTAATTGCGTCTAAATTAAAAAGGGAAATACCAATTACAGATGCCTTAATATTCGTGTCATTATTTAAGAGGCCACCAGTAACTCCAAATTGAAAATCGGTTTGAGCTTGTGCTTGATAAACTCCAAAAAAAGCCACTACGGCTAATGTGATTAATTTTTTCATAATAATGTAGTGTTTAAAATTTTATGTGTGTTTTATAGTCAATAACCAACTATACAATCTTCATACCACATTACATAAACACCTAATAATTTGAATTTTAACGCGATATAAAATAATTATTTCATTCGCTACCTTTACAAAATGAAATGGAAAGCAGCCTTAAAAGACTTTGAACATTACTTAAAGATTGAAAGAGGTTTAGCCAATAATTCAATTAAGAATTACATTTTAGATATTGAAAAATTAATAGGGTATTTAGAAGAACACAATTTAGATGAGTCTCCGGAAAAAATTAATAAATCAATAGTTCAACAGTTTATTTATGAAATTGCTAAAAAAGTAAATCCACGTTCGCAAGCACGAATTATTTCTGGGTTAAAAAGCTTTTTTAGCTATATGGTTTTTGAAGATTACAGAGTGGACAATCCAATGGACTTAATTGAATCTCCTAAAATAGGTCGCAAACTACCTGACACACTTTCTGAAGATGAAATAAATGATTTAATTGACAGTATTGACTTATCTAAACCAGAAGGAGAAAGAAATAGAGCCATGCTAGAGACACTTTATGGTTGCGGTTTGCGGGTATCCGAACTTATTAATTTACGCTTGTCAGATTTATACTTTGAAGAAGATTTTATTAAAGTAACCGGTAAGGGTGATAAACAACGGTTTGTACCGATTAGTAAAGTAAATAAGAAATACATTACTATTTATCGCAAGGAAGTTCGTGTACATCAAAAAGTACAAAAAGATTTTGAAGACATTCTATTTTTAAATCGAAGAGGCAAGCAACTAACGAGGGCAATGGTCTTTACAATTATTAAACAATTAGCTGAAAAAATCGGACTTAAAAAAAACATAAGTCCACATACATTTCGACATTCTTTTGCTACTCACCTACTTCAGAATGGTGCTGATCTTAGAGCTATTCAACAGATGTTGGGCCATGAGAGTATTACAACAACGGAGGTTTATATGCACGTAGATAAAACTCATTTAGAAGATGTGTTAAATAATTTTCATCCAAGAAAAAAAGAATAAATATATTTGCTGCTTTTGTGTCCCCAACTAAGTTTCCCATGAAGCATTTAAAACCTTTTCTTTGGAGTTATATGATTATTGTTCTCATTGAATTAATAGTTGTGGACAACCCCGAATTACTGTCATATAGATTTATTTCGAAACCATTGATTATGGTTTCTATGATTATTTTTTTTCTACTACAAAAAGTTGATCGCAAAACTAGAATATTTGTTTCAACTGCACTTTTCTGTTCGCTTATAGGCGATTTATTATTGATTTATGATGAAATTTATGAGTCTTTATTTTATGGAGGTTTATTAGCTTTTTTCACCACACACCTTATGTATGCTATTCAATTTTCTAGGAGTAGAAATAAAGAGTTAGGTATTATAGCCCCTACGCTAGTATTATTTTTTTATGCTGCCTCTGTATACCTTTATTTACACGATTCTTTAAATGATTTTGCTATACCTGTAGCAATTTATATTTCTGCACATTTAATTATGATACTATTTGCTTATTTAAGAAATGACTCATTAACGAATAACAGTTATATTTATGTGCTTTCTGGCACCTTTCTGTTTATGTTTTCTGATAGTATTTTAGCTATAACTAGATTTAAAAGCGATATTCCTTTTTCGAGAATTTTAGTAATGGCCTTTTATTCAAGCGCACAACTCTTAGTTATTGTAGGTATTTTAAAGGGTGCATTAAATACCAAAATGAAAAATCTCCAAGATGAATATTCTATTTAATTGAAGGAATTAATTTATTAGATTAAGCAAGAGGTTTTTTAAAGTTTCAATTTAAGATTAAACCAAAAAATTAGTAACTCTTAATAAATATAAACCTCAAGAATCTTATTCTATCGAGCACTTAAAACTAATATTTTCAGTAACGTAAAAGTTTAAATATATTTGGCTTTATTGCATTAACTGAATATGAAGAAACTTATTCCATTTCTCTGGTGTTTTGCTGTTATTTTATTAATTGAGCTTGTTTTAATCTCCAATTCAGAATGGTGGTCGTATCGTATATTTTCAAAACCTTTAGTTGTAGGTTCAATTTTAGTTTTTTTATTAATTCAAAACGTTGATAAACGTACTAAAAATCTAGTAGCCGCTGCATTGTCTTGTGGTATACTTGGTGACGTTATTCTTATTTACGCTAGAGTATCTGAACCGCTATTTATTTTTGGAGTTTTAGCTTTTCTTATCGGACACATCTTTTATGCCCTTCAATTCTCTAGGTCACGAAATAAGGAGATTGGCATTATAGCACCCCTGTTTGTATTATTAGGTTATGTAATGGCGCTACTTTTATATTTAAGAGATTCGCTATATAATTTAGCCATTCCTGTTGCTGTTTATATAATTGTATTAATGATAATGATTCTTTTCGCGTATGTACGGGATGATTCTATGACCAATAACAGTTATATCTATGTATTAGCTGGCTCACTGCTATTTATGCTATCAAACAGTATTTTAGCCATTACAAAATTTAAGAGTGATATTCCCTACGCTCGTATTTTAGTAATGGGAATTTATGGACTTGCTCAATTATTAATGGTCATTGGAATAATAAAAGAAAATTTGATTACTGAATCTAAAACCCTATAACCCTTTATTCTTTTTATAAGGACGAATAATTAATCGTGCTTCTCGATCAAATCGCACATAATTGTACACCCAATTAACAAATACAACCACGCGGTTTCTAAATCCTATTAAGAAAAATAGGTGTACAAACATCCAAACAAACCACGCAAATACACCTTGAAATTTAAACTTTTTCATGTCTACTACTGCTTTATTTCTTCCTACAGTAGCCATGGATCCCTTATCATTATATTTAAAAGGAACAAGCGCTTTCTTGCTTAACAAACGTAATATATTAGCCCCCAGATGTCTTCCTTGCTGCATAGCCGGTTGCGCTACCATCGGGTGTCCGTATGGTTCATTTTTAGATTGCATTATAGCAATATCACCTATTGCAAAAACATTATCAAATCCGATTACTTTATTAAATTCATCAACTTTCACACGGTTACCCCTAACAATAATATCTTCGGCATTTAAGCCTTTTATCGTTGCTCCTTGCACCCCAGCCGCCCATATTAATGTGGCCGCTTCGAAACTATCATCTACATTGGTTGAAACATTATATCCGTCATAATCAGTAACACGCATATTTTTGTAAACATTTACTCCTAATTTTTTAAGGAATATTTCTGCCTTTTTCGATGCTGGCTCACTCATTGTAGCCAACAACCGATCACTACCTTGAATTAGATTAATTTGCGCAATACGAGTATCCAAATCTGGATAATCTTTAGGTAAAATACCTTTCTTTATTTCAGCCAATGCACCTGCCAATTCCACACCTGTGGGCCCACCTCCAACAATTACAAAGTTCATTAATGCTTCCCGTTTATTTAAATCATCGGTAAGTAGAGCATCTTCGAAATTTTCTAATATTAAACTACGCAGATTAAGACTTTGTGGTACAGTCTTCATCGCCATTGCATTTTTTTCAATATTGGTAT
Organism: Aurantibacter sp.; assembly: GCF_039941195.1. Classification (GTDB taxonomy): domain Bacteria; phylum Bacteroidota; class Bacteroidia; order Flavobacteriales; family Flavobacteriaceae; genus Aurantibacter_A. Next base: position 31,630 of record NZ_JBDVFA010000086.1, on the reverse strand, counting down.
TTCCAAAGAAATTTGTCTTTGAACCAGTAGCCAATACTAAATAATCATATCCGATTTCACCTATATCAGTTTCAACGCTATTTTCTTCTGGTTTAATTTCTAACACTTCCGCAAGACGAAAATAATTATTCGGAGAATCTTGTAATATTTTACGCAAAGGATAAGCAATAGAATCTGGCTCAAGACCACCTGTAGACACCTGATATAAAAGAGGTTGAAACGTATGGTAATTATGTTTATCTATCAATACCACCTGCACCTCTTGATCTCTAAGTTCTTTTGCCAAAGAGACCCCTCCAAAGCCCCCACCAATTATTACCACTCTTGGCAGGCCTGACTTCGGTATATTCAAATCACATTCGTTTATCATAATCATACAAAAGTACGTTATACTCGCCGTAAAGAAATCTAAAAGTTGTTGTTTTTGCTATCTTTATCAACTGTTTAGAAGCTACATAACTAACCTTGAAGAAAACGGAATAGCATATTATATATTTTTATGTAATGAAATTTTAGCATTGAAGAATTAAATATGTAACAAAAAGCAAAATTTGTCTACTAACCAGTAACAACCACCTTCTAATACGTGAATAAAGAACTGGAACATCAATTTGTGACAGACCTTGAGAGCAATCAGAATATTGTTCATAAGGTGTGTACCCTGTACACCAATGATCGTGATTCGCACAATGACTTGTTTCAAGAAATTACAATTCAACTATGGAAAGCATACCCGAAATTTAGAGGCGAGTCTAAGTTTAGTACTTGGATGTATCGTGTGGCGTTGAACACCGCCATTACCCTTTATCGCAAATCTAAAAGAAGTATAAAAACACAAGATTACGAATCAGTAATTTTTAAAATTAAAGCCGACGAATATGATGAGACTGAAGAACAACAATTAAAGTTGATGTATAAGGCAGTAAAACAATTAGGAGACATTGATAAAGCACTTGTTTTTCTTTATTTAGAAGATAAAAATTATAGTGAAATCAGTGAAACATTGGGTATAACCGAAGTAAATGCGCGCGTAAAGATGAACCGAATTAAGAATAAATTGAGAACCATATTAAATCCATAAAATTATGATGGACGAACTGGAACTACTTAAAAAAGACTGGCAGAAAAAGGAAGAGGATCTTCCTAAACTGTCGTATAATGAACTTCATACCATGATATGGAAGAAATCTTCTTCCATAGTCAAGTGGATAATGATCATTAGTATTTTAGAATTTATATTACCCCATTTACTGTACTTTCTACCTCAAGCTCAGAACCAGATGGCGGTATATGATAGTGTTGGTCTAAGGTATTGGGTTATTGGTTTAACTATAATACAATATACTGTTGTAGCGTATTTCATTTTTGAATTCTATAAGCGCTATAAGGAAATCTCAGTATTAGATAATGCTAAGAACTTAATGGATAATATTATAAAGACGAGAAAAACTGTAAAGTACTACGTTATTTTTTCGCTATCGTTAATTTTCATAACCATGGTTTCCTTCGCTTTTGGCATATACCTTACTTCCGATTTAACAGCCCTTGCTGAAGCATTTGGATATGATGAGTTTATGGAAATGGAGCCAGAAAAATTGAAGAAATTACTAATTGGAGTGTATTTGGCCATGGCTTTAATAATGCCCTTAATTATCGGAGCAATTTACTTTTTACTATATGGTCTCCTCTTGAGAAAACTAAAAAAGAACCACAAAGAATTAAAAAGGCTTGAAGTTTAGTGCTTTCTAAACCTACGTTTTTGATTTAATGCCTCATATTCGGCAATTTCTTCCTTAGGAATAACTTTTAAGAACGAAGGATGTTGCTCTATGGCATATTCGAGTTTTTCAATAATTTCTTCGTTACTCTCATTGTCATAATCAATTTCCAACGGCTCTTTAATCACTAATGATTGTAAAATTCCTTTTTTCTTTATGCGCAGTCCTTTTTTATCAAATGATCTACGGAAACCATCTATAACAACTGGCACCACCACCGGCTTATACTTTTTAATAATATGTGCTGTACCTTTTCTTAAAGGTTTCCAAGGTGTGGTTGTACCTTGTGGAAAAGTAATAACCCAACCATCTTCTAAAGCCATACCAATTCTAGAAATATCAGTCATCTTAACTTGTCTCTTCACATCTTTTCCATGAGACCGCCAAGTTCGTTCCACACTTACGGCTCCTGCATAAGCCAAGGCCTTGGTAAAAAGACTCTTTTTCATGGTTTCTGCGGCAGCAACATAATACACATTTAGCTTTGGTTGCAAAATATAAGAGATGCGTTTAATATTATCGTCACGCCCTTTTAAACTTGCATTAAAAACATGAAACATTGCTACAACATCTGCAAAATAAGTTTGGTGGTTGCTAACAAAAAGAACATTCCTTTCCGGTAAGTTTCTTATTATTTCAGAACCCTCAATCTCTAACGTATTAAATCTTTTATAACGCTGATGCGTAATTAAGCCTAATACACGTATTAAGAACTTCTTTATAAAAAGAATATGACCAAAAGGATTTTCCTTGAATATACTCATTTAGACATTTAATTTGAACCGTCGAATTTACAAAATAAGATGCTCACATCACTTGTTTTATTAAGTCTTTGACTTCACTTAACATCATAGCTGTTGCCCCCCAAACCGTATAACCATTTAATTTAAAGGCAGGTACGTCTACATCTACAGCATAAGATGTAGTTATTTTTTTCGAAAAGATTTTTTTATCATCCAATAAATCTAAAATAGGAACTTCCACAATTTTCTCTACTTCTTCTTGCTGTAATGTGAAAGAAATTTCTCCGGTAGAAAATCCAATAAAAGGCGAAACCATAAAATTACTGGGGGGAATATACACCTGTGTCAATTCTTTAATAACCTTAATACTGGCGGTAGGTACACCCACTTCCTCTTCAGTTTCTCGAAGTGCAGTAATCATTATATTTTCATCAATTTCCTCTGCCTTCCCTCCTGGAAAAGCTACTTGATTGGAGTGCACACCTTTATAGGTTTTTCTTAATATTAGTAAGAAATGTGTACTATTTTGACTATCAGGATAAAAAAGCGCCATTACTCCTGCTCTTTTGGGAGTAATCTTGAGATTTTGATTCCTTTTCATGAGTTCTTCCCTAAATGCAGGTACCATTTTATAGTGAGAGTCAACTCCGGGTAATGGAAGATTTTTTATTTTTGATACCTGTTTTGAAAACAAATTAAAGTCCATGAGCTTAAAACAAATCGCATTAACCACAATAATAACATTATTTTTTTTAGTTGGTTGCAAAGATGAATCCAATAAAAAAGATTCGTCTATAAAAACCAAAAATCAGCATAAAGAAATCATTGAAAAGGATTCTACAATTGCAGAAGAATTAGAAGAAGAAAAATTTGTGCTTAATGAAGAAAATGCGATTCAGTTTTTCTTCGATTATCAAAAAGGACTAAAAGAAAACAAAGTAAAAATAACAACTAGTTTAGGCAGTTTTATTATCCAATTATTTGAAAATGTTCCTTACCATAAAGCAAATTTCATTTACTTAACCAGAAAAGGATATTTCGACAATACTCAATTTCATAGAATAGTAAAAAACTTTATAATTCAGGGCGGTAATGCCGATGATGAAGCCACACCGAAAAAAAGACGGGAGATTGGTCGTTATTTGCTTCCGCCGGATACCAGAAAAGGCCATAAACATCATCGTGGTACACTTTCAATGCCAAGTAGTGAAAATGACAATCCACATAAATTAGCTTCGCCTTACGAGTTTTTTATTGTGGTAACCAAACCAGGATCATATCATTTAGATGGAAATTATACACCCTTTGGAAAAGTTATATCGGGAATGGATGTCGTAGATAAAATAAACGCTGTGGATACTGGTAAAGGCGATTGGCCATCGGTTAATGTTTATATTGAAAAAGCAGAAGTAATTGACTAATTGATCATTACCAAACACGAACTAAAGATCAACTTCAAGTTTTACTTTTATAAATATTAGGTAAGGCTATCTTAAACACCACGGCTAAAATTCGAATTACAATCACAATGACAATTGCTGCTATATAAGCGAACGTATTTTCTATTGGTAATTCTCTAAGTATGAAATACGAACTGCCGCCTAAAATACAAGCTGTAGCATAAATTTCTTTTCTAAAAACAACAGGAATTTCATTACAAAGAATATCCCTAATCACTCCCCCAAAGCTAGCGGTCATAGTACCTAATGCAATACAAACAAGAGGATTCAATCCAATACTCAACCCCTTTTCAATTCCCACTAAAGTGTATAAACCAATGCCTATAGTATCGAACAAAAAAAGTGACTTTGTAAAATACTTTAAATAATTACGAAAGATTATAGTGAAAGCTACGGTTCCAATAATTACCAAAATATAAGTGGTATTTTGCATCCAAGCAACGGGCGTACTACCAATAAGCATATCTCTTAAAGTACCACCACCTACAGCAGTAACAAAAGCAATAATGAAAACCCCAAACAGGTCAAGCTTTTTCTCCATAGCTACCAAAACTCCAGAGATAGCAAACGCTATTGTACCGAGAATATCAATTGCAAAATAAAACATTTGTAATTATGAATTTTGGTTGAAAAAACGAATTTGAGGTTATTAGTTCTCTATAACTCAATATCGCTATTATTTTTAAATCTGCTGCGTGTAATAGCTATAATCCTTTAGCACGGTATCCAAATACTGAACATCATACAGTTCTGAGTTAGTTGTTAATACGCTCTCAACTTTATCACGAAGAGCCTTCATAGTTTTATGGTCTGCACTTTGTTTAGCTATTCTATAGGTATCTTTAATCAAACGTATATCTTTATCACTCAGTAAGGTAACATTTGAAAAGGTAGGCTCATACGTTTCTTCTACATCTTCTAAAATAGTATGAGAAACCTTCGTTGTATTCTTAGTACTAATTACAACTGTACCCGCTGCAGCATCTCCTAATCGTTGCCTTTTATCAGAAAATAATATAGTTAGCAAACCAATACTGCCTACAAATATCCAAATATCTACTAAGCGTAACATCCATCTCACTAAATAATTAGACCAATGCACAGGCGTACCATCAAAGCGTACAACACGCATTTTCATTAGCATTTTCCCTACAGTTCTACCATTAAATAAGCTATGCATAATAAGGCTGTAAAACATTGCTGGTAAGAGAATTAAACTCTGCAAACCGAACTGAGTCCATGCATCTTCAAATATGTAACCTAATGCTGTAGTAGCGAAGTTTACTAAAATAAAATAGAGGTACAGAATAAAGCCATCAATCAAAAAAGCAAGAATTCTTTCACCAATACTAACAATAGTATAATCTAAGTTAACATTTTGCGTTGTATTTATTTGAAGGTTAATCATAGAACCATTAATTTTAAAATAACCCGTATAAATAGCTTTTTTAAGTTTCCTTATACGTTAATTAACATAGTATACTTATGCGTGAAGCTGCTTTCGTAAAGCAAAATAAGGAAAAATGGATGGCATTTGAAAAAGCCCTCACCCTTAACTCACAACTAAATCCGGATGAACTTGCTGATGGTTATATTCATCTAACTAACGATCTAGCCTACGCACAAACTTATTACGCAGAAAGTAAGACTTTATTGTATTTAAATTCTTTAGCCTCCCAAGCACATCAAAAAATTTATAAGAATAAAAAAGAAAGTAAGAATAGGATTGTTTCATTCTGGAAAACTGAATTTCCTCTATTCTTTAAACAATATCACCAAACCTTAGGAATTGCATTTTTAATTTTCATTATTGCTACGGCAATAGGCAGTCTTTCAGCCTTAAAAGACGACACCTTTGTTCGCCTTATTCTTGGTGATGGGTACGTAAATCAAACTTTAAACAATATTTCTGAAGGTGACCCTACTGCTATTTATAAAGGTGGCAGTGAAATTGGCACTTTTTTAGGAATTACCATAAACAACATAAGAGTAGCCTTTTTAGCGTTCTCATTTGGTGTAATTACGAGTATAGGTACCGCATACATTTTATTTAGTAATGGGGTTATGCTTGGTGCTTTTATTACTTTTTTTTACACAAAAGGGGTGTTTTTTGAAGCCAACAAACAAATTTGGCTTCATGGAACTATTGAAATATCGGTTATTATAATAGCAGGTTGTGCAGGTTTAATTATGGGCAACAGTATTCTATTTCCGAAAACATTCTCGAGACGAGTTTCGTTTATGAAAGGTGCTAAAGACGGGTTAAAAGTGGTAGTAAGTACCATACCCTTTTTTGTAATAGCAGGTTTCATAGAAGGTTTTATTACACGTTATTCAAATATGCCGAATTGGTTAGCCTTTTTAATTATTGGTGGGTCATTGGCTCTTATTATATACTATTATATTATTTACCCAATTCTATTGAACAAACAACATGCAAAACAATACTAAAAGTGAATATATTGAGCTTAAAGTCCGCAGGGATTTAGGTGCAATAATTTCTGATTACTTTACCTTTTTAAAACAAAATTTGAAAAAATTTACCAATGTTTTTTTAAGTTACAACGGGTTGTTTTTAATAGGCTTATTGGTAGTAAGTTATTTTTTAGTTTCAGGTTTTATTGGTTTAATAACGTATAGCAGTAACTACCAGTATCTTGAGTCGGGGGAGCAAAATATGGAAGAAACCTATATTACTTCTTTTATCATTGGCGGTGTCCTATTCTTCTTTATTTTCATGGCAGTAGCTATTATGAATTATAGTCTTGCAGGTTCTTATATGCTTAAATATGAAGAAAACAAAGGCAATTCTTTTGACAAAAAAGAAGTTTGGAATTTCTTTAAAGAACGCTTTGGAAAAATATTCTTGTTTGCTGTAATAATGGTAGTGTTATTCATAGTAATTTATACTGTAGGCGTCGTACTTATGTTTATTCCTTTATTGGGAATTTTGGCTTATTACGTTATAATGTTTGGAACATTAGCTTGGTTTGGAGTTTCATTTTTTTCACTCTTAAATGACGATAAAGATGTAATGGATTCCTTCCGTGAAGGTTGGCAATTGGTACGAAACCACTTCTGGAAATCGGTTGGAGTTAATTTTATATTAGGATTACTTAACGGCATTTTGTCAATGGTCGTGATGATTATACCCGGAGTGATTGTTGGCCTGTACACATTTCATGTAGTCACTAATGAAGTTGATGTTTCCGAATCTATTGTTTCAACAATTGTTTATACAATTGGACTTGCTTTTTATTTAATAGTCATGGTTTATGGTCAATGTCTTTCGCAATTTGTAAATGGTTTTCTATTCTATTCGTTACATGAAGAAACTTACAATACCAACACGAGATCAAAAATTGAACAAATAGGAAACTTGGGCGAGTGATAAAATACAGTTTCATACTATTATTTTTGTTTACTTTTTTCTGTGGTTTTGCGGAACAAGAAAAGGATAGCATTAGTATACCTATTGACGAAAATCAAATTTTAAATACACGTAGTTTTAATGGTGATTTAAATGTTAAATACAATGGTGAAGATTTTAATTACACATCGCAAGAAGGTGAAGCGCAAAATCTTATCATGCGGTTTTTACAATGGTTCTTTAACTGGGTAGACGAATCATTCGGCATTAATATTCCGCCATATACTTTAGAGCTATTAGAATACCTTATCTACATACTTATGGGTGGACTAATTATTTACCTATTTGTACGCTTTTTTGCAGGGGAAAATTTTACATCGCTGTTCACCAAAAAAGCCACGTCAATATTAGATATTAATCTTTCTGAAGAGCATATAGAAAATGTTGATTTAAATGCACTTATAAAGTCCGCCATCGATACCAAAGATTATAGATTAGCGGTTCGTTATCAATACTTATTTATTCTAAAATCTTTATCTGAAAAAGGAATTATTGATTGGAATTATGAAAAAACAAATTCTGATTATCAATTGGAAATAGAAGAACGTCAGCCCAATACTGTACAAACCGGATTTAAAGATGTTTCATATTTATATGATTATATCTGGTATGGAGAACAAGAAATTGATATTGCAAAATATAAGTTAGTGGAAACGCGTTTTGCGATTTTAAAAAATTCCATTATAAAATAAATGGATAAACGATCAAAAATAATACTTGGCCTTTTTGCCGCTGTTCTTATCGCTATTATAGTGACCGAGATTGTGCGTCCTAAACCCTTAAACTGGAGACCATCATATACATCCACCGATAAAATCCCTTTTGGTTGTTTTGTGCTTTTTAGTGAACTACCCAATCTTTTTCCCAATGCTGAAATTGAAAGCGTTAATGAAAGTTTGTATAATTTATTATCAACGAGCGATTCCACTGTAGCATCAAATTACATTTTAATCAACAATGGAATAGACTTAGATGAGCAAGAGACCAATGAATTATTAAATTACGTTGAACGAGGGAATTCGGTATTTATGGCCTCAAATTGGTTTGGAAATCATCTCCAAGATACACTAAACATACAAACAACATATACCTATTCTATAAATGAAGATTCCATTTATACTTCATTATCCAACAAATCTTTTAAGGCAAAAAAGTTTGCATACAAAAGAGCTATGCGTAACCAGCATTTTGTTTCAATTGATTCTTTGAATTCAACAATACTTGGAAACATCACATTTATTGAAGGCGAAGATTTTTTAGAAGGTGGAAAAGAAACCATTACCAAGCCCAACTTTATAAAAGTTGCTTTCGGCAATGGCAACTTCTATTTAAATGCTAACCCCGAAGCTTTTAGCAATTACTACATGCTAAATAATAATCAGGACTATGTAGCCAATGCGTTTTCTTACTTAAATGATGAATCGCCTTTATACTGGGATAATTATAAAAAATCTGGACGCATTTATATCCAATCACCCATGCGCTTTGTATTAAATCAGGCAGCCTTAAAATGGGCCTATTATTTAGCTATTGTTGCTTTACTAATATTTGTGATTTTTAAAGCTAAACGCGAGCAACGTATAATACCAGTAATTGAACCTTTAGAAAATTCATCCATAGAATTCGCCAGAACAGTAGGCACTTTATATCACCAACATAGAGATTTTAGTGACCTAATTTCTAAAAAGCTTAAGTACTTTCAAGAATACGTTCGCAGTAATTTCTATATAAACACAAATACAATCAATCAAAAAACCACAGTAGAATTGGCGGCCAAATCTGGTAAACCATTATCTGAAACTAAAGAGCTTATAGATTTTATTGTTCATTTAAAAGGCCAAAAAAAACATAACGAACAAAACTTAATTGATTTAAATAAAAAAATATCATCCTTTAAAAAATAATTATGCAAGAGCAACAAGAAGGACAAGAACCCCAACCAGATCAGGATTCTCAAAACCAAGATCAGACGCAAGTAAATAGTGGTTTAGAATTTAGTAATCGTATCGATTTATCGAAATTAAGACAAGCCGTAGATCAGGTAAAAACTGAATTGGGAAAAGTAATTATTGGGCAAAAAGAAATGATTGAACTATTAATCATTTCAATATTAGCAGATGGGCATTCCTTAATCGAAGGTGTACCTGGTGTAGCCAAAACGGTTACTGCAAAATTACTAGCAAAGACCATGAATGTAGACTTTAGTCGTATACAATTTACCCCAGATTTAATGCCTAGTGATATTTTAGGAACATCTATTTTTAATGTTAAAACTTCAGAATTTGAATTTAAAAAGGGTCCAATCTTTTCTAATATTATTTTAATTGATGAGATAAATCGTGCGCCAGCAAAAACACAAGCTGCATTATTTGAGGCTATGGCAGAACGTCAAATAACTATTGACGGAAAAGAATTTGAAATGCAACCGCCATTTTTAGTTTTTGCAACTCAAAATCCTGTTGAACAAGAAGGCACCTATCGCCTACCCGAAGCACAACTCGATCGCTTTTTATTTAAGATTAATGTGGGTTATCCAAACTTAGAAGACGAAGTGAAAATCTTAGAAAGCAAACATCAGCAGAAAAATAAAAATATAGAAACACTGGTATCTTCTGTACTTTCGGCTGCACAAATTGCTGAATACCAAAATACCATTAAAGACGTAATAATCGAGGACAACCTAATTCAGTATATCGCTGAAATAGTTAATAATACGCGAACTAATGCCAATTTGTATTTAGGTGCCTCTCCACGTGCATCCATTGCAATTATGGACGCATCTAAAGCCTTAGCAGCCATTAGCGGACGCGATTTCGTTACTCCAGATGACATTAAAAAAGTTGCAAGTCCTGTTATGGGACATCGTATTATTTTAACCCCAGAACGCGAAATGGAAGGTTTTACTGCCGAGAAAGTTGTACAACAAATAGTTGAAAGCATCGAGGTTCCTAGATAATGGATGCGTTTAATAAATTAGCATAAAATGATTTTATAGTAAGCATGAAAAAAATCTTTAAAAATATATATTTAGAACAACGGTTCTTTGCTATTATTACGGCATTGATAATCGGGTTCTTGTTTTCATATATTTTTGAGGACTTATTAGGAGTTTTTAAAATTCTATTTTACTTTTTTATACTAGCTTTAATTATTGATGCCATTTTACTCTTCGGTTCAAAAGGCACCATTTCTGGAGAACGTATATTACCGGATAAATTATCCAATGGAGATCCAAATCCTATTAAAATAAGCGTAGCCAATTCTTATTTATTTCAGATTAAAGCTAAACTAATTGATGAAATTCCTTTTCAATTTCAAAAGCGTGAATTTGGACTAACAACCATCCTAAATAAAGCAGAACAAAAGTCTTTCAACTATGAGCTTAGACCTACAGAAAGAGGCGTTTATTCTTTTGGAAGTCTAAATGTTTACGCAAGTTCTCCGTTAAGACTATTAGCTCGCCGTTTCAATTTTAATGAAGCTCAAGAAGTTCCGGTGTATCCATCTTTTTTACAATTACGGAAATATGATTTGATGGCATTTACCAATCGTTTATTTGAATATGGCCTTAAAAAAATTAGACGCATAGGACACACAATGGAATTTGAGCAAATAAAAGACTATGTTATGGGTGATGACATAAGAAACATTAATTGGAAGGCTACGGCTAAAAAAAATCAATTAATGGTTAATCAATTTCAAGACGAAAAGTCGCAACCTGTTTATTCGGTTATAGATAAAGGTCGTGTAATGAAAATGCCTTTTGATGGTCTTAGTCTTTTAGATTATGCTATTAATGCCACTTTAGTAATCTCTAATATTGCATTAAAAAAACAAGATAAAGCTGGTATGTTTTCTTTTAGCAATGCAATTGAAAATAGAGTTGTTGCCGAAAGACGCAGTTCTCAAATGAATTTAATCTTAGAAACTCTTTATAATTTTAAGACAGATTTTGTTGAAAGCGATTTTAGCCGATTGTATATTGATGTAAAACGTAATTTAAATCAGCGTAGTTTACTTTTGCTTTACACTAATTTTGAAACTTTAGATGCACTCCATAGGCAACTACCATATTTACAAGCTATTTCCAAACATCATTTATTAGTGGTTATCTTTTTTGAAAATACCGAACTCACCGAATTCACTAAGAAAAAAGCTGAAACAACACATCAAATATTTGAACAGACAATTGCCGAAAAATTTGTGTACGAGAAAAAGTTTATAGTGAATGAACTTCGCAAATATGGCATACAAACCATACTTACCAAACCGGAGAATCTTACGGTCAATACTATTAATAAATACCTAGAAATTAAAGCAAGAGGCCTACTTTAAGTGCTATATTCTTTAAACTTACTTGATATTTTTAATATTATAAGCTAGCTATTATTTTAATAAAAACTGCTAAAATATAAAAAGTAAGAATTTTCTTCATAATTTTACATATTAAGTATACTTTATTTATACGAAATACGTTAAATCCATAAATCCCCTGTTAAACGATCCCCCTACTTAATTTGTTTAAAAATTAGTAGTTAGTTGAAATGAGTATTAAAAAATCATTTTTTCAGAGGTCATTAGTTGTAGGTATTAGTGTTTTAATAATACTATTGGGACTTTTAGTACTTTTTGGATGGTATACCAAAACAATAGAACTCATACAAGTTGTACCTGTTTTTGTTCCCATGCAATACAATACAGCACTATGTTTTTTATTGAGTGGTATTTCTTTGTATTTAATACTTAAGAAAAAGAATAGTTTTGCAATACTTTCATTATTACCAATTGGTATTATAGGCTTTTTAACAATACTCGAATATACAATGGTTAAGAATTTTGGTATTGATGAGCTTTTTATGAAACATTATATTACTGTAGCCAGTACACATGCAGGAAGAATGGCACCGAATACGGCGCTATGTTTTGTATTGTCTTCAATAGCCATGGGGTTAACCTTTGGTAAAAATGTTAGACAAAATCAAATAAGTTGCATTTTAGGGGCCCTCATATTCGGTTTGGGTCTAATCTCAATAATTGGATACTTAATTGGAAAAGAAGTCACCTATGGAGGTGGTCAATTAACGCAAATGGCGGTTCATACTACCATAGGTTTCATGTTATTGGGAGCTGGAATTACTGCTTTAAATTTTTCGAAAGAACGCAAAGTAATTGGAAGGGATATTGTAATGCAAAATGCTGGCTTTATTGGCTATGCCTTTGCACTTGCCTTAGTAATTTTCTTTATTGATTTAAGTATTCCCATCGAAGTAGCCATAGGTATACCTTATGTTTTATTTGTTCTTTTTGGATGGTTTATAAAAAAAGAAGGAATTACAACTATTTTAGCTATCTGTTCCACCGTATTAATAATTGCGGGCTTTCTATATTCCTTTTCAGAAATAAAAACTTCGGTAATCATCGTTAATCGAATTTTTGCGATTATGGCTGTATGGTTAGTAGCAGGCATGTTAAAACACATTAAAAAGAACGAGGCTATTATTATTGAAAAAAACGAGACTATTCTTGATATAACTAATCAAAAATTAGATCAAAAAATAGCTGAGCTTGAGATAAAGAATAAAGAACTTGCACAAATCACGTATATCGTTTCACACGATTTACAAGAACCTTTAAATACAATTAGTAGTTTTACGCAACTTTTACAAAAAGAATTTAAAGGTAAATTGGATGAAGGTCCATCAACTTACTTAAGTTTTGTATCGGAAGCATCCATTCGTATGCGAAATTTAATAAAAGATGTATTAGATCATTCCAGAATTGGACTAAAAAAAGAGGTTGAAGAAATAGATTTAAATACTGTGTTAGTCGATTTACAAAAAGATTTACATTCAACAATTGATAAAACTGAAGCAGTTTTAAATATTGACCCATTACCAAAAATAAAAGGGTATGGCATGGATATTAAATTATTATTCCAAAACTTAATAACCAACGCAATTAAATTTAAAAAACCAGAAGTTAAGCCACAAATAAAAATTTCAGCTGAAGAAAGCTCAGACCACTATTCATTCTCTATTCAAGACAATGGAATTGGCATAGCGGAAGAACATCAAAATAAAATATTTTCAATTTTTCAGCGTCTGCATTCCAATAAAGAGTATGAAGGTACCGGTATTGGTTTAGCACATTGCAAAAAAATTGTAGAATTACACCAAGGAACAATTAATGTTTCTTCAATACCAAACCAAGGCAGTAACTTTATATTCACAATCAAAAAAAATTAAAATGAATCCTCTTTTAAAAACAGTATTATTAGTAGACGATGATGAGGCCACAAATTTTATTCATAAAATGGTCATTAAAAACATGAATTGCACAGAAAACATTGTCATAAAAGAAAACGGCATAGAAGCCTTAGACTACTTAACCACTGCAGTTGATGGTAAATACCCACAACCGGATCTTATCTTTTTAGATATAAATATGCCAGCGATGGATGGTTGGGAATTTCTTGAAGAATACAAAGATCTTGATGAAAATCAACTTGCTAAAACAGTAATTGTTATGCTAACGACATCATTAAACCCCGATGACAAAAATAGAGCTCAAGAAATAAATGGCATTACCGGTTTTATGTCTAAACCATTGACCGAAGAGTTATTGGAAGAGCTTTTAAGTAAATATTTTGTAGCCTAAGCTCTTTTTAAGCTACTATTCCTTTAGGTATAGTTTAAAATGTTAATTAAAAAAGGTCTCATATTCAAAGATAATTTATTGAATACGAGACCTTTCTATTTTAATAAAAAAACTTCAAAAATTAAAATTTTAGGTGCGTACTACCTACCATTTATTTAATAGTATTTATTAAAAATCTGTCTGTTTAAATAGGTGCTTTTCTTCAATTAATTACTAAATTGAAAAATTAATTATAAATGTTTTTAAAAATTAAAACACACAATTAATTTATCAATAATGAAGAAAATTTTATTCTCGATTACTCTTATTTTATTAACTGTTCCCCTAACTTTTGCTAACACTATTTCATCTTCAACAGCCACTGATTTCGATGGTATGTGGGGAATTGACATTGAAGGTGGTGGAGTAGCTTGGCTTAATGTTTTTAATGACAAAGGTTTTTTGGATGCTGAACTACTATGGATTGGGGGCAGTATAGTTCCTGTATCTAGTGTTTATTTAGTGGACGATACAACATTGGTTGTTACACGAACTGAAGAAGTAAAAAGAAACGAAGAGCGCTCTCATATTATGACCTATACCATGCGAATTAACAAAATTGGTGAAGCTATAGAAGGCGTAATGATTGCTCCAGATTGGATGGCAACTGGCGAACGTACAATTCCATTTAAAGGAAAACGCATGCCAAAAATGTTTGATACTCCAGATTTATCAAAAATAAAATTTGGCAAAAAGACTAAACTTTTCAATGGTAAAAACATGAAAGGTTGGCATCTTATGAACCCAGAAAACAAGAAAAATGGTTTTAGCGTAGCTGACGGATTGTTAACAAATAATCCTGAACAACCCAAAGATGGCCATCATATCTCTTATGGCAATATTAGAACCGACCAAGAATTTTCTGATTTTAATTTAAAGTTAGATGTAAATGTTCCTAAAGGTGACAACAGCGGTATTTATTTACGTGGCTTATATGAAATACAAGTAGCAGATACTTATGGTAAGGAATTAGATTCTCATCATATGGGTGCGCTTTACAGTAGAATTACTCCTAGTGAAGCTGCAGAAAAACCAGCAGGAGAATGGCAATCGGTAGATATTACATTAGTAGACCGCCACGTTACTGTAATCCTAAATGGAATAAAAATAATAGACAACAAACCCGTTTTAGGTCCAACGGGCGGGGCCATAAGTTCAGATGTTTTAGCGCCAGGACCAATATATTTACAAGGTGACCATGGAAATGTTTCGTATAAAAATATTGTATTAACTCCCATTATCAAATAAATGAAAAATCAACTTACAATTACCGCAAGTATTACTGCTACTGAAGGCAAACGTGAAGAAGTAAAGCAAGCACTTTTAAAATTAATACCTCCTACTCTAGCTGAAGAAGGTTGTTTAAACTATGACTTGCATGAAGATTTGGAAAACCCTAATCGTTTTTTCTTTTATGAAAATTGGCAAACCAAAGAACACTGGCATAACCACAACGAGAGCGCTCATATTGCAGCACATAGAAATGCAACTAAAGGCTTAGTAGCAGAAGTAATTATTAGCCAATTAAGTCATGTAAAAATTTAATTTTCACACCCCTGACATCATCTGACATTGTCCCCGCTACATTTGTAGTAGGTTTAATCTTTAAATATAAAAACAATGTCACATGCAATCAGCTGGTTCGAAATTCCAGTAACAAATTACAAAAGAGCAAAAGAATTCTACAACACGGTATTGGAAATCGAAATAAAAGATTCCCCTATGCCAGAAGGCAATTACGGTATGTTTCCGTATGACGATGATAATAATGGCGTTGGTGGAGGTCTTGTTGAAATGCCGGGTTATAGTCCCTCCGCAGAAGGGGTAACAGTATATTTGAATGGGGGTAACGATTTAAGTACGCCACTAGAAAAAATAATTACTGCTGGCGGTAAAATTGTAATGCCAAAAACGGATATCGGGGAAAACGGGTTTATGGCTCAATTTATTGATACCGAAGGAAACAAGATTGCTTTACATTCTTGGAATTAGAATTTAAAATTTAAAGGTAGCAACTCTTCATGGGTTTGCTACCTTTACTTTTTATGACGCAATTATCGAGACTCATATCAATTTTAACGCTTTTAAAATCACGAAGGGTTTTAACGGCTACCGAACTTTCAGTAAAGTATGCGGTAAGTGTGCGTACAATTTATCGCGATGTTCAAAAATTAATAGAAGCTGGTGTACCGATTGTCACATTAGAAGGTCGTGGTTATACTTTAATGGACGGTTATACAGTAGCCCCAGTACAGTTTACTGAAAAGCAAGCAAACGCTTTAGTTACTGCAGAACATTTGGTAAGTCAGTCTAATGACTCCTCTTTTGTAAAAGATTTTGAAGAAGCACTTACAAAAATCAAATCTGTTTTTAAATCTTCGGTTTTAGAAAAAAGTGAACGGCTCGACAATAACATTCATATTTTTAATGCGCGCCAAGAAAACATTTCTAGCAATGCCCTTTCTGAGATTCAATTGGCAATAACAAATTTTAATTATATTGAAATTAATTATCGCAAAGCGAATGACCCAAATATATCTTTTCGAAAAATTGAACCATGTTTTATATTTTCAACGGAGAACAAATGGTTGTTAATTGCCTGGTGTCATTTAAGAAAAGGTTATCGCTCTTTCCGTATCGATCGTATTCAACATTTTAAAATACTTCCTGAACAGTTTGAAGATCGTAAGTATACTATTCAAGATTATTTTAATTCAGAGTGCGAAAAAGCATATCGAGAACGTACTATGAAAAAGAATTCAATTTCAGAAGAAAAACACTCCTAAATAAAAATAGAATTCCGATTTTAGAGTATTGTAACCGCTAACAAACTTAAATATGGAATTATTAATTACCATTATCATTTATTTACATGCTTTTTTAGGAGGCTTGGGTCTAATAACTGGTGTTGGAAGTATGGCGGTAACAAAGGGAGGCAAAAAACACAAAAAAATGGGAAAAATTTTCTCACTTAGTATGGTGCTTAGCTGTATTTTAATTCTTCCCATAACATGGTTACCAAATCATAAAAGTTTATTTCTCTTTTTAATTTCTTTGTTCACAATTTATTTAGTTTTTATAGGCAATCGATCCTTAACTTTTAAGAAACGAGATAAACGTGAAGCAGATATTATTGACAAGGGACTTTCAATTACGATGGCACTTTTCTCATCCTTTATGCTTATTTATGGTATTTATGGACTATTTAATCCTGTTCAAGACAACGCTTTGTTTTTAGTTTTTGGGGGATTAGGGTTTTTCTTAACATTCCGTAATTTTCAATTATATAAAACTTTTAAAGAAAAAAAGATTGCCTGGCTTCTAAGTCATCTTACTTTTATGATTGCAGCACTAATTGCATCTTTCACTGCATTTATAGTTGCCGGCTTACATTTGTGGAATATCGTAGCTTGGGTAACACCTTCAATAATAGGCACCATTTATATTATTTATTGGCGACGAAAAATGAGATCTAAAATCAAAGCTTAATAACCTCAAAATGAAATTGTCTTGCTAATAGACTAGCTAGTTTATACACGCCTTTCTAACCCAGCAAGTGTAGCAATACATTTCTAAATTTTGTATCTTACTTAAACAAAAGGAATGAATTATGAAATCTAATTATTCGAAAGTCTTTTCTGGAAATCAGTTTGAAGCTAAGAAAATTGCAAGTGAGTTGCAAAAAATTGGTATTGAAGCTATAATTAAGGATGAAGCTGAGTCGGCTAGATTAGGCGGTTTCGCTTCAAGCACAAACAGTATATATTTATATGTACACCAAGATGAATTAGAAAAAGCACAAAAAGTGATTAACCAAGTTTCTTAATCAATATTTGTAGTTTCGCAAAATGATATTTTACTTATTCTCCTCAAACGATGTTTCCCTAAAATTATTAATATTAAAAATCGATTATGAAAAATAGAATCGGATTAGGGCTACTAGTCATTGCATTTATATTATTAGGTGATATTGCAATCGACAGTTTGCAGACTACTCAAACAGATACAAGACAGAAAGCGGGTTTAAACTTTATAAAATGTACAGCTTCTAAATATTTACTAAAGAATGTAGATACAACACGGCAAATATCTCCACTATTTACCAACTTAGGAAATCTTCATTTTACCATTTCAACCAAAAACGAAAGAGCACAAGCCTTTTTTAATCAAGGACTAAAATTGTCATATGCTTTTAATCATGCCGAAGGTCATCGTTCATTTATGGAAGCTGCTCGACTAGATAACAATTCAGCTATGTCGTATTGGGGGCAAGCATTTGCACTCGGGCCAAATATTAATGACCCAATTCCTGATGATGAGCGTAAAAATAAAATCAATGAAGCAATGGTCAAAGCTAAAAGTTTGGCTTCAAAATCGAGTAAAAAAGAACAGGCATTGATTGAAGCACTATCAGCTAGATATAGTGAAGATTTGACCAAAGATGTGTCAGAACTGAACATGGCCTACATGATAGCTATGACCAAGGTAGTTGGAAAATACCCTAAAGACGCCAATATTCAAATTTTGTATGCTGCTGCTGTAATGAACACGGTTCCATGGAATTATTGGGATAAAGATGGTAACCCATCACCCAATATTAAAGAAGCAAAGGCAGCTCTAGAAAAAGCAATGGAACTAGAACCAGAAAACCCTGGTGGTCATCATTACTATATTCATATGGTTGAATTACCATATCCAGATATAGGAGTAAAAAGCGCCGATAAATTAGCATCATTAATGCCGGGAGCGGGCCATATTGTTCATATGCCATCTCATATTTATATAAGGGTAGGACGATATTTAGATGCGGTCAAAGTTAATCAACAAGCGATATTGGCAGATGAAGATTACATTTCACAATGTTTTTCTCAGGGATTATATCCACTGGGATACTATCCACACAACATTCATTTTCTTTGGTCATCTGCAAGTTTATTAGGTGATAGCGACATAGCCATCGATGCAGCAAAAAAAACAGCTGAAAAAGTACCTACTGGTCAGCTGGTCGAACTTCCTTTTTTACAAGACTTCTCGGCTACGCCACTTTTAGCATATACTAGATTTGGTAAATGGAATGAAATCTTGACCATTCCCGCGCCAAGCGCTGATATAAAACATTTATCGCTGATTTGGCATTATGCACGAGGAATAGCTTTCATCAGAAAAGGGAATGCGAAAGAGGCACAAGAAGAACTAGATGCAATCTCGCAAATTAAAAAAGACCCAGAAATAATTGAATTGGTGGCAACAGCAAACAATGCCTCAATTCATTCGGCAAATATCGCATTTGAAGTTGTCGCAGGAGAATTGGCGGCTTTAAAAGGAGAAACCGAAAAAGCTATAGAGCATCTCGAAAATGCGGTGGTCTTTGAAGATGGGCTGACCTATACAGAACCTGCCGCTTGGCATATTCCGACACGTCAAAATTTAGGCGCTGTACTATTAAGCGCAGAAAAATATGATGAAGCTGAAACAGTCTTTAGAGCAGATTTAAAAATCTTAAGGCAAAATGGTTGGTCATTAATGGGCCTTCACAAAACACTTGAAGCTCAAGGTAAAATTGAAGAGTCTAAAAAAATAAAAGCTGAATTTGATAAAGCTTGGGAACATGCAGATATTGCAATTGAAACTTCTGTTTTATAATTTATTCATGTTGGTCTTTTTCTGATTGAGGTCTTACTCAATTCATTTTTAAGTACTATCAAAAAAGGGAATAACAAACATAGAAAGTGGTATAAGTACAATTTCTATTGAAGAATTATATCATGTTATTACCGGTAATAACCACAAACCTTTTCACAATTCGATTACTCCTAGTCCATTTCTTGAAATTGATGTCCAAATAAATTTAATGGCTGAAGGGGCAAAAGGTAGTGTATTCGTTTTTTAAAAAAGTAATCTTATTACCAATAATAAAAATACAGCCAAAAACGATTATAATATAAAACTAGCTAAATCATTAAAAATCAATAAAATATAAACATTTTTTTTTCGTTGATAAAAAGCCAATTGCAAACTAAAACCTTTTCTATTGTTTAAGGTAGCGACTATAAATATTGAAAAATGCGAAAAACAAGACTATTTTTTATTCTAATTGCACTGGTAACATTTGCATCTTGTAGTAAAGACAATACAGAAACAGACATTCCTGAAATACAAGACCCCATTAGCAACTTAGATGGGCCAATCGCAAAGCCTACTACTGGTTATGGGTCCGATGGTACATATATTGTGAGCAAAACATCTTTTGAGAATCCATTATTTGCAAATAAAAATGTAGAAATATTTCATCCTATGGATGTTACTACGAGTAACCCAACAATCTTTTATGCTCATCCTTTCGGTGGTAATAAAAGTGCTAATTACGATGGTTTATTTAATTTTTTGAGTTCTAAAGGCTATGTGGTAGTTTATGTTCCTTACCCAACTATAGGTGCAACTGTAGAGGAACGGTATAATACTTTATGGGCTGGTTTTGAAAAGGCGGTAACTGATTATCCAGAATTAATTGACACAACTAAAGTAGGCTTTGTCGGATTTTCATTTGGAGGTGGAGCATCCTTTGGGCTGGCCCATAAGGGATTTGTAGAAAAGGGATGGGGAGAAAACGGGCGTTTTATTTTTGCCATGGCACAATGGTATTCATATCAACTAACAGATATACAACTCATTAGTTTTCCTGAAAATACCAAACTTATTACTCAAGTTTATGAGGATGATGATATAAACGACCATAGAATGGCAATTGATATTTTTAATTCTATTAATATTTCGACTTCAGAAAAAGATTTTATAATGATTGAATCAGATGAAATAGATGGATATCAATTTACCACTGAGCATGCACTTTCTGAAACTTCTGATAAATTTGACGCTTACGATTATTACGGCATATATCGCATATTAGATGCGCTTATCGATTATTCTTTCAATGGTAATTTAAATGCCAAAGATATTGCACTGGGTGGAGGTTCTTCGGCACAAGTTACCATGCCCAAACATGGCACAGAGACTTTAACACCCTTATCCGTTACCGATAATCCAATGCCTATTCACGACCAAAGTTTTTATCAATTTCCTTGTGCAGACGATGCAAATCCACGGTCAATATGCAACTAAAAACACAAAGAGGTAGCAAAATATTTTCTTTTAATTTACTGATAAGAACAAGCTAAAAATTTTCTACTAGTTTTTTAGCTTCATTAAATTCCGCCATAAAATCTGAAACAATCTGAGCAGCAGGCTTAATTTCATGTAATAAAGCAGAAACTTGGCCGATTTCTAGTTCGCCTTCTTCCAGGTTTCCTTCGAACATACCTTTCTTAGCTCTGGCTCTACCTAACAGTTCTTTCAATTGTTCAACAGAAGCACCATTCGCATAAGCAGTTTGTACATCATCATAGAATTTATTTTTCAGCAATCGAACAGGAGCCAATTCTTTTAAAGTAAGTTGGGTATCGCCCTCTTTAGAATTAATTACTTCTTGTTTAAAAAGTTGATGCGAAGAAGCTTCATTACTGGCCACAAACCTACTACCAACTTGTACACCGTCTGCCCCTAAAACCATAGCCGCTAACATCGACTGTCCACTAGCTATACCACCTGCGGCTAGTATCGGAATAGTTATCTTTTCTTTAATCGCAGGAATCAAGACTAGAGTGGTAGTTTCGTCTCGTCCATTATGACCACCAGCCTCAAAACCTTCAGCAACAATTGCATCAACACCAGCTTCTTGAGCTTTTAAAGCGAATTTCACACTACTAACTACATGCACTACAGTAATTTCTTTTTCTTTTAAATAGGATGTCCATGTCTTTGGATTTCCTGCAGAAGTAAAAACTATTTTTACACCCATTTCAATAATGATATTCATTATTTCATCGAGGTCCGGATAGAGCATAGGAACATTTACTCCAAATGGTTTGCTAGTGGCATTTTGGCATTTTAGAATATGCTCACGCAAAACATCCGGATACATAGAACCCGCACCAATAAGTCCTAATCCTCCAGCATTTGAAACTGCTGAGGCCAAGCGCCAACCACTAGTCCAAATCATTCCACCCTGAATAATTGGATATTCAATATTAAACAAAAACGTACTTTTATTTTGCATTGATACTGTGTATAAAAAACCTAAGTTCTTATCTAAATGTTTTTCATGGTAGAGAATTAGGCTATAACTCCTGAACCCAATAATTCATCATTTTGGTACCAGGCAACAAATTGACCTTCTGTAATTGCTGATTGCTGGTTTTCAAAGTCAACATAAAGTCCACTTTCAATTTTATATAAAGTAGCTTTTTCAAGAGTTTGTCGGTAACGAATTCTAGCTAAAACTTCCATTTTTTCATCTACTTGTAGCGCCATATCAGGTCTAACCCAATGGATTTCTTCTTCATTAACAAATAATGTCTTGCGATACAAACCAGGATGCATTTTACCCTGACCAGTATAAATAACATTTTCATCAACATCTGTATCGATTACAAAAAGAGGTTCCTTAGTACCACCTACCGCCAAACCTTTGCGCTGACCTTTTGTAAAATAATGTGCACCTTGGTGCTCCCCTACTACCCTACCATCTTCAACATGATATATTGGCTTTTCAGAATTAAAGGCCAATTCTTGCTGTTTGTTTTCAAAGCTAGGAATCGTTTTATTGTATTGCGAATCATCTGAAGGGACTTCAACAATGACTCCTTTTTTTGGTTTTAATTTTTGTTGAAGAAAATCTGGCAAACGAACTTTACCAATAAAGCACAAGCCTTGGGAATCTTTTTTATCTGCTGTAATTAATTCGTTGTCCGCAGCAATTTTACGTACCTCTGGTTTCTGCAATTCTCCTATTGGAAATAGTGTTTTTGCTAATTGTTCTTGTGAAAGTTGACATAAGAAGTATGATTGATCTTTATTACCATCTTTACCAGCTAATAATTGATAAGTCGCTACACCATCTTCATTCGTCAAAATTCCTTTTCTACAATAATGCCCTGTAGCCACATAGTCTGCACCTAATTGAAGAGCTATTTTCATAAAAACATCAAACTTGATTTCACGATTGCATAATACATCTGGATTAGGAGTACGTCCCATTTCATATTCCTTGAACATATAATCTACAATACGTTCCTTGTATTCCTTACTTAAATCTACTGTTTGAAACGGAATACCAAGTTTTTCTGCTACAATTAATGCATCGTTACTATCTTCCAACCAAGGACATTCTTCCGAAATAGTAACCGAATCATCGTGCCAATTTTTCATAAAAAGGCCAATTACATCATAACCTTGTTCCTTTAAAAGATAGGCTGCAACGCTAGAATCCACTCCACCAGAAAGACCAACAACAACTTTTTTACTCATTACATTAAAATAGCTTACAAAAATACAAAATTCATATACAAACAGTTTATGAAGTTTACATAAGTAGTTGTCTGAATTAGTCGACTATACTTACAATCGACCATATATAATCTTTTTATTTATTTAAAATACTATGCCATTTCATTGCTACTGTTACAAACTTTTGTCTTTCACATTTAGTACTCCAAAATATTTTTGTCTAAGTTTTAATTTAAATAGTTGGACAAAAAGAAAATTTTTATATATTCGCATAAACATTTAAACAAATTGGCGTCATTAAAACATTTTACAACTGCGTGATTACACTTAAAAAATTGCTAAAAATTGAGATTATGCTAGAGGTACTACTTTATGAGCGCTGTCACTTGTTTGATATAATTAATTTAAAAACTATTGTTATGAAAAAGATTGTTTTATTAAAGAGTGCTTTTCTATTTGCTTTTTTAAGTTTACTAGTTTCGTCCTGTTCAAATAGTGA
The DNA here is from genome assembly GCF_039941195.1 of Aurantibacter sp. Classification (GTDB taxonomy): domain Bacteria; phylum Bacteroidota; class Bacteroidia; order Flavobacteriales; family Flavobacteriaceae; genus Aurantibacter_A. The sequence continues at coordinate 7,682 of NZ_JBDVFA010000086.1, read as the reverse complement.
CGATGACAACGTTATCATCCCTGAAGATGAAATGAATATTGTTGAGACTGCTCAAGAAACTGATATCTTATCGAGTTTGGTTGCTGCATTACTTAAGGCAGATGAAAACGATTACTCCAACCTCGTTGGCACATTAAGTGGTGCTGGCCCTTTTACTGTATTCGCTCCTACTAATGAAGCTTTCACTAATTTATTGAACGGATTAGATGGTTATGATTCATTAGAAGATTTCGATACTCCAGAGAAACAAGAATTATTAGCTTCTATTTTAACTTACCATGTTGTTGCAGCAAAAGCCGAATCAACAGATTTAAGTAACGGCCAAGCAATTACCACTGTTCAAGGTGAAGATCTAACTATAAATATTGACGGAGGCGTGTTTATTGCTGATGCCACTGATACTAATGCAGAAGTAATCAGTGCAGATATCCAAGCAAGTAATGGTGTAGTTCATGTTATAAACAAAGTTTTAATACCACAAGCCGTTTTAGACGCTTTAGAAACTGAAGCTGAGCTTAGTAATATCGTTGAAATTGCTGTTGCCACAGATGATTTAAGTTTATTAGTAGGAGCTTTGCAACAAGCAGATGCTGGTTTAGTAGATGTATTAAGTGGAATCGGTCCATTTACGGTATTCGCACCTACTAATGACGCTTTTATTGCCTTATTAGATTCTTTAGGAGATGACTATAATGGTTTGGCAGATTTCGATACAGATGAAGAAAAAGCGCTTTTAGTTAAAATATTGACCTATCATGTAGTTGGTAATGTAGCTGCTTTATCTACCGACCTCTCTGTGGGTCAAATGATAGAGACAGTGCAAGGTGAAGAAGTTACAATTAATATTGATGGAGGCGTATATATAGAAGATGCGACCGATATGAATGCCATGGTAATTATGGCTGATGTTATGGCAAGTAATGGTGTGGTTCACGTAATTGATAAGGTATTATTACCACAAGAAGTGTTGGATGCCTTGCAACCAAATATTGTTAGTCTTGCGCAATCTGTAGATGACTTAAGTTTATTAGTAGAAGCTTTAATTCAAGCAGATGCTGGTCTAGTAGAAGTATTAAGTGGAACCGGACCATTTACGGTATTCGCACCGACTAACGAAGCCTTCGGTAATTTACTTGAAGTTTTAGGAGATGAATACAATAGTCTAGCAGATTTTGATACTGAAAATGAAAAAGCAATACTGGCTAAAATTTTAACTTATCATGTAGTTTCCGGTGCAAAAGCACTTTCTACCGATTTGTCTGATGGCCAAGAAATTGAAACTGTCCAAGGTGCGAATGTTACCATCTCCATACATGATGATGTTTTTGTTAACGATGCCACAGCATCAATGGCCACCGTAATAATGGCTGATGTTACAGCAAGTAATGGAGTCGTGCACTTAATTGATAAAGTATTATTACCACAAGAAGTATTGGACTTGTTGGGTCATTAAGAAATTAAAATAGTGTTTGTCTAGCTCCCTTGTGCATATTTCCCTCGATGTACTTGGGAGCTATTTATTTGAAATAATATTTTTACACCTATTCTATGGTGTCAAAATTGAAAACAACATTTTAATAGCGGTTAGCATACAAAAATGAGTGCTTGACAACTAATAATTTATTTAAGGTCTAATAAGTTTCATATTGCAGTCCCAAATCTTACCAAACATAACCACTTGGTACTAAAAAGCCCCGATATTTGTATCAGGGCTTTTTTACTTTAAGTTGTACTAGCAACTATCTTTTGCCAGTTTTTTTCTGTTCTTCAGCCTGCTCCATCATTTCGCGCATTTTTTTCTGAAACTTATTTTCCTTCTTGGGTTTCTTCTTATTTTCTTGAATTTGAGCGTGTATTTTATCATTATCAATAATTACATTCTTGATAACCAGCATTATACCAATTGTAATTAGGTTAGAAATAAAGTAATACAAACTCAATCCACTTGCATAATTATTGAAGAAAATCAACATCATAAATGGCATTAAGTACATGATAAACTTCATATTTGGCATACCGGGTTGCTGTGGCATATTTTGTCCGGTTGTCATCATCATATAAAAGAATATCGCAATAGAAGCCAATATTGGGAACAAACTCATGTGATTACCATAAAAAGTAGAAATAACCGGAATGTGTGTGGTCCACTCAAAAATAGCATCGTAGGATGAAAGATCATCCGCCCATAAAAATGATTTTTGTCGTAGCGCGAACGAAGTTGGGAAAAACATGAATAATGCATAAAAAATAGGCATCTGCAGCAATGCGGGAACACAACCACTCATTGGACTAACCCCAGCCTTACCATATAATTTCATGGTTTCTTGCTGCTTTTTCATCGCGTTGTCCTTATACTTCTCCCCTAATTCCGTTATTTCAGGTTTTAATACCTTCATTTTTGCCTGAGACAAATATGATTTATATGTTACAGGTGACATTGCCAAACGAACAATTATGGTCATTAAAATAATAGCAATTCCTGCAGGTAAAAAGTTGCTTAGGAAGGAATAAAATGGTGTAAATACGTATCGGTTGATCCATCCGAAAATACCCCAACCCCAATATATAGTATCTTCTAACTCATATTGATCATGCTTTTTTAATACAGCAATATCTGTTGGTCCATAATACCAATTTAGGTTTTCTGATAACTCACCACCTTCTAATGCCAAAGGAATTGAAACATCAAAATCTTTGGTAAACTTAACATCTTTGCTTTCTTCTTCAACTAAGTTAATAGAACGAATTTCAGCAGTTTTAAAATTCTTCTTAGTCGCTAATATAGAAGTGAAAAAATGTTGTTTTAATGAAAGCCATTGCACATCTTCCTCAATATCGTCATCATCACCATTAGCAGATAAATAATCAATTTTACCATCTTCGTAGTTATACATCATTTCAGTATAACGGTTCTCGTACTTTACACTTTTACTATGTCTAATTCCTTTTAAAAACCATTCTAAAGCAATAGGTTTATCGCCTTTAATTACTCCGTTTAATCCTTGTGAACGTATCGTAAAGTCGACCATATAATCATCAGGCTTCATCTCATAACGATATTCTAAGAATTCATTAGTAGCAATTTTCGCCTTCATTGATAGTACCTGATTATCCCCGTTGTTTGTTAAACTTGGTTCAAAATAAAGGTCGTTGGTATTCAGTGTTCTATTATCGGATGTAGTAAATGTTAGCCCGAATGAAGCATTACCGTCTTTAACTAAATAAACTGGAATGGAATCATATGTATTAAACTGCACCATTTTTGCTTCTACAATCTGTCCACCTTTATTATTAACTTTTAATTGTAGCACATCATTTGCCAAAGTTGTGTTACCATCAGAAGGTTTTGTAAAACCAAAAGCACCTATTGCACTTTGATAGTTGGCAACAGCAGTTGAATCTTGAAGGTTATTTGCTGGCGTAACAGTAGTAGGAGATTGAACATTTTGCTCCGCACTTTTTTGTGCCTCAACCTGTTCTTGTTTTGCCTTTTCGGCTTCCAATTCTTCTGGGGTTGGCCTATTTTGGTAAAACATAAAAATAAGTATCCCAAAAATGAGCACAAAACCAATAATTGAATTTATGTCAAGCTTCTTTTCTTCCATCTAAAATTTTGATTCACCAAACAGATTGGCTTGGTTGATTTTTTTATAATGAGCAAATATATGTCCAAATGCTCACTTTATGCCAAAGTGGCATTGGTTTGTTTCAATTTCTGATTTAATGCAGCCTTAACAAACCCAACAAATAGTGGATGTGGATTAGCTACAGTACTTTTATATTCAGGGTGATATTGTACACCTACAAACCAAGGATGGTCTTTTAACTCTACAATTTCAACCAATCCAGTTTTTGTATTTATCCCGGTAGCTTTCATTCCTGCTGCTTCAATTTGCTCAAGGTAATCACTATTAAATTCGTAGCGATGACGGTGTCTTTCGGAAATATTTGCTTGATCACCATAAACTTGTGCTACTAAACTTCCTGGGGTAATTTCACAATCCCATGCCCCTAAACGCATAGTACCACCCTTATCTACAATATTTTTTTGCTCTTCCATTAAATTTATCACCGGGTTGGAAGTGCTTTCTAACATTTCAGTAGAATTGGCATCTTTAAGACCGAGTACATTTCTAGAAAACTCAATAACTGCCATTTGCATACCCAAACAAATACCTAAAAAGGGAATATTGTTTTCTCTGGTATACTTTACAGCTTCAATTTTACCTTCAATACCACGTTCGCCAAAACCAGGAGCTACTAAAATTCCGTTTAAGCCTCTTAACTTGTCCTTTAAATTATTTTCAGTTAAATATTCTGAATGTACCGAGCGAACATTTACCTTAACCTCATTTACTGCACCTGCATGTATAAAAGATTCTAAGATGGATTTATATGAATCTTGTAATTCAACATATTTACCAACAAGACCAATAGTTACCTCATGCTTTGGGTTTTTATGACGATGAACAAACTGATTCCAATTCGTTAAATCTGGTTTTTTAGAATCTGGTAAATCTAATTTTTTAAGAGTCACTTTATCCAAGCCTTCAGATAACATTAAATTAGGCACATCATAAATTGTAGAAGCATCGATAGATTGAATAACAGCCTCACGTTTTACATTGCAAAAAAGTGCTAGTTTATCCTTAATTTCTTCAGAAATATGGTGTTCTGTACGGCATACAAGAATATCAGCTTTAATACCACTTTCCATCAAAGTTTTAACAGAGTGTTGTGTAGGTTTAGTTTTCAATTCACCTGCAGCAGACAAAAAAGGCACTAAGGTTAAGTGAATAACAATACCGTTAGTATCACCTAGTTCCCATAATAACTGACGTACTGCTTCTATATAGGGTAGTGATTCTATATCACCAACAGTACCACCTATTTCAGTAATTACGATATCATATTCCCCACTATCACCCAATAATTGAACACGTTGTTTAATTTCATTGGTAATATGAGGTACCACTTGTACAGTTTTGCCTAAAAATTCACCCCTACGTTCTTTTTCTATAACACTTTGGTAAATTCTACCCGTAGTAACGTTATTTGCCTGTGAAGTTCTCACATTTAAAAAACGTTCATAATGGCCTAAATCTAAATCTGTCTCAGCTCCATCATCAGTAACATAACACTCGCCATGCTCATATGGATTTAAAGTACCTGGATCTACGTTTATATAAGGATCTAATTTTTGAATGGTGGTCTTATACCCCCTTGCTTGTAGTAATTTGGCAAGTGAAGCGGCGATTATACCTTTACCTAATGAAGAGGTAACTCCCCCCGTAACGAAAATGTATTTTGTTGCTGGCATTATAGCGTATTGGTTACGGGGCTCAAAGATACAACTTGAGCCGTAACTACCCAGTTATTCTCTAGGAAAATCTTTTTGAATCTTCCGAATTATTGGTTCAAGACCATTTACTTTAATTTCATACATGCTTTCTAATAAGGTACCTAGTTTGCCTGTTGGAAATCCTTTTTGTTTAAACCATACATAATATGGTTCGGGTAAATCAACTAATAATCGTCCTTTAAATTTCCCAAAGGGCATACGATAATGTGCCAATTCTATTAGTTTCTTATTATCGAAATTTACATCCATTTAGTTTCCTTATTAAAATTAAAACGGGCATTTAAATCTAAATAATTTATCTTTAAAAACCTTAAACACGACAAAATTATGAAACGAAGAACTTTTATAGGAACCTCCGCTGCTGCCTCTGTTGGGGTAATGGCTTGTAAAACTGCTAATGCAATGCCTACGAACAAAATTACAACCACTGAATTAAAAGGCAATATTAACCACAGTGTTTGTCGCTGGTGTTATAGCAAAATTCCTATGGAAGAATTTCTCAAAAATTTGAACGAATTAGGTATAAAAGCAATAGATTTAACTGGACCTGAAGATTGGCCTTTGATGAAAAAATACAATATTCATGCTTCCATGTGTTGGGGTGCTGGTAAAGGTATTTTAGAAGGTTGGAATGACCCCAAGTTACACGAAGAATTAATTGCAGATTATTTACGTGTAATTCCTTTAGTGGCAGAAGCAGGATTTACAAACCTCATTTGTTTTAGTGGAAATAGAAATGGCATGGACGACCAGATAGGTTTAAAGAATTGTGCAGAAGGATTAAAGAAAATAATGCCGGTTGCAGAAAAACATGGTGTGGTTATTCAAATGGAACTTTTAAATTCAAAAGTAGACCATGCCGATTATATGTGCGATCATACCGAATGGGGAGTGGAATTATGTAAGGCCATAGGTTCTGACAATTTTAAGCTATTGTATGATATATACCACATGCAAATAATGGAAGGTGATATTATAAGAAACATTCAAGATTACCACCAATATTTTGGTCATTACCACACTGGTGGAAATCCAGGTAGAAATGAAATTAACGATACACAAGAACTTTTTTACCCTGCAATAATGAAAGCAATTTTAGCTACAGGCTATAAAGGTTATGTTGCGCAAGAATTTATTCCTACTTGGGAAGACAAAATCGCAGCACTAAAAGAAGGTGTTACAATTTGCGACGTATAACATTTTTATATTTTTAACGTTTTAATAAAGCTTCTACAATTTGTAGCGGCTTTTTTTAATAGCATTATTGAGTAATTTCAATAAACATCTTCCCCCAAAGACATACCAATTAACCTATTTCAAACTATGAAAAAATCAATATCTATTTTTTTAATAGTGCTTACTATGGGCATTATTAATGGCTGTGTAAAGGAAGTAAAGGATGCATTAGACGATACTACACTCTCCTTACAATGTGCAAAAAGCGTTCAAGAATTTGACGAAAGAAATGAAGCTAATCCCGATCGCAGTTGTGATGAAGTAATAGCAGATATTAATGAGATTGAAAGAACCTGCAGTGATATTTTATCAGAAAGTACCAAGCAATCATTTGCTGATTTACGCGAACATTGTATTGATAATTAAATTCAAGAAATCTTAATTAGTATTATTCATTCAAAGCTTCATGAATAGTTTTGTTCCAGATTTCTTGTTGCTTAACATCACGTGAATAATTGGTTTCACGATCATATTTGTTCTGAAACGCATGTAAATCCTTATTGATTTCAACAAAAATAGCGCGTACCTTTTTCTTGATATTTGTATCATTTCTTACAGTTCTCAATTTTGCCCTAAATTTTCTTGCAAAAAGTTCGGTGATATCGAAGTGTAATTGTTCGTGACTTAAAATTACATCATTACATAAATCTGGCTTATGCCATGATTTATCAGGATAAAAAAGAGAACTAACTATAACCTCCAAACTAGATTCTCCATTACCAATAATGCTGCTTAAAGAATATGTTATTCCACTGGCCGTAGTTGCAGCAGCCCATTCCGTTTTTAGTGGACTACCTTTGTAATCTGCCCAAGTTAATTTTCGGTCTTTAGACCATAATAAAACGCGGTCTTCATCTTGTGCTTGAATTTGAGTACAAACTATAAAACAGAATACTAATAAAAACTTTAGTTTATCCAATTGAATTTAATTTGTCTATCAATATCTGGATGGAGGCTATAATGCACAGGACAAGTATTTGCAGTATGAATTAAGATTTTCCGCTCCTTTTCACCAGTAGCTGCTGGTAATTTTAAATCCACTTCAATTTTAGAAATACGACGAGGATTTGCAGACATATGTTTG